>FR886216.1:0-47027 GCA_000436475.1 Eubacterium sp. CAG:248
TTAAACTGACTTTCCTCACTTATTCTTGTTCCGAAGCCACCGGCTAAAAGTACTACTTTCATTCTTCTCCTCCAGTCTATTCATATATTTAATATCTCTTTGGCACTTTATTAATCAACACTTCTCCAATATTCAAGTGTTTCTTTAAGAGTCTGTTTTAATGAAATGACCGGCTGCCAACCAACTTCTTTCCTAATCTTATCTATATCAGGCTCTATAATCGGAACATCAACAGGACGAAGCTTTTTTTCATCAATTTTAACTTCAATATCTCTGTCTGACATTGCTATAATCTCGTCAAGTATCTGTCTGATTTCAATGGCATGTCCTGTTCCAACATTGTATGTTTCTCCACGTCTGCCATTTTTAACAAGAAGTGCATAAGCCTTTACAACATCCCTTACATCTGTGAAATCACGTTTTGCACTTAAATTTCCAACATATATTACTGGTTCCTGTTTTCCTTTTTCTATATCTGCAACCTGCTTACAGAAATCAGCAACCACAAACATAGGTGTCTGGTTTGGTCCAATATGATTAAATGCCCTTACCATCATAACATCAAGTCCATATGCATCTGAATATATCTTTCCTAACATATTCTGACATGACTTTGTTGCTGCATATATATTTCCAGGTCTTAACACATTATCTTCTATGATAGGACATTCATCTTTCTTTATATGTCCATATTCCTCACCTGAACCTATAAGAAGCACTCTTGGCTTTTTATCTGCATCCTTTACCGCTTCTAATAAATTCACACAACCCTTTATGTTTACATCTACTGTCAGTGTAGGATTCTTCCATGAATAAGCAACCGAAGACTGGGCTGCAAGATGGAATAAATAATCTGGTTTTTCCTCACTAAGAAGCTCTGATATCTGATCCTTATCCAGAATATCCAGATTCCTTACAACTGCTGAATCTATTGTAAGAGTTTCTTTCTCCGTCTTGGTAACTGTCACATCATATCCAAGATCTTTAGTTAAGTGTCTTACGAGATATGGTCCGACAAATCCACCCCCGCCAACTACTAATGCCTTCATTAACTACCTCTCTTCTGCTACATTAAATATTGTCAGGACAGATTAATCATTCTCTGCCCTGACTATAAACATCATTATATTTATTAATTATTAGCAGCTTCTTTCTTAACAAGTTCAAGATCATTCTTAACCATTCTTTCAACTAATTCCTGGAATGATATTTCTCTCTTCCATCCAAGCTTTGACTCTGCCTTAGCTGGATTACCAATAAGAAGTTCAACTTCTGCTGGTCTGAAGAAATCTGGATTAACCTTAAGTACAACCTTGCCTGTTGCCTTATCCTTTGCTATTTCATTAACACCTTCACCCTCAAACTCAACTTCGATTCCTGCTGCTGCAAATGCTGTCTTAGCGAATTCTCTTACTGTTCTTGTCTCATTAGTAGCAATTACATAATCATCTGGCTCATCCTGCTGTAAAAGTAACCACATAGCCCTAACATAATCCTTTGAGTGACCCCAGTCTCTCTTTGCATCAAGATTACCAAGTTCTACACAATCCTGAAGTCCTAACTTAATACGTGCTACAGCATTAGTAATCTTTCTTGTAACGAACTCTTTTCCTCTTCTTTCTGATTCATGGTTGAAAAGGATTCCTGAACAAGCATACATATTGTAGCTTTCTCTATAGTTCTTTGTTATCCAATGTCCGTAAAGCTTAGCAACTCCGTATGGGCTTCTTGGATAGAAAGGTGTATCCTCTGTCTGAGGTATAGCCTGAACCTTACCGAACATCTCTGATGTTGAAGCCTGGTAGAATCTACACTCTGGCTTTACGATTCTTATAGCTTCAAGCATGTTAGTAACACCAATAGCATCAATATCAGCTGTTGTACATGGTGTATCCCATGATGTTGCAACAAATGATTGCGCTGCAAGATTATATACTTCATCTGCCTGTGATATCTTCATTGCTGATATAAGTGATACTATATCCTGCATATCTGCGTAGATAAAGTGAATCTTATCCTTGATATGATCTACGTTTCCGTAATCCACAACACTCTTTCTTCTCATAAGACCATATACATTATAGCCCTTTTCAAGAAGAAGCTCTGCTAAATATGAACCATCCTGTCCTGTTATACCTGTAATTAATGCGTTTTTCATAATTAATCTCCATTTCTATAAATAAAAATATACGCTTTAAACTCGCACAAAACACCTTACCACAAAATCATATTACCTGTGTCTGGCATATTGCAAGTATTTTCACGAAAGCTAAATTAACTTTTATAGTTTCCACACTTAAATCATTATATATTTACCAAATTATAAATACTGATTCTTTCCCTCTTCTCTAAGCTTAGCAAGTACTTTCTTTATCTCACCTGCGTTCTCCTTAGTAGAAATGAGTGTAGCATCCTTAGTATCAACAACTATCATGTCTCTTAATCCTACAGTTGCGATAAGCTTGTCTGCACCTTCAATAACACAGTTCTGTGTATTGACTGTAACAACATTGCCATTCACAACATTACCTTCTGAATCATTTTCTTTGATTCTTCCTACTGCAAGCCATGAGCCAACATCATCCCAGCCAAAATTACCAGCAAGCGTGTATATATCAGAAGCCTTCTCCATGATACCATAGTCAACTGACTGTGATTCAAGATTAGGGAATTCCTTTTCAAGAGTATTCTGATAATCTGCTGTACCAACTGATGCTTTGATCTTTAATAATCCTTCATATGTTGAAGTCATATACTTCTTAAAGCATGAAAGTATAGTCGATACCTTCCATACAAACATACCTGAGTTCCAAAGATAAGAACCATCTGCAAGATATGCCTTAGCTGTATCAAGATCTGGCTTTTCTACGAACTTCTCTACTGAAAAGCTCTCACCCTCTTTATTATCCTTGTTATACTTTATATAACCATAACCTGTTTCTGGGTAATTAGGTGTAATACCAACAGTTACAAGGTTCTCACCCTTCTCTGCTATATCACATGCATTAACAAATGTATCCTTAAATATATCATTGTGCTTTATAAGATGGTCTGATGGAAGAACTATCATAACCGCATCATCATACTTGCTTGCCACATGAACTGCACCAAGTCCTATACATGGAGCTGTATTTCTTCCAATAGGCTCACATAAAATATTCTCCTCAGGAAGACCTGGAAGCTGCTGCTTTACAAGTTCCTTATAATTAGCATTCGTTGCAATATATACGTCCTTAATATCAACTAATGGACTGATTCTCTCAACCGTAAGCTGAATCATTGTCTTTCCATCATCTGTTAATGATAAAAACTGCTTAGGAAGGTTAACTCTGCTTCTTGGCCAGAATCTTTCCCCTTTTCCACCTGCCATTATTAACGCTGTTTTCTTCATGATATACCTCATTTCTTATATAAATAAATATATTAATTGCCATTTCTGCGCACCTTTTGTGCATATCGAGTTTGTATCAAATATATGTAGACTTCACACATATACGCTGGAAAATTATATCTCATACTGCACATTTTGTCAATTAAACCGGCTCAAACGGTATTATAAACAACACAAAATTATAAAAGCTGTAATTCATTTTACACATAAACTACAGCTTTTATCATTAACAAATATTTTTTAATTATTCAAAAGATAATCAGAGTATATTTCTGCCATTTTGCGCCAATTAATTAAAGCTTCTCCTATATTGGCACCACACAGCTCGCGATAAATTGCCCATACAAACCAATAATATGCTATTATTGCAACATAGGCCATGTAATGAAATCTTGTTTTCTCACTATATTCTTCCTGAAGATACTCTTTTATAAATTCTTCTGCCTTATCAAAATCATACATTGCATCTACAATATAATAACCTACATCAATTCCAGGATCTGAATATCCACCATACTCCCAGTCAATAAGTATAACACTTCCATCTGGTTTTATCATCCAATTAGGTTTATATGTATCACCATGACAAAAGCATTTATCTACTCCATCGCCAAGTGTCATATTATAAAGCTTTTCTATCTTTAATTTTAACTGTTCATATTCTTTAAAGCAATCGGAATCTTTTTTCTTAATCAAAGCTTCCATCTCAAGAGCATCTTCCCATGGTTTCATACCATAATCAACTTTAATATCTGCCTTATGCAATTTTCTTAACACTGAAAGTATCTTTTTAGAATCTTCAAAAGAATTATAGTCTGGTTCACGGAATTCTGGTATAAATACAGAAATTTTCCATCCTTCATTCACATCTGCATATATATATGTTGGATCAATTCCTATTTTTTTAGCTAGAATAAGTGATTTTTTTTCATTTTTTCTATTAATTATACTTTCTGTTCCATCACCTGGATGCCTGTATATATAATCCACTCCATCAATCTTGAATATGAAAGATATATTAGTCATACCTTCACTTACATTTCTAAAGTCAACTATATCTTCTTCATCGCATCTGAATACAAGCTTAATATTTCTTATTATTTCACTATGTGTATAACCTAAATATTGCGAATCAAACTTTCTTAACTCTTCAAAATAATCAAATTCAAATATATTTCCTTTTTTATACTCTCTCACATACATTGATGGTAAATCAGAAAGCTTATCTTTTAAAAGGATTTCCCAATAAGAATTATTATATTTTCCATCATCTCTGATATCTTCCATTACATTAATAAATGAATCAGAAAACTCTTTTTTCCAAAATGAATGTCCCATAAGAATATAACCATTATCTATTGGTTTATTATCCATGCAGACTATTTTACCATCTGAGTCGACATCAGCATATATCTCTTCAGTAATAAGATTTCCACGATAACCTGAGTAATATGTAATATACTCATATTGATTAAATGGATTCTCTATATAGTAACTGTCACTTACACATATGTATGTATTCTTTAATTCTTCTTTTGCAAGATACAGGCTTTCTATATTATTCTTAATATTAAATGAATCATTAATAATAAGTTTAACGCCATACTTATCCTCGAGATAAAAAAACATTTCCTTCTTATATCCAAGAACTATCGTAATATTCTTAATTCCTGCATTTTGAAGTTGTTCTATCTGTCTTTCAATCAGCTTTTCTCCCCTTACTTCAAACAAACCTTTCGGCTGTTCCAGTGATAAAGGAATAAATCTTGTTGATGAACCAGCTGCAAGAATAACTGCATTATTAACCTTATATGGCTCTAAAGCTTTAATACCTAATTCAGTAAGACATCCACTCTCTTTATCAATATATCCTGCATGAACTAATCTGTTATATGCTCTGGTATCAGATAAGGCTCTGACACAATCTAATGCATACGAACAATCCGCACGGCCTATACTTCCGTTATATAAACTGTTCAATATATAAAATTCATTCTTTTTCACAGTGAATACCTCCAATGTAATTCAACTTTTATTCCTGTCCCGGATAATCTTTATATGAAGGATCCAGCTGCACAAGTTCATAGAAATTATCTATTTCCATTATATCTGACTTCTCACATGGTCTTACTTCAACATTATATCTTTCTTTGCGTAATACCAATGGTATAAATTCCCAGAAATAATCCTTACCATCTTGTTCCTCTTCATACACCTGTTTAAAATCATTTCGTAATTTTTTACTATCATCTTTATTCCAATATGATATACCATAATAATTAAAACAAAACGTATTACCTTTTTTATAATCAGTTATATAACCGTTATCAAGTTTATAACTCCAATCATCTGTTTCTATTGAGAATGATCCAAGAATGTTACTGCTATACTGATACTTACTAATTATATCCGGATTAGATATATATAAGTCTGCCTCACATAAATAACATTCATCAACATTCTCAAGAGCAGCCATAGCTGATGATATATTGTTTGTTTTATCATACACATCATTATCAACAAACTTAATAAAAGGATATTTATCAGTAATTTCATCAAATTTTTCTTTCTTGTATCCTCTTACCAGAGTTATATCTTTTATTCCGACTGATACTAATGCATCTAAAAGTGTATCTATTATTCTCACGCCATTGACTTTAACCATTGGTTTTGGCCTGTCCAGTGTTACCGGAACCATTCTTGAACCAAAACCAGCAGCCATTATAACCGCCCTTTTTACTCTATATGGCTCAAGCATATCAAGACCTTTAGCTGTAATTTCTAACAGGTTTTCATCTCTTAATATTGCACCTATATTGGTCAACTCATCAAGTGCCTTACTAACCTCAGTACCTGATATTTTTAATTTATCTGAAAGTGTTCTGATTGCATAAACATTCTTTCCATTTTTTTCAAGAAATGCAAGAACTTCAAACTGATAACGATTCATAATAATCCTCATTTCTGTACACACTATTTTACATATAACTTATTTAACTATCATAGGTATGATATATATGCCCAATGCTATACATGTAACTATAATTGTACATACTTTCCAAATATTGTATTGTTTATCCATCTTCTTTTTTGTTTCTTCATCTGGTTCTTCAATAATACCGATTTCTTCTTCAATAGATGGCATCTTAAATTCTTTTTTATGTGAATATAAATAATAGAATATTATACATGCAACCGTTATTATTCCAGATGTAAGAAGTGCCATTTTGTCTGCGAATATAAGCATAAAAACATATAAAACTATAGTAACGACACATCCAACAACCCCAAGTGGTGCCTTATATGGTCTTTTCATATCAGGATATTTTTTCTTAAGACCTATATATGATAAGCATCCAATCATATAACATATAGCCAGTGAAATAAGCGAAACAGAGGCTATATAGTCAATAGATCCTGTAGCAATTAATATGAAATTAATTACTCCAACTGCAATTACTGCTATATAAGGTGTCTTATACTTTGGATGAATCTTACCAAGGAATTTAGGCAATGCTCCATCCTCGGCCATAGTATATATATATCTCGCTGGTGCAGCAATTCCTGGATTAATTGTAGATAAATCACCACCGAATGCTATTCCTATACAAAGCAAAATTATAGGGAAACCTATTAATCCTACTGCCTTTAACCCTTCCGCATATGGTGCATTAGCCACTGCAAGCACACCGTAAAACTCTTTTGGTACAAGACCAACTAAAAACCACTGGAATAATGCATTAAGTGCAAATACCATAAATACAGAAATTTTCAATGCTCTTGGTAATGTATACTGTGGATATTTAGTCTCTGCACCCATTGAAACACATGTTTCAAAACCAGTATAACACCACCATACAAGACCAAATATATACATCATTTCATTAAAAGGTGGTAATGAATTCATAGCAATTCCACCAAAATATTCGAGATGTACCTTAGGAATCATATATAAAAACCAACACACTGAACATCCCCAGAAGAAAAACATAAATGCTGTCTGTGCTTTTCCAGACTGCTCAATCCCCCTGAAATTCAATACAAGAAATACTGCAACAAGAATAATGGCAATAATTCTTGAATCCAACCATACTATATCAACTCCAAGCTGATCAAGTAATATTTTAAAATAATTAGCAAATGCTAAGGTTTCACCAGCTCCTATAGCAACTACCGATACTATATAATGCCATCCAGCAAGATTAGCCCATATTCTGTTTAATCCTCTTTTAGCATAATTATAAGTTCCTCCCGCACATGGAAGCGCTGCTGACATTTCACCATAGATAAGACATGGCCATATTGATATTAATAGTGCTATAAATGTAAATGCTATAATCCATGAGCCTACACTTCCTATCTGTGCTGAACCACACGTAAATAATCCAACTCCAACTACCGTTCCTATAGTCATACTAATTGCTTCTTTTAACCCAAGAGCCCTGACCAATTTGTTATCTCCCATTGTCTTCTCCTTTTGCTCATTAATATATACAATATCCTTATTAAAAAATTGTTCAAATATTGTATTGTTCACATAACATTTTAACATTATTATTATATGTATAGTATTAGTAAAGTGAACTGTTAAAGTATACATCATCCTATATAAAAAGTAAATATTTCTTCATATAATTTTAAGTATTTCTTAACATTCGTAACACATTTTTATGATTTGATAACATGAATATCTATATTTGTTATTTTACAAAATACAATAATAATTAATCAAAAAGTCCAAAGTATTACACTCTGGACTTTTTGATTCCAAATTATAGAACATACAATTACTTATCTTCAGACTTTGTATTAATTATAATATCATCGCCTTCAACTTCTTTGTTTTTGTTTTCATCTATACCAAGCTTATCACTAACCTTTTTCTTTGCCTTTCTCCAATAAATACCTGCAACAGCACCTATTGCAATTACAACACCTGCAATCGCCTGAATGGCGTATGTCATAACTGATGGATCGAGATACCCACTTACCATATTTGTAAACATTATCATTTTGATTTTCCTCCTATATTAGATTTATTATTACTAATTATTTTGTACATTATATTTTTTTATCATTTCATCATACTGATCGTATGGCACAAGAATAAAAGAGCCTATTTCATCGGCACGCTTATCTGCCGGTATAATAAGTAATGACCATAATTGTTCCTTCGCATATGCATTATCCTTAAATACATTCTCTGTGAGGTCATTAGGTGCTACATGGAATCTGACCATCTGCTTATCTCCAACTTCAAACACATTTTCACCATAAGCTGATGAATCTTTTAAAGTTGAGGAAGCGATAGTATTGTTTACATTTGTAAATGTAATCTTTGAATCACTTACAACCATCTCATCATGATTAGCATTTCTTTCTTTAACAAGAATTGCAGGATTAGAATAAAGGTCAATTCCTCCATGATCTGCCGTTATTATAATAGTACTGCTGTCATATATTCCCTTTGCTTTAAGCTCATCCATATATTCCTTTATAATTTTGAAGATACCTCTTATCTGGCTATCTACACCTATCGAATCTGAAGGAACAGCCTGTGCATTTTCGTCCATGACATATGGACTATGAGCTCCATTAAGATGATACATTACAAAAGTATCCTTATCGTTTTGGGTTGTTATGCCTTTTTCCTTAAAATCTTGATAGAATTGTGCATCATCAAGCTTATAAAGATTAGAAGTATTATCTTCCAACGTAATATACTGATTAAATTCACCAGAATATAACCAGAAATTCTGTTTCAAAAACTGTGGCATAGCATAAAATGAAACAAACTTATAAAGACATTCCATAAAACCTCTTCTTGAAGAAATGACATATTTCTGTTCCATTTTAAGATTATCAACACTATTTTTATCGCAATAGTCAAGGTAATAAAATTCAGTAAAAAGTTTAACATTACAATTACTCTTCTGCATATCCGCAAACAAAGAAGAACTTTCATATGCATCTTTATAATACTCACTTGTATCACGTGAGGCATCCATATCTATTTTTCCTGTAAGTAATGTTGGAATACCAAGTACTGTAGGAGCACCACCCGCAACTGCGTCATCAAAATATGTAAAATCTTTTAATGATTCCTTATATTCTTCATTTGGAAGAAGCATGTCTTCAAACCAGCTTGCATCAAGTGTATCCACAACAAACATAATTGTATTATTTTTTGAAGACAATTCAAATTCACCATTTTTAGTAACAGCAAAATCGTTAGATACTACCTTATGTGTAGTTAATAATAATACAACAAGTGAAACAAGCTGCATTGCTGTTACAAACAGACTTCCCCATTTTACAATAAGTGACATAATATTTTCTTTTATAGCATAAACAACCTGAGGCACTACAAAAACCAATATCCAGGCAATTATGCTTATAATGCCATTTATCTTATACTGTGACCAGGCAATTTCCTTACCATTGAGTGAATTAAAGGCCGGATTAAGGAAATTCCCCTGAATATAAAATCCTAATGCCAGGCTAAATACAATTAATACATATGAATAAAATAATCTTTTGATTGGTATAATTAATCCAATTATATATACAATTACCAATACAGCAACTGAAACAAGCGCAATCAATGGAACAATCTTTATGTAATCAAGTGCAAAGTCATCAATATTACTTATGAATAAGGAACTTGGCATATATATAGCAAATGTAAATATAAGAAATATTGTTGGAGGTAAAAGCAAAAGTATTCTTTCTACAAAACCATATTTCTTTTTTGACTTTTCAGCCGAATTGTTATCATCTCTCATAAACTCCTCCTCATTAATTATTTGGATTCTTTATTCTTTTTATCGTTAATTTTTCTTACAACAGCGTTAATAATATAATCTGCACCTACCTGTGCACTGTTTCCAAGATTATATACATATTCATGAACAAACTCATCAATTTTTTGCTTATAATCTTCTGTATGTTTTAATATCTGATCTACCACTTCTGGAATTCTATCCATCTCATCAGGTTTCAATGAAGCACCTATGCTGTCTCTCATCCATATATTAATAGGCTCTACACCTATCTTTTCATATTCAGGATTCATTACCTTCATTGGTGTATCTATAAACAATACAGGCTTACAAGTTGTATATGCATATTCGTAACATATTCCAGACCAGTCAGTTATCATCATATCTGCTTCAAAAACTGTACTATTAGATGAAAAATCTGTCTGAATTTCTATATCATCATCATTAGCAAAGCGGTCTTTAAGCTGTTGCATACGTTCTGGCATATGTCTTACATGCTGTGGATGAGGTCTTACTGTTATCTTATAACCATGTCCTTTAAGATTATCTAACAATTCATCCAGACAACTATCAACTATATTATCTTTCTGCCATGATGGAGCAATAAGGATAGATTTAACATCAGAAACCTTCTTCTCCATTTTATTGTAATCATCTCTCATTGAATCAAGCAGGCAATATCCCCATTCAACAAGATTTTTTTTTGGAAGTTCATATACCTGTTCTGTTTTTTCAATTTCTTCCTTTTGATGCTTACCCGTACAGAATACAGTATCAAAATGATCCATAGAACCTGTTCTCATTGTCATATTCAGACTATCCATTCCATGTGGTATGTATATATATTCAATATCTTTTCTTATATAGCTTCTTTTTATATGATAATTCTCAAGATCAGGCATAGTCATTACAACAACATCTGCATCAAGCTTCATCATCAGTGTTATAAGTTTCTTTTCACCTATATAATATGCTTTAATACGGCTATTTTCTTCTGCCTTCTTAAAGATAGAATCATCAGGATCACTTGTTATGTAATGTATTACTATGTTGGTATTCTTAAGAATATATTCAATCATTCCGGCATAGTATTTGTAAAATCCATTATTTTCAGAATAGAATACAAGATGCTTATTAACAACTGAGAAAAATCTCTTATAATCAGCTTTTTCCCTCTTTGCATATGGATTTTTTTCAAAGAGCTTCTTCTTGCCAGAATTTACACCTATGCCTTCAAGTGCTGCAAGCTCTTTCTTACTCTCCTCAAGGTCTTCATAATCAACGTATTTCTTAGGATTAATTGCCCAGTTAAGAAGATATAACTGTACAATAGCAAATATATTACTTGCAATCCAATATAAGGCTACACCTGCTGGCACAAACCAGCCAAGATATAATGAAAGACCAACTGATAAAATCATCATGCCATATTTGTTAAGTTTAGACTGCTCTGCCTGTAATACATTACTGGCATTCTGTGCAACACATAAAAGCCATGCAGAAAATCCAGCTATTACAGGTACAATAATATCTATCCCACCTACTTCTGATGGAACCCAGCTAAGATTAATTCCTAAGAAATTCATATTAAGAGTCTTAACCTCTGCAAGAATCCCAGCTATATCAACACCATTAAACTGTGACTGGAGTGCAAGAAACTGGCTTTCATATGTTCCATTCTTAATACTTTCAACTACAGCAAGCTGAATAGACGATGATTCAGGATCTACCCCTGTAAGTGAAACTATTAATGAATTAAATGCATCTATAACATCTGATGGCAAATGAAGAAGATAATCCAACGGATGATATATAACTGCCACTAAGCCAAGTAATAGAATTATCTGTACAGCCAATGGAATAAGTGATGCCAATGGATTATATTTTTCTTTCTTAAAAAGCTTTGACTGTTCATCAGCTATTGAATCTTTATCCCCAAAATGTTTTGCTTTTATCCTGTTAATATCAGGCTGCATCTTAACCATCTTAATGGAATTTTTCTGAACCCATATAGATACTGGCAAAAGCACGAATTTACTTATAAGTGTAAAAAGAATAATTGCAATTCCATAATTACTTATAATCTTATAGCAAAAGGCCATTACATATCCTAATGCACTTGATAACACATTCATATTTAACTCCTTTTTTATATATTTCACATTTTTTTCACATTCACAATTGATAATACTAACATAAATTATATAATTAGTAAAGTATTTTAAAGAAAACAAGTATAATTATGTGTAAATAATTAATATAATATTAAGACTTTTTAAGATTTTATTGCGAGCATTGAATAAATTATATTAAGCTTGTAATTATTCTTACTTATTTTACACAATATAAAAACACCAGAGGATATTTACCCTCTGGTGTTTTACCTTAACCTTTATATGTTACTTAGCCATGCTGTTATCTGACTTATGTTTTATAACATCATACATCCGCACGAATCCTCTTATAAGCAAAACTGCAAGTATAAGCATTATGGCAAGATGATAATTCAATACATATTCAAATAAATCACATTGAAAATCCATAACAATAAGAATAATCGAAAATAGTATCAGTAAATCCGAATATGAATGTTCTTTCGCATTAAGAAACGCAATCGCGGCTGGTATAAGATACATTATGCAATAGTATCCTGAATGAGAAGGCGCTATTATAAGAACCATTGAAACTGCCATAATAACTTCCCATTTTTCCTTATAAAAAAGACACTGTATAAATAGCAATAAAACTATAACATATGTTATACATTTTACAATCTTTATCATCCCATCGGTTGCATTAACCCCAAAAGCGACTAACGCAGCTACTATTGTAGTTCCTTCAGTACTTGAATATGCCTGGACATTTAATGCTGCATTATGGAACATTCTTCCTATATTAACAAGTCCACCATGGAAAAACAGGAATGGTACCATTCCTAATATCAAACCATATATTACTGTTCTTATAGCTTCCTTCCATTGTTTGTTATATAAAAGTAATATTCCAAGCACAGCTGGTGTAAGCTTTAGTGCTGATGCCATAGCAAGCGATATAAGTGCTAATTCTCTTCTAGTTTTATTCTCACTATCATAATTAAATATATAAAAGAGAATAAAGAATAATGTCATCAATAAAAAGTTAGCTCTTTCTATTGTAAATATAACTGGCATAGACAGACAGAATGCTATAGATGTCATTATCTTTACCGCTTTATTGCCATTCTTGCAACTTCTTATAAGTTCATATAATGCAATCATATTAACTATAAGTATAAGTATGATAATTATTAATATGCGCGTATCCTGATACATATCCAGAAAGTAATCATTATCAAAATAAGGCTGCATATCTATTATTCTTGATAACATATAAGCCATAAGATATACAATAGCCGGATAAGCCCTCTCACATGCGCCAAGATAATAAGTTTCTACATACGTATTCCTGTTTGCCGAATAACCTATTACATTAGTTATATCTGCAAAAAAATCTTCTGTATTACGGAAAAATATATCAAATTGTCTTCCATCACTTCCAAAAAGCACTATACCTGCTGCCCAGGCTATTATACCTGCCAATGCACAACATAAGAAAACAATCTCATAAAATTTCTTTGATTTAATAAGACTACTCTTTGATATCATAATCAACTCCCTATAAATTTAAAATTAATCAGGTCATATTTATCAGCTGATATTTATTATTAGCTATTAATTATATTATTCACACATCCATTCTACTTTAATGTCAATTCATAATAATATATTCCACCCTGATATGTTGAAGCCGTTTTTCTTTCTGATATATCATAATACCTGTTTAATACATCCAAGGAATAATTAATATCAATGCTTCTGTCTACATAATATGTCGTTACAACAAATAACGCTTTTTCTTTTAGTTTATTATCTTTAAGCATCTTCTCACCCTTTTTAGCAAGAGTAGATATAAGATGATAATCATTCATCTTTTTGGTATTGTTATTACTGTAAAATACTCGTTTTTTCTTAACTATATCCCAGTTAAGATAGTACAATGGAACATTACCGCATATGAACACACCACCATCATCGTACAGATAAATATCTGTTGTGTCCGGGTCATAATCTGTATTCTTTAACATAACATCCATTGACTTGTCATAACTATGATATTGTGTATTATGAATAAGAGATTCTCCATATGTCATCTCATCATTGACCATTGTCATAATAAGAGTATCACGTGTCACTGAATCAGCATTTAAAAACACCAGATTTGATAACGGATCTATCGTAATAAAGCATTCCATAACAAGAATCATACACCATAAACATAATAAAACACTATCTAATATCTTCCTGGCTTTATTGTAAACCTTATTATCTGATACGTCATGTTTACAGTCATATATTTCCTTAACCTTATTAATTACATATATGGCGATAATATATATAAGTATATCACTTATTATATTATATCTTGTGCATGTACCAGTTATATACAGATATGAAAACAGAGAATGTGTTACAAGTGCACCAATAACTGGACATATCATATAAGTACCATTTTTCTTTAGTTTTTTATGGTTAAAAACTATATATATAGTACCAGTTATTATAATCAAAACAGGAATCCAGTTAAAATTTAATATACACTGTTGTTTAAATTTCATAATAATGAACGATGGATTAAAACCTAAACATTCCGAACCATTATTATTCCATTTGAATAATCCACCTGCTTCCTGTTCACCTGTAGCAACCCAGTTATTACCAAATAATCTGAAATACATCCACTGGACTAAGGCTGCAGCAAGTGTGGCATACAATCTAAGATCTGTAAATATTACTTTCAGACTTTGTTTTCTATATTTGAGTATATGTCTTATTATTTCACCAAGTGCTATACCAGCAACTACAACAAGTGCATTCTCCTTTGTCTGGAAACATATAATTGATAGTATACCTGTTAATAATGGTTTTTCATACATATAAGAGCATATAACCATTATCACGAACATAGCCATCGTATAATCAAGATTAAGATGCATAGTAAATGTGTATACAATAGGTGCAAAAGAAATTATAAGCGTATATATAGCACATAAAGTTCTTGAAACACTACTAGTCAACTTAATAATAATCTTATATACACACCACATAGTTATAGCTGTTAATATAAGATTAATAATAGAAACACCTATAATATGTCCAGGATATATCATTTCTCCTATCATATAAATCATACAGAACAATGACGCTGAATGTCCACATAAACCATAATTATCAAAAAAGACATCTATCCCTGAATAATCAAAATTCTCAAGTGCCAGTCCCATTCTGTAATAATACTCTCCAGCATCCCATCTTTGTAAAAGATTCATAAATGGAATTCTGGATACACATATTATAACCATAACAATAAGCATTACTCTGTTTCTTTTTATCCACTCATACACCTTGTTATTATTGTAGTGTGAACACATATCTATCAAAGATATAACTAATACAAATGTGTAAATACCAAAACAAATAATTAACTTTTTTGAGAAATTTGACTCATAATTCCATTTATCATTATTAAATAAAACCGAAACTGCGATAAAAAGATAAAATGGTATCAATCCCATCGCAAGCTGTCCTATCATATTAACAAATATTTTAGATAATATGGTAAGCACAATAACAGCTGCTGTTATTGATAATAATATAATTAATGCTGCTTTTTTTCCCTGATACTGAATTATATTATTTCCAAAAAATAATCCTGTAATTAATAAAGCAAAGAAATATATTATAATTTCTTTTTTACATCCAATAATTTTTTTCATAAATCTCCAATTTAATTTACATTTTTACTTTTTAAAAGTTTTTCCATTTAACTTTATTAATTTTCTTCTTTAAATTATATCTTTGCACATCCAACAGCCATAATTATTAATATTTTAATAAGATTAACCACAACCAGAGCTATTGCCATTCCCCATAACCCTAATGCAATTGTCATAGGTATAGCTATCACAACAAACACTATAAGGAATAATATATTAATAACAAGCTGATACTTTTCTTCAGTAAATCTTAACAATATGACTGTTAATGTATTGGCGATGAAATAAAATACCTGTCCAAGATTAGCACACCACAAATATGGTTTAACAAGTTCAAATATATCTGCATACATTATTCTTACAAACACAAATGAAACGCCAAAACAGAATACATTAAGAATCAGGCTTCCAACCACACTTCCAAGACATAGCTTTACAAATGTGCTTTTCTTTATTCCACCTTCATACTTCGTGAGATGTCCTATTATAACACCATTAAGTGGTGTTGATATAAGTGAAACCATCTTTCCTATAAGTGTTGCAGCATAAAATATTGTTACTGATGTTCCTCCATCAATAGCCTGAAGTATTAATCTGTCAGCATTAAGAATAACAGCTGCTATAAGTTCTGTTCCAGATAGTATTAAAAGAGATCTCATATTATCCTTAAAATACTCACTCTTATGGAAAAGATCCCCTTTGTATATACTTCCAGTGATTATAACAAATCCAACTGCAAGACATTCACCACAAAGCATAGCAATAATCCATGAATGAGTAACAAAGAATAATCCTATACCTATAAGATATCCTACTGATATGAACAGATAAAATAAAAAGAATCTTTTATAATTAAGATTAAGTCTGAACTCAACATCAGAATAATACCTTAATACTGTCACCATCATAAGTATAAAATAACCAATTTCTGCTATTATGCTAAACTTATGAAGCCATACAAGACCACCAATAGAAACGAAAACTGATAAAACAGCTATAAGAAGCAGAAAAATATTATAGTCTCCATTACTATCCTGCCCTTTCATCCTTGTTACCATTCGTGAATAATTAGCTGCCGTACCAAAAGTTGAACCCATTATTGATATGAAAGATATAAGAGTAAGAACAATTCCAAACTCATCTGTTCCTAACTGCTTACTTAAAAATGGATATAATGCAAGCTGTATTACTCCATTCATAACAATGAGTCCCATCATGCTGTACATAAAATCGCCTGTAATACCTTTTAGCTTTTCTGGTATTTTCATATACTCTCCATTCCGCAGAAATTTTAGTAAAATATTCCTGTCTGTCATTATATAATGTTAATGTATTAATTACACTAACCATAATCCCCTCAATATCAATATTTGATAATATTATTTAATAATTATATTGTTCATCTGGCTTTACATGCATAGGTACTCTTGTTTCTTCAGGTGGAAACTGCATATAATCACCATAACATTCCTTGAGTACTTTATCATATTCTACTGGACAGTTAAAGTAATCATCACCTACTTTAAGTGGTACCGTTTCTCTGTACCAGTCTTTTTCCACCCACTTCTTAAGTTCTGGCATAGGATAGTTACTGTAAAAATAATGCTTAGTATTTCCTTTAACAGACTGACTGATTCTAGAATACTTTTCCCTAAGCTTATCAAGCGACCTGTGTCTTCCTATAGCCGCAAAAAAACTGACACCAAGTCCAGTAATTGTTCCAAACTCAGAATAATCAATAGAATCCCTGTGACCCATACACTGACCATATATAAAAGTAAGTCGCATTCTTAATATTAACTGTTTTAACTTTGAATCATAGGCATTATCAAGTACAAAACAATCAAGTACCATCTTATCTTCATACTTTTTTTGAACATGTCCTTTTACTTTATCATAGCTTTGAAGAGGTATTGAGTCACCAAGATAAACAAGTCTTGTAGGAAAATCAAAGAAGCTGTCCTTTACAATATCTTTAACTTCAACAAGTTCAAAATCCTCTCCCCATGCTTCTTTAGGTATGGATTTAAGTTTATTATATTCTTCTCTGGTAAAAGCTACATCAATATCATCATCCCATGGTATAAAATCATGATGTCTTACCGCTCCTATAAGAGCACCTGAATCATAAAAATATGTAACTCCATATTCTTCACATACTGAATGCAATTTTCTCATAAGTATTCTGTTTATCTTATGTGCCTTTTCTAAGTTAGTCATAGTAATCCCCATTTCTGCGCTCATCTTTTATGCATATCAAATTTAAAACCTATTTATTATTTAGTATTATCTTCATCAAAATTAAGTCTCTCTTCCTCAACAACCAGCGGTCTGTTCATAAGTCTTTTATTCATGCTAAGTATATACTCACCCATAAGACCTATGAATATGAGCTGCATAGCTCCCAGGAAGCAGACAAGTATTATAAGAGGTGCCATACCTGCTGCAAATCTGTTCCAATACACAAGTTTAAGAACAAGATACACAATAGCAACTATAAGGCTTATAAAACCAATAAAAGCACCAACAAATGTTGCCAGTCTTAAACCAATCTTAGTGTAAGAAGTAAAGCTAAGCATAGCAGCATCATATAAAGTAAAGAAATTATTATGTGTCTTACCAGTTCTTCTCTGTGCCTGTGTATACTCAATCTCTGTCTTTTTAAACCCTAATTCACCAACTATTCCACGAATAAAAGGAATAGGATCCTTAAGGTCTCTTAATACCTTTACAAAAGACTTATCATACAGACCAAATCCTGTAAAATGTTCTATCTGCTCAACAGATGACATTTTCTTTATAAGCTTGTAATAGCATGAACGAAGGAAATACATAACTGGATTTTCCTTACTTGATGACTTAACAGCACATACTATCTTGTAACCTTCTTCCCACTTCTTAACAAGTCGTGGAATAACATCTATAGGATCCTGAAAATCAGCACATACTGGAATTGTACAATCGCCTGTTGTCTGCAATATTCCATAGTAAGGTGAATTAAACTGTCCAAAATTCTTTGCGTTAAATATAGCCTTTATCTTTGTATTATTCTCACATAACTGTCTTAACTTAACCCTCGTAGTATCTTTTGAATCATTATCAATAAATAATATCTCATAATCATACATTGGAAGATCTTTAGCAAACATATCAATCAACGCTTCACTTAATGGCACAACATTTTCTTCCTCATTATAGCAAGGTACCATTATACTTATCTTTCTCATAATATTCCTCATTTCTGCGTATGTTTTTTACCAACCTTTAATTCTGCATATGCTTTTTATACTAATCCTCATTACACAGGTATTTTACACTATTATTCCTCATCCATTAATGGAATAAACATTATTTTCTTAAGTTCTTCTCTAGGAAGGAATGGTGCTAAATCCTCAAGTGGAGGGCTTACAAGTGTTCCATCTTCTAATCTCTTTGTACTGCTCTTTGGCTCCCATACCTGCTTGGTATCTGTAAATATTTCGCAGAATAAAGATCCATCTTCCTTAAGAACTTCATCAACTACATTCTTCATCTCTTCATTAGATGAAGCACTATAATATTTATAACCGAAAGCTTCTGCAATCTTTTTAAATTCAGGGAATGAAAGGTCATGCGATTCTGGACCTATTCCTATCTTACAATGTTCTTTAAAAAGATTATTCTGTGTAAGTCTTATTGAATGATATCCATTATTATTTATAAGGAATATCTTGATTGGAAGCTTGTTAGTTATGATTGTCTGGAGTTCCTGAAGATTCATCATAATACTTCCATCACCTTCAAGACATATAGTTGGTCTTCTCTTACCGCCTATGCATGTTCCTATTGCAGCTGGAAGTCCATAACCCATACTTGCAATGGCACTATTATTTGCCATTCTGCTTCCCTTCTGGATAACATACGCCTGATTTCCAACAACACAACATGCTCCGTTAGATACTGCAGTAAGGCTGTTTTCTGGCAGCTTACTGCTCATATATCTTACAAATGCATATACATTAGCAGTACATCCATTCTCTTCCCACTGTCTTGGCTGTACTACCGGATAATTCTTCTTCCATTTCTGTGTAGTAGCAAGCCATTCATCACTATGTGATACAGGTGCCATATCCTTTGCCTTACTCTCAAGCTTTGTAAGAAAATCCTTAGCGTCCGCCCACACAGGCATTTCTACATGAATAGTAGGCTTCTTTAACTCAGCTTTATCTATATCAACCATTATAACTTCAGCGGCTCTTGCCCATGTCTTCCAATTATATCCTGTCTGTCTTATAGATATTCTTGTACCTACAGCCAGGATAAGATCCGCATTCTGTATTGCCCAGTTTCCCGGTCTGTCTCCCATATTACCAGCTCTTCCACAGTAAAGATGACTTTCATCTTCTATCAAATCTACTGCATTCCAATATGTTACTATCGGAATGTTAAGTTCATCAGCAACTTTTCTGAATACATCATAAGCACCTGAAAGTCTTATACCATAACCAGCATGAAAAACCGGTCTTTTAGCATTCTTAATCTTTTCAAGTACAGCATCTATTATATCCATTCCAACTTCTGGTGGTAGAAGCTTATCATCTTCTGCAGGATCATATCCCCTTAATTCATCTGTTTCTATAAAACCACCCTGGAAATTCACTGGAATATCTATCCAAACCGGACCTGGTCTTCCAGTTGTTGCCAGATGCCATGCCTTTTCAAGAGCATATCTTATATCATTAGGATCCTCTATCATAGTTGCATACTTTGTCATATTGGATACAGATTTAACTATGTCATACTCCTGATCTCCCATAGCTCTTAAGGGGGTTTCTGTATACTGAAGCGCATATCTTGCAGTTGTGTCATAACGGACCTGACCACTTATTATAAACATAGGTATGGAATCAAGCCAGCCACCAACAACTCCAGTAAGTGCATTAGTTCCTCCCGGACCTGTAGTTACACATACAGCCGCTATTCTGTTATCAATTCTTGCATAAGCCTCTGCTGCTATAGCGCATGCCTGCTCATGATGGTTATAAGTAACTTTAAGGTTTTCATTGTGTCCCAGCGCATCATTAAGGTGCATAGCACCTCCACCAACTACAGAAAACACATCTGTTACTCCATGATTAACAAGGAATTCTGCAACATAATCTGCCAATCTTATTTTCATCCCGCACCTCCGTTATATAGAAAAAATATATCTTGTAACTAATCTATTTCATTTATCATTTTACAAACATTAAAATTTAAAGAAGCTAAGATTTTCATTATCACTTATCATAGGTTCTTCATTAAGTATCTGCTTAAGAGAACCTTCCAGCGTAGTAAGTTCCTCTTCTTCATATGCTCTTCTATCTATATATATTCCTGCAAAACCCTGTTCTTTAAGATATGAAACCATCTTATCTATGGGCATCGAACCAACATTTTTATTCCATTTATCTTCATCTCTTCCTTTAATAGAACCATAACTCCATTTAAGTGTTTTAGAATGAAGATAACCTATATACAAATGATAATCCCACATATCATTGACAGGTCCATATTCTGGATATTCATGATATGGCAGCTGATATATCATAGAGCCAGCTTCAACACTGTTTTCTATATTCTCAACAAAATTTTTATCACTTATATAGTTCATCTTATTAGTATCATATGCTGGTGTTGCAAGCTGAGGATATCCTTCCCATATGCTGAATAAACACATAAGTCCAAATATACAGCCGGTTAGAACAAGAGATATACGTTTTGCCCATGCCGAAACAACCTTTTTGTTATCTTTAATTACACGTATAAGCTCGTTAACAAGTAAGGCAACAGCTAATATACTAACATATTCTATAAATATAGAAATTCTGTTATAAGCTCTGAGCATCGGACTTACAAAGAATGCAAACATTGAACCAAGTCCACCTATCGTTCCTAATAGAACCATAGATATGTTAAGTTCTGAAAGACAAGCTAATCTCTTCTTTAGCAGTGAATCTCTCTTTGTAAAAAGACAAAACATTAGAACTATGAAACCTATCATGCCTAATATTCCGAGATAAGCTGATGAATTCTCTGTTACAAGAAATGCATTCTCATTATATATATCAATGTATTTATCATACCATCCATGACCATTTAATGGCATAAAAAGCTGTGCAATCTTTAATCCATATAATTCTGTCTGTTCAAAACCAGATCTGTCTACAGCAGCCGCATTGCTTCCATTCATTATATTATATATTTTACCTGGAAGTATGCTTAATACTACAAAAAAGCATACCATTATTACTGCTACAACGCCACGTAAACCCTGCTTGATTTTTCCTGTTTTGGCAAGCTTTGACACGGCTGTAACCATCAGTATAAAACATGTAAAAAACGGATAATATGCTATACCATTGTTAGCTATTAAAAATGTGAAAAACAATGCTACATAATTAATCTTTCTTTTAAAGAAATCTTTATCTAATGTTAATACGTCATTCCTCTCATATATCCATATACATAAAAGTATTGACAAAGGAACAAAATAACATTCTGTAAGAACTATATGTCCTATATTTCTAAACAGCATATAAGGTGATAACGCAAATACAGCTGAACTAAGTGATGCTACCCAACAGTTTATCTTTATATTTCTCATAACAAAATAAGATATTATTCCTGCTATAAAAAATATAGATAAATATGTCAGATTCATTGCTACTGCAGCATCCTTTGTAATTACAGCAAATATCTTCATAATAAAAAGTCCAGAATTATGCATCATGGAAGATGTGAAATCATAATATTGGATTGTATAAGGAGCGCCAAGTCTGTCACATGTCAGATTCCAGAATTGTTCTGTAAACTGTTTAGCATTTACAATAACACCCATATCATCTCCACCCATATAAAAAAGTGGTATATTAAGCTCACAGTTACTTAATTCCATCAGATGATACATCATGCCAAATATAATAATTATCATTAGTATAAAACTGGCATAATCCTGCCATTTTTCTTTAAAATAGCTAACCAACTTCTGTTTCATAATTCACCTTTCTTATGCAGTAGTTTTCCCCACCTTTGCTATAATATCATCAAACTTCTTCATAATATCATCCCACTGGAAATAATCATCTACATACTTTCGTGCATTTTTACACATTATTTCATATACATCCGGATGTTCATATAAGTAATTGAGGCATCCTTCAAACTCAAAGAAATTCTTATAATATAAGCCTCCATTACTCTTAATGCAATGTCCTTTCAGCACATCACATATACCATTAACAATAACCGGCTTGGAAAGTGTCATAGCTTCAAGAACAGATATTGAAAGACTTTCAAACTTAGATGGTAACATAAGTGCTTTTGCACCACTTATACCATCAAACTTATCCTCATCTGTTACAAATCCCAGATTAATAATATCTGGATGCTTAGGAATATCACATACTGCTTTTCCCATAAGTACAAGTTTAAGGTCACTGTTTTTATTTCTCTTTTTATATTCCATAAAATATCTGAATAATCTAGGACAGTCTTTACCTTCATCTATTCTACCGACATAGATGATATAATTATCAAGATTATACTGGCTATATTTCTTTCTGAATCTGTCAGCGCTCACCTCAGATGGTACATCAACCCCAACTCCACATACTTCATATGGTACATCTTCATTGTGGAATATAGAATGAACAAGATCTTTCTCCTCATCTGTAAGGAAAACAAAAGCATCAGCCGCACCAAACACCTTCTTATACATATCAAAATGTATAAATGGTTCCTGATGTGCTGTTGGAATAAAGATTGCTTTATCCTTAATTCTTACTATACTCTTAACTGCTGTATAATAAAGATAAGTTACTACAATGATAGCTTCATATTCATCCTGATGTTCATCTACATATTCAACAAGCTGAGGACAATAAGGTCCCATATGTTCTATCCATCTGTCAGAAAGTTCTACAGGTGCATCCGGATTAGAAAGCATCTCAGAATCAAGTGCTGAGAATATCTTAGGAATTCTTTCGTGTTCTGTCTTAAACCTTCTTACAGTCACACCATTAATGTCTTCAACGCCTTCTTTATAATAATTAGACCACTTAACATACTCTACTGCACATGAAGTAAGAACTTCAACCTCATACTTAGCCTTAAGTCTTTCAGCTATCTCTCTTGAATATAACTCTGAACCACCATTAACTTCAAGTCCATATCTCTGGTTAATAATCGCTATCTTTTTCATAATAATCCTCATTTCTGCGTATGCTTTTGGCGCAAAGCCTGCGACACAATTTGCACACATATATGTCACAATAATCTTAATTATAATTCTAAGAAATCCATAAATTTCTTAAGTACTACATCCCATTTGAAATTATCAAGAACAAATTGTCTTCCAGAATGACCCATCTGCGATGCCGTCTGTGGATTATCTATATAGTAATTAAGACAACCCTCAAACTCAAAATAATTGTCAAAATACAAGCCAGAATTAGATTCTCTTGCAAAATCACTTGTTACATTGCACTGACTATGCACAAGTACTGGTCTTTCTGTCAGCCAGCTCTCCATAATAACTATAGAAAAGCTTTCATTCTTAGATGGCTGGCATAAACATATCGCACCAGCACATGCATCATATTTGTCCTGTATATCAACAAACCCCAGATCAATCACATCATTCTTAATAGTGTCTGGAATATTCACTTCACCGCCACCTATAAGAACCAACTTAATATCAGGAATCTTGTCCGAATTTCTTTTTTTATATTCCCCGAAATATCTGATAAGAGTATTAATATTTTTCGCTTCATCTTTTCTGCCTGCATAAATAATATATGGAGAATTGATCTTATATTTTTTTCTGAATCTATCAGCATCATATTCAAAGTCTGTCTCAATACCTATTCCTAATAGTAACTGATTAACGCCTCTTAAATCTAATATTTCATTGGCAAGCTCCTGCTCTGGTCTAGCATTAAATGCTATTCCCCTAAGATCCCTGAATGTTTCTCTGAAATGTCTGAAATAAGCATAAGCCTCATCATGAAGACATGGTATTAATATTGATTTAAATGGGCATGACTGAATTCCGTAATAAGTTGTTCCAAACATATAAGGAATAAAAACAAACCTGTGATAATCTTCACTATGTTCCCTAAGATAATCATACATATCCGGACTATTAACCATCTCCTTAAGGAACGTTGTTTCTTCTTCATAAGAAATAGTCTTTCCCTGCATTAACTTTGCATTAACGCTATGGAAATCTTTCATATTTCCTTTTCTTACTTTAAATCTTCTAACTGTTATTCCATCTATCTGTTCTGTTCCTTCTTTGAAATAATTCTCAGTCCAGTCAGATGCAAATTCCTTTACGCATGTTGTTATAACTTCAACCTCAACCCCGGCAGCATGCAGATGCTGGACAAGTCCTCTTAATTCCTGTTCTGCACCACCACGTATATCTTTATAATACCATGGAATAACAAATCCTATCTTCTTCATACTAATCCTCATTTCTGCGCATGCTTTTTGCGCATATCGAGCTTGTGTCAAACATGTACAGACACAAATCCTGAGTGTGATAAATAAGCTATCAAACTTATTTTTACACTATTTCCTGCTATTCTTATTAATGAAATCCCTGAGATATTTTTTAAACATTTCAGCTATATTATTATACTCAAAACTTTGTAATCTTTCATTCTGCCAGTTTACAAGCTGCTGTCTGAGCTCCTTATCCCTGACAACCCTGTCTATACATCCTGCTACATACACAGGATTATTATCGTCTATAATCATTCCTTTATATCCCATAGTATCTGCTATTGCAGTTTTATCATATGCTATTATAGGAACCTTAAACTTCATCGCTTCTACCAATGGAACACAGAATCCCTCATGTTCACTCATACACAGAAAAACATCTGCTGTTTTATAATAAGCAAGTATCTGATTAAACTTGATATGGCCTGTAAACACAATTGCTTCTCCAAGACCTAGTTTCTTAGTATACTCTGTAAGTCTGATGTAATACGGATCATTCTCTTTATAGGAGCCTGCTAGTATAAGTCTTGATTTATTATTATATAATCTATTGTAATAATAGAAAGCTGCTATTAAATTCTCATGTTTCTTGTTAGGTGCAACCCTTCCTGTAAAAAGAATATTGGTATAGCCATCCGAATATTCCTTTATTACATCTTTGTCTGGTTTTTTGTCGTAATCTGACATAGGAATAATAATAGGTAAAACGTCTATATCACACTTATATCCCATATCTATGAGATTCTGCTTATTAAACTCAGATACTGCAAGACAATAATCCACTTTATCAGCAAGATATTTTGCACCTTCAAGTCCATACTCGCATATCTTTGTAAAACGTTCATCACAATTCCTAAAATATTCCGGAGGTGTGATATTATGATAAACGACTATCTTACGGCAATTATACTTTGCTACATCATAATTAAGCTTACTACCAGTAGACATATGAAATATGATTATATCATCCTGATGCACATCAGTAAGTTTATCTACGCTAACAGCTGTCTTCTTATCAAGCGGCGGTACAATACTTTCAGCATATATTTTTGTATCATATCCCATTTCTTTTATAATTTTTTCCATAGCTATAGTGTCATTACTTACCGCATCACCATATGCGATTGTTGACAGCATCTGAATAATACGCATATTATTTTCCACCCTTTAATTCTTCAATCTGCTTCTTAAGTTCGGCTATTTCCTTGTTCTGTTCATCTATATAACATCCCATCTGATTCATAAGTCTTACAAGAGAAGCATTGAATCCATCCTGTGCCATTACGATAGGCTCTACAAAAAAATAAACAAGCTTTCTAATAACCTTCTTAAAGAAAACTGCTGCTTTATTACCCTGAAGCGGTCTGTATGGATTTACCTCCCATTCATGATTAGCAACATATAAATCTTCATTAAATTTAACCTTATCAAACTTATTTACATTCATAGCTCCAACATCTACTATAACATCATCAAAGCTTAAAAGGTCATTAGTGTAACCTTTAACTTCTATGTCCTTTTTTATTTCTTTCATTATATCCTGAACATTAATCTGATTATTGTTGTCCATGAAAATCCTCCATTCTGATTATTACAGACTTACATTTAATTACTATTCTGGTCTGTAATACGCTTATTCAATATATGCTGTAGGTAAACTTTAACCTTGACAGACCTCTTTAGAAATTAGCATATATAAATGCCTGTACTCCACCTGTATATCCAAACATTATTATAACTAGTATAAGTACATAATACAATGTCCATCTGATCACTATATTCTTAGAAGCAATACTCTCTCTTATATTTATACCCTTTTCTTTCAGAACACTTATTATAAACACTACTATACAGCCAACTAGTATAATTACATAATCCCTTGCTTCAAGTCCTAAAGTTAACAGACTTCCATCAGTAAACTGAGAAAAACTGAAACTTACCACTGACTGTTTAATCATAGTGAGAGCAGCTCTTAAAGATGTTCCCATGTCAAAATACCAGCCAATATTGACAAGTATAAATGTTCTTAATATCATCCATAATTTCCATGGTTTAGAATCATTTCTGATATTTAACTTATCCAAAGCTTTGTTATATAAAGGTTCAACAAGATTACTAAAAGCAATAATAACACCATTGTACATACCATATGCTATATATTTCCACGAAGCACCATGCCATATACCTACTACAAAGAATATCACAAGATTAGCAAAACATATAGGAAGTGTACGTCCTACATTGCCAAAATGCTTCTTTCCCCACTTACCAAACTTATTCATAGCTTTAGAAAGTGACATAGGATAGAATATATAATCCTTCATCCATGTACCAAGTGTAATATGCCATCTTCTCCAAAATTCACCTATAGATTTAGAAAAATAAGGCTGTCTGAAATTTTCATCCATAGTTATGCCAAACATCTGTGCGGTACCAATCACCACATCAATACCACCTGAAAAATCCATATATAACTGAACAGAATACATAAGAACAGCCACAATATTAAGAAGACCACCATACATATCATAATCTTCAAACACCATATTAACCAATACAGCTGCCCTGTCTGCCAGTATAACTTTCTTAGCAAGACCCCAGCATATTCTCTGAAGGCCATACTGCACATTCTTTAATTCAAATGAATTTCCTTCGTACAGCTGTGATGAAAGTCTGTCATATCTTCCTATAGGTCCCTGCAGGAGCTGAGGAAAGAATGAAACAAACAATCCAAGCTTAAAAACATTGTTCTGGCATCTGTACTTTCCCTGATAAACATCGATTATATAAGAGGCAGACTGGAACGTAAAAAATGAAATTCCTAAAGGAAGTGCAAACTTTGGCAGATTAATCATATTCTGACCACCAAACAGACTTATGATACTATTTATGTTTTCAATAGCAAAGTCTGTATACTTAATAACCGCAAGTTGTCCAAAACAAAGGAGCAATACGACAAGAAGTGCCTGTCTCTTTCTCTTTTTTGTTTTATCCTTATATGCTTTTTTCTCTTCCTTTGACATAGATGCTTTATTAGCCGTTATATAAGCATTACTATCTGTAATAATCTTATCGAGCCATATTCCACCCATATATATAACCACCGTAGTAAATACCATATATATAGATGTCTTTATACTGAATGTAAAATAATATATATAACTTAAGGCAAGAAGCCATATCCATCTTATCTTCTTAGGTAAAACATAATACAACACCAATCCTATTAATAAAAAGGCAAAATAACCTACAACCGCAAATGACATATTAAAGTCCTTTCCATTCGTTTCCAGTCTCTTTAGTGTAATCCTGTTTCATATTTTTATACATATCTTCAAATGTTGAATAAAAATACTTACTCTCGTCAACGCCACCATTTTTTCTGTCATATAAAAGATTAGCTAAAGCCTTTGAATAAATTTCAGCAAGCTGTCCTCCCATATGTCCTTCCTGATCACCATAATCACAGTCATCTCTTGGAACACTACTCATAAGTGCTTTGTTAAAATCATAATATTCAAGTCCGCATTCGTTAACAAAGAATTCAGACATAGTATCATGTACTGTTGACATTCCAAGCGTTTTAGTTACTGAAGGTGTTATAGGTGATGTGACACATATAAGTTCTATATTATTGTCTTTACAAAATCCAACAATGTCCATAAAGATTTCCTTTACAGCCGGATCTATCTCATCATCATATCTGTCCACCCATGTAGCTATATAATCTTCACCAGGTGGAAGCTTTCCCTGTTCAGTTCCCTGTCTGTCAAAAAAGCCCTTTCCAACATATGGACCATCTGCACCCTCTACAAAGCCATTCTCACCATATGCAGACTCTATTGTATAATTCTTATATGCATCAGATGTCTTCATGCTGACATTTCTTTTAACGCCACTTACTGACATATTCCAACTTAACCTGTTAACTAATACATTCCGCATATCCAGAACATCAAAATTCCTAGCCATGTACTCAAGCTTTACCTTCGGATCAGTAAACTGCTGATATATAAAAGACTTAGTAAAATGTGTAGTAGGCTGCTCATAATACCAATACTGATAATCAAGATCAAATATAATGGTCTTAATGTCATTATTCTTAGCTGCATCTTTTATGAGAAAATATGAATCCTGTACTGATTCACCTGGAATTGCAAGATTAAGTGTATTAGTTCCAAGTTTATCATCTAATCTTTGTGGATCTATCGCTCCCCTGCAATGAGATGCTCCAACTACAATCGTATCGTAACCACCCTTTTTTTCTTCATGGATTATGAATCGTACATAACCAGTCTGTGCAAAAACAAAATCACATACCATTAATATAACTGCAAGACCAGCTATAAATCCAAGAACCTTAATCCATGGTTTTGCCTTTTTCATTTCACATTCCTTTCCTTAATAAAACCAACATTTATTATTACATTAATTGCTAGCATTATCTTTTGTTTAATATACTTATTTCTGTTCTTCTTTCTTTTCTGCAGTTTCATGATATTCCACATCAAGTTCCCAACTATGAGGAATTCTCGTAACACCTACATCTGTGAGGTTTGAAACCACTTCAAACTTAATAGCCTGCTTGTAATAATCTACAGGTATTCCCTCACCATATTCAATAGTTATATCTACCCAGTAATTACCTGGTATAAGGTTAACATCATCAAGAATAACCTTATATTTTCCATCCTTTTCAATATCAAAATTCGATATTCTATCAATTCTTGTGTTAGTTCCATAACACCATAATGCATCATTTCTGAATATACCAAATCCAAATACCGCATCTGAGACTTTATTTTCAACATGGTAACTGAGATCTAATATCATTTTTTCGCCAGTTCTGAATATACGTGATTCCTCTCCTTTGGCATTATACATATGAATCTCAGTAAACTTAGCGTCTTCACTACCATATCTTGAATTAACTTTAGCTCTTTCCTTCTTGATACGTTCTTCTTCTTTCTTTTTCTCCATCTGTTCTCGTTCAAGCTTTGCCTGACGCATCTGTTCCTTTTCAGCCTGCTCCATACGCTCCTGATTCATATAATCAAGATACTTAAGATGAACATCCTTTGGAGTTCCTTCTGCTTCTATAAGACCATCTTTAATCCATATAGAACGGTCACATATCTGTTCTATCTGTCCAAGTGAATGTGAAACTATTACTATAGTTGTTCCATCTGCCTTTATTTCTCTTAACTTATTAAAACACTTTGCCTGATAGTTAGCATCACCTACTGCAAGAATCTCATCAATAAGAAGAATATCTGCATCAACATTGATAGCTACAGCGAACGCAAGTCTCATATACATACCTGATGAATATGTTCTTACAGGATTATCTATATAATCCTCAAGTTCAGAGAACGCTATTATATCATCAAGTCTTGCATCTATCTCTTTCTTTGTAAGTCCGAATATAGATGCATTAGTATATATATTTTCCCTTCCACTCATATCTGGGTGAAATCCTGCACCAAGCTCAAGAAGACTTGATACTCTTCCACACATTTCAATAGAACCTGTATCAGGATATATGATTTTTGTAAGCATTTTTAATGTGGTACTCTTACCACATCCATTTTTACCAACAAGACCTATAGCCTCACCTTTTTTTACAGTAAAACTTATTCCTTTTAATACATGTCTTTTCTCATATCTGTTACGTTTCCAGAAAAGCATCTTTTCTTTAAGTTCGCTTCCCTTATCATAATAGACTTTAAAATCTTTAGTTATATTCTTAACTTCAATTGCATTCTCTTTATCCATACCAATCTCCATTTCTGCGCACGATTTTGCACATATCGAGTCTGTCTCAAGCATACTCAGACGCAAATATCGCATGTATAAAATAAGTTATCCGGCTTATTTTTTATACTAGAACTCCTCTGCGAATCCTTTCTGAAGTTTCTTAAATAATATTTCTCCTACAACTATAAATACAACTCCAACAACAACAGCTATCAATAATGATGAAAGTTCTGGAACTTCACCATAATAAATAATCTGTCTGTATATCTTAATAATAGGTGTCATAGGATTAAGGTTAAATATAAGAATAAGCCACTTACCAGCCCCTGATCTTTCAACCATATCAACACCATACATAACTGGTGTCATATACTGGAGTGCCATAACAAATATTCCAAGAATATACTGAAGGTCTCTTAAATAAACTGTAATAGATGATACTATTAATGCTATACCAAGACATAATATATATTCCACCATCATAACAACTGGAAGACATAATAAGGCCAATGGATTAATTGACCTGCCTGCAACTATAACAACTGCAAAAACAACTAAAAAAGTAAGAATCATATTAACAAATGCACTTGTTACTGTAGATATAGGCAGCACCTCTCTTGGAAAGTATATCTTTTTGACCATATCTTTCTCTTTTAAAATACTGGCGGCCCCATCAGTAACACTAGATGAAAAGAACATCCATGGTACTAACGCAACAAAAAGGAACAGATAATACTGCTCATAGTTAGCATTCATAATAATAGAGAATACTATTGTATACACAATAAGCTGTAACAATGGATTAATAAATGTCCATAAAAATCCAAGTACAGAGCCTTTATATCTTCCTCTAAGATCTTTCCTTACAAGGCTTATAATCATTTCCCTGTATTCATATAATTCTTTTATGTGCTGCATAAGAAAATCTCCTCTATACGTCTAATATGTTAATTGCTGTTAATATCTTTTGAAATATGCAAATCTTGCATATTATAATAACAACATTTTTCTTTGTCAAACTAACACTGATTATATATACACTATTCTACATATCTCCTGAATGTATAGCTTTCAGTCTTTCACTGACTATGTCAGCTGAGCGTTTATATGCTAGATGTTCCTTAGCATATGACTGTCCATTTGATGCTATCTTATTATAGAAAACATTATCCTCATATAATCTCTTCATATAATCTGCCGCCTCATCAACATGTGCATCAGCCCATACATTTCCTTTTTTGAAGACATCATAATCGTTATCAAGTTCTATCAGATCATATCCTACCATACATGCGGTATCATTATTCATAAACTCTGTATTTCCAGACCAGTTAGTAGCTATGACAGGTGTTCCAAGATACATAGCCTCAGCCATAACAAGTCCGAAACCTTCTGATCTATGTAACGAAACATAAACATCTACATCTGCTAAGAGTGAATTAACCTCTTTTTTATTAACATGTCCACACATATAATATATGTTATCATCTTTATCAATAACCGAATTAATAATAGACTCATCATCAGCAGATAGCTCTGACTCAGCAACTTTTATTACAAGTCCTGCATTCTGATATTTTTTCTTTGTTTCTTCATCTTTACAGAAAGCCTCTTTAAATGCTTTAATAGCTGCCAATGGATTCTTTCGTTCCATAACACTTCCGCTATTATACATAACAAGAAAGAGGAATTTATCCTCTGGAAGTCCAAAATGCTTTCTATCATAAGTTGGTTCTGCCTTAGGTGCCACACAGTGTGGTACAGTAATAACCGGCTTATCAGTATATTTCTTAAGCGTATTAGTCACAAAATCAGAAGGTGTCCATATCTCATCTACAAGTTTAAATGCAGGTATCCATTCTTCTGGAAATGTTTCAAGCTCCCAGGCCCAATATCCTATATTATATCTGTAATCCCATACCTGTTTTCCCATACTGACGTATGCCACCATCATCTCACTGGCATTGACGTGTATTATATTAACATCATACGGAAGCTTGTCTGTAAGCCTGTCATCATATGTATCATTTGTTCTTGAGCCTCCTGGTGGAACAAAAAAATCCTTTATAACATGTTCTTCATTATTCTCATCAAGCAGCCTGCACATTATTCTTATACTTTGTCCCAGGCCATTATCTCCCTTGACATTACCAATAACATTAGCTCCCTCTTTGTAATATCCATGTTCATATTTAATTATCGCATCAGCAGAAAGCTTATCTGCTGCATTATTAATTACCCCTGCCTTAATCCTGCTTAACATTTTCATAGGAATAATCTTTGTAAGTGCTGGTCTTAATGCTTCACCAGCATTTAAAAGAATCTTGGATATATCCATATCTGACCTCTGTTTATTTTTTATAAATATATATTTATTATTACCAACTTTTTAATTAATAAGTCCGAAATATAGCAATAGTTTCTGATCACAGATGACTATGTATACTATCATCTTAATAACATAGTTCATAATGACCCAGAATATTGTCACATTATCTGAATAATTTTACCATACTTCATATACAAATTCAATATATTAAAATCTAAAAGCACCTTCACAACAAATATTGTCACATAAAAAATTTTATACCATATTTAAATCTTTCATGCACAAAAACATCCCAGCATCTTTTGTTATAACAAATGGTCTTCTTAATTTTTTCTGTATAAATGTCTTAAAATCGGAATATCTGTCAAGCAGATACTGATTCTGGTTTCCATGACACGAGAGAATATATTCTACCAATGGATCTGCCTTATCCACTAAAAGATAATCATCATATCTCTTCATACTAATCCGTTCAAAGTATCCATCAAGAAGCTCTTCTCCACCTTCAAGACCAAACTTATCATACAGATTATCAGCTGCCAACACTATTCTTTTATCGAATTCCTTAACAAGCTTACTTATTTCCTGCATATGGTGTGAACCATATGTAGCACATATAAATATTCCACCTGGTTTTAGAACCCTTTGAATCTCACCGAATGCTTTATCTATATTATCACAGTAAAACATAACATGATTGGCAATTATACAATCATATGTATTATCCTCATATGGAATACTCTGGCAGTCAGCCATTCCATATTCGAATTTCTGACTTATATTTGAATTTAAAGTGAAAGAAGCTTCCCTGATTGCACACTCTATATTACGCCTTGCATCATTAACCATACCTTCTGATATATCTGTTACAGTAATTTTTTTAATATGTACAGCTTCAGCAACATTAGATATATTATCAACCCATAGTCTTCCATCACCGCAGCCAAGCTCCAGTATTTTTTTATGTTCTGATATATTCCCATCTTCATATATCCACCTAAACCATCCCTGCTTATTAACAGAATACATCGCATGCAGATTAATTCTTGCTGATATATTTCCCGCATTCTGATACTGTGTCTTCAAACTACTTTCCATATTAGTAAGATGAATTAGTGACAGCATACTGCTCCAGTCTATTGAATTATTCCTATCTATTGTTTCAACTGTATCCTCTATAGCATTCTTTACCAGCTCCATCTGTGCAATCTTATCCTGTATAAGCTTAAGCTGTAAATGAAGTGAATTCTTAAGTATGTTATAATCCGAATCACCGATAGTCATATTTTTTATATCATCAAGTGAAAAGCCAAGATACTTAAGCAATAATATCTGCTGTAATCTTGTAAAATCAGAATCTGTATAAAACCTTACACCTGTATCAGTTACATAAGATGGCTTTAATATATTCTGTTTATCATAATACCTTATGGTTCTTACAGTAACATTTGCCTTCTTTGCGAACTCTCCTGATGAATAAAATCCTTCCTTATGCATAGTTTTCTACACCTATTGGAAGTTTCAATATTTCCCCCATACTCCAATACTCCCTTCCGAATGAATTGTCTGTAACTAAATGTATTCTACCATTATTGCCTTTTTACTGCAACTTTCATAATTTTTTTAAAAAGCACTTGAAGATTACGTAACGTCACCATTTATTATGTATTTGAAATAAATGAAAACAAATTAACTTATTAGACAAAATATTAATTTTAAGGAGAATACATATGAAAGGTATTATTTTAGCTGGTGGTTCAGGCACACGTCTTTATCCACTTACAATGGTTACAAGTAAACAGCTTCTTCCAATCTATGATAAGCCTATGATTTATTATCCAATGTCTGTCCTTATGACAGCAGGAATAAGAGATATTCTTATCATTTCTACTCCTCAGGATACACCTAGATTCAAGGAACTTCTTGGGGATGGAAGCCAGTTTGGTGTCAATCTTTCTTATGCTGTACAGCCATCACCTGACGGACTTGCACAGGCATTTATTATCGGTGAAGAATTCATAGGCAATGACACTGTTGCAATGGTTCTTGGCGATAACATATTTGCCGGTAACGGTCTTAAGGACAGACTTAAGAGTGCTGTTAAAAATGCTGAAGATGGCGTTGGTGCAACAGTATTTGGATACTACGTTGATGATCCTGAAAGATTCGGTATCGTTGAATTCAATAAGGACGGAAAGGCTGTATCTATAGAAGAAAAGCCTGAAAAGCCTAAGAGTAACTACTGCGTAACAGGTCTTTACTTCTATGATAATAAGGTTGTAGAATATGCTAAGAATCTTAAGCCATCAGCAAGAGGTGAACTGGAGATCACAGACCTTAACAGAATATATCTTGAAAATGGTAATCTTAACGTAGAACTTTTAGGTCAGGGATTTACATGGCTTGATACTGGTACCCATGAAAGCCTTGTTGAAGCGACTAACTTTGTTAAAACTATTGAAACTCACCAGCATCGTAAGATAGCCTGCCTTGAAGAGATAGCTTATCTTAATGGCTGGATAACTAAGGATGATGTACTTAAGGTATATGAAGTATTAAAGAAAAACCAATATGGTCAGTATTTAAAAGATGTACTTGATGGAAAGTATATTGATGTACTTCATAGTTAGTTAATAGCATATGCGGATTCGTAAGTGTAAAACGAATAAAGAGTAAATTTAATAAAGAAAGGCAAATATTATTATGAATATTATTGTTACCGGCGGTGCCGGATTTATCGGAAGTAACTTTATTTTCCATATGTTAAAAAAATATCCTGACTACAGAATCATCTGTCTTGACTGTCTCACATATGCAGGCAATCTTTCAACACTTGCCCCTGTAATGGATAACCCTAATTTCAGATTCGTTAAAGAAAGCATTACAGACAGAGAAGCTGTATATAAGCTTTTTGAAGAAGAACACCCAGACATGGTTGTTAACTTTGCTGCTGAATCACATGTTGACCGTTCTATAGAGAATCCTGAGGTTTTCCTTGACACTAACATCAAGGGTACTGCTGTCCTTATGGATGCCTGCAGAAAATACGGCATCAAGCGTTACCACCAGGTTTCTACAGATGAAGTATATGGTGATCTTCCTCTTGACAGACCAGACCTTTTCTTCACAGAAGAAACTCCAATCCATACATCAAGCCCATACAGCTCATCAAAGGCAGGTGCTGATCTTTTAGTATTGGCATATCACAGAACTTATGGACTTCCTGTAACTATAAGCAGATGCTCTAATAACTATGGTCCATATCATTTTCCAGAAAAACTTATCCCTCTTATGATAGCTAACGCCCTTAACGATAAGCCACTTCCTGTATATGGAGAAGGTCTTAATGTACGTGACTGGCTCTATGTTGAAGATCATTGTAAAGCTATTGATCTTATCATTCATAAGGGACGTGTTGGTGAAGTATACAATGTCGGAGGACACAACGAAAAGAGAAATATCGACATTGTTAAACTTATCTGCAAAGAACTTGGAAAACCTGAATCACTTATCGTTCATGTAGGCGATCGCAAAGGACATGATATGCGTTATGCTATTGATCCTACTAAGATTCATAACGAACTCGGCTGGTTACCAGAAACTAAGTTTGAAGATGGTATAAAAAAGACTATACAGTGGTATCTTGATAATAAAGAATGGTGGGAGACTATCATATCTGGCGAATATCAGAATTACTACGAAAAAATGTATTCTAACCGCTAGAATTGACATTCAATTCTTCAATAAGAATGCCTGTTAAATTCCGTCTGACAGTATTTATCCACATGTCAGACGGATTATATAATAATGAATTACAAAGAGGTAATAATTATGGGACAGATTAAAGTAACACCTTGTGATATTGAAGGTCTTTATATAATAGAACCAACTGTTCATGGTGACAACCGTGGATATTTTATGGAAACATACAATCAGAACGATATGCACGAAGCAGGTCTTGATATGGTATTCGTTCAGGATAACCAGTCAAGCTCTACTAAGGGTGTACTTCGCGGATTACATTTTCAGAAAGAATTTCCACAAGGCAAGCTTGTGCGTGTTATAAAAGGAAGCGTATTTGATGTTGCCGTTGATTTACGTGCTGGTTCTAAAACTTATGGAAAATGGTTTGGTGTAGAACTCACAGAAGAAAACAAAAAGCAGTTCTATATAAGTGAAGGCTTTGCACACGGATTCCTCGTATTAAGTGACGAAGCAGAATTTTGTTATAAAGTTACTGACTTCTACCATCCTGGTGATGAAGGCGGTCTTGCCTGGAATGATCCAAGCATTGGTATTGAATGGCCACAGCTTGTTGGTGAATATCCTGGAAACGCAGATCCATCCGGATATAAGCTTGAAGATGGAACACCACTTAACTTTAGTAAAAAAGATACTAAGTGGGATACTCTTGAGAATACATTTAAATTCAAATAATTACCATTAAGCATTTCTTTTAATTATATATATTAAGCATAAAAAACACTCTTAAGCACTTTCTTAATTTATATTTATAAAGTATAATTATAAATATAAATTAAGGAGGTGTGTGTTTTATGAAACCTATTTTTAACCCTTACCTTCCAAGTTACGAATACATCCCCGATGGAGAACCTCACATATTTAATAACCGTTTATACATATACGGAAGCCACGACCGCTTCAACGGCACAACCTACTGTGAAAATGACTATGTGTGCTGGTCTGCGCCTGTTGATAATTTATCAAACTGGAGGTTCGAAGGAGAAATTTATAACCGTAGGCAACATCCTCACAAAGAGGAAAGAATGTTGCTTTTTGCACCAGATGTTGTGCAGGGTATTGATAAAAGATATTATCTTTACTATTCTGTTGCCCACTCATCACGAATGTCTGTAGCTGTATGTGATAGTCCTGCTGGCAGATTTGAATATCTTGGCGATGTAAAAACAAAAGATGGACGAGTATATGGCATATCACCAGGTGATTATGTCCAGTTTGACCCAGGTGTTTTTATTGATGATGATAACAGCGTATATTTATACTCAGGTTTCTGTCCTAAAAAAACAGAAGATGAACATGGACGCATCATGCAGGGTGCTTTTGTATGCCGTCTTATGCCAGATATGATGACTATGTATGAACTTCCACATATCATTATTCCAAGAGATTTTAAATGTCCGGAAAATGCTGGTTTTTTCGAAGCCTCCTCTATGCGTAAAATAGGCAGCACCTATTACTTTATATATTCTGCACGCGTTAATGGACTGCATTATGCAACAAGCACTTATCCAGATCGTGATTTTGTATACGGAGGACGTATTCATTCCGCCTCTGATATAGGACTACGCGGTTACACTATAGAGAATACAGCATATCCTAACGGCAATACTCATGGCAGTATAATAGACATAAATGGACAGTATTATATATTCGACCACCGTTTTACTAACAATAGTTCTTATTGCAGACAGGGTGTAGCTGAGAAAATAAATATTGAAAAAAACGGATATATACATCAGGCAGAAGCAACAAGCTGTGGATTAAACAATACAGCTCTTGATGCTTATGGTACATATCCGGCATATATAACCTGCCATATAAGAAACCTCTCCTTAACACCTGATATAACTAAAGAAGACAGACTCTTACTTATGCCTTATGTAACACAGGATGGAGATGACAGGGAAGCTGGTGATGATCAATATATTAAAAATATACAGAATGGCTGCATAATCGGATATAAATACTTTGATTTCGATAAACAACAATCCAAAAAAATACTAATTAAAATCAATATTAAAGGTACTGCTAAAGGATACATAAGCATAACAACCGACATGGATTATGCAGATAAAGAATTTAAAGACTATAATAAGAACGCCAGCACATATATAGACATATCTGACACATTACACAATAATAATTCAGATAACTGGAAAACCATTGAGCTACATTTAAGCAATCCTGCTGGAATAAAGCCTCTTTACTTTATGTTCGAGGGCACAGGAGCCTTCTCTATAAGAGATTTCACATTTATTCCAGACTAACTATATAAAACAACCATATAAAACAACCATATAAAACAAAAGCCCTGCTATCAGGTATCACTACCAGATAACAGGGTACTTTTTTCTATATAGTTCTATATACAGGCTTATTAATGATGGAATAATCTCATTCCTGTGAAGCACATTGCTATATTTCTCTTATTACATGTTTCAATAACATTATCATCCCTGATTGAACCGCCTGGCTGTGCTATGTACTTAACACCGCTCTTATATGCTCTTTCAATGTTATCACCAAATGGGAAAAACGCATCTGAACCAAGTGCAACATCTGTGTTTGTTGCAAGCCATGCCTTCTTTTCTTCTGCTGTGAATACTTCCGGCTTTTCAGTAAATACTCTCTCCCATGCTCCATCTTCAAGAATATCCATATACTCATCGCCTATATAAAGGTCAATAGCATTATCTCTGTCAGCTCTGCCAACACCTTCTTTAAAAGGAAGTGCAAGCACCTTAGGATTCTGTCTTAAGAACCAGTTATCAGCCTTCTGTCCTGCAAGTCTTGTACAATGGATTCTTGACTGCTGTCCTGCTCCAATACCAATAGCCTGGCCATTTTTTGTATAGCACACTGAATTAGACTGAGTATACTTAAGTGTTATAAGTGCAATTATAAGATCAATCTTAGCCTGCTGTGGAATATCCTTATTGTCTGTAACAACATTATTAAGAAGTTCTTCATCAATCTTAAACTCATTGCGTCCCTGCTCGAAGGTCACACCATATACCTGTTTTCTTTCGATAGGTGCTGGCTTATATGCTGGATCGATCTTAATAACATTATAGTTACCCTTCTTCTTAGCCTTAAGAATCTCTAAAGCTTCAGGCTCGTAACCTGGTGCTATAATACCATCTGATACTTCATGCTGAATAAGTTTTGCTGTTGCAACATCACACACATCAGAAAGTGATATAAAATCACCAAATGAAGACATTCTGTCAGCGCCTCTTGCTCTTGCATACGCACATGCTAATGCAGAAAGTTTACCTATGCTTTCATCAACCCAGTATATCTTCTTCTCAACATCTGAGAGTGGAAGTCCGACTGCTGCACCTGCTGGTGATACATGCTTAAAAGATGTCGCTGCTGGAAGTCCTGTTGCCTCCTTTAACTCCTTTACAAGCTGATATCCGTTAAAGGCATCAAGGAAATTGATATATCCTGGACGACCATTTAATATTTCTACTGGAAGCTCACTTCCATCTGCCATAAATATTCTTGAAGGTTTCTGATTAGGATTACATCCATATTTCAACTGAAATTCGTTCATAATAATCTCCATTCTTGCGCTGCTTCTTTGCGCACTATTTCTCTATTCTGTGCATTTTCCATACATTTTGAACCCATATCATTTATGCAAAAATACACATACACAAATATTTTATATTACTTATTCTTATTGATAATTCTTGTTTCGTACTTACCTGTCTTAATATCAATAAATCTGACAAAAAGTGATACCTTATTATCTTCATTAAGATTGTTCCATATCATATTAGTGAATGTATCAATATCACCATCTATCTTTACCCATGCCGGCTCACCTTCAAAGCTTGGAAGAGGATTTCCATCATTCATATATGTATGGATAAAATGTCCTTCTCCGGCAACTGGTGCATCATAAGTAAATGTATATCTGTCACACTGGTCAGGATTACCATTGTGGCTCTTTAATATAGACATTGCATAGTCATATTTACCGTCATCAACTGTCATAAGACCCGATATTCTAGGAGTGAAATTAGGTGCATCAGGTTCAAACTCTCTTGTTCTTAACGATTCTTCAAATGTCTTTCCAGAACTCATAAGATCATAAACTGTATCTGTCTGATCACCATTAGTAACTATTGTCTTCTTACCAAGTATTCTTACTGGTGCATATATTATAAGACTTGGATCCTCAAGCTTACTTGGATCAAAAGCCTCTGTTCTTATGCCTTCACCATCTTCTACAAATACTCTGTTACGGCTGTTGGCACTTCTTCCCATAATGAAATACGCTGTTACTGCCTTACTTCCATCTTCCGATCTGCCAATAACAATTCCTCTTCCTGGATAAGCGCATCCTGATAATTCTTTTTCCAATGTTGTAATCTGCATATTAATCCTCATTTCTACGCATTTTATAAATCACTATATAGCCATGCCTTATGCGTTAAGACACTAACTACACTGTTACCTGGATTGTCTGCTTCTTATATAACTGTTAATGTAAACTAATAAAACAACAGATATATAAAAAGCCGCCCATCCTGAGTAACCTTTACAGGGTTGCCCAGGCGGTCGGCTGATAAACATATTATTACTGTACTCCCTGTGGGTAATCCCACCACATATACTTACTTCAATGCAATGATACATACTTCAACACCATGCTGAATCCTCTATCTGATATCCTATATATGCTTTCCGCCAGTTGTACAGCTTATATCAATAGGTTACACTATATTAAGATATATTTCAATTATATTTTTCATAAACAATGTTAGCTATCAATAATATTGCCATCATTTAATAGTTTCCAAGTAGTTTAATAGACTTTGCCTCTTCTTCTATGCCTCTTAATGCATTCATAACCCTCGGATCATCTATATTTCCTTCAAAGTCAACGAAGAACTTATAATCCCACTGCTTTGATTCACTTGGTCTTGATTCTATTTTATACATATTAAGTCCATTATATATTATATGGCTTAACAGATTATACAATGTTCCTGCTTCATTAGCTGTCTCAAATACAATGCTTGTTTTGTTTGCATTCTTTAAGAACTTACGTGAGTTAGTTATTATGACAAACTTAGTCGTATTATTAGATAAATCTGCAATACCTGTCTTTAAAACCTCAAGTCCATATATCTGTGCAGCCTTTTTGCTTGATATCGCAACATGTGTTTTATCATTTTCACTAAGAAGCATTCTTGCCGCCATAGCCGTATTAGCCTGATTGATTCTCTGCCAGTCCTTATGTGTATTAAGGAACTTGTCACACTGCATAATCCCCTGTGGATGTGAATATACTGTTGTAACCTTATCTATATCAGTGCCAGAAAGTCCTACAAGAACATGATCTATATTTACAAATGTTTCCGCTATTATGTAGTTATCATACTCCTGTAAAAGATCGTACACTCCGACAACGCTTCCTGTCGTAGAGTTTTCTATTGGAAGCACACCATAATCTGCTTCTTTATTCTTAACTGCCTCCATAACATCACGCCATGTAGGCACATCATAATTATCACAGTCTTCTCCAAAAAAGTTGCAGGCAGCTTCCTGTGTGTATGCACCTGGTATTCCCTGATACACAATCTTTACTCCATCTTTTTTTATCTCATCTATGGCCTCATATGGCTGTCTTAATGTCTGCCCCATTGCCTCTAACAGCTGATATTGTCCCTTTCTTGAATTCGCCATTATCTGTGAAAAAAGATCATCAATAGCATGAACATTTTCCTTATTTTTAACAAGCTTTGTGACCGACTCTATTTTTGCTTTTTCCCTTTCCCTGTCAAGCACCTTTTTACCTGTCTGTATCTTATACTCTGCAACTTCCTTTGTAAGTTTCATTCTCTGCTCAAAAAGTTCTACAAGCTGTTTATCTATTCCGTCTATTTCGTTTCTTATCTGTCCTAAATCCAACATATCTTAACCTCACTAAACAGTATCTATAATTTTTACATTTATCACTTTAAACTGATAAAACCATTGATATTGTATCATATTTTTTGTAATATGTAATTAGTTATTTCTTTAAATATTGGAGGCGCTTATGAAAAAAATTATAACAGCTGTCATCATAATACTTGCAGCTACAGGTATAGGTTTTGGTGGTTTTATGTATTATCGTCACCACCAGACAACCATGAACAACGAGAGTGCTGTTGGCAACACATCTGGCAACCTTATAAACGGGGGTCTTTTCTGCGAATATGATGGCAAAATATATTTTGCCAACCCTAATGACAATAACAAATTATACGTTATGAATTCTGACTGCACCAGTATCACGAAGCTGAGTGAAGACAGTGTTGCATCACTTAATGTATGTGGCAGGTACATATATTATGTTAAGAATAACTTTAACAGCAGTACTATTGGCATGGTATTCCGTGGACAGCTTTTTGGCTTATACAGATGTGACCTTGATGGAGGCAACGCCAAAATACTTTATAATGACCGTTCCGGCTCTGCTGCACTCTGTGGAAATACTATATATTACCAGCATTATGATGACCAGACAGCCCTTACCTTCTATCAGGTTGGCATAGATGGTAAAAAAGAATCCAAAATCAGTGACACACCTTATCTGGCTGCCAGTGTATCAGGTGGAAAACTATATTTTTCAGACCCTGAAAACAAGCATCACATTTTAACAATGGATTCAAAATCAAACAAGATATCTGATTATTATGATTGCAATTCTTATCTTGCAACAATGGTTAATGGTTATGCCTACTATATAGATCTTTCCAAGAACTATTCACTAGTAAGACTTAACTCATCAAACAAAACACTTGAATTATTATATGCTCCGGAATCCGGGAAAATAATTAATTATAATGTTTACGGCAACAAGCTTTTCTTCCAGGTTGAAGGCGGAGATAAACCAGGTCTTTATCGTATGAATATAGATGGAACACAGGTTGAATATGTTGCTGTTGGTGAAATATCTGGCATACACTGCACACAACGATATACATTTTTCTCATATTACACTGACCAGACATCTTTATACAGAGTTCCTACCACGGGATCCATAACAAGTATAGAAGAAGTTACAATACAATAAATAATATGCTGTAAGGGGCAAAACATCCTTTGTCCCTTACAGCATATTATAATTACATCTTTGTTTTTATCTTAATTTCATTACAAAATCTAATACTTCGCTAATATATTAGTCTGGATATTCTGATGTTATTCCAAAATATTCTTCAAGCGATATCCAATTTCCATCATTATATAATTTTTCTGCAAGCTCTGTTCCCACATATCTTAAATGCCATGATTCATACTGATAGCCCGTATATGCATCTTTCCCCTTAGGAAATCTTATGCAGAAGCCATACTTATAACAATTATTATTGACCCACTTTCCTTCACTTGTATACTGGAAGCTGTCCTCTATTGAGTTAAGGTCAAAGCATAAGCCTGTCTGATGTTCAGAGTTACCAGGTCTTGAAGAGTATGTATCAGCTGCTGCCTTTCCATCCTTTGCAACATATCTGTTATATAACGATACCTGATAATCATATGACCTATATCCACTTGCTATATATATATTAAGTCCGTCAGCTGTTGCATCTGCCTGCATTTTTCTAAACGCTGCCATAAGATCCTTATCAAGGCTCTTGTTACTTCTTGCCTCTGTGACAGGTGTTTCTGGATTCTCTGGCACAAATGTACTTGAAAGTGCATATGTCTTATTAGCTATTAAATGTCCATCTATATAAGTTGCTCCATTTTTCACCTGAATATTAAAGCCTTTAGAAGTCTTTCCTATATTTTCAAATCCTGAATCACCACCACCTGCTGCAGAATTATCGTTTGAACCAGAGGCATTATTTTCATTCTGCTCTGATACAGATTCCGTCTTATCTTTCACTGTTGAAGTTGTACTGTTGTTTTCTGTTTCTGTCATATTGATTCCCTGCTGTGTTGTTTCATTTACCACACTGCTGTTATTTGTTTTACCAGCAGATTTCTTTCTGTCTGCACATCCTTTTACTAAAAAAACGATTGCGATTGCAATTATTATAACAACAGCAATTAATGCAGCCTGTGTTAACCTCCGTCTTCTTTCACGTTCTTTTCTTGATAACCTTCTTCTGCTCATTGTACTCTCCTTATTGATTAGTTATATAAGAATGGTGCTTTTATGCTGAAATCACTGTCTGTTATTACATTTTTCAGCGCAGACAGCTGTTTATCATCACTCTTTCTTATAAGTCCTACAAGTCCTTTTGTAATCAGCCATGCACCATATTTATTAAAATGTGTATTTTCTGATATAGTATCTGGTTTATTAAACTCTTTAATAAAATCATCAGGCCAGATTCCCTTATTAATTCCCTGCTTAATAGATGTATATTTATGAATATCTGCACATCCTATTGACTCAAATAATTCTACCGAATATGAAAACAAATCAAGAACTACTGTATGTGTTTCTTCACCAATCTGTTTCATTGCCCTTATATACGCAAAATTATTTCCACCATGCAGTCCATTTCCATCTTTAATCCTTCCATCATCTGTAAACTGTGTACGTGCAGGTGCTGTTACAAGTACTGGTGTTGCACCATGTTCTCTTGCCATATCAATATATTGCTTTATAAACCACTTATAGCTCCCCTTTTCTGCATTTTTAGAATATGGATAATATCCATCATGCGGGTATGAGTTATTAATTGCTCTCACACTTTTTATAACTGCTTCTTTATCTGCTATTGATGTATCCTTCATAAGTGCTTCTATATACTCCGCAGGTATATAATCCTTTGATACCTTTTCCCCAGGTATTACTGGAAAACGTCCATTTTCATCAGCTTCTCCAAGTTCAACCAGTCTGTTAAACATCGTTTTATACTCTTTAGTGGCATCATCATTATGACAGAACTCTATAAGAAGATAATCTCCTGCCTTTATATTCTTTTCTAGCTCATCGAATCTGCCTTCGTTAATAAACAGTCTTGAACTTCTGCCTCCTTTTGCATAGTTAATAACCCTTGCATCTTTATTTACATAATAAGGCAGATATTGCCCCCATCCTGCAATAAACTCTTCATCTGTGTAATTCTGAACTATTGAATCTCCTGCCAGATATATATTCATAATAATCCTCCATTCTTGCGCTGTTTCTCAGCGCATCTCAAGTTTGTGCGAAGCACAAATCTTGCGTGTGAAAAATCTTATTTTTCACACTAATCCTCCATTCTTGCGCTGTTTCCACATGATTTTATCACACTTACATTCAAAACGCTATTATAAACTTATCTTAATCTTTTAAACTTTAATATTAAAAAATCCAGACATATAATACTTATTCAGTTTTTATTCCGAATAAAATATAATATGCCTGAATTTTTTGTGTTTTATTTTATGACATACATGAATGTCTTTTCGACACTCTGCACTTTACAGCATTTCATTATCATAACAATTATTCTTCATCTTTTTTATATTTCTTTTTGCCTGACAATGCTAATCCGGCTCCAAGTGCTGATAATGCTGCACTTATTGTATACCATATTGATCTTGTACTATCTGCTGTCTTAACGCTGCCATCTTCGCTGCTGCCTGCTTCTGGCGCTGGTACTGGGTCTGGCGCTGGCGTTGGATCTGGTGCTGGCGTTGGATCTGGCGTTGGTGTTGGAT
>FR886216.1:47048-61841 GCA_000436475.1 Eubacterium sp. CAG:248
TGGATCTGGCGCTGGTGTTGGATCTGGCGCTGGTGTTGGATCTGGCGCTGGTGTTGGATCTGGCGCTGGTGAAGCTTTCTCAAGCTTGTTTATAGCTGCTGTTATGTTACCTGCAAGTCTGTCAGCCTCTTTCTGTGATATGACAGTTCTATCAGCTGCCTTTGCCTCATCAACTGCTTTCTTAACTTCACTAAAGTCCTTATAATCTGCCGCATTTAAAGCTTCAGCCTTCTTTATTGTCTCATCAAGCACTGTAAAATCAGTCTTTTCTGCAGACTCTGTTGCATAATTCTTAGCGGATTCTGCATAATAGCTTTCAGCATTCCAAGGTGTATTAAACGCTGCTCCTTCTCCTGATTCTCTTGCAAATACTCCATTAACTGTAAGCTTTTCGCCTTCTGCCCTGCTTAACTGGCGTCTGTTAACATTTACCGCAAAGCCCTTGCCATATGACTGATATTCATAGAACTGTGCTGATTCATGATTATTTCCACCCATGTTATCATAACCATTTGTCTTAATATGGCTGTCCATATAGCAGTTAACATAAGTTACACAGGCATTAGCTCTCCATGGCCTTCCAAGTGCTACACTATTATCTGAAACACTATCATCTTTCTTTAATAATCTTGAATTAATAAATACATAACCTGTTGATCTTGTGCTGTCTGTACTTGCTGCTGTTACATACCCGCCTTTGTTTGCAACTATATCACAGTCATCAAATACAGCCTGTGCGCTGCCGAATATCCAGTCTACACAGCCTTCTATATAACAGTTCTTAAAGTACTGGCGTTTACCACCATCTGCCTGTAATGTATCCTGCCATCCTGTAAGCCTTACGTTATTAAACACAAGCTGGTCTGCTCTTGTAAGAAGAGCAACTGCCATTTTTCCTTCTATCGTTTCCTTAGGATAGTCAAATGAATTAGCTACTGTTATATTCTCTAATGCCACATTATTAGCTGTAGCCTCTATAGTTAATGAAGCGCTTCCAGATGTACCATAAGTATTGCCTGTTGCTGGATCTGTCTTTCCAGCTGCTGCGTCATATTCAAGTACTGTCTTCTGGCTGTCTTCACCTATAATAGTTATATATGGTGTTGTTATACGGACTTTTTCATGATAATTTCCATTCTTTACATATATAACTACCTGTTCCTTATTATCTGATGGTACAGAAGCTATTGCATCTGCTATAGTTGCATATACTGGTTTTTCAGATACATCTGCTGATGTTTCATCTCTTGTGATTTTCTGTACTGCTTCACTCTTTGCTGCGTTTGCATCTACAACAATATCATACTTATCAAGTTTTACGAAATTAAATTTCTTATATGTCTTTACTCCACTTTCATCTGTGAATTCAACTTTAACCTCATTTCTGCCTGACTTAAGCGGAATATCAGCAGATATTTCATCTCCTGCTGATGTCTTACCTGACATTATCTTATCACTACCTGATGTAACAACAAAACTTCCTGCTTTATCATATGACCACTTAATATGAGCCTCTTTGTCAATAACCGTATCATTAGATTTTTCAACAACTGTCATAACAGCTGCCTCTGAACCAAACATATACTCGCCTGTATGTCCTTTTGTAGCCATTATTGAAACAGCAGCCGACTGGTTACTTTCATTGTCAGTGCCCACTGCAGTCACTCTGTAAAAATAAGGCACTTCATTCTGTGCTGTACTATCTGTATAAGTTCCCTGTGTAGAAGTTCCTATCTGAGTATATCCTTCATTTCTGCTTTCAGAACGGTATATCTTGTAGCTTACTGCCTCTGGTACCGGCTCCCATGTAATAGTATTAGAAGCATCTTCTGACTTAGCACTTATTTCTGGTGCTGTCATAGGGAGTGAGAACTTAACAGCCTCTGATTCCATAGAGTTCTTTACCTCAGTTCCACATATACCAGTTATTCTGAATCTGTAGCTTCCTGACTTTTCAGGTGAATATGTGTATGAATTCTCTGCTGTAGTATCAACCTCTGTATATGTTGCTCCATTATCCATTGATACCTCTACACGATACTTTCCATCAAGCTCTGCTCCCTCACCATTCCATGAAACAGTTATTGATGAGCGGTCATCTGATACAACTGGCTTGTTTACAGCTGTTACTGTTGGTGCTACACCAGCATCCTTATAATAATCCTTCTGGTTATATAACACATTGCCAGCAGCATCCTTTGCCACCCAGTCAGTAATCTCTACTCCTGCACCTACAAGTGCAATTCCATAAGATACAGAATCATCTGCTGTAAGCACCATATCCTTCCACTTAAATTCCTTCTTATCAGAATACTTTGCTACGCCATTCGCATCTACCTGAAGAGGCTTTCCAAGACTTGTAAACTCTGCTACATAACCTGCATCAGTTCTTGTAAATGTAACATTATATTTATTATTAGTTTCAACCTCATATTTTGGAGATCCATTACCTGAATTTCCATTAGATTTCATCCAATAACCTGAGAGTGCATCTGTATTAACCTTCTTATCATATCCCCTGAAGCCAAGTGATGCAAAAGCCATACTGTCTGATGTCTTGAATGCACCTACAAATACACCTGTTCTCTTTGCTTCACTGCCTGTTATATAATAATCTTTAATATTTAAGGTCATTGACATAGAAACGAGGTCCTTGTTTTCTGGAAGAAGAATATAACCTGTGTTAGAACCTGCATCACCCTTTTTCTGTGATATATATCCTTTTTCTGATGTTTCCTCTGCCTTCATAACTGAACCAAGAGCTGATACTTTTAAAGCCTCTGAACCTGAGGTCTTTGGTTTAAATATATTATTCTGGTCATATAATACATTGCCTTCATCATCTGTCAGTACCACATCACTTACAGTTGCACTTGCACTGTTTATCGCAATACCAAACTGTGCTGATGTGTCAGGTAAAAGATAAGAATCTGATGATTTGAATGTCTTTTCGTTGAGCACATCACTGCCTTCTTCTTTAAATGTAGCATAATAAGTATTGTCTTTTTTCTTCTCAATACTTATTTCATATACTGCATCCTGGTTTATAGCCATCTTTGGTGAGCCGTTTCCAGCGTTACCATCCTTAGCAGGTGTCTTAGTATCATGCTTAATCCAGTAAGGTGATAATGCATTGCCATCTCCTGTGCTCCTGAATGAAACAGAATTATATAAATAATCACCAGCTGTCTGGAAAGCACCTACATACACTCCTGATTTCTTTCCGTTATCACCAACAAATGAATCCACCTTTATCTTTAGTGTCATCTTTGAAGCATCCTTAGATTCTGGGAATAACACATATGAAACATTGTTTCCTTTATCACCCTTTTTAGATGTCATGCTGCTTTTAGCTGCACTCTGGTTAATAATAAGCTTTTCATCCTGCTGTGTTACTGATACATCATCTGTATCACCATAAGCCTTAAGTGAATATGTTATCTTAACATCCTCGACAGCCTTAGCACTTATAACTATCTTTGCAGACTTTGTTATACTGCTGCCCTTAACAACTATACTACCAGTTTCTGCATCATAAGAATACTCATTTGCACTAAGCTCTTTATCGCCTGCTGATACCTTAATATCCTTAGGAAGCTTATATCCTTTATCTGCTTCAAGCTGTGTTGTGAAATCATTTCCTGCAACAGCATAATCAGCTCCAGACGTTGTAAGCTTATCAAGCTGATATTCAACATCAACAAACTCTTCATTGACCTGAATATTAGAGAATTTTGCTGTTGTCATATTTTCAAGATCATTGGCCGCCTTATTCGCATCTACAGCAAAGCCTACATATATATCCTGATTCATTTCAATAGTCTTTGAACCAACCTTAATCCACTTAACACCATCATCTGATGCATAGCCTGTGAATGTATCTCCTCTTCTAACAAGCTTAAACCATGTTCCGTTAAATTCTGCACCTGTCTTATAATGAAGATCTCTTACAAGTGGTATTCCAGCTTTACTTGCTGATTCAGGAGAATCAATAGTTTCTGATATATCTGAAATATCTCCATCAGTTTTATCTCTGCCAGCAAGATAAGTTGACCATGTTGTTTCATTACTTATCTTAACCATAGACATACCAAGTGCTGCTGTTTTAGCGCCTTGATCAAGTGACTCCCTGAACATAACTCCTGTAAACACATGATTATCTACAATAGTTGATGAATCAAGCTTTGCTATAATCTCTGCATCACCTGATGACTTGATATATGTATACTGGAAATCATCAGTTTTAGCATCTGCATACTTACTTCCTGATACACTTCCTTCACTCTTTCCTAGCTTTCCAGCTCCCTTAACAGTCATAACTCCATCCTTATAGCTTGCAGTTCCTGCTACGCCTGGATTACCTATATCACTGCTTGTCCACTCTCCGGTTCCTGCAGTACTGTTAATATGAAGCTTGGATACTGAAGACTGTGTCTGATTACCATCATTATCATAGGCTCTTACTGTTATATTGTATGTTCCATCCTCAAGTCCCTTATAATCATATGTATAAGGTGCTTTATCAGCAGTTCCTACAAGCTTAGTTCCATTATAAAACTCAACCTTAGCAATATTGCCTCCATTATTAGCATTGGCATTAGCAGTCACAGTAACTGTATCGCCTTCGCTATATTGTGCATTATCTTTAAGGTCTATAGTTACATCAGGATTAGGTGCTTTATAGTCTGCCTTTTCAACATTTTCCACAAGTCCATTAAAGTATTCCTCAACATATGCATAACCTGTTGCTTTATTAATCTTCTTGGAATCTGAACCATCGTTCGGATTAAGTCCACGTGCCACTTCCCATGCATCAGGTATTCCATCCATATCTGTATCAAAAGAGGCTTCTCTTACAGAAGCAGCCGCAGGATATCCGCCTACCTCATCCTCTGTATTTACATATCTTCCTGAATCTGTTCTCGTCTCAGCTACAACTCTTGCATCAATAGCATCACGATATGGATATGTTGCTCCTGCCTGTGTAAGCACAGGCTCATAACAATCCTTTGCTGAAACAACAGAAACACTGTCAAAGCCTTCTGCTGTATAAGGCTTATCTGCCACCTCTGTCTTGTTTGGACCCTCTGTCACTCCGGACATCTTTTCACCAAGAGCGTTGTTTGCACTTACTGCATCATTACCCTCCATGTAGTTTCCATTAACATAGAAACCACCTGGCTTAGTTTTCTCACCCATGTCAACAACCTGGTTTTCAACCTGTTCTCTTGTACCAACGCCTGATTTTAAATAATTATTAATATAATTAGTATATGCATAACCTCCACCATAGCAGGTATTATATCCCCAGTTATATAGAACATTATTGCTTATCTGAAGTGTTGCTGTGCTTCCACCATCCTTAGTAGGATCACCCATGCAGCCTCCACCAACTCTTGGATTTCTGGATGTATGATTAGCCATTAAGTTGTTCTGGAATACTACATTATCTCCTCCATATATACCGCCATATCCATGACGTCCCTTAGAGTGTCCTGATACTGTAAGGCTCTCTGATACTATACACCACTGTACAGTTCCATCCTTACCTCTATATGTAGATAATGTTTCATCTGTATTCCAGCTGAATGAACAATGATCGATCATAAATGTCTTGTTATCCCTGCCCCATAAAGCATCCATGGAATCACCACCAGTATGGACATTGGCTGCTCCTGGCCTGAATCTCATATATCTTATAATAAGATTCTCTGAGTTACTTATATTAGTATCCCAGCCAGAAAGTGTAATACCATCACCAGGTGCCGTCTGACCAGCGACTGTTATATTCTTTCTGTCACGGAATGTAAGTGTCTGCTTAAGTGCTATTGTTCCTCCAACATTAAACACTATCATAGTTCCGCCTTTATCCTTGGCGAATTCTTCTATACCATATCGAAGTGAACCTTCTATAGGTGTGTCTCCCTTCGCATAATCATCAAGGTTAGTTACAACATAAACATCAAACCAACGGCCACCTGTCGCGAATCTTCCTCCGCCTTCTGCCCCCGCAAAAGCCAGAAGCTTATCATTTTCTGATGCAAATGCAAGTGTTCCTGCTGGAAGTGATATTCCAGACGTTGCCATAAGACCAGCCATAACAATAGCTGTTGCTTTACTTGCGTGAGCACGTCCCTTATTTAGTTTTCTTCTTTGCTCACGATTTTTACCTTCAGTTCCCATTGCTACCTCCCATAACGAAATAATCACCTTAGAATTCTGCTGATTTACTTCTTAAACAGCTTCCTTCTCATGTTTAACGGGTCTTCAATCCCTAAGTTTTATTCCAACCCTGATATCATCATAATATTTTCATAGTTATTTTCATAGATACAATACATTTTTATGCAAATTGTACCATTTTAGAACTTATTTTTATAAAAGTATTTTGCAAAACTACTTGCTTTTAGACCGATTATAACTTATGATAAAAAAGCGGGATACATTTTTTTACATAATAAAATGTACCTATGCTAAATATTAAGATACATATATATCTGTGATTTTTCATGACACTATCAACTATTTAAGATAAGTTTTACACAAAGGAGAAATACAGACTATGGATTACAATATTCTTATTAATGGTATCATCCACCAGTTGTTTATACAGAATACATATATGCCAGATGATGATACCTTAACCATACTGAATAAGTATTTTAACAATACCAGCTTTACTATAACAGCCTTTCGTCTTACATCAGACAATGATTCTGATAACTACCAGCGTGAACTATCTAACCTTATTCCTAAATACGCTAAAAGACACTGTTCTTACCCTGTATGGTTTTACCGAACTGAGGATTATAACAACCTTTTACTTTTTAATCATAATAATGATTTTAATGTAGAAAAATATATAAACGAAATAAACGTTTATTTTACAGACAGACACAAATGTTCCTTCCACTGGGGAATAAGCAGGACATGCCATACCTTATCTGAATTCATATTTGCAAAAAAAGAGGCGCTTACATGTCTTGAAAAGAGCTTTTCCATAAAGTATCCTGACATTGTTTCATATAACAGCAGCATGACATTTTCTTCAGCAGATACATTTGGATTTTATTATCCTGAAGCTGCTGCTGCCATTCTTTATAAAGCTGTTAAATACAATGACCAATCTGTAATAGACTATATTTTAAAAAATCTGTCAGACGAAAATCTAGTTATAAGAGCTATCAATCCAACAGAAATGCTTAAGCTGCATAATGCAGTAACTAACACACTCATGCAGTTAAATCCTGCAAAATATAACTTTTCTGACAATCTGCTGCAGCTTAACCTGCATATAATATCAGCACAGAAAGACCCTGAACTATATTTTAACTATTTATCAGCAGCATGCCACGAAATAGCTGACAAACTTAACTGCAACAGATCTATGCGAAAAAAGCTTCCCATACAGGATATTCAGAACTACATTCTTTCCAACTATAATAATGCAAACCTGAATCTGGCTGGAACAGCTAGAAGCTTTAATGTATCAGAGGGCTATTTATCATCTGCTTTTAAGGAAACTATGGGAATATGTTTTGCTGAATACCTTGAAAATATACGTATTGAGAAAAGCTGTGAACTTCTTCGCAGTTCATCAGCTACTATTGTGGATATAGCAGAAAAGACAGGCTATAACAGCGTTTATTCATTCAGGCGCGCTTTCAAACGGCTAATGCATATAAGCCCATCTGATTACAGAACACGTACAACTGCATAATAAAATGACATCAGGGTCAGATAGCATTTGTTTAATTCGACATAAACAATGCTATCTGACCCCTCTTCTTCATAATAGCTAGACAGTAATATAACCACTCTGCTAGACAGTAATATAACCAGCAGCCTCACAGTTATCCAGTGAATCTCCAACATACACTCTGAACTGTCCTGGTTCTATAACAAAATCATCTTTTTTGACATCATAGAATTCAAATGCATCCTTATACAGATATAACTGTACCTTCTTTGATTCACCTGGTTCAAGAAATACTTTCTGGTATGCCGCAAGCTCCTTTATAGGACGGTCCACACTGCATTCCACATCCCCGACATAACACTGTATAACATCAGCACCATACATATCACCTGTATTCTTTAGTTCACAGCTTACCAATGCTATTGCCTGTGCAGCATTTTTATCATCACACAGCTTAACTGTTATGCTGCTTATTTCAAAGCTTGTATATGATAAACCATATCCAAAAGTATATGCTGGTTTTATGTGTTCTTTTTCATAATATCTGTATCCAGTGAATATACCCTCTTCACAGGTGATTACATCTTCCTTTCCAGACTGTCCATTTTTATATGTAACTGTATCCTCGATATTTACTGGGAATGTTTCTGGAAGCTTTCCACTTGGATTAACCTTTCCTAACAGGATATCTGCAAGGGCATCTCCTGTTTCCATACCCGAATAATAACACCATACAAGAGCCTTCACTCTTTGAAGCCATGGCATCTGTACAGGTGAACCTGCAACCATGACAACTACTGTATCAGGATTAATATCAAGCAATGCATTAATAAGTTCATCCTGCCCATATGGAAGAACCATATCATGCCTGTCTCTTCCTTCAACATCATAATCATGGTTCAAGCCGCCTATATAAATAACTTCATCTGCAGTCCTTGCAAGCTCACATGCTTCCTCTAAAAGTTTTTGTCTGTTTTTTTCAATTTCTTTTCTTAGCTTTTTATTATTTTTTTCATTGCCTTCCTGTTCCATAACCTGACGTTCAAGGCTTGCCTCCTGCCAGTTAACCTCATTAACATCTTTGTCTCCCGGAACATAATATCCAACAGCATATTGTATATCTACATTGCCGCCAAGAGCCTTTTTTAAACCAAGAAGTGGAGATATTTCATATATAGCTTTTATCTCTGCACTTCCACCTCCATCGGCATGATTATGCTCTGCATTATGTCCGATAACTGCAATTTTTCTCTTAACAGGTGCTGCATTATTTTTTATCAGCTTATCATCTTTGCTGCCTGCTTTATCCTCACAGATCATTCTATAAGGCTTTATTCTGTCAGGACTTATAGGAAGAATGGCATCCTCATTTTTCAGAAGCACAACAGACTCTCTTGCTGTATCAAGGGCATCCTGCCAATGCTCCATATTAGAATATATGCCTTGTTTTCTATCAGTTGCTTCTGGTCCTATCATCTTCAGTCTGTACATAAGCCTTAATATATTTTTAACCTTCTTATCAACAGCTTCTTCTGACACTTCTCCTTTATTTACAGCTTTAATAAGAGGTCTGGCATAATGATAATTGTCAAAATCAGGAGTTACACTCATCTCTATGTCCATCGATGTACTGGCTGATTCCTTTGTAGTATGCACTGAACCCCAGTCACTTATAACTACTCCATCATATTCCCATTTATCCCTTAATATATCATCAAGCAGCTCCTTATTCTCGCTGCAATGACTTCCATTAACCTTATTATAAGCATTCATTATAGAATAACTGTGTGCCTTGCATACTGCTGCCCTAAAGCCTTTAAGATATAGTTCATGCAGTGTTCTTTTATCCACTATTGTATCAACGTACAATCTGTTTGTTTCCTGACAGTTAAGTGCAAAATGCTTGACACATGCTGCAACATCATTCTCCTGTACGCCATTAATGAATGGCACAACAAGCGTTTCAACTATATATGGATCTTCGCTCATATATTCAAAATTCCGTCCACATAAAGGATCTCTTTTAATGTTTATCCCTGGTGCAAGTATAACATCCTTACCTCTGCCTCTTGCTTCCTCTCCAAGATTTCTTCCACACTTATATGCAAGCTGTGGATTCCATGTTGCAGCCAGCGCGCTATTACTCGGTGCATAAGAAACATAATCATCCGAATGTCCTATTGGCACCCACTTATCATTATAGAATTCATTTCTGACACCCATTGGTCCATCAGACATTGTAAGTGGCGGTATTCCTAGTCTTTCAACTCCCTTTGTCTTAAAGAAGCCAGCTCCATGAATCATATCTGTTTTCTCTTCCAGAGTTAACTGATTTACTATGAATGTAATATAATGTTCTCTTTTCTCTGAATCAAGATCCCAATCTGGCTCACCTTTTAAACTTACATTATTTTCCTTCATATGCACCTTCACTTTCTGTGCAGTACATTCTGCACACTCACTTTCATTTTCCGGTTCTATAAAAGAATAGCATACTCTTCTCCTGATTTCAGCTTTATATTCTGATTAAATAATGATTTATCTTCTTTACTCATTTCATTGAAATTCTCATTTTTAAGTATCAGACCGAATTCTGTATCTCTTAAAGCCGTGATTTTAAGCTTTATATAAAAACCATCCTTCATGTCAGTCTTAAGTCCTTCTGTACCTGTATTAATGCACCATTCAAGTGAATCTATTCTTACTCCGGCTCTTGTAACAAGTCCACATACTTTTCCCTTTGGAATACGGCTGCTTAGCGCTGGAAATAATTCTATTGTGCTTCTGTCAGAATAAACAAGCATTTCATTTACAATACCAGCTATACCAAACAATGTATCTGTACATGCTACGCCCTTGGCTCTGTTTGTATTATGGTCTGTAAACAAAGAGGTATAGAATATATCACTATGTACCAAAAGATTAAGTATATCATATACAGACTCTGAGTTTTTAAGTCTTGCCTCAACTAAAGCCTTATGTATCCAGCCATGTGATGCCGTATCGTCTTTTCCTGTATTCTCACGATTTCTGTTAACTATTGCCTGACGGCAGGCATCAGAAAGAATATCATCATGCTGTGTCTGATATGATGGCCATGCACAATACAGATGGCTTATATGTCTGTGGGCATTATTTTCCTTATATTCTTTCATTGACCACTCACGTATAGCACCGCTCTTGTCAAACTGGTACTCTGGAAGCTGTTCATCTAACAGCTTTGCTTCTTTAACCCTGTCCTTATAGCCTTTTTCTTTTAATCCGGCTTCCATATCTATGTACATTCTTACGATATCTTTTGCTGCCGCTATATCCATAGCTGCATTCGCTGTTATTGCACTCTTATATCCAAGTGGTTTGTTTTCTGGTGAAAACGAAGGAATAATAAGATATTTTTCTCCATTTTCAAGGCATGATTTTCCCTTCTTATAACATGCATTACCTTTACAATCTGTATAATATTCGGCACTGCATAACTGCTTCCAGAAATTATAAGTCTTTCTTAAAAGTGGAGCCAATATATCTTTTCTTACATCAAATGTATCTTTACCATACATTTTTATGATATCTTCATCCTTTGCTGTTATTTTAACATCACCATAACAATCCAGAAATTCTACGATTGGAAGCAGCATCCAGCTGGCACCTGCATTCCAATACTGGAATGGATAATTCATATCATATTCAACCATCATAGCTCTATGTCCGTCTGTATTAACGGGAATTAAAACTGCATCCTTCATTCCATATACCTTAGCGGCATTGTTTTCCCAGTCATCTATCTGACGCATAATAAACCATATATAACCTGTTGCCGCCTCATACATGTTACCACTATTCATTCCTGATACCTGTATATTCACATTGGCATCCATCGTATATGCATTACGCCATAAAAGATTCCATTCTCCTACACCCGGTCCATTCAGTCTTGGTGCCGTATGCCCTGCACATGATATCATTCCATATCTTGCATTATTGTATATTCTTTCCAGAAGCTCTAAAACTATGTTTTTTTCTGATTTCTGCCTTTTTAAAAGTGCTTCATTACTAACAATAGTACTATTCTGTCGTCCTAAATCCAAAGAAACCCTACTATATTTTTCTTCACTCGATAATTCGTGTTTCTTTAACATATCCTGATATAAAAATTCATTATCTTTTTCTGATTCAGAGCCACTTTGATGTACATATTTACTGAATACATTATCTATTCTGCTTATGCATTTTCTTACAATACCATATTCTTCTATATCAGTCCCAGCTTTCAACTCTTCGCAGGTATGTGTCCAGTCAAGATAAGTCACAAGAACAAGCTTGTCCGTATCTGTCACCTTTAACACAGGAGCACCATCGTCAATACATGCATAGGCCATATCACTCTTCATTCTGTCAAATGTCTGTATACGTCCACCATTAGTATATACTCTGGTAACTCCGGCAAAGCCTCCATTTTCAAGCTCGCTTCCCTTAAAAGATGGATAATGTGCAATAAAACCTATCATATCCTCTTTAACGAATCTTAAATATTTCATTCTTCTTTCAGACGTTGCAGCATTGTTTTTCCCAGTTCCAAACTTATGTATTGATTCAAAATCTTCTATAAAAAGCTTGATTCCGAAATCCTTTATTCCACTGATAACTGTAACAATAACATCATCATCGTAAGGCACAAAGGTCTTTCTTTCTATATCTATGCCATCAGCTTTAAACTTAGTAACTATTACCGCCTTTTTCAGATCTGTATATCTTTCATAATCTGTTACTTCTATATCCTCAAAAAGCGTTTTTCTTTCATCGTTATGGGCTACCTTAAGCATTTCTATTCTTAACTGCTGACCCGGATGATGACAATACATATTAGTACGTTTTCTATTATGTATATTCCATGTATCATCCATATTCAAAACAGCCTGCCTTGCCTCTTCAAGCTGTGATGTAACCTCTCCTGGTACATATCTTGGTTCGTCCGATGGCATAACGAATTCTACATTCTGATATATAAGATTATCATTTAAAGGTGCACAGGATTCTATAACTCCTATATGTCCATTTCCTGCTATCATGCTGTCATGCCAGGCAACATCATATAAATCATATTCTCTATATGGGATAATTTCTGTGTAACCTTCTGAATATGATATATCCTCTTTCATACACATTCCTTCCTGTCTACTATTATATCTTTATACATTCTTTATATCAAGCACTGTTTTGTCCCCATGATATCATTCTCTATCATATTACAGCTCATAATTCTCATCCGGATTAATATCCAGCCAAACTCCCGATTCAAACACACCATCACCATCTTCTGCAAACAATGAAAACAATGTTCCCGTAAATGTCATAGTTCTTGTTCCCTCTGTACTTAAGCCGGCATTCAGACCTGAGCCTATCTGCTTATAAGCTATTTTGGCATTAACATCTGTTGTATCAGACAGTGCATATGAAAATGTATATTTTTCCCTGTCGGTATCAATTTTTATAAGAAGATTCATATTTTCTTCTTCCTTGCTTAAAGGAATACGTGAAAGCTCCACTCCCATATCGTGGATATGCTTATAAAAACCAATATACTTTTCACCATGTTCACATCCAGCATATATTTCATAATGGTAATCATTATTATAATATGCTGCTATTCCTGCTCTTGCTGCATTAGATTTTTCTATATTAACAACAGCTTTTAATGTTGTTGTAAACTCTGGTTGTTTGAATGATAATATTGTTGGTGATTTTCCTGGTTCATTAAGTGAAATATCTGTTCCCTTGAGTGTAAGTCTTGTGTTAACACTATCATAAATATAATGTGACATATCCGGATTTCTTGTAAACTGTAATCTCTTATCCAGCTTAGCATCAGAAAAATCTATATGTACACTATGGTCTGAATATAACATAGGCTTTCCACTTTTACTGTCTATGTGTATATTCTTTTTACTTTCCTCATCTTCAAGGCCTGGAAGAGGTGCATCCATAACAAGCTCTATTGTCCCATTTCCGTTGTATCCAACAACCGGCCATCCATCCTTCCATATTACGGGTGCAAGAAATGTCTCTCTACCAAGATTATGAAGCAATGCATGACTGAATCTTCTTATTCCAAGAAATACAAGCCACCAGCTGCCATTAGCATCTTCTATTAAGTCAGCATGTCCTGTTGCTTGGATTTCTGACTTCTTATACTCTTTATGTGATATTATCGGATTGTGTGGACAAGGTGTATATGGTCCCCATACCGAAGCAGACCGCTGTATAGTCTCTCGATGTGCATATTCTGTTCCACCCTCTGCTATCATAAGATAATACATGCCATCTTTTTTATATATATGTGGTCCTTCTGCACACTGTCCTCCACAGCCCTCACTAATAAGATGTTTATCTGATAATATCTCACCTGTCATTGGATTGATTTCAAAGGCTACTATTCCACGCACACCATCAAGTATTCCTGTTGAACAGTAATAACATTTATCATCTTCATCCCAGAATAATGAAGGATCGATGCCTCCTTGATCTATCCACGCCGGATCTGACCATTCTCCATCTATATTATCTGTATGCACAACAAAATTCCCTTTATCTGTTACATTAGTTGTGATCATATAAAACATACCCTTATGATAACGGATTGTTGGTGCATATATACCACCTGAGTTACGGCAGCCCTCTAGTTCAAGCTGTGAACGTCTGTTAAGGCAATATCCCTTTAATTCCCAATTAACAAGATTCTTACTATGATATACTGGTACACCTGGAAAGAATTCAAATGTAGAATTAACAAGATAGAAATCGTCTCCAACACGACATATACTAGGATCAGGATTATATCCTGGGATAACTGGATTCTTAAAAAGCATACTATACCTCCCACTTTTATATACTATATTTATATGATGCAAGGTTAAAAAGTCCTTTATGCTTGCAAATAAGACTCTTGACCATAACATCTTTATATAAATTTATAGTAATTATGATTGAGAATAAAAACAAGGGGAAAAAATATCAGAAATTGGAGATTTTACAGAAATTAGTGTTTAATTGAATATCAGTTGGTGGCGAACGGACGACAAATATAAGCTACAGGCAGT
>FR886217.1:0-24319 GCA_000436475.1 Eubacterium sp. CAG:248
TGCTCTAGCCAACTGAGCTATCTCGCCACAAAAGAAAATATATAATATATTAGAACTTTCGTTCTAAATGGGACCTACAGGGCTCGAACCTGTGACCCTCTGCTTGTAAGGCAGATGCTCTCCCAGCTGAGCTAAGATCCCGTTCGTTTGTTTGCATTTTGTCTCACGCAAACTGCTTCGCTATTATAATATTAAAATGCACTAGTTGTCAACACTTTTTTTGAAAAAAATTTAAAAAATATTAACTTTTTTAAATTTAAACAATGAAGTGTACAAGTTGCATAAAAAATGTACATTAAACTTGTGATAATAGGCAAAAATACATAAAAGGACTTGAAAAAATAAAACATATATGCTATTTTATAACTACCATTACAAATACTTTTTACAAGATTTTATTTTCATATTGAATTCTAGTTTCTAACAAAGATTAGAATTCTCCCTCCTTTCATCATAATGGTATATAATTCCATTGTGAGTATTATTTTTCTCCCCTGCGATCTTAAAGATAAAGATTGCAGGGGCTTTTAAAATGTTTCTAATCAATTTCAATTATTCCAATTTATTTCAACTGTCAATAATTCCAATCTCCAATTTATTTCCAATTCCAATCTCCAATGTAATTCCACTTGACACATCACATAAAAATGAGATAAATTATTAATAAAAGGTTTGAATAAACTAACATGTGTTAGAGTTACACATCCTAAAATAGTCTCATACAACCGTCAATATTTAAAAGTATGAAATTATTAAATAAGTGGTGGGATATAATTCTGACAGATTATTAAATTATTTAAATAAAGGATGGATAAATAATATGATAAAAAAACGTCTGGTACAGATAGTACCTGATAGCAAAAAATACATAGCGGGTAATGTGTTGTTTCAATGGATAGCTCTTATATCGAACATAGTTTTTATGACTATGATAACGTCTTTTATAGCAACACTTGCAGTAACAAAGGATACAGGGGATTTAAAACAAAGAATATTACAGCTTGCGGCAGTTTCGGCTGTATGTTTTTTGATTCGTTTCATATGCAATATATTTTCAGCAAGAATGAGTTATAAATCATCTAAGACGGTAAAGAAAACATTAAGGAATCTTATATATGAAAAGCTGTTAAGATTGGGGGCTTCATATAATGAAAAGATAAAGACATCAGAGCTTGTGCAGATAACGGTAGAAGGTGTAGACCAGCTTGAAACATACTTTGGTGCATATCTTCCGCAGTTTTTTTATGCAATGCTGGCACCACTGACACTTTTTGTATATGTATGCACCATAAATGTTACATCAGCAGTTATTCTTCTTATATGCGTACCTTTGATACCCATATCTATAGCAGCAGTCCAGACATGGGCAAAAAAGCTGCTATCTAAGTATTGGGATCAGTATACAGCACTTGGTGATACATTTTTAGAGAATCTGCAGGGACTTACAACTCTTAAGATATACCAGGCGGATGAATATAAGAACAGTCAGATGAATGAAGAGTCGGAAAAGTTTAGAAAAATCACAATGAAGGTGCTGACAATGCAGCTGAATTCTATTTCTATTATGGATTTCGTTGCATATGGAGGTGCTGCACTTGGACTTATTGTATCCGTACTTCAGTTCAGAAGTGGACATATAGATATGGCAGGCTGTCTGCTTATTATTCTTTTATCAGCAGACTTTTTTATACCTATGAGACAGCTCGGGTCATTTTTTCATATAGCTATGAATGGAATGGCTGCAAGTGATAAGATATTTCATTTTCTTGATATGAAAGAAAGTGAGAAGGGGAATCAGGAGTTTCCGGACAATCATAATATAAGCTTTAGAAATGTGCAGTTTGCGTATGAAACACAAAGACCAATATTAAAAAATATTAATGTTGAATGTCCGATGGGAAGCTTTACTGCAATAGTAGGAGAGAGTGGATGTGGTAAGTCTACATTTGCTGGTATTCTTACAAAAAAGAATGAAAATTTTGGAGGAAGCATAACTATAGGTGGAGTAAGGCTTTCAGATATAAGCGAAAAATCATTAATGGAAAATGTTACGTACATAAGTCACCAGAGTTATATGTTTAAAGGAACTATAAGAGATAATCTGCGCATGTCAGATTCTGATGCTGCAGATGATAAAATGTGGGAAGTCTTAAGACATGTAAAGCTTGATGGTTATATAAAAGAGCAGGGTGGCCTTGATATGAAACTTAATGAGCAGGCATCTAACCTGTCGGGTGGACAGAGACAGAGACTGGCACTTGCAAGGGCACTTATGCGTGATAACAGTGTATATATATTTGATGAGGCGACATCTAATATAGATGTTGAGAGCGAGGATGATATTATGGCAGAGGTTCATAATCTTGCCAGAACAAAAACGGTTATTCTTATATCACATCGTCTTGCTAATGTTGTTAAAGCTGACAATATATATGTGTTTAGCGATGGATATGTAGCTGAATGTGGAAAACATGAAGCACTTCTTGAAAAAAATGGTATATATGCCAGCTTGTGGAATACACAGTGTGAAATGGAAAATATATAAAACGTGTATAGAAATGAGGATTAGTATGAATAATGAGATAAAGAGACGTAGTGGATTAACTGTTATGTTAAGACTTATAGGACTTGTTAAGCCACTTACAGGATATATGATTATAGCTATATTTATGGGTCTTGCAGGTCATCTGTGTGCCTCCTTTATAACGATATTTGGAGGATATGCAATACTTGATGCTTCTGGTTATGATACAGGTTTATCACTTAATGTTATATTTATAAGTGTTATTGTTTTTGCACTTGTAAGGGCTGGATTTCGATATGCAGAACAGTCATGCAATCATTTTATAGCATTCAGATTGTTAGCTATTATAAGAGATAAGGTGTTTAAAGCGTTAAGAAACTTGTGTCCTGCAAAGCTTGAGGGCAGGGACAGGGGAAATCTCATATCGGTTATAACATCAGATATAGAGCTTCTTGAGGTGTTTTATGCACATACAATATCACCAATAGCAATTGCTGTTTTGTATACAGTTATAATGTGTGTGTATATAGGTTCATTTCACTGGATATTAGCAGTAGTTGCTCTTGTTGCTTATATTGTGACAGGTGTAGTTATACCGCTTTTGGCATCAAAGGCTGGTGGCGATGATGGCATGGTTTATCGTACAAAGTCAGGTGAGCTTAGCAGCTTTGTGCTGGATAGCTTAAGAGGCGTGCAGCAGATAATACAGTATGGTTTTGGAAATAAAAGGCTTAATGCCATGAATATGCAGACTGATGAACTTTCAGAGTATTCCAGACGTATGAAAGATAAGGCTGGTATTAATACAGCAGTTACTAATGTATGTATACTTGTGTTTGATATCATAATGTTGTTTACAGGGGCTTTTCTTTATGCTTGTGGAAGTATAGGCTTTGATGGAGTACTTCTTACATCAATAGCTCTATTTTCATCGTTTGGACCAGCTGTTGCATTGGCATCACTTGGAAGCACATTGCAAAGCACATTTGCAGCAGGAAACAGAGTGTTAAATATACTTGATGAAAATCCGGTTGTTGATGAGGTTTCTGGAGAGGAAAATGCTGTTTTTGATGGGATAAGTTCAGAAAATGTTACATTTTCATATGATGATGAAAAGATACTGGATGATTTTTCTATAAATATATTAAAAGGTGAAGTTACAGGAATAGTTGGAAAGAGTGGTAGTGGAAAGTCAACGCTTCTTAAACTTTTTATGAGATTCTGGGATACAGATAGTGGAACAATAAGCATAGGAAAGCGCGATATAAGGACTGTTAATACTAATGACCTTAGAAACATGGAAAGCTATATGACACAGGATACTCATCTTTTCTGTGACAGTATCAGAAATAATATAAGAATAGCAAGGCTTGATGCGACTGATGAGGATATAGAAAATGCCTGCAAAAGGGCATCAATACACAATTTTATAATGACACTTTCTAAAGGATATGACACTCCTGTTGGTGAGCTTGGTGATACACTTTCTGGTGGTGAAAAACAAAGAATAGGTCTTGCAAGAGTGTTTTTGCATGATTCAGACCTGGTGCTTTTAGATGAACCAACAAGCAACCTCGACAGCCTGAATGAAGCGGTTATACTTAAGTCAATAGCTAAGGAAAGAAATGATAAGACGGTTGTGCTTGTATCTCATAGACAGTCTACGATGAGAATAGCTGACAGGACATATTCGGTTGAGCGCGGAAGAGTAAGTTAGATGATATGATATAAAGCCAGAGTTAAAGCTCTGGCTTTGCTGATATAGAGTGAAAGAGGTATGTAAGATGAAAAGAAAAAATACAGATATTAACAGAAAACGTGAACAGGAAAAAGAGATGGTCACGCAGATGATACAACTGTATTGCCGTGGTAATCATCATACAGGAAGCCTTATGTGCAGTGAGTGTCAGAAACTGGCAGAATATGCCAGTATGAGAAGCGATAAATGTCCATTTATGGAAACAAAGACATTTTGTTCTAATTGTAAGGTGCATTGCTATAAGCCTGATATGAGGGATAAGATTAAAGCGGTTATGCGATATTCAGGTCCAAGGATGATATTACATCATCCTGTAGCAGCAGTAAGACACCTGATATTGACGAAAAGAGAAAAAAGACAGCTGGATAAGAAGTGATGCTGGATGTATCAAGGTGATAGTGCGATAAAATACAAACATATAATAATGCTATGTTTATTAATATGTGCTTGTAAATGTTATAAAAATGTGTTTTACTTATAAAGATAAGAATAAATTTGAAAATATACGATATCATAGAAAGGTATGGTTAGCATATGAGAGTTGGACTGGGTTATGATGTTCACAAATTAGTTGAAAATAGAAAACTTATCCTTGGCGGCGTGGAGATACCATATGAGAAGGGACTTCTTGGACATTCAGATGCTGATGTACTTCTTCATGCTATCATGGATGCACTCCTTGGTGCAGCAGCACTTGGAGATATAGGAAAGCATTTCCCGGATTCTGATGACAGATACAAGGGAATATCAAGCATGAAGCTTTTAGAGCATGTTGGTGCGCTTCTTGATGAGAATAATTATATTATAGAGAATATAGATGCAACTATTATTGCACAGAGACCTAAGATGCGTCCGTATATAGACACTATGCGTGAGAATATAGCAAAGACGCTTAAGCTTGATATTAACCAGGTGAATATCAAAGCAACAACAGAAGAAGGACTTGGATTCACAGGGACAGGAGAAGGTATATCATCACAGGCTATATGCAGTCTTGTTTCAGTGTCTAATTATATATATGGTGATTCTGATATGACAAACTGTTGCAGCGGCTGTAACGGATGTGCTGCAAAAAGAGAAGTATAAAGAACATAAATATACAACAGCATATCTGAGATAAAATACTACTTTTGTTATGTGTGGTGCAGGGTAGACTATGCTTAAAAGTTATATTACGTAAGAATATGAGGAATATTATTTTTAGACCTTTTAGCACTCACATCATATAATGAATTAAGACCATATGAATAGTTAGGAAGTTATCAGATATGAAATATTTAGATTTTATAAAGCAGGAAATGGCTGTGATTATGGATAGGGATCCAGCTATCAAGACTAAGATGGAGGTGTTTCTTTATCCTAGTTTCTGGGCGTTGTTAAAGTATAGAAAAGCTCATAAATTATATGAGAAAGGCCATTTTTACAGAGCCAGGAGATTATCACAAAAGACTGCAAGAAAGACGGGTATAGAGATTCATCCAGGTGCTACAATAGGTGAAGGATTGTTTATTGATCATGGACATGGTGTTGTTATTGGTGAGACCACTATTATCGGGGATAATGTAACACTTTACCAGGGAGTAACTCTTGGTGGAACTGGTAAAGAGCAGGGCAAGAGACACCCGACACTTGGAAGCAATATTATGATAGGTGCAGGTGCAAAGGTACTTGGTTCTGTTACTATAGGTGACAACTGTAAGATAGGTGCAGGTTCAGTTGTTGTAAAGGATGTTCCAGCGAATTCTACAGTAGTTGGTGTTCCAGGCAGAATTGTTATAAGGGATAATGTAAGGGTTGAAACTGATCTTGATCAGATACACCTCCCAGATCCGGTTATGAACGAGATAGAAAAGCTTAGGGAACAGAATCAGAAGTTAAAGAAGCGGCTTGCCAAGCTTGAGAATTCGGTTAATGAATCAAGAAGAGATGAAGATGACGAGTAACATATAGGCAAGGATATATGTTATGCGTAGAAATGAGGATGTTATGAAGATATATAATACACTTTCAAGACGTAAGGAAGAGTTTAAGCCTTTAGAAGAAGGAAAAGTTAAAATGTATGTATGCGGTCCTACTGTATACAATCTTATCCATATAGGAAATGCAAGACCTATGATAGTGTTTGATACAGTAAGAAGATATCTGGAGTATAAAGGATATGATGTAAACTATGTATCAAACTTTACTGATGTAGATGACAAGATTATTAAAAGAGCTATAGAAGAGGGCGTTACAGCAGAAGAAATATCTAAAAGATATATAGAAGAATGCAAGAAGGATATGGCAGGCATGAATATAAAGCCGGCTACAACCCATCCACTTGCCACTAAAGAAATAGATGGAATGATAAGCATGATCCAAACACTTGTCGATAAAGGTTATGCATACGAAAAGAATGGAACTGTATATTACAGAACAAGAAAGTTTGAAGGTTATGGAAAGCTTTCTAAGAAGAATATAGATGATCTTGAAGCAGGACATAGAGATGATGCACATAAGCTTAAGGTTTCAGGTGAGGATGAGAAGGAAGATCCACTTGATTTCGTGTTATGGAAGCCTAAGAAGGACGGAGAGCCATACTGGGAATCACCATGGAGTGAGGGACGTCCAGGATGGCATATAGAATGTTCTGTTATGGCAAAGAAGTATCTTGCAGATGAGATAGATATACATGCAGGAGGAGAGGATCTTATATTCCCACACCATGAGAATGAAATAGCACAGTCAGAAGCTGCGAATGGTGTTCCTTTTGCAAAGTACTGGATGCATAATGCATTTCTTAATATAGATAACAAAAAGATGTCAAAGTCACTTGGAAACTTCTTTACAGTAAGAGATATAGCAAAAGAATATGACCTTCAGGTGTTAAGATTCTTTATGCTTTCTGCACATTACAGAAATCCGATTAATTTCAGCCATGAGCTTATGGAATCAGCGAAGAATAGTCTTGACAGAATAGTGACATCAGTTATGAATCTTACACATCTTGAAAAGACAGCTGCTGATTTACCTATGACAGATGAAGAACAGAAGGTGCTTGATTTAACAAAGGATATTTATAAGAAGTTTGAAGCAGCCATGGATGATGATTTTAATACAGCAGATGCTATATCAGCGGTATTTGAACTTGTAAAGCTGGCTAATTCCAACTCATCAGAGACTGATACAAAGGCTTATATTACAGCACTTAAGGAAAGCATAGTAAAGCTTGCAGACATACTTGGCCTTAATGTTGTTAAGGAGGAAGAACTTCTTGATGAAGATGTGGAAGCGCTTATTAATGAAAGACAGCAGGCAAGAAAAGACAGAAACTTTGCAAGAGCTGATGAGATAAGAGATGAGCTTACTGCTAAGGGAATTGTTCTTGAAGATACAAGAGAAGGTGTCAGATGGAAGAGAGCATAATAAAAAGTGATAGTCATATAGAAGGTATAAGTAAGGACAATCTTACATATGATATATGGAAGAGTCTGGGACTTAGAGATGTGAGTCCCAGACAGCTTTCTCCACTTGTGCTTGCTTATATAGGTGACAGCATATTTGACCTTGTGGTAAAAACTATGATAGTTACAAAGGGCAACACACAGGTTAATAAGATGAACAGAATGGCAAGCAGTATAGTAAAGGCCGAGTCACAGTCTAAGATGATAGGATATATTGAGGATAAGCTGTCAGAGGAAGAGGAAGGCGTGTATAAAAGAGGCCGCAATGCCAAGTCATATACATCTGCTAAAAATGCTTCAATAAGTGACTATAGACGTGCAACAGGTTTTGAAGCACTTATGGGATATCTGTACATGTCAGGAAGATATGAACGTATGTGTGAGCTTATAAAAGATGCACTAGATTATCTTGAGAGTGAAAAAAGCGATAAGTGATATCTGATTATGTGTAACGAATCTGTACAGCAGAAATAGGAGTTTAAGATAATGCGATATAAGGAATTAACATTTGAAGGACGTAATGCGGTTCTTGAGGCATTTCGTTCAGGAAAGACAATAGATAAGCTATATATACTTGATGGGTGTCAGGATGGACCAGTTAAGAGCATAGTCAGGGAAGCAAAGAAGACATCCACAATCATCAGCTATGTAGAGAAGGAAAGACTTGACAGGCTTGCTAATACAGGACATCATCAGGGAGTAGTTGCTATAGGTGCAGCTTACGAATATGCTGATGTTGAGGATATACTTGAGGCTGCCAGAAGCAAGGGAGAAGATCCGTTTATATTTATACTGGATGAGATAGAAGATCCTCATAATCTTGGTGCTATCATAAGAACAGCTAATCTGGCTGGTGCGCATGGTGTTATTATACCTAAAAGAAGAGCTGTAGGGCTTACAGCTACAGTTGCCAAGACATCTGCAGGAGCTATAAACTATACACCAGTAGCTAAGGTAACTAACATAGCAGCTACTATAGAGTCACTTAAGAAAGAGGGACTATGGTTTGTATGTGCCGATATGGGTGGAGAGACTATGTATAACCTTAATCTTAAAGGACCTATTGGACTTGTTATAGGTAACGAAGGAAATGGCGTGAGCAGACTGGTAAAGGAAAAGTGTGATTTTGTTGCATCTATTCCTATGAAAGGTGATATAGATTCACTTAATGCATCAGTGGCAGCAGGTGTTATGGCGTTTGAAATAGTAAGGCAGAGAAGCATGTAGATAACAGCTAAAAAGAATGAGGTGTTTGTGTCTATGGAACATTATGAGTTATACAGCGATGAAGAGCTTGTAAGCATGTATCGTAATGGCGATGAGAGAGCCGTAGATGCGATTATGGAAAGATATAAGAATCTTGTAAGAAAAAAGGCACATGCTATGTATATAGTTGGTGGAGAAAAAGATGATCTTATACAGGAAGGTATGATTGGGTTATATAAGGCGGTGACCACATACGATAAAGATAAGGAAGCCTCGTTTATGACATTTGCATCACTATGTATCAATGGACAGATAATGAATGCAGTTAAAGCTTCAAACACCAAGAAGAATGCACCTTTAAATGGCTATATTTCACTTGATGAGCCAGTAAACAGTGCTGATGATAATGCTGACATGAAGCTTGTGGACACATTGGCTGGCATATACGAACAGAATCCGGAGCTGCTGTATATAGACAGGGAATATACGGGGAATCTTGAACAAAGGGTTTTTGAAACATTAAGCCCATTGGAAAAGAAGGTCATAAAACTGCTTATGGGTGGAAAAGACTACGTAAAAATAGCGCAAGAACTAAATCGTCCCCCAAAATCTATCGATAATGCCATACAACGTGCCAGAACTAAGATAGGAAAGGCAATAAGTCAAAATAATACTTGATAAATTTATGCAAAAATGATATAAATAGAATTGCTGTTATATAAAACAGCAATTATGCTATTGTAGCTCAGTGGTAGAGCACTTCATTGGTAATGAAGAGGTCGGGGGTCCAATTCCCCTCAATAGCTTGCGTGAGTAACGATGAGAATAAGAAAAAAGGACCACCAGCAAAATGTGCTTGCACAATTTTGCTGGTGGTTCTTTTTTCTTATTCGAGGAGAACCGCGACATCCGAATCAGATAACTGATTCGGATGCATCGTTACTCGCGCAACCTATTCAATCACAACCGCCTGATAATAATATCTCTTATAATAATCTTCAAACTTATCCATATCCCTTTCTACAATTCCATAAGTAGGATCGGCAAGAGTGACAGTCCTTTTAACAATATCGTATCCTGCCAGTGCGACACAATGTTCATTTCTTGGCCAGGTAAATACAGTTCCATCATCAAGAACAACTTCGTTATATTTGATTTCAGTAACATTATAATCAAAGCATGTCCACACAATAACAGGATGGCCCTTAGCCAGCTGTACATATAGCATTTCTGGTGGCTGATAACTCATTATATAAGCTGAATGTCTGATATCATTTGCTTTGAAAAATGCATTTGCAGCATTTGCAATGGCAGGTGCAAAGCAGCCACTTCCAGAAGATTTCCATGGAGAACCCCAGAAGTATTCAACAAAGCAGCCTTTAGTTGCTATATCCTTCATATCAAGATAATTCCTTGCAAGCTCTTCTTTGTCTATGTTATAGCCAAGATAGTGTAAAACCTCAGCAAGTGCTGTTATTTCACAGCCGGTAGGAAGCTGTGGGTATTGGCTTATGTAAGGAATATCAAGGCTGAAACTATCAGGATAGTCAGTGTTATCAAGGCTGCTTATGGAATATTCATTCACGGCTGATTTTATATAGTCAGGTTCAATAGATGAGGTTTCTATAATGTTATCAACAGACATTGATAGAGAACTATCTGGTTTATGGTTATTGTGATTATTAAAAAAATAATAAATAAATAATGCAATAAGTATGATTAATGATAGAAAAAACACTGTAAGTGGTGCTCTGCTATTGTGCTTTTTAGTGTTCATTATATTGTATACCATCCTTTAATTTCTTAAAATGTGCAATTCACGCGCAGTTTTAATAGCCTGTCTTCACACATATCCATATATCTTTTGGCATAATCAAGAAGTGTAAACATCGGCTTTATACATGCAATTTCTGAAAGTAGAAACGACTTTTTATACTTTTGACACTTACATCATTATATAAAAATAACCATAATAACTCAAGATAAGTTCTTTAGATAGTTAATTTAGTCAGCCAGCACAATGGTTATGTAAACTGGATTGAGGAAACTTGTTATAACGGCAGTATAGGAAAAGGGTGTTTAAAAGCAAGATATTATTATTTGCAAAGTTATTTCATAAACCCATTGCTTGAAACTGCTTACTTGTGTTATTATAACAGTTGTGGTTTTATGTATATTCATAAAGCGGCTAAAGTTATATGCTATATTTAAGTATTAGCAGAATGGAGGAAACTATGGTAAAAGCTATTGTTGGTGCTAACTGGGGAGATGAAGGTAAGGGTAAGATTACAGATATGCTTGCTGAAGAATCTGATATCGTTGTAAGATTTCAGGGAGGAAGTAATGCCGGACATACAATCATAAACGATTACGGTAAGTTCGCGTTGCATCTTCTTCCATCAGGCGTATTCTACAACCATATTACAAGTGTTATTGGAAATGGTGTTGCCCTTAACATTCCTTATCTTATAAATGAGATTAAGAGCATTACAGACAGAAATGTTCCAATGCCTAAGATTCTTGTGTCAGATAGAGCACAGATTATGATGCCTTATCATATTGATTTTGATACATATGAGGAAGCAAGACTTGCAGGTAAGTCATTTGGTTCAACTAAGTCAGGAATTGCTCCATTCTATTCAGATAAATACGCAAAGATTGGTTTTCAGGTTAGTGAGTTATTCGGAGATGAAGAAGCACTTAAGGAAAAGATTGCTAATGTATGTACATTAAAGAATGTTATGCTTGAGCATCTTTATCATAAGCCACTTCTTAAGGAAGAGGATATATTTAATACACTTATGGAGTACAAGGAGATGGTTAAGCCATTTGTATGCGATACATCAGCATTCCTTCATCAGGCTCTTAAGGATGGAAAGAAGATTCTTCTTGAAGGACAGTTGGGTTCTCTTAAGGATCCAGACCATGGAATATATCCTATGGTTACATCATCTTCAACACTTGCACCTTACGGCGCTATTGGTGCAGGTATTCCAGCTGCATCTATCCAGGATGTCGTTACAGTAGTTAAGGCATACTCATCAGCAGTAGGAGCTGGCGCATTTGTAAGTGAAATATTTGGTGATGAAGCTGACGAGTTAAGAAAGCGCGGCGGTGATGGCGGCGAGTTCGGTGCTACAACAGGACGTCCAAGAAGAATGGGATGGTTTGATGCAGTTGCAACACGTTATGGTGTACGTATGCAGGGAACAACAGAGGTTGCTCTTACAGTAGTAGATGTATTAGGATATCTTGATGAGATACCTATCTGCGTAGGTTACGAGATAGATGGAAAGGTTACTAAGGACTTCCCAACAACTTCTGAACTTAAGAAGGCTAAGCCAGTATTTAAGGTACTTCCAGGCTGGAAGTGTGATATAAGAGGAATCAAGAACTATGAAGACCTTCCAGAAGCCTGCCGTAACTATGTAGAAACTATTGAAAAGGAAATCGAAGCTCCTATAACAATGGTATCAAACGGACCAGGAAGACATGAGATTATTCATAGAGTAAGCTCTTATGGAAAGTAAAATTTAAAATTAAAATATAGATTTATATTGATGAGTGTAAATTAGCGATGATTAAGAAAGCATATTCTTAATCATCGCTATTGTTGATACTACTGTTTACGACCTGAAAGATATTTATACATAAGCATCATTGCGTAAGCAACAACGGGAAGTACAATATCGGTGAATATGAGTCCTTTGAATAAAGTATGGGCTGTTTCGTTGTCGATAAAGGCAGTTATGAGAGTGATGATAATAAGGGCAGCCCATGCGATCACAACGGCAAGAGCAGCGATTCTTTTAAATTTTTTCATGATATCTCCATTCTGTTGGCTGTTTTGTTTCTGATGATGTATACGGATTGCTTTATTGAACTGCAATTTACGTAATACTATGGATTTTTAATAATAAAAATGGTATCATATTTTAGTTATATAGAAAAGGTATTTTTAACACTTTAGTTAAGAAAGGTGATCAATGATGATAAAGAATGTATTGGATTATTTATATAATTCAAAGGAAAAATATCCATTAAAGACAGCTGTAGCAGATGACAAGTCATCTATGACATATACAGAGCTTGTGGATAACGCAACAGCTATAGCGGCTGGATTGTCAGAGTATGTTGGAGTAAGAAGAGCAGTTCCTGTATATATGGATAAGAGCTGCGTTGCACTTGCTGCGTTTATGGGTGTAGTTATGACTGATAATTTTTATGTGTTATTAGAACCAGGACATCCGGCAGAAAGAATACATGGTATTCTTGACACTCTTGAGGCAGATATAATAGTTACAAACAGGAAAAATGAGAAAAAAGCAGCTAAGCTTGAGTTTGCTGGAAAGATAATATATATAGAGGACCTGCTTGAAACACAGGTTACTGATGAAATCAGGGACAGGCTTGCTTCTATAAAGGCCAGCTCGCTTGATATTGATCCTTTATATGCAATATTCACATCTGGTTCAACTGGTGTGCCTAAGGGTGTTGTTGTTAATCACCGCTCAGTTATTGACTTTATTGACTGTTTTACTGATACATTTGGAATATCAGAAAATGATGTTATAGGCAACCAGGCACCATTTGATTTTGATGTATCAGTCAAGGATATATATTCAAGTCTTAAGTGTGGGGCAACATTGCAGATTATTCCAAAGTCGATGTTTTCATTTCCTACAAGACTTCTTGACTATCTTGATGATAATAAGGTTACTACACTTATATGGGCTGTTTCAGCTTTATGTATAGTAACAACGCTTAACGGATTTGATTATAAAGTTCCTGAAAGTATCAACAAGGTTATATTCTCAGGAGAAGTTATGCCGATAAAGCATCTTAACAAGTGGAGAGAAATATATCCTGATGCTATGTTTGTCAATGTGTATGGACCAACAGAGATTACGTGTAACTGTACTTATTATATTGTTGACAGGGAGTTTGAACTTGAAGATGTACTACCAATGGGAAGTGCATTTCCTAATGAAAGAGTATTCCTTTTAGATGAGAATAATAATCAGATATGCGCAGACGAGCCTAAGAAAACTGGTGAGATATGTGTATCAGGAACAGCGGTAACTATGGGCTATTTTAATAACAGGGAAAAGACAGATAGTGCATTTGTACAGAATCCACTTAATCCATATTATAACGAGATAATATATAGAACAGGTGATCTTGGTTATTACAACGAGAGGGGTGAGATGTGCTTCTCTTCAAGAAAGGATTTCCAGATAAAGCACAATGGACACAGGATAGAGCTTGGTGAGATAGAGATGGCGATTAACTCCATGGATGGCATACAGAGAGCATGTTGCATATATGAACAGGAACAGAATAAGATATATGCTTTCTATGAAGGAAATGCTGACAACAAGTCACTTACACATTATCTTGTATCAAAGATTCCTAAGTTTATGATACCAGAAGTGCTTGTTAATGTTGAAGCTATGCCACTTACAAAAAATGGAAAGATAGATAGAAAGGCTTTGATGGAGGGATATAATGCTTAGTACAGAAAAAATCATTGAGATTGCCAATCAATATGGAACACCAATATATATATTGGATAAGGAGCATCTTGGTAAAAGAATACATGACATCCAGACTATATTAGGAAATGATATAACACTGTGTTATGCCATGAAAGCTAATCCATTTTTAGTAGATGCATTCAAGTCACTTAATACTAAATATGAGGTATGTTCACCAGGAGAGTTTGCAATATGCGAGCGTGAAAAGGTTAACATGCAGGATGTGGTTCTTTCAGGAGTTAACAAGGAAGAAAAGGATATATGTCATGTTATGGATGACTGTGGCGGTGTAGGCGTGTATACAGTGGAGTCTGTTGAACAGTATAGGCTGTTGTCTGATTGTGCTGCCACAAGAGAATTAAAGATAAATGTTCTTCTAAGGGTAACAAGTGGCAATCAGTTCGGACTTGATGAATCAGATATAGAAATGATTATTAAAAACAGAGAGTCACATCCTTATATTAACATACTGGGCCTGCAGTGCTATACAGGTACACAGAAGAAAAAGTTTGATATTATAAAAAATGAAATAGAATGGCTGGATGCTCTATGTGACAGGCTGTATGAGGAATATGGCTTCAAGGCAGAAGAGCTTGAGTATGGTCCAGGACTTCCTGTTGCATATTTTGGAGATGCAGCATATGAAAATAACTATGATATGCTTAAAGAATTAGCAGAGATGCTGGCATCTTACAAGGAAAAGTATCATATTACGTTAGAGATGGGAAGATATCTGGCAGCAGACTGTGGCGTATATGTTACCGGAGTAGCAGATATAAAGACTAATAAGGGACAGCAGTATATAATAGTTGATGGAGGAATTAATCATGTAAACTATTATGGACAGACCATGGCTATGAAGATTCCTGCGTATTCATATGTAAAGGCTGATGGAACAATAGTAAGGGATAAAAATATATCTGATACACTAGCTGGAACAGATGATGAAAAGTGGACTATATGTGGTTCACTCTGTACAGTGGCAGATCTGATTGTAAAAAATCTTCCTATAGGAAAGCCACAGACAGGAGATAAGATAATATTTTATAATATAGGTGCATATTCAATAACAGAGGGTATATATTTGTTCTTAAGCAGAAGAATGCCTGTTATTACCGCATATAACGAAGATGGAAGTGTTGAGTTATACAGGGATGTGACTGCCACAGATACAATTAATTCACGAATATATGTTAAGTAGTTGTTAATTATAATAAAATATGCTTGACTAACATTCATATATGTTATATTTTTTATCTGACAGATTTTTATATTAAGATGTGAGCGCGAATAAATGCAGTGTGTATAATTTATGTGAATTATTTACGCAATACGTTTATATCAGATATAAGAATGATTGGAATAGAGGTTAACAAAGAGTCTATTCATGACGATATTTTTTATAAGAAAGGTTAGGTTATTAATAATGGATCAGTTAATGGATATTTTGACAGAGGTTAATTCAGATGTAGATTATGAAACATGTGATACACTTGTAGATGATGGAATCTTAGATTCTTTCGATATAGTATCAATCGTTGGAGAACTTAATGATACATTTGATATAGAGATTACTCCTGTGGACATAGTTCCAGAGAACTTTAATTCAGCTGAAGCTATGTGGGAAATGATTCAGAGACTTTCTGATAACTAGTTAGCATTTCTGTACGAATTACGGGAAACTAAATCAGTTTTAAGGGTTAGTATATGTATTTATCGCTTAGACAGAGGAACAGACAGATAAGGAGGAATGATTATGGCAGCTATTTCAGGTTATAATTCAAGTAGTATATCGGCTTTATTCGCAGGCCTTAATTCAGGAAATAGTAGTTCATCCTTTGGAATAGGAAGTATTGATCTTAGTACTTATAATTCTATAAGGACAGGAACATATAAGCAGCTTCTTAAATCATACTATGCAAAGAATCCTGTTAAAGATTCTTCTAAGACAGATAGCGGCAGTACAACAACGATATCATCACAGAAAATTAACGCAGCTAAAACAAAGGATGCAGCTTCGGCGGTTGTTGATGATGCACAGGATTTAAAGAGCGTGTCTTTGTGGAACAAAAAGTCAGTTAAGAATGAAGATGGAACAACATCTGACAAATATGATACGGATGCTATATATAAGGCAGTATCATCATTTGTTAAAGATTATAATTCACTGATAGAGGCAGTAGGAGATTCTGAAGATAATTCTGTGTTAAGAACAGCTTCTAATGTTGTTAATAATACAAAGCAGAATTCAGCACTTCTTAAGAAGCTTGGCATCACGGTTGACAGTAAGAATAAGCTTTCAATTGATGAAACTACATTCAAGAATGCAGATATGGCAGTAGCTAAGTCAGTGTTTGCAAGTACAGCATCATATGGACAGTCAGTTGCTTCAAGTGCTTCATTAATATACAGCAGTTCAGCAGCACAGCTTTCTAAGCTGCAGACACAGAACCTGTATAATTCGAGTGGTTCATATAATTATTATTCAGCTGGATCACTTTATAATCAGTTTACTTAAATAAAGAGAGGTTAAATATAATGGCATTATTAGATACATGGAGAAATCTTGCATACCAGACAGAGATGGATCAGAAAACAGCTAATGAGTTCTGGGGCAGTTATTTTACACAGGAGAAGGCAATCTATGAACAGATTCTTTCAGCTCCTGATACAGTAGTTAAGGGAACAGTTAAGGAACTTGCTGATAAGTATGGTGTGGAAGTACTTCTTATGGCAGGATTTCTTGATGGAATCAATGACAGCCTTAAGACTCCTAATCCAATAGAGACTATGGAAGAAGATACAGAAGTAAGCCTTGACTATGATAAGGAAAAGCTTTACTACAATATGGTTGGCTGCAAGGCAGACTGGTTATATGAACTTCCACAGTGGGATGCTTTACTTGATGAAGAAACAAGAAAGGCATTATACAAGAAACAGAAGTTATCAGGTACAATTGTAAAGGGAAAGAAGATTGGACGTAATGATCCATGTCCATGTGGAAGTGGGAAAAAGTATAAGCAGTGCTGTGGAAAGAATGCTTAAGCTTATTCCAGGCTTTATGTTGTACATAATTGATATGTGTTAATGTTGAGTTAAACCTGCAGGTAGTCTGTTGATATAGATTACCCGCAGGTCTTTTGCTAGTAAAAGAGAGAGGAAAGATGCTATGGAAGCCTATACAGGTTTTGCGTATGTATATGATGAATATATGGATAATATTCCATATGATGAATGGGAATATTATCTTTATGAACTTTTAAAGGAAAATAATATAGGAACTGATAGTACTATAGCTGATCTTGGCTGTGGTACTGGTACTGTCACGAGAATGCTTGACAAGGAAGGGTATGATATTCTTGGTATAGACCTTTCTGAGGATATGCTTTCTATTGCAAGTGAGAAAACGTATGAGTCAGGACAACAGATAATATATAGCTGCCAGGATATGAGAGAATTCGAACTTCCTTATGAGGTAGATGCATTCGTAAGTATAGGTGATTCCATGAATTATATAACTACGAATGATGATTTGTGTGATGTATTTAAATGCGTAAAAAATGGACTAAAGCCAGGAGGCATATTTATATTTGACCTTAAAACTATACATTTTTTTAAGGATATACTGTCAGACAACACATATGCAGAGAATAGAGAAGATTCTGCATTTATATGGGATAACTATTATGATGATGAAAGTGCTAATAATGAATATGAGCTTGCGGTGTTTGTAAGAAATGAAGATGGCACATTTGACAGGTTTGAGGAGCAGCATTACCAGCATGGTTTTACTATGGCAGAGGTTGAGAATGCTGTGAAAAAAGCAGGGCTTAAAATACGTTATGTATACGATGCCTTTACGCATAATGAGCCAGCACAGGAGTCAGAAAGACTATACTATATCGTTGAGCATAATTAATATAACACTGTAGTAACGTATATAAAAAAGAAATGAGGATTAGTGTGAAAAATAAGATTTTTCACACACAAGAATGGAGATTATTATGAAAGATTATATAGTCAGGGCAACAGCAGCGAGTGGACAGGTACGTGCCTTCGCAGCAACAACAAAAGATGTAGTTGAAACAGCAAGAAAAAATCATAACATGAGTCCGATAGCAACTATAGCACTTGGAAGACTTCTTACAGGTGGAGCTATGATGGGAACTATGATGAAAAATGATACAGATGTACTTACTATACAAGTTAAGGGTAACGGTCCGTTAGGTGCCATGACAGTTACAGCAGAGACTAATGGACATGTTAAAGGCTGTGTAGCTAATCCACAGGCTATGCTGCCACTTAAGGATGGACATATGGATATCGCTGGCGCAGTCGGAATAGGTGTGCTCAGTGTTATTAAAGATATAGGATTAAGAGAGCCATATGTAGGTGATACTATACTTATAACAAGTGAAATAGCTGATGATTTAACGTATTATTTTGCTACAAGTGAGCAGGTTCCATCATCTGTAGGACTTGGTGTACTTATGAATAGGGATAACACAGTAAAGGAAGCTGGGGGCTTTATAATACAGCTTATGCCTAATGCAACTGAGGAGTTCATAGATAAGCTTGAAAAAAGAATTAAAGAGATAAAGTCAGTTACACAGATGCTTGAACATGGAATGACACCAGAGGAAATACTTGAGCACATATTTGAGGGTATGGAACTTCAGATATTGGATAAAATACCAACAGAATTTTACTGCAACTGCTCTAAGGATCGTGTAAGCGCTGCTGTTATAAGTGTTGGTAAGCAGGAGCTTCAGAAGATGATAGATGATGGCGAACCTATAGAGGTTAATTGTCATTTCTGTAATAGTCATTATAAGTTCAGTGTTGATGAACTTAAAGAGATGTATGAAAAGGCAAAGTAGTTAACAGCGGCTTGAAATTACATTAGCTTTGCAGTATTATAAAGTATAATATGCGCAAAAAGTGAACTTATTGTAGGAGGAATATACTGATGGATAACGAGACTGTTTCAAAGAATTTTATTGAACAGATTATTGATAAAGATATAAAGGAAGGTCATTGTGAAAAAGTAGTTACGAGATTTCCACCAGAACCTAACGGATATCTTCATATTGGACATGCAAAGTCCATATTACTTAACTATGGACTTGCAAAGGAATACAATGGTCAGTTCAATATGAGATTTGATGATACGAATCCAACAAAAGAAAAGGTTGAATTCGTTGATTCTATAAAAAAGGATGTTGAATGGCTTGGAGCAAAATGGAATGGAGATGTTCTTTTTGCATCAGATTATTTTCCACAGATGTATGAGGCAGCAGTGCGCCTTATAAAGAAGGGAAAGGCTTATGTTGATGATTTATCAGCAGAAGAAATAAGAAAATACAGAGGAACTCTTACAGAACCAGGTAAGGAGAGTCCATACAGAGACCGTTCAGTTGAAGAAAACCTTAAGCTTTTTGAGGAAATGAAGGAAGGCAGATATGGTGATGGCAAGAAGGTATTAAGAGCCAAGATAGACATGGCATCACCTAACATCAACATGAGAGATCCTGTTATATACAGAGTAGCACATATGACTCACCATAGAACAGGTGATAAGTGGTGCATATATCCTATGTATGATTTTGCACATCCTATAGAAGATGCAGTAGAAGGAATCACACATTCTATATGTACGCTTGAGTTTGAGGATCACAGACCTCTTTATGACTGGGTAGTTATAGAAACAGGCTATAAAACATCGCCAGAAGAGAATCCTAAGCAGATAGAGTTTGCCAAGTTGTATCTTACTAATGTAGTAACTGGAAAGAGATATATTAAGAAGCTTGTAGAGGATGGTGTGGTTGACGGATGGGATGATCCACGACTAGTATCTATAGCAGCTCTTAGAAGAAGAGGATTTACACCTGAGGCTATTAAGATGTTTGTTGAACTTGTAGGTGTAACTAAGGCACAGGGATCTGTAGAATATCCTATGCTTGAGTATTGTATAAGAGAAGACCTTAAACTTAAGGTTAAACGTATGATGGCAATACTTGATCCGGTTAAGCTTGTAATCGACAACTATCCAGAAGATCAGGTAGAGTATATGGAAGTTTCTAACAATCAGGAAAATCCTGATATGGGAACAAGAAAAGTTCCATTTACAAAGGAATTGTATATTGAAAGAGAAGACTTCATGGAGGAACCACCTAAAAAGTATTTCAGATTATTCCCAGGTAACGAGGTACGTCTTATGAATGCATATTTTGTTACTTGTACAGGGTTTGAAAAGGATGAGGATGGCAATGTAACATGTATACATTGTACCTATGATCCTGCAACAAAAGGTGGCAATTTTACTGAGCGTAAAGTAAAGGGGACTATACACTGGGTATCAGCATCAAAGGGAATTAACGCAGAAGTCAGACTTTATGAGAACATTGTGGATGAAGAAAAGGGAGTATACAATGAGGAAGATGGTTCGATGAATATTAATCCTCATTCTCTTACAGTTCTTAAGAATTGTATTTTAGAGCCTGAGCTTGTTAATGCTAAGCCAGAAGACAGATTTCAGTTTGTAAGAAATGGCTATTTTTGTGTTGATAACAAAGACTCTAAGGAGAATGCACTGGTATTTAACAGAATCGTATCATTAAAGAGTTCATTTAAGCTCCAGAAATAATAAGTGGTTAACAACCTCTTTATGCGGGTAATGATATGGAAGAAAAACAGGAAAGTGTTTACCTTTATGATAAGAAAATCACATGTGCCGTGTGTAACAAAGAATTCATAACAAAGCAGGTAAGAACAGGCAAGGCAAGATTTAAGGGTACGAATGAAATACTAAAGCCAATATACACAGGTATAGATTGTACTAAATATGATGTTATCATGTGTCCTCATTGCGGATATGCAGCAGTGCCAAGAATATATGGGAAGTTGACAAACAAGCAGAGGGAGGCTCTTAAAGAATCAGTTGAAGGTAAGTTTAAGGTGACATGGAAAGATGAGGATTATTATTCATATGATGTCGCTATAAGACGATGTAAGATGGCGCTTTTAAGTGAGATGATAGTGGGAACTAAGATAAGCGAAAGTGCATATCTGTGTCTTAGGCTGGCGTGGCTTTATGAAGGCCGTGTTACAGAGCTTATAAGGCAGAAAGCAGATAACAGTGTAATAAAACAACATTTAAAATCCCAGCTGGAATATGTTGAGGATGCTTATAAAGGGTTCAAGGAGGCTGTTTCCACGCAGTACCCTCCGATATGTGGTATGGATGAGAATACATTGAATTATCTTCTGGCGAGTCTTGGACTTAAATGTAGGGAATATGATGATGCCAAAAGATTTGCCGGTGCAATCATAACGTCCAGAACTGCACCTGTTAGTATTAAGGAAAAGGCAAGGGTATTACTGGAACAGATTAAAAAAGATGGACAGAATAAAGTCAGTGATTAATAGAATATGGAGCTATGAGATAAGTCATATATTTATATATTCCATAATTATCAATATGGCTGTGGAATGTCTTAACAAAAGAGGAATAACAGGGCTTTTGAGTATATTCACAAGTCCTGTTATCTTTCTTTTGAATACAATGATAATTATGACAACTATGTCAATAGCTTATTTTTTCAGGAAAAGAGTGTTTGTGTATGCTTTGGTATCTGTTATATGGCTGTTAATAGCTGTTATTAATTTTGTAGTGCTGTGTTCAAGAAAGACACCATTTACAGCTATGGACATATATCTGATAAAAGATGCAATAAAGGTTATACCTTTATATATCAATATATTCCAGATGATTATTATAATTGCAGGTGTCGCTGTAGTTGTGGCTGCACTTGTTATGATATGGAAGAAATCAGAAAAATGTACAGTACAGCTTTCAGGGAAAAAGTTTTATATAGCAGCATTATTTAAAGTGGGAATAATATTCCTGATTACTTATTCTTATACAGCAGCACTTATTATAAATGGATATGTAGATATGCATTTTGGTAATCTTGCCCATGCATATCAGGATTATGGTGTTGCATACTGTTTTACAAGCAGCATAAAGGACAGAGGTATAGGCAGGTCAAAAGAATATTCCCAGGAATATATGGACAATCTTAAGCTGGATCTTGATGAAACATCAATAGAAGTATCAGAAAAAACGCCTAATATAATATTTGTCCAGCTGGAATCCTTCTTTGATCCTAAGCTGGTCAAAGGCGTAGAGTTTTCATATAATCCAACTCCGAATTTTGATAGATTAAGAGAAGAATATTCATCAGGATATTTATCAGTTCCATGTTTTGGTGCAGGAACAGCAAACACAGAGTTTGAAGTACAGACAGGAGTCAATCTTGATGATTTTGGACCAGGAGAATATCCATATAGAACGGTTATGCAGTCTAAAACATGTGAATCAGCAGCGTATGATTTAAAAAAGATAGGGTATTCTACTCATGCTATCCATAACAACGATGCAACCTTTTATGACAGATATAAGGTGTTTTCACACCTTGGTTATGATACATTTACACCTATTGAGTATATGAGCAGCGATTATCAGAAGACGCCATTAGGCTGGGCTAAAGATAAAATGCTCGTGCCAGAGATAAGAAAAACCTTAGATTCAACAGAGAATATGGACTATATATTTACAATATCAGTCCAGGGACATGGTGATTATCCTGCTGTCATGCCAGAGGGCTATATACCATCAGTAAAAGTATCAGGTTTTTTTGCTGAGGATGAACAGACACAGTTTGAATACTATGTCAATCAGATCCACGAGATGGATTCATTTATAGGTGAGCTTGTCGATATGCTTGAAAGAAGACAGGAGGAAACTGTACTTGTAATGTATGGTGATCATCTGCCAACATTTAGTTTTACAAATGATACAATGAAAAATGCAGATATATATCAGACGGAATATTTCATATGGTCGAACTTTGATATGGAGAAGATTGATATGAATCTTCAGGCATATCAGTTATCAGCAGCGGTGTTTGAACGTCTTGGAATATCACAAGGTTATATTATGAAGTTCCATCAGACAAAGCATGAAGATGAGGATTATCTTAAGAAGCTTAAAATACTCGAATATGATATATTATATGGAGATAAACAGATATATAATGGTGAAGTGCCATATGTTGCAACTGATCTTAAGATGGGTATAGAAGATATTACCATAGACCAGGTATATAACTATAAAGATTATATATGTATAAGTGGTAACAATTTTAATGATTTCAGCAAGGTTCTTATCAATGATAAGGAAGTTGACTGCGAGATTATAAGCGGTAATCTGATAAAGGTACCAAAGAAAAATGTTGTGTCAAAGGATGAGGTTTCGGTGGTACAGAGTGGTGAAGATAAGATTGAACTTGGCAGAATAACATACAAGGTAGAATAAATGTATGAAATTAATCTGTAACATCTTAACAGGTGGACTGTTTAACTATAAGTACACTGATTTTACATTGATTTACATTGATTTTATGGCAAATAAATTGACACTAACACTTTAAAATGTTAATATGAAAAAGGTGTGATCACCATATATTTTATTTGGAGGTACTTGTAATGAAGGGTACAGTAAAGTGGTTCAATAACCAGAAGGGTTACGGCTTTATCAGTGATGAGTCAGGAAAGGATGTTTTCGTACATTATTCAGGACTTAATATGGAAGGTTTCAAGTCTTTAGAGGAAGGCGCAGAAGTAGAGTTTGATGTAACAGAAGGCGCTAAGGGACCTCAGGCTGTTAACGTAACAAAATTATAATCCGAATGGTTTACAGTGTGCCTTTTCCTGATTTATATATAGATTTTTGAAAAGATATATTGTTATACAATTAAGATTATGAGGGAGCAGCTACCAGATGTGG
>FR886217.1:24378-27690 GCA_000436475.1 Eubacterium sp. CAG:248
TTCGTACATCAAGATAAAGAAATTAGAATGTAATGGAGGATTTATTTGTATGGAAGAATACGGAATTGACCTTGCAGCAGGTATTCCGGCAGGGGCGGAGAATATGCTCTCAGCAGGAGGGATACTTATGCTCTCAGCATTTATCGTGCTGATTATTGTTGTTATTAAGAGATGGAATGGGCGGTTTATCAATGTACTGGCAAGTGTATTTGCATATTCCATATTTGTGTTTATATTTGCAAATCTTTGCATGTCAGCGCTGGCACTTATACCATCTATAGACCAGACATTTGAATATAATACTACTGCGTACACAATAATATATTCAATATTGTCAGCTTTAGGCATGACTCTTGCAAGATATGTACTGGCAAGATTTATGGCGGGAAGATTTGAAAGAAAAGGTGATGTATATCTTTCAGGTATTGGTCTTTCTGTAGGAGATGGTGTGTTATATGGACTTACAGTTATTTCGTCTATATCTATAGCAACAGCATACAATAACATGGGACTTGATACTATGGTAGCAGGACTTACAGAGAATGATACAGAGACATTCTATAAGACACTGTCTAACCTTTTTAATGCACCAGGATATCTGTGGCTTCTTATGGGAATAGCATTTACAATGGATATTATATTATCTATGGCACTTAGCGCAGCTATGCATGCATATGTCAAGGGACAGATTTCACACATGTGGGCAAGCTATATATGCATTATACAGTTTGCAAGCTATGTATCATTCCAGGTATTTAATTATTCATCACAGACATCGATTATAGTATGTTTCATAGTAAAGATGGCTGTGGATATAGCAGCGATAACATATATATTTAAGGTGATTGCCGGGGAGATGAAGTACGTTAATGACTGATATTCGTAACGGATTATCAAGTGAAGAAGCTAAAAAACTTAAAGAAGACGGACTGGATAATATACCAGTAGGAAACCAGTCTAAAACAATAGGTCAGATAGTAGCAGGTAATGTATTAACATATTTTAACTTTGTGTTTGCAGTATTTGCTGGTCTTCTGATATTTGTAGGGTCATATAATAATATGACATTTTTGCCTATTATCATTCTTAATACTATAATAGGTATAGTACAGGAAATAAGAGCGAAAATAACTCTGGACAGACTTACAGTTGTTAATGCACCTAAAACAAAGGTTATAAGAGACAGCTATATAAGTCAGATAGATTCTACGGAGCTTGTTAAGGGTGATGTGTGCATATTTGAAGCAGGTAACCAGCTTAGTGCAGATGCCATTCTGGCAGAAGGCTGTATAAGAGTGAATGAGTCGCTTATAACAGGAGAGTCAGATGAGATTATAAAGAATAAAGGAGATATTCTCTTATCAGGAAGCTTTGTTGTATCAGGAGAATGTAGGGCGGTGCTTACGAATGTGGGACATTCATCATATGCTTCAAAGCTTGCACTTGAAGCAAAAGCTGGAAGAAAAAAACAGCAGACTACAATGATGAAGTCACTTGATAACCTTGTTAAGATTATTGGTATAGTTATAGTTCCACTTGGAATTATCATGTATATACAGAGTTATTTTTTTCTTGGACATACTATAAAGAATAGTGTTGTATCGATGGTTGCATCGCTTGTAGGCATGATTCCAGAAGGGTTATATCTGCTTGCAAGTGTGGCACTTGTTGTAAGTGTGAGAAGGCTTGCGGGGAAAAGTGTGCTTGTACATGAAATGAATTGTGTTGAGACACTTGCCAGAGTCAATGTGCTTTGTGTTGACAAGACAGGAACTATAACAAGACCTGAGATGTCAGTAAGTGATGTTGTGTTCTGCCGTGATAATGTTACAGCTATAATAGCGGATGTTGCAGGAAATATGAGCGGTGATAATGAAACTATGAAAGCTGTCAAAGAATATTTTTCTGGACACAATGACAAGAAAGCAGAAAGGATATATTCATTTTCATCACAGAATAAGTATAGTGGTGCAGTTATTGATGGCAAATGTTATGTTTTTGGAGCACCTGAGTATGTTCTTCTTAACCAGTATGATGATTATACTGATATATATGACAGGTATTCAGACAGGGGAGAGCGTATACTTGTTTTTGGTGAATGTGTAAGTGATCCACAAGGAAACATTATAGAAGAACCGGTTATCCCATATGCATTTATTATTCTTGAAAATGAGATTCGTGATACGGCTAAGGAAACCTTTGGATATTTTGAGAAACAGGATGTGGATGTTGTTGTTATATCAGGAGATAATCCTGTGACAGCATCTAAGGTTGCTATAAGAGCAGGTATAAGAAACGCAGAAAATTATGTTGATGCAACTACATTAAAAAATGAAGCTGATATAAAAGCTGCTATACAGAAGTATACAGTGTTTGGAAGGGTTATACCAGAACAGAAAAAGCAGATAATACAGGCTTATAAAGGGGCTGGAAGAGTTGTTGCAATGACGGGTGATGGTGTTAATGATGTTCTTGCACTTAAATGTGCTGACTGTAGTGTTGCCATGGCATCGGGAAGCGATGCGGCCAGCAATGCAGCACAGATTGTGCTTTTAGATTCGGATTTTTCAAAGATGCCGGAGGTAGTTCTTGAGGGAAGAAGAGTTGTTAATAATATCCAGACATCAGCATCTTTATTTCTTGTTAAGAACATATTTTCCATTCTCACAACTGTTTTCACACTTATAGCTGCTAATCTTTATCCTTTGTATCCAACTCAGCTATCGCTGTTAGGTGCATTTACAATAGGAACACCAGCATTTGTCCTGGCACTGCAGCCTAACAAGGAGCTTATAAGAGGTGATTTTCTCGTTAATGTCATATTGAAGGCACTGCCAGCAGGTCTTGCAGACTTTATTATGCTTGCAGCCATTTCTATTCATGGTAATATACTTGGCATGAGTAATGAACAGATATCGACAGTTGCTATTGTTATTCTTTTATTTATAGGTTTAGCAGCCCTTGTGAGGATATGCAGGCCATTTGATGGAATAAGAATATTATTGTGTCTTGCCATGGCTGCAGGAATAGTTATATGCGTGTTGAATTTTAAAGGAATATTTGCGATAACGACAGTAAATACGATTATGTTAAGAATGATAATAATGTATGCACTGATTGCAGGGGTATTGTTCTGCATTATGTGTAAATTAGTGGGAGGCTGGATTGATTATATGGAGAGACATAGTAAGAGATTCAGGAGGCTGCTTAAAGGGTGAAGTTGTTGTTTAGCACACATTCTTAACGTAGGGACGACAGCATATATGAGAAAAGCAGGTGCGCATACATCAACGATGCCAGAAGCTTCAATTT
>FR886218.1:0-158506 GCA_000436475.1 Eubacterium sp. CAG:248
GAGTTATTCTTGAAGGAAAGAATACGGATGTAAATATAGAATATTTAATGTGCAGTTTTGAAAAAATAATCATGAAAGAGGTCTGGTACCTCTTTTTTTTGTTTTCAGACTATTTTTTTTGTTTTGTTTTTTAGTTTACTAAGCTGCATATGGTGTAGGAAGACAAATTTTATGAAATGAATTTTTATTGTGAGTTTTTATCGTGAGTTTTTATACAAATATTAATTGCCATAAATAACATTTTTTGCTATAATATAGTGAAATAGTACGTGTGTTATGGAGGATAAAATATATGGAAACTAATATATTAATGGAAAGTGGTACTAATGAACTGGAAGTGCTTGAGTTTATGGTTGGCGGAAATCATTATGGAATTAATGTTGCTAAGATTAAGGAAATAGTTCCATATAGTAAAGTGACGCCAGTACCTAATTCACATCCTTGTGTAGAAGGTGTTTTTATGCCAAGAGACCTTATGATAACAATAGTAGATCTTGCCAAGGTTATTAAGTGTAAACCATCAGAGGATATAACGAAGGATATGTTTATTATAACTAACTTCAACAAGCTTAATGTTGCATTTCATGTTGCTTCTGTTGTAGGTATTCACAGAGTATCATGGACAGATATCATAAAGCCTGACAGTACTATAAGCAGTGCTGATAGTGGTATTGCTACAGGCGTAGTAAAGATCAATGACCAGCTTATTATCATCCTTGATTTTGAAAGAATAGTTTCTGATATAAGTCCTGAAACAGGACTAAAGGTTTCTGATATTGATAAGCTCGAAGGAAGAGAAAGAAATGAATCACATATAGTAATAGCTGAGGATTCTCCGTTACTTATGAAGCTTATATCAGATTCACTTATTAAGTCAGGCTATGATAATTTAACATTATGTGCCAATGGACAGGAGGCATGGGAATGTCTTGTCAAGATGAAAGATTCCGATTCAATGGATGTTGCATGTGTTATAACAGATTTAGAGATGCCGCTTATGGATGGTCACAGACTTACAAAGCTTATAAAAACTGATGATAAGTTTAAGGATATACCAGTTGTTATATTCTCATCACTTATAAATGATCAGATGAGAGCTAAAGGTGAAGCATTAGGAGCTGATATTCAGTTGTCAAAACCAGAAATTGGTTTATTAGTTAATGAAATAGACAAGCTTCTTAGAAAATAAAATGTATAATTATCATTTTATTATATGATGTAACTTGTATTTTACATTTATATCAATATATGTCGATGATTTTGATTAGTTAGATGGTGTTATCCCTTTTTATAGGTAACACCATCTATGCTTTTGTTAATTCAAGTAATATAGATGAGGTAGTATATGGATAATAACAAAGATTTCGGCACATTGGAAAAGTTATGTGAAGATATTCTTAATGATATGGATACATATGATAGTATACTGTTAGGTTTTGGAACTGAGTTATTGAAATATAAAAATGATGAGATAGATGATGTGTTAGCTTGTCTGGCAAAATATCTTGAACATAAAAATTATTTTATAATATCATCTGTTAAAGATGATATACTAAGAAATTCAGAATTAAATCAGAAAAGAATAGTCTGCCCTTATTTAGGAGAAACAGATAAGACAAATGAAGATAAGCAATGGGATTTATATAATAAGTGGTTATCAGGTACATTAGCAAAAAAATTACTTGTTGTAGAATTAGGAGAGGGATTTAATAATCCTAATCTTATTAAATGGCCATTTGAGAGAATAGTTATGATTAATGAAAAAGCTCGTTTTTACAGAATTCATAGTATGTTTTATCAAATACCACCAGAAATAAAGGATAAGTCTGTTACATATAAATATGATGCCTATGAAGTATTGAAAACACTGGTAAATATGTCCAATCATTAAAAACGCTGGTAAATATTGTTAAATAGACGACTTTATGGTAGTATTCTATATATATTGATAAAGGTGGTGGAATTGTGGCTGAAAATGAAGAAGATTACCTTGATGGTCTTTTAAAATCAATGTCTGAAAGGGAAAATGCAGAGAAGCAGGCAAAAGACGAGGAAGAAGAAGAGATTAAAGAACAGGTTAGAGAGGCGGTTGAAAAGTCTAATACGCCTAATAGCAAGTTTGAAAATATATACATGGATGATCCGGTAGAAAATGATGGTAAGCAGGTAAGTGATGAGCATGTGGAAAAGGTTCTGAAAGATGTAATGACTGTTCCACGAAAGATGGCAGCACCAGGTGTTGATGAATCTTATATAGTAGATGATGAACCTGATACACCAAAACCGGTTTCATCAGTTACGCCTGAGGAAGTGGCTAAGCTTGCAAGGGAAAAAGAAGAGAAGGAAAAGGTTGATGAATCAGTCAAGAGTTCAAATGCAGATAAAGCACTTGATAAGCTGATTGAGGAAACTCAAAAAGATGAAGCAGCTGGCTCTAACTTAAGTAAAGATGATGAGCTTATTAAGGATATGGATTTATCAGATGGTGAAAAAGACAGACTGGTAAATATGAATCTTGATGATTTATTAAATGATGTTAACACAGATGCTGGTTCTACAAACGAAAGCGGAGTCAGTGCTGTTAATGATTTACTTGCACAGATTAATCAGGGAAGTGACCAGGCTGATGATGAGGCATCTGATAACATAGCTTCTGATTTAGCAGCGACTGGCGCAGTGGAAGACAATAAAGCTGATAACAGCTCAGATATTACATCTGCAGGTGATGATGTTAAGAAGCAGCTTGAAGAAGAATTAAAGTCAGTTAATAAGAAAAAAAGAAAAAAAGGTATTTTATCAGTTATTAAAGATATATTCTTTGAAAGTCTTGATGATGAAACAGAAGATGCAGCTGATACCTTAGAAAAGTCAGGCAGAGCAGCTAAGAAAGAAGCCAAAATGGCGAAAAAGGCAGCTAAAGCTGATAAGAACGATAAGAATAAAGCAACAGATGCAGAGCAGGTACCTGCAGCTAAAGGAAAAGATGAAAACGAGCTTCTGATAGAAGAGGTATTTCATGGTAAGGATACTCTTGATGATTCAGCTGCACCTAAGAAAGGTCTGTTTGCAAAGATAAAATACAGAATGCAGCAGTTTAAAGCTAAACAGGCTAAAGAATGTGAGGCTGAGGAACAGCAGGAAGAGATAGAAAGACAGGAAAAGCAACAGCAGGTTGCAGCCAAAAAGGCCCAGGCAGCTGAAAAGAAGCAGAAGGCAGCTGAAAAGAAAACAGCTAAAAAGGAAGCAGCTAAAAAAGCAAAGGCTAAGAAGCCTAAGAAAGAAAAGAAGCCAAAGAAACCTAAGGTTAAACAGCCGCCTAAACCTGGAGATATAATCAGATTCAAACCGAAATCAATAATTGTGTTTGTTATGTTAATAGTTGGAATAGTAGTGCTTGTACAGATGTTTGGATATACTATTAGCTATAGTGGAAATATTAGTCTTGCTAAAGATTATTATGCTAATCAGGAATATGACAAGGCATATAATAGTTTAGATGGAATAAAGCTGTCTGGAGATGATGAGACGCTTTATAAACAGGCAAAGGTTGTTATGTATGTTCAAAGACAGTATGAATCATATGAAAATTATGAAAAAATGAATATGCATACAGAGGCACTAAATGCTCTTGTAAAGGGAGTTGACAGATATCAGACATACAGAAGTGAGGCAAAAGAATTAGGCGTTGAGGATAAGATGACAGAAGTGTATAATCTTATCATTAAGGCATTTAAGGATAAGTTTAAAATGTCCGAAACAGAAGCAATATCATTAGTTGAATTGTCAAAGTTAGATTTTACAAGTTATTATTATAAGATTGAAGCATATGGAGAGGCAATAAAATGATTTCAGTGATCGATTATGACGCAGGTAACTTAAAGAGTGTTGAAAAGGCTCTTATATCGCTTGGTGAAGAAGTTATTGTATCAAGGGATTCGAGCGAAATATTACAGGCAGATAAGGTTATTCTACCAGGAGTGGGTTCATTTGGAGATGCAATGAATAATCTTGATCGTTTCGGACTTGTAGATACGATAAAAAAGGTTGTTGATAATAAGACACCATTTCTTGGTATATGTCTTGGATTGCAGCTTTTGTTCAAGGAAAGTGAAGAAACACCAGGAGCAGAAGGCCTTAATATTCTGCCTGGTAAAATATTAAAAATACCAGCAGCTAAAGGAATAAAGATTCCACATATGGGATGGAATTCATTGGAAGTTAAGCCGGGTGCAAAACTTTTTAAGGGACTTTCAGATAATCCTTATGTTTATTTTGTCCATTCATATTATCTTAAAGCTGATGATGAAGCAATTGTGGCTGCATCTACAGAATATTCAACTCATATTCATGCTTCTGTAGAAAAGGATAATGTGTTTGCATGCCAGTTTCATCCAGAAAAGAGTAGTGAAACAGGTCTTAGAATACTTAAGAATTTTGCAGAATTATAGATTGGAGAGTACACATAATGTTTACTAAAAGAATAATACCTTGTCTTGATTGCAAAGATGGAAGAGTTGTTAAGGGAACTAATTTTGTTGATCTTAAGGATGCAGGAGATCCTGTAGAGGTTGCTGCAATGTATGATAAATCAGGAGCAGATGAACTGGTATTTCTTGATATAACAGCATCAAGTGATGGAAGAAATACAACAGTAGAGCTTGTAAGAAACGTAGCTGAAAAGGTTTTTATACCATTCACAGTAGGCGGTGGAATAAGGACAGTTGAGGATTTCAAGGTGCTTTTAAGAGAAGGTGCGGACAAAATATCTGTTAATTCAGCTGCAATCATGAATCCAGAACTTATTTCGCGGGCTGCTGACAAGTTTGGAAGCCAGTGTGTTGTTGTAGCGATAGATGCTAAAAAGCAGGAAGATGGGCATTGGAGTATATATAAAAATGGTGGAAGAGTAGATATGCATATGGATGCCGTTGAGTGGGCTATGAAAGCTGAGAGTCTTGGTGCTGGTGAGATACTGCTTACAAGCATGGATTGTGATGGTACAAAGGCAGGTTATGATATAGAGCTTACTAGTGCAGTTGCATCAAATGTGTCAATTCCTGTTATAGCATCTGGTGGTGCTGGTAATATGGAGCATTTTTATGATGCATTTACAAAGGGTAATGCTGATGCAGCCCTTGCAGCCTCTTTATTCCATTATAAAGAGATGGAAATAAAAGACCTTAAGAAATATTTGTCTGATAAGGGTATTCCTATGAGATTATAATATATTGTGTTACAGCACAAAATGGATAATCATTACATCATATAATACATGCTGCAGGAAGTATATGAGGAAAAGAGGAACATAATTATGTCTATGATAACAGGTGACTGGCAGGAAGCTTTAAGTGATGAGTTTAGAAAGGATTATTACAAGAAATTATATACATTTGTAAAGAATGAATATAACAGTTGTGTGGTATATCCCCCAGCAGATGATATATTCAATGCATTTCATTTTACACCACTTAAAAGTGTAAAGGTGCTTATACTTGGACAGGATCCATATCATGAGGTGAATCAGGCTCATGGTCTTAGCTTTTCAGTTCTTCCGGGTAATCCCATACCTAAGTCATTACAGAATATATATAAAGAATTACAATCTGATATTGGGTGCTATTATCCAAACAATGGTTTCCTTAAAAAGTGGGCTGACCAGGGAGTACTTATGTTGAATACTGTACTTACTGTAAGAGCACATGCAGCATTTTCACATAAGGGAAGAGGCTGGGAGCAGTTTACAGATGCAGTTATCAACGCTGTTAATGCACAGGACAGACCAATAGTTTATATGTTATGGGGGAATTCAGCAAAGGATAAAATTCCTATGCTTACGAATCCTAAGCATCTTATATTAACAAGTGCACATCCAAGTCCACTATCGGCTAACAGAGGTTTTTTTGGATGCAGACATTTCAGCAAATGTAACGAGTTTCTTGAAAATCATGGAGTCACACCAATAGACTGGCAGATTGAAAATATATAAAAATAATAACATATGAAAAAATCCGCATCCTGTATTATTTCGTCATGAAATAATCAGGATGCGGATTTTTTGTATCAATATTTGTTTATTTACTCATCAATATCTTCTTCAGATCCAGCAACTGCGCCGATAACTGAAATGATAACAACAACGGCAAATATTGAAATTGCAACACCTATAATAGGTCCTAAAAATAATAAAAAGTTCATATGCTTATCCTCCGAATATTCTTTTATTATTATACAACTTTTTTATGATAAGTCAAAAACTTATTTGTTAATATTCTTGTTAGCAGTAGCAAGCATAAGTTTGATTCTGTTGAGCTGGTTAACTTCTGAAGCACCTGGGTCATAATCAACCGCAATAATATTAGCCTCAGGGAAAGCAGCACGTAATTCTTTTATAACACCTTTACCTACTATATGGTTAGGCAGACATGCAAATGGCTGGCAGCATACGATATTGCCGGCACCATTATGTATAAGCTCAATCATTTCTCCAGTAAGAAGCCATCCCTCGCCAGTCTGGTTTCCAAGTGATACAAGATCCTTTGCAAGTGCAGCAGTATCCTTTATGGATGAAGGTGCATCAAAACGTTTACTTTCTGCAAGTGCCTGGTTACCAGCCTTTCTGAACCATTCAAGAATCTTTATGACTGTATTATTAATAAATGCAGATTTTCCAGATGTACCAAGGTATTTATGCTTAAAGTTAGCATTTTCTGCACAGTAGAGAAGAAATCCCATAAGATCAGGAACAACTGCCTCTGCACCTTCTGATTCAAGCAGATCAACAAGATAGTTGTTGGCTGCAGGAAGAAACTTAACAAGAATCTCACCAACAACACCAACTCTTGGTTTCTTTATATCAAGTAACTCAATGTTATCAAAGTCTTTAACGATAGCACGGAGGTTATTGTTAAAGTCTTTCATTTTTACCTTGTCCTGTGTAATCTGTTTAATACATATTTCCTTCCAGTGTTCATGTAGAGCGTTAACAGAGCCAGGAACCTTTTCATAAGGTCTTGTTCTGTATACAACATTCATGAATATATCGCCATACTCAATCGCCATCATAGCTTTTTTAAGCATCTTAAGGTCATACTTAAAACCAGAGTTAGTTTCAAGTCCCTGTGCACTAAGAGATATTACAGGTATATATCCTAAGTTGGCTTTCTCAAGAGCACGTCTGATGAATCCAATGTAGTTAGAGGCACGGCATCCACCACCAGTCTGTGTAATAATGATTGCTGTTTTTGAAAGATCGTATTTACCCGAAAGGACAGCATTCATAATCTGGCCGACAACCATTAGGGAAGGATAGCAGGCATCATTATTTACATATTTAAGCCCCATATCAACTGATGATTTGTTATCGTTATCAAGGACCTCGAAATTATAGCCACATGAATTGAGTGCTGGCTCTAATAAGTCAAAATGTATAGGTGACATCTGAGGACATAGAATAGTGTAGTTCTTTCTCATCTCAGGTGTGAATTCAACACGGTTGTATGCAGATGAAACAAGAGTGCGTTTATAATTCTTCTTATCTCTTACTTTAAGTGCAGCGATGAGAGATCTTATACGTATACGTGCAGCTCCAAGGTTGTTAACTTCATCTATTTTTAATACTGTATATATTTTACCTGATTTAGTTAATATATCATTTACAGCATCTGTTGTTACGGCATCAAGTCCACAGCCAAAAGAGTTAAGCTGTATAAGATCAAGGTTGTCCTGTGTCTTAACAAAACTTGCTGCAGCATATAATCTTGAATGATACATCCACTGATCCATAACGATAAGAGGACGTTCAACATTTCCAAGATGTGAAACACTGTCTTCTGTTAATACGGCAATATCATATGAGTTTATAAGTTCAGGTATACCATGGTTGATTTCAGGGTCAATATGATATGGTCTTCCTGCAAGAACGATACCACGTTTACCAGTATCCTTTAAATACTTGATGACTTCTTCACCCTTTTTATGCATGTCCTCTCTGGACTGCATAAGCTCTTTCCATGCATCCAAAACAGCAGCTTTTATTTCACCCGATGGGATATCAGGGAACTCTTCATGCAATCTTTTAGCCAGGATTGCTTCGTTTTCAAAAGAAATAAAAGGGTTTCTGAAATCTATATTTTCAGTTTTGAGTTCTTCAACATTGTTCTTAATATTTTCAGCATAAGAAGTAACAATAGGACAGTTGTAGTGGTTGTTAGTACCATCTATTTCTTTGTGTTCATATGGAACGCAAGGATAAAAGATGAATTTAACACCTTTCTTTATAAGCCAGCTTATATGACCATGAGCAAGCTTAGCAGGATAACATTCTGATTCTGATGGAATGGATTCTATGCCTAGCTCATATATCTTTCTTGTTGACTGTGGTGAAAGAACAACCTTATAACCAAGCTTTGTAAAGAAGGTGAACCAGAAAGGATAATTTTCATACATGTTAAGTACCCTTGGTATACCTACAACACCTCTTACAGCCAGATCAGCTGATAAAGGTTCATAGTCAAAAAGTCTGTGGAACTTATAATCAAAAAGATTAGGAACCTTTTCTTTATTACGTTCCTTTCCAAGTCCACGCTCGCATCTGTTACCAGTTATAAAGGAACGTCCACCAGAGAATTTGTTAATAGTTAAATGACAGCTGTTAGTACATCCTTTACATCTTGTAAGAGTAGTTTCGTAAGTAAGACTGTTTATTTTGTCAATAGAGAGCATAGATGATTCTGATATACCATCATAGCGTTCTCTTGCAATAAGTGCTGCACCAAAAGCCCCCATTATGCCTGCGATATCAGGTCTTATGGCATTAACACCTGTTATCTTTTCAAAGCTTCTAAGCACGGCATCGTTGTAGAATGTACCACCCTGGACAACGATATGTTTACCTAAATCACCTGGGTCAGCTATTTTAATAACCTTGTATAATGCATTTTTGATGACAGAGTAAGCAAGACCTGCTGATATATCAGATACCTCAGCCCCTTCTTTTTGTGCCTGTTTTACTTTAGAGTTCATGAATACAGTACATCTTGTACCAAGGTCAATAGGATGCTTTGCAAAAAGAGCAGCCTTTGCGAAATCCTGTACAGAATAGTTTAGTGACTTGGCAAATGTTTCGATAAATGAACCACAGCCTGATGAACATGCTTCATTAAGCTGTACAGAATCAACTGTCTGATTCTTGATTTTAATACATTTCATATCCTGACCACCAATATCTATGATACAGTCAACATCAGGATCAAAAAATGCAGCAGCATAGAAATGTGATACTGTCTCAACTTCTCCTTCATCCAGCATGAGAGCCGACTTAATAAGGGCTTCACCGTAACCTGTAGAGCATGCCTGTACGATTCTGGCTTTAGGTGGAAGCTGCGAATATATTTCTTTTATTGCTTTTATTGTAGTAGCAAGCGGAGAACCGTTGTTGCTTGAGTAGAATGAATAAAGAAGATTACCATCTTCATCTACAAGTGCTACCTTGGTTGTAGTAGAACCAGCATCAATACCCAGATAACAGTTACCTTCATAAGAGGATATGTCCGCAGTTTTAACATGATGGACACTATGTCTTTTGATAAAGTCGTTATAAGCAAGCTGGTCTGCAAAAAGTGGTTCCATACGTTCAACTTCAAAGTCAAGCTTTATCTTACCCTGAAGACGTTTAATTATGTCAGATACATCAACGCATACGTTTTTGTCGTAGTTCATGGCTGAACCAACAGCAGCAAAAAGATGTGAATGTTCTGGTGCAATAGTCTGTTCAGGAGTAAGGCTTAATGTACGGATGAATGCCTGTTTTAATTCTGAAAGGAAGTGAAGAGGACCACCTAAGAAAGCAACGTTACCTCGTATAGGTTTACCACATGCAAGACCTGAAATAGTCTGGTTAACAACGGCCTGGAATATAGAGGCTGCTAAGTCCTGCTTAGTTGCACCTTCATTGATAAGAGGCTGTATATCAGACTTGGCAAATACACCACATCTTGCAGCTATAGGATAGATAGATTTATAGCTTTTAGCATATTCATTAAGACCCGCTGCATCTGTCTGTAAAAGAGTAGCCATCTGGTCGATAAAAGAGCCTGTACCACCAGCACATATACCATTCATACGCTGGTCAATACCGTTAGTGAAGTAGATAATCTTTGCATCCTCACCACCAAGCTCTATGGCAACATCACATTGTGGAGCGTAGTCCTGAAGTGCTGTTGATACAGCGACAACCTCCTGAGTAAATGGAACTTCAAGATGCTTTGCAAGAGTAAGTCCGCCCGAACCTGTTATAACAGGATATACTTCGAATTCACCAAGCTTTGTTACAGCCTTTTCAAGCAGACCCTGTAAAGTTTCCTGGATATTGGCAAAATGTCTTTCATAATCTGAAAATAAAATATTATTATTATCATCAAGAATTGCGATCTTTACTGTTGTTGAACCAATATCAATACCTAATCTGTATTTATTCATATTCATTACGGCAGAGCCGTCCTCCTTGTTTTAGTATATATTGATGTAAATGTTAAAGTATTCCAAAATTACAATGTCGAAAAATGAAAAATCACATCGAATAAATTACAACTGACATATTATATAAGAAATAACAGAATAATTCAACACCATAAATATGACTGTTTATATAAAATTAATAATACTAAAATGAGAACTTAATTGACAAAGGAAATTATTATTTTTATACTTTGTATATGTTATATCATTAATTAGTGATGTTTTTCACGGAAATGAGGAGTTTGATGAATTGGTTTTCTAAGTTTGAAAGGAAATATTCAAAGTATGCAATAAAGAATCTCATGGTCTATATAATTATATTGTATGCTGTTGGATTTGTATTTGAAGTGTTTGCACCAGGTGTTTACAGTGCATATCTTTCACTCGATTTTTCTAAGATATTTGCTGGACAGGTATGGCGTATTGTCACATTTATAATACAGCCACCTTCAACAAGTATTATTTTTGTATTCTTTTCACTTTATTTTTATTATCTTATAGGTACAGTGCTTGAGAATATATGGGGGTCATTCAAGTTTAATGTATATTTCTTTTCAGGAGTATTGTTAAATATTGTTGCAGCCCTTATAATATATCTTATATTTGGTATCAGCTTTAATATGAGTACACATTACATCAATCTTGCTTTGTTTATGGCTTTTGCCATGGAACAGCCGGATATGGAGGTGCTGCTTTTCTTTATTATCCCTATAAAGATAAAGTGGATGGCACTGCTTGATGGGATTGTATTTGCGATAACTATAGTATGTGGCTTTGCGGTGCCTTCTATGGCAGCAGCTGGTTCTAGTGCAGGCTATGCAATGTGGCAGGGACTATATAATGCAGGTTTGTTATCAGGAAGCGGTATGGGATGTTATGCAAATGCAATTGCAGCACTTGTTTCAATGCTTAACTTTATAATATTTATGATTGTGTCAAGAAAAATTCCTTATAAATCTTCAACACAAAAGAATTTTAACAAGGCTATGTATACAGCGAAGAAAGCAGAAAAGAACAGAACAGATGCTAAGAGAAGATCATTTAATGAAAAGCTGTATAACGCTAATAGCGAGAAGACAACATGGGATAGTGCTAATAAACCATATAAGCCTGTAAGAAGCGGACAGCCTAAGCATAGATGTGCTGTGTGTGGAAGAACTGAACTTGATGACGAAAGCCTGGTATTCAGATTCTGCTCTAAGTGTGCAGGAAACTATGAGTATTGTAATGAACATTTGTATACACATATTCATATTACAGCTAATGACAATAAGAATATGCGATAGTTAAATTATTTATAAATATTGTTATGGCTATTGCTATTTTTGGTGTTATTAAGTATAATCATTTGGATTGTTTTGTTTTTTATTAATTATTTTTATTTACTTTGGAGGTTAGAATGAAGAAGACTAAGATTATATGTACTATGGGTCCTAACACTAATGACAGAGAGCTTATTAAGCAGCTTGCATTAAACGGTATGGATATTGCAAGATTCAACTTTTCTCATGGAGATCATGAAGAACAGGCTGGACGTTTTGCATTAGTTAAGAGTGTAAGGGAAGAGATTAACAAGCCTATAGCTACACTTCTTGATACAAAGGGACCAGAAATCAGAACTGGCGTACTTAAGGATGATAAAAAGGTTACTCTTAAGGAAGGACAGAAGTTTACTCTTACAACAAGAGAGGTTGTAGGTGATGAAAATATTGACATGATTACATATGCAGGACTTCCAGCAGATGTAGAGAATGGTAATACTATTCTTATTGATGATGGTCTTATTGAACTTAGAGTAGAAGAGGTTGTTGATGGTACAGATATTATATGTACTGTAATTAATGGTGGTGAGCTTGGTTCTAAGAAGGGCGTTAATGTTCCTAACGTAAGCATTAAGCTTCCAGGTATCACAGACAAAGATAAGGATGATATTATATTTGGTGTAGAGCAGGGATTTGATTTTATCGCAGCTTCATTTGTAAGAAATGCAGCTTGTATACAGGAGATTAAGCAGCTTTTATGGGAGCATGGTTCAGATATTCCTGTTATCGCTAAGATTGAGAATGCTGAAGGTATTGAGAATCTTGATGAGATAATTAAGGTTGCTGATGGTATCATGGTCGCAAGAGGTGACATGGGTGTTGAGATTCCAGCAGAAGATGTTCCACACTACCAGAAGGAAATCATCAAGAAGTGTAACGCAACATACAAGCCAGTTATAACAGCTACACAGATGCTTGATTCTATGATTAGAAATCCACGTCCTACAAGAGCTGAGGTTACTGATGTTGCTAATGCTATATATGACGGTACAGACGTAGTTATGCTTTCAGGAGAAACTGCTAATGGTAAGTATCCACTTGAAGCCTTAAAGATGATGGCTAAGATTGCAGAAAGAACAGAAAAGGATATCAAGGGCAGAGCTTCTGATATATCTAAGGTTCATAGCAAGAGAAGCATATCAAGTGCAGTATGTAACGCTACTGTCCAGACAGCAGAGAACCTTAACGCTAAGGCTATTGTATGCCCAACTATTTCTGGTTTTACAGCAAGACTTACATCTAAGCTTAAGCCAAATGCTGAGATTATCGGTTGTTCACCATATGATAACGTTCTTAGAAAAATGCAGATATATTGGGGAGTAAGACCTTTAAAGACTGCAACAGAGGTTTCTACTGATAAGATTATTGAGCATGCATTAGTAGTATCTGAGCAGGCTGGTTTTGTAGAAGAAGGCGATACAGTTATTGTGTCTGCTGGTATTGCTACATCATCAGATCCTTCTGCTAAGAGAGGACTTACTAATACTATGAGAGTTGTTACTATCTAGTATATATGAATTATTATAGTTAATATAGATGCCAGGGTTGAATCATCGTTATTTAGCTCTGGCATTAATTTGTTTATGTTTATAGGTGTGTAAAGCATAGGTTTGTAAGTGGGTACGTGGTTGTACATATAGGGAGTAAGGATATGGATATAAAGAAGATACTGATATGGATTCCTGCTATTATCATGGCAATGCTTATATTCGGCTTTTCAAAGCAGGATGGTGAAGAATCTACGGGACTTAGTTATAAGGCAGCAGATATAATACTTACAGTATGTGATAAGGCTGGGATAGTTGATTATAATGATAACAACAGGGATAGCATGATAGAGTCTGTACAGTTTCCAATAAGGAAAGCAGCTCACATGACAGAGTATGCTGTACTTTCAGTTCTTATCATGCTTGCACTTATAGTTGACGGCTTAAAAGGTACCAGACTTCCAGTGATATCAGCGATTATAGCAACAGTATTTGCAGCTACAGATGAGTTTCATCAAAGGTTTGTGCCAGGGAGATATGGCTGCTTAAGGGATGTGCTTATAGATGCTGCAGGGAGTATAATCGGACTTATGATAGCATATATTATATATAAAAACATATGTAAACATAAAGAAAATAAATATATACAATCAAATATATCTGAAAATATGTGAGTAATATATGTGAGTTGTAAAATTAATACTTGCAAAATTACTAAGTATATGGTATAAGCTTTAATAAGCACATAATTATATATAATGCATTGATGGAAACAAGTAGGTATAACATTAAGCAACAGAAAACAGCCGGTTGATGAGAGGCGTGGTGGATGGTTATTCTGAATACATTCTGGAGCAGCAAACTGAAAAGCATGTAAGGTTTAGTAGGGGCGACGTAGTGATACACGTTATAGTATTAGGATCATCAGACCCATTAAGGTAGGCAGCGTGAGTTGTTTATGAATAAAGGTGGTAACACGGAGCATAGGCTTTCGTCCTTTAACACGGATGAAAGATATGCTCCTTTTTGTTGTCTTAAAGCACTAATGGCTTGATGATTAATGGTAGTATCATAAATATCAAATAATAACATAATAAGAACAGGAGAAAAGAAATGGCAGAAATGACAGTTTATGATGAATTAGTTGCAAGAGGACTTATTGCACAGGTGACAGATGAAGAGTTGATCAAGAATCTTATTAATAATGGAAAGGCTACATTCTACATTGGATTTGACCCAACAGCAGACAGCCTTCATGTAGGTCACTTCATGGCACTCTGTTTTATGAAGAGACTTCAGATGGCAGGTAATAAGCCAATAGCCTTAGTTGGTGGTGGAACAGGTATGATTGGTGACCCATCAGGTAAGACAGATATGAGAAAGATGCTTACTCCAGAACAGATTGAGCATAACTGCGAGTGCTTTAAGAAGCAGATGAGCAAGTTTATTGACTTTTCAGATGACAAGGCATTGTTTGTAAACAATGCAGACTGGCTTTTAAAGCTTAACTATGTTGACCTTTTAAGAGAAGTAGGTGCATGCTTCTCAGTTAATAATATGTTAAGAGCAGAGTGCTATAAGCAGAGAATGGAAAGAGGTCTTACATTCCTTGAGTTTAACTATATGATCATGCAGAGCTATGATTTCTATATGTTATACCAGAAATATGGATGTAATCTTCAGTTTGGTGGAGATGACCAGTGGAGCAACATGCTCGGTGGTACAGAGCTTATAAGAAGAAAGCTTGGCAAGGATGCTTCTGCTATGACTATTACACTTCTTCTTAACTCAGAGGGTAAGAAGATGGGCAAGACAGTAAGCGGTGCTGTATGGCTTGATCCAGCAAAGACTTCACCATATGAGTTCTATCAGTACTGGAGAAATGTAGCAGATGCAGATGTATTAAAGTGTATCCGTATGCTTACATTCTTACCACTTGAGCAGATTGATGAGATGGATAAGTGGGAAGGTGCACAGCTTAATAAGGCTAAGGAAATACTTGCATATGAGCTTACAAAGATGGTTCATGGTGAGGAAGAAGCTAAGAAGGCAGAAGAAACAGCTAAGGCTATATTTACATCAGGTGATGCTGCGAATATGGCAGTAGTTAAGCTTGAAGCAGATGCATTTACAGATGGCAGCATTGACATTGTATCCTTAATTCATGCAGCTGGTCTTGCAGCTACTAAGTCAGAGGCAAGAAGAGTTGTTGCACAGGGTGGTGCTTCTGTTGCAGGTGAGAAAGTATCTGATATCGCTGCAAAGTTTGATAAGGAAGTTTTTGCCGGTGATGGTGTTGTTGTTAAGAAGGGTAAGAAGTCTTTCATAAAGGTACAAGCGTAAGAATAGTATGTTATTTTTGGAGGCAGCCAGTGAAAACTTAGCTGCTTCCTGATATTAAAAGAACGAGGATAGGCATGAAAAAAAGTGAAATTACCTTTATAAGGCTTATGAGTCTTATTGGAATTATGGTTCTGAATCTTATACTTTTGCTGGTATTTGCAAGAGAACATGTATTTCAGAATATCCTTAATAAAATGAATAGTAATGTATATGCTGGACAATCACTTGATACATCAATATATAATTATTATTACTACGCAGGACTTGGGAATATATATAAAATAATATTCCCAGTCACAATTCTTTTGTTGGCAGCTGCATCTGTAGCTGTGTATAAAAAAGTAAGTATGGCAGGAAGGATTGCAGTAGCGGCTAATATATGTTCACTTATAACCGGCATATATCTTTTGATTGCAAAGATAGGTGAAGGCTCAGATAAAATCATCAGATTTGTGAACAGCTTTTACATGGATAAGTCAGAGATTGGCCAGATAGAAAAGATATATCTTATGAGCAGAATACCTATAGCATATATTCTGATTATTATTCTTTCTTTGCTTGGGCTTGCAATGGTAAAGAGCAGTACAATTAATCATATTAAGATATATAATGAAAAAAATATGACTAACAATGCGGTTATATATATATTTCCTGCACTTAGCGGGTTTATTGTCCTTGAGATTATAAGAAATCTTGTAATATCAAGGCTTGTGACTGCATCAATGGATGAAAATTTAAGAACAGTGGCAGCGTATATTAATGATTATTATATAGGAAGCAAATTCTTCTTTTCCTGGTCATGGCTTATATTGTTTACTATAGTTACATGTGTTGCGATTTTGCTAAAGTCTATAAATACATTAAGCATGAAAAGCAGGATGATGATTGAAATAGCGGTGCCATCAGTTATAGTTATAATAGCTTCATTCATATACTGGATGAATCCACCGGCGTTGTTTGGATATCTTACGATTGATAATACAATATGTGATATGACAGAGGCAGCATTTACGTGGTACCTGATAAGGTATGTTGTTTCAGTGATTTTTGTATTTGTACTTATCGTTCTTACTGTTAATGACAGACTTGATATAAGAGTGGCAGGTATAGTTATCCTTATGTCATGTGCAGCTGGAATAATAATGATTACTCTGTTTTATAAGATAAAAGGAACATTTTCTATTATGTATGCTGCGTGTGTCGTGGCAGATATTGTAAGTGTCATAGTATTGGCTGTAATGTCCAGGGTTAAAGGGCATAAGCTATAGGATGACTAAATCAGGAGTTAAGTATAATACGTAAAATGTTATTGCGTATTATACTTAACTCCTGATTTTTGATGTTTAGCGTGTCCCAAGTAAAAAAGTCTTTTTCTGCAAGCAGAAACGACTTTTTATACTTTTGACACTTACATCATATTATATTAAGATGCTGTATTAGCCAGATATAAGTCTGATACCTGATATATCTGCAATGGCTATAAGTGAATAGTTCGTATAGTAAACAACAAAGCCTGGTTTAGCGCCGGCAGGTTTTTTAACCTCTTTTTTTAATACATAGTCAACCTCTACCTTTTCAAGGTCACGTCCCTTTGAATAGTATGCAGCAAGGGCAGCAGCTTCTTCAAAGGTCTTATCTGGCAATTCTTTTCCTTCTGTTTTGACTATAACATGGGAACCTGGCATCTGCTTTGCATGAAACCACCAGTCACCACCAGTGGCGAATTTGAAGGTGAGTTCATCATTCTGGATATTATTTTTTCCAACATATATGTCAAAGCCATCAGATGATACATAATGCATAGGTTTGTTGTGTGTATTTCCTTTGCTTTTTGACTTTCCACTTCTTTTGATATAACCAGTTACTGCAAGTTCATCCTTGATGTTATTAAGGTCATTTTCAGTTGTTGCTATGTCTATAGCATTTATGATTGATTCAAGATACATGATTTCATCTTTAATCTCAGCAATAAGTCGTGTTCCGGCTTCGTAAGTCCTTTTCAGCTTATTATATTTTGCAAAGTACTTATTAGCGTTTTCAATAGGTGCCAGTGTTTCATCAAGAGGAATGGTTATTTCTTCATTGGTGTAGTAGTTAAGTGCATTAAACTGTTTTGCACCAGGTGTTATGCCATATCCGTAGGTGTTTATAAGTTCGCCATATATGCGGAATTTATCACGTTTTTCAGTATCTTTGAGCTGTTTTTCCTGTATGTCAAGTTTTTTGTAAGAGCGCTCAAGATGAGTAGTAACTATACGTCTTATATCTGTTGATTTCTGATGTATACGTGTGCGGACATCCTTTTCATGATAATATGCAATAAGACATTTGCTTATTGAATCAAAAGGAGTGTTTTTATCATACATAGTAAGTCTGACAGCCGCGAAATCAGCAGGATTTCCGTTGTCGTATACAATGTTAGGTGCATAATGGCCTTCTTTAACATCATTCATAATATTATCAAATGCATTGTAAATACGTTTGCTTTCATCAATATCAAGACAATTTGCAGGTTTACTGCTGTCTATATGAGCCCGGAAGCATATTTCTTCCGCAATACATGTGCTTATACCTGTATATGTCTGACATAATGCTTTTGAAAGAGGTTTAGGACAGATGAGTACAGATGTACTAAAACGTTCGTAATCGGTATCCATAGGATTATGCTTGCCAGCAGTATTTGGTATGAAATAAGTCCTTCCAGGAAGTACTTCACGAACAGAACTCATCTGTGCAGATACATGCTTGATACTGTCAAGAATATTGTTTTTATCATCACATAATATGATGTTACTGTGCTTGCCCATGAATTCTGTGATGAGATGACGTCTGCAAAGGTCGCCTAATTCATCAAGATGTTCAATCTCAATGTCTATTATTCTTTCAAAAGAGGGCTGTGTTATGGAGATTATTCTTCCGTTATTTATATGCTTTCTTAGAAGCATAACAAAATTCGGTGCAGTTGCAGGACTAGGCTTGTTGTCATCTGTTATATATGCAAGCGGCAGTGATGCATTTGAAGATAAAACCACCCTGAACTGTCCTGAGCCTGTCTTTATTGTAAGAAGAAGTTCATCACTTTCAGGCTGTGCTATTTTGTAAAGTCTGCCTCCGAGTATTGTGTTGTTTAAGTCATGTACTATATTGGATATAGTGATTCCGTCAAATGCCATAATTGCTCCGTTTCTATGATTTATAAATCAGTATAATGATACCAGGGTCAAAAGGTATAAACCCACATGAGCTTGCTCATAGGTGGGTGAAAGACCTTTTGACCCGCCCCGATATGAGCATAAAAGTGGGATGATAATCCCATGATATGCGAATATTGGGGAGAAGTGTCAATATATATAAGTTGTTTATTTGTTTTACTGCTGTTGCTTATAATACCATGTTTATAGGCAGCTGTCGAGTTTGATATATAAGCATACAACAGATCCGGTTGTTTTTATGATGACTGAAAAATGATGGGAAATGTAAAATACATGATAAGGTTACTTGTTTAGAATATGTAAAATTGGTATAATAAGCTATAAAACATAAGTGAGGGAATCATAATGATAAAAAGCATGACTGGTTTTGGCAGAAGTGAGATTGCCAGTGGTAACCGTAAAATAATGGTTGAGATGAAGTCTGTGAATCACAGATTTTTAGAAGCAAGTATAAAGATGCCTAAGAAGCTGAATGTGTTTGAGGCAAGAATAAGGGATGTTATAAAAAAATATGCTTCGAGAGGTAAGATTGATGTATTTATAACTTATGAAGACAGTTCAGAAAACAATGTCAATATTAAGTATAATGCAGCAGTTGCTAAAGAATATATGGATATATTCAGGCAGATGGAGGAAGAGTTTGCTATCAGGAATGATATCACAGTGGGAGCACTCTCAAGATATCCAGAGGTTATAACTATGGAGGAAGCCAAAGAAGATGAAGAAGAACTCTGGAATTTCATACAGGATGCGGTTAAAGAAGCCTGTGAGGGATTTGTTAAAACAAGAATAACAGAGGGTGAGAATTTAAAGAATGATCTTTTACATAAGCTTGATCACATGGAAGAGCTGGTTGGCTTTATAGAAGAAAGAAGTCCTCAGATAGTAAGTGAATACAGAAAGAAGCTTGAAACAAAGATGGCAGAGGTGCTGGCTGATACAAGTATAGATGAAAACAGGATCGCAGCTGAGGTTATATTGTATGCAGATAAGATATGCGTTGACGAGGAAACAGTAAGATTAAGAAGTCATATTGCACATGCAAGACAATGCCTGTCAGAGGATGGTGGAATAGGACGAAAGTTAGACTTTATAGCACAGGAGATGAACAGGGAGGCTAATACAACACTGTCTAAGGCCAATGACATAGAGATATCTAATGCAGCTATTGATCTTAAAACAGAGATTGAAAAAGTCAGGGAACAGATACAGAATATTGAGTAGTTACTATTTAGTAAATATTATTAATAAAAATATTTTAAAATACTTGCATGAAATGAAAGATTTCTGTATAATAACTTGTACACTTTTGCGTAAGTGTATATATTTATATTTGGTTCAGGCATGTATGTGCGTTGAAGCAATATATTGATTGGCTTATAAAGTGAATCACAGATAGGAGATTAGAGATGAAAGATAAAGGATTACTGCTTGTGATATCAGGATTCTCAGGTGCTGGTAAAGGAACAGTTGTTAAGAGACTTTTAGAACAGCATAACGATTATGCTTTATCGATTTCAGCAACGACAAGATCGCCAAGAGAGGGCGAGCAGGACGGAAGAGAGTACTTCTTTAAATCAAAAGAAGAGTTTGAAAAGATGATAGAAGCATCTGAGCTTATAGAATATGCAAGGTATGTGGACAATTATTATGGAACACCTAAGGCATATGTAGAAGAACAGCTTAAAGAAGGAAAGAATGTTATACTTGAGATAGAGATACAGGGGGCGCTTAACATAAAGAGCATGTTCCCGGATGCAGTACTTTTATTCATTATGCCACCTAGTGCAAAGGAACTTGAAAGAAGGCTTGTGGGTCGTGGAACAGAAGATGAAGCTACTATCAGGGCAAGACTTTCAAGAGCAAGTGAAGAGGCACAGGGGGTAGAGAATTATAACTATATAGTTATCAATGATGATGTTGATGCCTGTGTTGAAACTATAGATTCTATAGTTAAGAGTGAGAAGAGAAAGGCAGCTAATAACATCAATTTAATTAATAATATAAAAGAAGAGCTTAAGGCTTATTCGAAAGGAGAATAATAATGATACATCCATCATATTCAGAATTAATGGCAGTTGTTAACAGTGAGGTAGAAGAGGGCGAGCAGCCATTAGTACAGAGCCGTTACTCTATAGTAAAGGCTACAGCAGCCAGAGCTAAAGAAATAATTGATGCAAGATCTATAGAAGAAAAGGTCAGAAAAGCACGTATTGAAGCTGAAAATGCTCCTAAGGAAAAGGATAAGGATGGCAAAAAGGGTGAGGCAAAGCCACTTTTAACACCAGAAGAAGCAAGAAAGCTTCAGATTGGTACACCACTTATCGATAACGCAGATAATATGAAGCCACTTTCAATCGCTGTAGAAGAGCTTTACGAAGGTAAGGTAAAGATTGTTGGTAATGGTGATGACAGCGAGGTTATGTAAGAGTATTGCATAATACTTATTGTTGTAATATCAGATAAAAGATTTAATATTGTGACTTGTAGCTGCTCGAAAGGGCAGCTATAATTGTATATAGGTTATATAAAAGCCTGTGGAGTAATGTCAGGCAGACTACAAAAAAGCAATGTCAGGAAGGAAAATAGATATGGCTAATTCATATGATGAGAAGAAACGTGTTATTAACTGCGAAAGTGCGGCTAAGTGTGGAAGCTGTGCATATGCAGGTATGAAGTATGATAATGAATTAAAAGTAAAGCAGAATTATATAGATAAGCTGTTTAAGGGAGTCTGTCCTGTAGATGAGATAACAGGGATGTACAGACCTGTGCATTACCGTAATAAGGTGCATGCAGTTGTAGGCGAGGATAAGAATGGAAATATCATAACAGGAACATATGAACAGAATAGCCATGTTATAGTTCCCGTGTCAGAATGTCTTTTGGAGGATAGCCAGTGCAGCAGGATAATAGCTACATTAAGAGAACTTTTTAAGTCGTTTAAGTATAAGCCATACAATGAGGATAAGGGTACTGGGTTTATAAGACATATACTTTTAAGAAAAGGTTTTTCGACAAAGGAGATTATGCTTGTACTTGTCACAAGTGAGGTTGCATTCCCCTCTAAAACACATTTTTTAAAAGTAATTAAGGAAAAACATCCAGAGATTAATACAATCGTCCAGAATGTAAATGCATACAATACAAGCATGGTGCTTGGACAAAGAAATATTGTACTTACAGGAAAGGGCTACATAGAGGATGTGTTATGTGGTTACAGATTCAGAATAAGCCCATCGTCATTCTATCAGATTAATCACCAGCAGACAGAAAAGCTTTATAAGGCTGCGATTAATATGGCAGAAATTACGAAAAAAGACACTGTCATAGATGCTTACTGTGGGATAGGAACTATAGGAATAGCCGCCTCAGGAAAGGCTGGACATGTTATAGGTGTGGAGCTAAATAAAGATGCAGTCAAGGATGCAGAAGAAAATGCTAAGATAAATAATATTAAGAATATAAGGTTTGTCAATGCTGATGCGGGCGAATTCCTGGTAGAATATGCTGCAAAGAAAAAGGCTGATGTTGTTATAATGGATCCGCCAAGAAGTGGCAGCAGTGAGGAGTTCCTTAATGCTATTCTTAAGATAAAGCCAGACAGGGTTGTGTATGTTTCGTGCAATCCAGATACACAAAGAAGAGATGTTGAGGTGCTTTTAAAGGGTGGTTATAAGGTTAAGGGATGTAAGCCTTTTGATATGTTTCCTTTTACGGATAATACAGAAAATGTGATAGCTTTGGTCAGATAAAAAATCCTATAAAAAATCACAGGAGATATGGTATTTTACTTAAGCTTTTATCATTATATGACGATATACATATTGTCAGGAGGGCACTTTATTTCAACGGATTGATTCGAAATAAAGTGCCTTTTTGCATATTTATTACTAAATAACTGCTTGGACCGCTATAGGAAAGCAGTGCGGTTGTGAATGACAGAGTGACCGCAGAAAGGATAAGGATGAAAGTAAACACAGGATATGCATATAACTATTATATTGGCGGTAAGGCTGCTGTGAACACAGCAGATAATAAGACTTTTGACAAAAACATGGCAAAGGCTGGCAATATGCCGGTGATAACTTTTGATGAAGATGGAGCAGAAGAGAATGTTGCTGCAGATAAGTCAAAGGAAGCTTCTTCAACAAACATAAGGGATATGAGCAATAAGGAATGGGATAAACTCATAGAACATGTTGACAAATTTATTGATGAATTCAAAGAGGCTGTCGAGTATGAAAATGAAGTAAGCAAGGAAAACAAAGAAAAGTTTGAAGAAACTGCTAAGGATATTATAGAAACCTTAAATGATAACGAAATGACACGTAAAGAGCTTACTAAAGAACAGGAACTTGCATTAACAGGAAGCACAAGTACAGGTGTAAGCAGTACGGATGGAGTAACAGAATGTGCTTCTGCTGAGGATATTGGCGATGCTAAGACGACATGGACAGTTACAGTGTTTACAGAGGATGGCATAACATGTACACAGTTTAAGGATGGCGTAAAAACAGAGCTTTGGAGAATGAGTTATAAACATAAGGGTGATTATGAAAAGATTACAGATTTTCTAAACAGCTTTGACAAAAATTCTGATTTAAAGTTTGCAAGCTCTAAAAGCTTCTGGGAAGATTTTCTTGATGGCAAAATAAGCGATGAAGAACTAAGAAAGCTATATTAGAGCGGTTGTGTTACGAAAGAATATAAAAACAACGAAATATAATATATATGAGAAGCATAATATAATAAAAATAAATGGATGATAACGGGTTTTCTGACGGATTCGCTTTCATCCATTTTTTGTATTATTTATGATAATTTGCTCGTGATTGCCAGGTAAACCTAAAAAGTATCAACAGATAATCACCTATTGACATAGTAGGCGAATAGGTATATTATTTTGTTACGCTTTATTGAGAATAATTTACATTATATCTGTTCAGTTTAATATTAAGGAATGTATATAATTATTAGTCTTAAGTAAAAGTTACTATATGTAGAAAGGAATATTTAGTTATGGTTATTTCTTCTAAAGGCAGATATGCCTTGAGAGTTATGGTATATCTGGCAGTTAATCACAGCGATGATTATATTCCTCTTAAAGAAATATCACAGAAGGAGGATTTGTCGCAGAAGTATCTTGAAACAATCACCAGAATGTTATCTAAAGCTCATCTTATAGAAGCAGCAAGTGGACATGGTGGTGGCTACAGGCTTACAAAGAATCCTTCAGAGTATTCGATAAGTGAAATACTTAATCTTACTGAGGGGTCGCTTGCACCAGTTGCCTGTCTTAAGGATGAACAGAATACATGTGAACGTTCAAGTGCATGTTACACACTTCCTATATGGGAAGGACTTGCTAAGCTGATTAATGATTATTTTGACAATATGACACTTGAAGATGTAGCAAAGGTTGCCATCAGGGAACAAAATGATGTTACAGAGGCTGTAAGCAAATAATTAGCAGGTTGTAAATATTATAAGTAAAACATGAATGGTTAAGATAAGAAAGGAAACTATATTATGTCAGACAAGAATTTATTAAATATAAAAGATTTATATGTAGATGTAGAGGATAAGGAGATTCTTCATGGAGTTAATCTTTCTGTTGGAAAGGGAGAAACCCATGTACTTATGGGTCCTAACGGAACAGGTAAATCAACACTCGGATATGCAATTATGGGTAATCCAAGATATACAGTAAAAAAAGGTGAGATATGGTTTGATGGAAAGAATATAACTAACGAAGCTGTTAATGAACGTTCTAAAGATGGAATATTCTTATCTTTCCAGAATCCTCTTGAGGTTCCAGGTGTAACTTTAAGCTCATTTATAAGAAATGCACTTGAGTTAAAGACAGGCAAGAGAACACGTTTCATGGAATTTAAGAAAGAGCTTGAAAAGACTATGGAGCTTCTTAATATGGACAAGTCTTATGCAGAAAGAGACCTTAATGTTGGTTTCTCAGGTGGTGAGAAGAAGAAGGCTGAAATATTACAGCTTCTTATGTTAAAGCCATCGCTTGCAATTCTTGATGAAACAGACTCTGGTCTTGATGTAGATGCAGTAAGGACAGTATCAGCTGGTATTGAAGAATACCAGAAGAGATGTGACGGAAGTCTTCTTATCATCACACACAGCACTAAGATTCTTGAATCTTTATCGGTTGATTATACACACGTTATGATAGAAGGTAAGATAATTAACACAGGCGATGCTTCATTAGTTGACAAGATTAACACAGAAGGTTTCGCAGAGTACGAAAACTAATACGCAGCGCGTGCAGTTGTAGTTGTTTAACTGCTGATGGATATATATGAAATGTTAAAGAAAAAGAGAGGAGTTCCTTAAAACTATGAAAGAGAAAACATATGTTCAGGACATAGAAAGGAATATATATGATTTCAAGGATGAGGAAAAGGATGCATACCGAATCAATGCAGGTCTTACACCAGAGATAGTTGAGAAGCTTTCAAAGGAAAAGAATGATCCAGCGTGGATGCAGAATTTCCGTCTTGAATCATTACAGATATATAACAATATGCAGGTTCCTGACTGGGGTCCATCAATAGAAGGGCTTAATATGGATAACATTGTTACGTATGTAAGACCTAATACTAATATGAAGACAAAGTGGTCAGATGTTCCTGATGATATAAAGAATACATTTGAAAGACTTGGTATACCACAGGCAGAAAGAAAGTCACTTGCCGGTGTCGGGGCACAGTATGACTCAGAGCTTGTATACCACAATGTAAGGGAAGATGTTGCAAAGCTTGGTGTTGTATACACAGACATGGAGAGCGCACTTAAGGGTGAATATGCCGATATGGTGCGTACACACTTTATGAAGCTTGTCAAGCCAAACGACCATAAGTTTGCAGCTCTTCACGGTGCAGTATGGTCAGGTGGTTCATTTGTATATGTTCCAAAGGGAGTATCGGTTGAGATACCACTTCAGTCATACTTCAGACTTAATGCTCCGGGAGCAGGACAGTTTGAGCATACACTTATTATAGTAGATGAGGGAGCGGATCTTCACTTTATCGAGGGATGTTCAGCACCTAAGTATAATGTAGCTAATCTTCACGCAGGCTGTGTTGAGCTTTTTGTTGGAAAGAATGCAAAGCTCAGATATTCAACTATAGAGAACTGGTCTAAGAATATGTATAACCTTAACACTAAGAGAGCTATTGTAGAAGAAGGTGGAACAATAGAGTGGGTATCCGGTTCATTTGGTTCACATGTTTCTTATCTTTATCCTATGAGTATTCTTAAGGGAGAAGGCTCAAGAATGGAATTCACAGGAATAACATTTGCAGGTAAGGGGCAGAATCTTGATACGGGTGCAAAGGTGGTTCACGCAGCTAAGAACACAAGCTCTTATATCAATACAAAATCTATATCAAAGGATGGCGGTATAAGTACCTTCAGATCATCGGTAGTTGTAAACAAGCAGGCAGAAAATGCTAAAGCAGCAGTTTCATGTCAGTCACTTATGCTTGATTCGATATCACGTTCAGATACTATACCAGCTATGGATATCAGAACAAGAAAAGCAAATGTAGGCCATGAGGCACAGATAGGAAGTATTAGTGATGAGGCTGTATTCTACCTAATGTCACGTGGTATGACAGAGGAGGATGCAAGGGCATGTATCGTAAGTGGCTTTGCTGATAATGTATCTAAGGAACTTCCTCTTGAGTATGCTATTGAGATGAACAATCTTATAAGACTTGAGATGAAGGGGAGTATCGGTTAATTGATATATAAATATGTGTGATATCCGGATATATAGATATAGGATTTTTGCTTTATGCTATATTATGTTATAAATAATTTTATAGTGGCACTATATAACATATGGGATATACACAGGAATGGAGAGTAAGATGAGTAATATTAGTGAATTAAAGATAAATGCGCTTCCATCTAAGACATGGTACTGGCTTAATCTGAATGATACAAGGGTAGCATGGGATAGTGAGACTGTTCCATGTAATATTGAAACAGATGGATATGCCGATGCATTTTATGATGCACAGAGTAATGATTATGCAGATATCAGTGCAGCAGTAAAAACAGGTGCTACAGATGCCGCTGATGTTTTATTTGCAGATGAAAATATCACATCTTTAGTGATAAATGCAGATAAGAAAGCGGATAATAAAGTGATATATCTTAATATAGATGATTCTGTTGCTGTAGAAAACAAAGTGAATCAGGCAGGAAAGCTTGTTGTTAATGTAGAGGATAATGTAACATTTACAATAATAGAAACATTTACAGGCTCAGAGGAAGTGGCTGGTAATACAGCATTCAGAACTCTTATAGATGCTGGAAAAAACAGTCGTGTAAAGCTTGTACAGGTGTTCTTACAGCCAAAGGAGCAGGATGTGCTTTGTGATGTTGGAAGCAGGTGTGCAGATGAAGCAGGTTTTAAGCTTGTACAGCTGTTTCTTGGAGAAGGCAGTCTTTATGATGGCATACGAACAGATCTTAATGGAAATAAGTCGGATTTTATGTGTGATATAGGATATTTTGGCGTTGCTAAACAGAATATTGACATAAATCTTATAGTTAACCACATTGGTAAGAAGACAAACTGCGGGATAAGCGTTGATGGAGCACTAAAGGATGCTGCTAAAAAGGTATTTAAGGGAACTATTGACTTTAAGAATGGTTCGTCTGGTTCTACAGGTGCTGAAACTGAAAATGTGTTATTGCTGGGTGAAGATGTTGTAAATAAGACTATTCCTGTTATTCTTTGCGCAGAGGAGGATGTCAATGGCTCACATGGTGCAACTATTGGTGAGCTTGATCCACAAACCTTATTCTATTTTGCAGCAAGAGGTATAGATTCAGAGACGGCAGAAGATATTATGACTAAGGGAAGACTGGAAGTCGTAGCAAGAAAGATAGAAGATGAAAAAACTGAGAAGCTTGCTAATGAACAGCTTTGCAAGGTGCTTGGTGAAAATGCCGTCCAAAGATTATAGAATGGAGATAAATATGAGTCGCAATTACAGGGATGATTTTCCACTTATAAAAAATAATGACAGAATATATATAGATAATGCTGCTACGTCACAGAAACCTGAATGCGTGATTAAAGCAGAAGCTGAGTTTTACGAAAAAAATAATGCTAATCCATTAAGAGGCTTTTATCCTCTTAGTATAGCTGCAACAAAAGAATATGAAGATGCAAGAGAAACTGTAAGGGAGTTTATTAATGCAGGTTCTACAAAGGAGATAATATTTACAAGAAATACAACGGAAGGTATTAATCTTGTTGCATATAGTTACGCTCTAAATAACCTTAAAGCCGGAGATGAGATAGCAGTTTCTATTATGGAGCATCATAGCAATATGCTTCCATGGCAGATGGCAGCGAGAATGACAGGAGCAAAGCTTGTGTATCTTGATTGTGAAAAAGATGGAACACTTTCAGATGAAACATTGGCAGCAGGTATTAATGAGCATACTAAAATAGTAGCGGTTGGTCATGTGTCAAATGTACTTGGCTGTGTTAATCCTGTAAAAAAAATCGCAGCTATGGCGCATGCAGCAGGTGCTATTATGGTTGTTGATGCAGCACAGAGTGCACCTCATATGAAGATTGATGTTAAGGATATGGATGCGGATTTTCTTGCATTTTCAGGTCATAAGCTTATGGGACCTATGGGAATAGGTGTTCTTTATGGAAAGCAGGAGCTTTTAGAGAAGATGGAACCTTTCATGACTGGTGGAGAAATGATAGATTCTGTTACAAGAGAAGGCGCTGTGTATGCTGAACTTCCACATAAGTTTGAAGCTGGTACAGTAAATGCAGCAGGTGCAGCTGGACTTGCTGCAGCAATCAGGTATATTAATGAAGTTGGCTTTGATTATATTGAAGAAAGAGAAAAAACACTTACGCGTATAGCTATGGAAGGACTTAAAGAATATGAACATATTCATGTTATTGGTTCTGAGAATCCTGATAACCATACAGGTATAGTAGCATTTACTATAGATAATGTGCATCCTCATGATGTAAGTGAAATATTATCTTCGGATGGAATAGATGTAAGGGCAGGACATCATTGCGCACAGCCGCTTCTTACACATTTGAAGGTATATAATGCTACAAGAGCAAGCTTCATGTTCTACAATACAGAGGATGAAGTACGTGCATTTGTTAATAGTGCTATTAATGTAAGAAGGAGAATGGGTTATGATGAATAGAGGCTTTTATAACGAGATTCTGACAGAGCATAATATAAGACCAGAGTTCAAGCATGATCTTCCAGATGCTAATATAGTACTGGAAGGAGTTAATCCTAACTGTGGTGATGATATATGGCTTAAGTTAAAAGTGGAGAATGGCATAATAGAGGATGGAGCCTTTGTGGGAGATGGATGTGCTATATCGCAGGCTTCAGCAGACATTATGCTTGGCATGATTATAGGAAAGAGCAAGGATGAAGCATTAAAGCTTGGAAATCTTTTTCTTAAGATGATAAAGGGAGAGGCAACTGATGAAGAGATAGATGAGCTTGATGAAGCATCAGCACTTAAAGATATATCGCATATGCCTGCAAGAGTAAAATGTGCTGTTCTTGGATGGCATACCCTTGATGAAGCATTAAAAAAGGCTATGGATGATTACAAGTAAAACGAAGAACTTAATAGAGTTGAGGTAGTTGGAGATAATGAGGGGTTAAAGGTTGTTGATGGATATGTTGATTTTGATATAAATCACTGCTCAACATACTTCCTTTCAGGCCATACAGCAGATGAAGTAAAGGCTGTTAACCCTGCAACAGGAGAACTTGCTGGAACACCTATAAAAACAGGTGATCATGCAAATGTAATGTTATATGTATTATTATCTTTAGCAGCAGTTTCAGCTATGGGATTAGTTGTTGTATTCGGTAAGAAGAGAGCAAACTAAGAATTCAAATATCACAATATTTAATAATAAAACCAGTGTTATATTGTCTATAGCACTGGTTTTTTGTATAATATATACATAAGAATGAGGATATGGATGGAGGAAGTATGGAAATAACTGATAAAATTAATTATGTTCTGGGAAAAACAGTAGTGTATATGTTGCTGATAATATATCCGTTTGTTATGCATAACAAGTTAAATGATGTTACGTTAACAAGGTTTTTCTTCTTTATTATTGTTTCATATGTAGGTTTTTTGGTTCTATGTATTAATTCATTGGCAAGTTTTATATTAAAAAGAGTTAGCGATAAGAAAAAATATGATGATGACAAGGCTGATTTTATTAATATTCAGGAAGGTGCGTATAATGCTGAAAGTCAGAGCATAAGTAAAGTGTATGACATAAAAGATAAGATGAAAAATATGGATTTATGGAAAAAATTAATATTTTTATTTCTTTTTGTATGTATTATGTCATATTTGTTTTCTCCATATAAAAGTGTTGCATTTCTAGGACACGGAGGAAGATATACGGGACTTGTTTTTTATGGTGCATGTGTTTGTATGTATTATGTTGTTTCAACATGTTACAGATTTGAAAAAAGAGATATTACATACGTATTATGTTCTACAATATTGGTTAATGTGTGGGCAGTGCTTAATTACGCGGGCATGGATCCATTCTACATATACAAGGATGTTCCAACTGCCATGAAAACGGTGTACATATCTTCGCTTGGTAATATAGATATATATGGAATGTATGTTAATATGATGCTTGCACTTGCCATGTTTTCGTTTGTATATGAGGAAAGTACAGCAGGCAAGCTTTTTTATGGTATTTGTGCACTGCTAGGAATGATGGGCTCACTGGCATCAGACAGCGATATGGCAGTTGCAGGCATGTTTTTTGCATTTGTGATTCTTATATATTTTGCAATATCAGATTATAACAGATTAATAAGGTATTTTATGCTCGCTGTTGAATTGTTTATTGCAGGGCGTATACTGGGGGTTATATATATATTCAATCAGTTTAATACAAGGATTATAAAAAGTGTTGGCAGTATTATTGTTTACAAGAATGTATTTGTAGTGTTTCCAGTTGTATGTTTCATAGCTATATTTATTATCCAGCTGCTTCACGACAAATATGATTTGTTCGCCAATAAAAAACTGATTGATAAAATAAAAAAAATATATGTAATCATATGTGTTGTATTTGCAGCAACTGCATGTCTGATGGTTATTATATGTACAGCTGTACAGAGAGGTCCGCTTGCTATTACTGATGACTGGGGCTCAGGACGTGGATACATATGGAAAAACTCGCTGGATGGATTTAAAAACCTTCCATTCATAAATAAAATATTCGGTGCAGGAGAGGCTTCTACAGCATGGGTTTTAAGTGATTATTCTGCTGCTGCCAACAACATATTTAACAGAGGAAGAGTAGACAATGCTCACAATATATGGATTAATATGCTTATAACACTTGGTATTGCCGGTCTTATAGTATATGTTTTACTTCTTGTAGCAGCAATCAGCAATATAAAGAGGCACCTTAAAGGTTCAAGTGAAGCCTGCCATATGAACAAATCAAGATATATGCTTGCAGGTGCAGGTCTTGCTGTTATGGTATATTCAATCCAGGGAACGGCTGAAATGCTGGAGGTTATTACATTTCCAATATTTTTCTGTCTGTTAGCAATGTTGAATTGCAGCACAAAAAATATAAACATAGAAAAACAGGAAGTTAATAAAAAAGAAACAGATATATAAATATCTGGCAGATTGGTATTTTGTAAGGAGAGTGTAAGGATATTATGGCAAAATATATTATGGCTTTAGATCAGGGGACAACAAGTTCAAGATGTATTCTTTTTGATAAGGCTGGTAACATATGCAGTATGGCGCAGAAAGAGTTTGAACAGATATATCCAAGACCAGGGTGGGTTGAACATAATCCTATGGAAATATGGTCCTCACAGTACGCAGTTATATCTGAAGCTATGGCATTACTTGGTGCTAAAGCAAAGGATATAGCTGGAATTGGAATAACTAATCAGAGAGAAACAACAATCGTATGGGATAAAGAAACAGGAGAACCTGTATATAATGCTATAGTATGGCAGTGCAGAAGGACAGCAAAGGATGTAAAAGCACTTATAAGAGATGGTTATGGTGAAGTCATAAAGGCAAAGACGGGACTTGTTCCAGATGCGTACTTTAGCGCGACTAAGATAGCCTGGATCCTGAATAATGTAGAAGGTGCAAGGAAAAGAGCAGAAGAAGGCAAACTGCTTTTTGGTACGGTTGACACATGGCTTATATGGAAACTTACAGGTGGAGCCATACATGTAACAGATTATACCAATGCATCAAGAACAATGCTTTTTGATATACATAAGCTGTGCTGGGATAAAGAGCTTATTAATAAGCTTAATATACCTGAATCAATGCTTCCTGAGGTAAAACCATCAAGCTGTATATATGGATATACAGACAGTTCAGTCATAGCAGGTAGTATACCTATAGCTGGTGCAGCTGGTGACCAGCAGGCAGCACTTTTTGGACAGTGCTGTTTTGATGCTGGTGAAGTAAAGAATACATATGGAACAGGCTGTTTTCTTCTTATGAATACTGGAAAGGAACCGGTTATATCAGAACACGGACTTATAACAACTATTGCGGCTAGTACCAACGACTGCGTAAAGTATGCACTTGAAGGCAGTGTGTTTACAGGTGGAGCTGTTATACAGTGGCTTAGGGATGAAATGCGTATGATTAAGAATTCTTCGCAATCGGAGAATTATGCAAGAATGGTTGAGGATACTAATGGTGTATATATAGTTCCGGCATTCTCAGGATTAGGTGCACCATACTGGAATCCATATGCGAGAGGCACAATAGTAGGAGTTACAAGGGGAGCAGGCAAGGAACATTTTATTAGAGCATCATTAGAATCTATAGCTTACCAGACATATGATGTACTTAAAGCTATGGAAAGTGATACCGGACATGTTGTAAGTGAATTAAAGGTTGATGGAGGTGCAAGTGCTAACGATTTTCTTATGGAATTTCAGTCAGATATACTGGATGCATCTATCAGAAGACCAAGATGCATAGAAACAACAGCACTTGGAGCTGCTTATCTTGCGGGGTTATCAGTTGGCTTTTTTAAGAATGAAGATGAGATAAAAGATAACTGGCAGCTTGATACTACATTTGAAAGCAGCATATCACCTGCTAAAAGAGACAGCCTTCTTATGGGTTGGAGAAGAGCTGTTAAATGCGCTATTAATTATACAGAAGAATAAAAACATATTATACAGATGTATAGATGTCGTGGTCAAAAGCCCCCGACATAAATATTTATGATATTGGAGGAAACTTGATTGGATAATAATGTAGGGAAGGCAGCTAAAGTTATAGAACAGGTTAATAAAGTTATACTTGGAAAAGACAGGAAGGTCAAGGAGATTATGACAGCATTTCTTGCTGGTGGACATATACTTCTTGAGGATATACCAGGAGTCGGTAAAACAACTCTAGCAACTGCATTTTCAAAAGCTATGAAGCTGGACTGTAAAAGAGTTCAGTTCACACCTGATGTTATGCCATCAGATCTTACGGGATATTCTGTATACAGAAGTGATCTTGGACAGTTCGTATATCAGCCAGGCAGTGTATTCTGTAACCTGCTGCTTGCTGATGAGATAAACAGAACATCACCCAAAACACAGTCAGCCCTCCTTGAGGTCATGGAGGAAAGAAAGGTATCAGTTGAGGGAATAACAAGAGATGTTCCTGATCCTTTTATAGTAATAGCAACGCAGAATCCATATGGCAATGCAGGTACGCAGAGTCTTCCAGAGGCACAGATGGACAGGTTTATGATAACGATGTCTATAGGATATCCTGATTTTGAAAGTGAGATGGATATGGCAATGTCGGTTGGAAAAATAGGACGGACAGATATGGTAGAGCCGGTTATAACAGCAGAAGATGTTAGGGAAATGCAGGAAGAGATATATGAGGTATATATGAATAAAAGCATATATAAGTACATAGTTGAGCTTGTTAAAGCAACCAGGGAATCTGAATATATAGAAAGAGGTGCAAGCCCAAGAGCAACAATTGCACTCGTAAAAATGTCAAAGGCTTGGGCATGGCTTAATGGAAGAGATTATGTTATTCCTTCTGATGTAGGTACACAGTTTGAGTATGTGATTTCACACAGAATAGTACCTGATATGTCAGCACGTATGGAAAAGTTGTCAAAATCAGACATAATAAATAATATTGTAAAGTCTGTAAAAAGGCCGGTTGTTGGAGAAAAGAGCGTAAACTGAGGATGAAAGAATATGATGTCTAAAGTATTATTAATCTTTTTTGTTGTTATTTCGTGGTATGTTGCAGGAATGGTCCATTCATTTGCATTGATGTTATATGCAGTATGCCTTACTTTTTTTATGCTTGCTATGCATTTTGTTACAAGTATATATAAAAAAAGAGTGTCATTTGCTTTTGCTTCTGATTATGCAAGTGCGGTTGAAGGCAGAGATTATCTTGTAAGGGTTAATATAAATAATAATCATGGCCTGCCAGTAAGTAAAATCAGACTTGATATTGAAGTGTCATATGGTTTTAATGGAAATAAAACAAAATATATGCTTACAAAGAAAATATATGGGAGCTGTCATAAGAAAAAAGATTCTATAAAGTTTACAATAAGGATGCCTTATGCAGGACCGGCATGTGTATATATTAAGCGTGTATATTTTTATGATTATACAGGCGTGTTCAGAAGAAAGGCTGTAACTGACAGTCATATGAATATAGCTGTGCTGCCGTATATTGAGGATGGCAGTATTTATATGGAATATGCTGCATCTGCAGCTGAGGCTTCCCAGGATTTATATGTTAACAGAAGTGGAAATTCAGTTGATGATATAAGACAGATAAGAGAATATCAGACAGGCGATTCCTACAGGCATATACACTGGAATCTAAGTGCTAAAACAGGGAGCCTTCTTGTTAAAGAATTCTCGCAGGAGACAGATATAGAAGTCAATGTGTTTGCAAAGGTGTTTATAGATGATTTACATGATTATAAGAAAATGGGAGATTTTTATGACAAGCTTGCCAATGAGACAATGTGGCTTATTAACGATAAAAGTATAATTAATCTTTTGTGGTATGATTATGAATATGATACGTTTATTAAACATCGTGTGAATAACAGAAAGGATTGCGAAGATGTGCTGTATGCTCTTTTTCTGTATCACGAAAAATGCAGGGTTAATAATAAAAAAACAGGCATGAATAAAGAGCTTCCATCTGCATATAAAGAAGGAAATATAGTTGTGGTAGATACTAGTCTTAATGTGAGTGTTAATGGCAGTATAAAAGTATAAGTTATAGCGGAATGGAGAACAGTATGAAAACAGATATCAGTATAACGGTCAAACGGACAGAAGATAGTGGCTACAGAGGAAACATGTATCTTGGTTTTGCTGCGCTTTTTTGTGGCGTTCTTTCTGTTCTTCTGTTTATAAGTGGATTTAATGCTATAGGATATACGGGGGAACTTGTGTATCTGTCTGCGTTTTTGTTATCTTTTATATTCTGTTATGTGTATTACAATAAACCACAATTGTCAGTTGTATTATGCGTAATGATTTTTATAGGTATATTTATTGCGGTAATAACTGGACTGGATGATTTGCAGCTACAGGCATATTCAGTATTTACGGCTTTCAGTGAGGGGAGAGCGGCTGTCAGGAATATAACTAAGCTTATGTGTGTGTTTACACCATTGCTAGTTGGTGTGTTTTATCTTTTTGAGATAGTTTTTAAGGTGCATTTTGTTTTGTCATTTGTTATGGTTTCTTTTTTACTGGCTTCACCTTTTCTTAAAATATCCATATCGGTCTTTAACATTTTTATTATGCTTGTATACCAGATTTTGTTTTATCTGATGAATAATCTGGATAAAAAGAAAAGAAAAACTCTGTATTCATCACATACAGTAAACAGCAGAAAAAACATTATGGGAAAATGTACAGTCATGTGTGCTGCACTGTTTTTTGCATCATTTGTTCTATCAGCTGTTATTATGAATACAATATCTGAGCCAGTATATAATTCAGTAAGCGGAATAGAAGAGGTGGTTTATAAGGTATCAAGTATAGCCAGTAACAGAGCCTCTGATATCAGCATGAATGGAGGTATAAGTACAGGAAACAATTATCAGACTGGGGCAGAACAGATTAACCTTACAACACAAAGAAAGCCGGAAGAGGATGTATATCTTATAGGTTACAGAGGTGGAGAGTATACAGGTAATAACTGGAATAAGGCTGATGATGTACAGATATGTAATGAACTGGATAAGAAAAAGGGAAATACATATGCCAGATATAGCTCAATATATAGTACATCTGAGGTATTTGGAAACCTGTATTATCTTGGCAATTATATTATGAAAAGTAATGGACTGGCTGTTTCAAAGGATAAAGACAGGAGACTTCAGCTTGATATAGCTTATACAAGTGACAAAAATAATATAATGCTGGAGCCATATTGCAGTAACCTATATCTGGCACAGAAAAACTCTTATGATGAGTATAGTGTTATGTATTATGAACAAAAGGATATGGTTTCTTTATGGGATTCAGATAATATAACTGATTTAACGAAGAAATCAAGGATGGATGATTACATAAATGTGCAGTCTAATTATAAAACTGCAATGAAATCTTACTATACGCAGTATTCAGATGATATTACGCCACAGCTGGCTTCGTATGTTAAGGATAATCCCCTTTCATCACTTGAAGAAAAAACAACATTTATATTATATACACTTATGAGTAATACAAGCTACACAAGGACTCCTGGGATTATGCTTGGAAATACTGATGTGGCAGATAAGTTTCTTTTTGAGTCTAAAAAAGGATATTGTGTCCATTATGCAACAGCTGCAACACTTATGTACCGTATGTACGGAATTCCTGCAAGGTATGTAACAGGGTTTAAGGTGTCTGCTGACAGTTTTAAAGAAAATGCTGATGGGCAGTGGAGTACAGCAGTTACAGATTCAGCACAGCATGCGTGGACAGAAATTTTTATAGATAATTATGGATGGGTACCGGTTGATGTTACGCCAGCAGCAGATGGAACTATGAGGGTTTCTTATCCTGGATATAATATGGAAATATTTAACCAGATAATGCAGCAGAATAACTGGACAGCTGATATGCCAAGTATAAATGATATATCAAAGGAAAAAACAGAATATGTAAGAACGTGGCAGGGTGCTGTTAAAGCAGCTATAAAGAGGTTTTTAAGGCTTGCATGGAGAATACTTAAAATACTGTTGCTGTTCATAGCTGTAATTGGAGCAGCATCTTCGCCTTTATGGTTAAGATTAAGAAGAAATATAATACTTAAAAGACAGAACAAGAAAAAAGCAGTTTCAATATATAAAAGACTGATGTGTATGCTCCATACGACAGGCTATGTGACAGAGTATGATGGCACGGAGGAGAACTTTGCTGATGTGCTTGCAGCAGAATTTGCAGAGGATTATAAAGAGGATGTGACTGATATAAAAAGGGCAGTAGATGTATCAGTGCAATCGGAGTTTTCTTTGCATAGAGCAGATACTTCTGATATGCAATGCGTTCTTAATGTATACAATAAGATATCAGATATTATATATAACAGGCTTAGATGGTGGGAGAAAATAGTATTTAGATATGTATATTGTTTTTAGACTTGACTATTCTTAATATTTATACTATTCTAATGAAAAATTGAAATATATTTCATTGGAGGTAATATATATGCAATTGGCAATGATAACAATACAGCAGGTTTTGGTTTTGTTTGTATTAATATTTGCGGGTTTTATATGTGTGAAGGCAGGTGCGGTAAAAAGAGAAGGCAAGAAGGCATTTTCTGATCTGCTTGTTTATTTTGTTGTACCATGTATGATTATTAATTCATACCTGACAGATTTTGATTCTGATATATTCAGGAATATATTGTATGCACTTTGGCTGAGTGTACTTCTTATAGCTATAGGTATAGCTGTTACTTTTATATTATCGATGCGTATTAAAGATGATAATCTTCCGGTTGTAAGATTCGGATGTATGTTTTCTAATGCGGCTTATATGGGTTTTCCGTTGATTCAGGCTTTGTTTGGCAGTGAAGGGCTTATATATGCAAGTGCATTTGTTACAGTGTTTAATATATTGTTATGGACACTTGGATATTCAGTTGTAAGCCGGACAATCAGCTGGAAGATGGTTGTAAAAAAGATATTTACGACTCCGGCGACACTTGCTGTTTTTGCCGGAATCATAATATTTGTTTTAAGAATTCCAATGCCATCAGTGCTTCATCAGGCCATAAGTGCAGCAGGTGCAGTTAACACTCCGTTATCAATGTTTATAACGGGCATGATTATTGCAGCAAGTGATATTAAGAAAATGTTTGTAAATAAACTTGTGTATTTTTCAATAATTGTAAGGATGATAATTATTCCTGCAATATGTATTGCGGTTTTTGAGTTGTTAAATATTCATGGAATGGTTGCCAATATTGTAATCATACTTGAGGCGTGTCCTTGTGCGGCTATCACATCTGTTTTTGCTGTACAGTTTAACTATGATGATGATGTAGCAGCAGCTTCAGTTGTTTTAACAACGCTTGTTAGTATAGTAACACTTCCTATAGTGGCGTTTATTATAACAACTTTATAACAATTAATTGTTTTTTAATATAATGCCAGTAATTGTGAGGTTATTGGCATTTATTTTTTTTGTTTTTTATGTTATTATGATGTACGTGTCAAAAAGTCACAAAGCGGTTGTGATTGGATAAATGAACATTTTAGGACGGAGAAATATATGAAAATTTTATTTGTTTCGCTTGGCTGTGATAAGAATCTGGTTGATACAGAGAATATGCTTGGAATATTAAAAAATAAAGGCTTCGAGTTTACAGATGATGAATGGGATGCAGATATAATAGCTGTCAATACCTGTTGCTTCATAGGAGATGCCAAGCAGGAAAGTATTAATACGATATTAGAGATGGCAGAGCATAAGAAGGATGCAAAGTGTAAAGTGCTTGTAGTAGCAGGCTGCCTTGCACATAGGTATCAGGATGAGATTATAAAAGAAATTCCAGAGGTTGATGCATTTGTCGGCACATCTTCATATGATAAGATAGCTGATATGATTACTTCTGTTCTTGAGGAAAAGGGTATAACTAATTTTGTAGAGGATGCAGACAGAATGCCGATGGTTAAAGAGGACAGAATAGTTACAACACCAGGTTATTATGAATACTTAAAGATAGCTGAGGGCTGTGATAAGAGATGTACATATTGTATAATACCAAATGTAAGAGGAAGCTACAGAAGCTTTCCGGTTGAATATCTTGTTGGTCAGGCAGAAAAGCTTGTTGAGGGCGGAGTAAGAGAACTTATTTTGGTTGCTCAGGAGACAACTCTTTATGGAGTTGATCTGTATGGAAAGAAATCACTACCTATGCTTCTGCATGAGTTATCTAAAATAAAAGATTTAAAATGGATAAGAATTCTTTACTGTTATCCTGAGGAGATTGATGATGAGCTTATAGAAGCTATCAAGAATGAACCAAAGGTATGTCATTATCTTGATATGCCTATACAGCATGCAAGTGATAATGTCCTGAAACGAATGGGCAGAAGAACTAATAAGAAGGAACTTATAGACATAACAGCAAGGTTAAGACGTGAGATTCCGGATATTGCTTTAAGGACAACACTCATTACAGGCTTTCCAGGTGAAACTTATGAAGAACATCAGGAAGTAATGGAGTTTATTGACGAATGTGAATTTGACAGGCTTGGAGTATTTACGTATTCAAGGGAAGAGGATACTCCGGCAGCATCAATGCCTGATCAGATAGATGAGGCTGTGAAAGAAAAATACAGAGATGAGATAATGCAGCTTCAGCAGGAAATATCAGCTGACAGATCAGCTGACATGGTTGGAAGTATACTTGAGGTTATGATAGAAGGATACATTGCTGAAGATAATACTTATGTTGGACGTTCATATAAGGATGCACCTAATGTTGATGGACTTGTTTTTGTGGAATGTGACAGGGAACTGATGTCAGGTGATTTTGTTAATGTACTTATTACAGGCTCAACGGAGTATGATCTTATAGGAGAAATAGTCGAAGAATAAATTATTATCTGAAAGTAAAGGGAGGACAAGAAGTTGAATTTACCTAATAAATTAACAATACTTAGAACAATTATGATTCCGGTATTTCTTATATTTCTTTATATACCAGGACTTGGTATGACAGGAGATGTTTTGGCAGCTGCAATATTCGTGTTAGCAAGTTTTACTGACTTACTAGATGGGAAAATAGCAAGAAAATATAATCTGGTTACCAATTTTGGTAAGTTTATGGATCCGCTTGCTGATAAGCTTTTAGTATGTTCAGCACTTATTGCACTCGTGGATCTTAACAGAATTCCTGCATGGGTTGTAATTATAATAATTGCAAGAGAATTTATTATAAGCGGCTTCAGACTTATAGCATCAGACAATGGTGTTGTTATAGCTGCAAGCTACTGGGGAAAGTTTAAGACAACTTTCCAGATGATAATGATTATACTTCTTATTCTTAATATTGATTATCCATACAGCAATATTATTAATATGGTTATCATGTATATAGCCCTTGCACTTACGATTATTTCGCTTCTTGATTATATAATCAAGAATTATAAAGTATTTATAGATGGTTCTAATAAATAGTCATACTAATGATGTAAATAGTCTGGATATAAAAGCCATTTCTGTTATCAGGAATGGCTTTTATCTTCGTGCGGGTTAGATATTCAGATCATAGTATCTTATGTTATTGTGTTACATATTTAATGGCTGCAACACAGTAAGAATGGAGGTTTTATATTTATGAATATAGAGGAAAAGGTAGTAAAAAAGCTTAACGAAAAGAATATGCTTCTTACAACAGCGGAATCATGCACCGCAGGTATGATTGCATCAGCAATTGTTAATGTAAGTGGAGCATCTAATGTGTTCCATCAAGGGTATATAACATATTGCGATGAGGCAAAAAACAGTATGCTTAATGTAAAAAAAGAAACTTTAAAGTTATATACGGCTGTAAGTCCACAGACTGCATGTGAAATGGCGCTTGGCGCACTTTCTATATCGGATGCTGACATAGCGGTTTCAGTTACAGGAGTTGCTGGGCCTTCGATGGAAGATGGAAAGCCTGTAGGACTTGTATATATAGGTGTTGCATCAAAAAGAGCATCTGGTTATGCAGCTACGTTTGATGAGGCTTCAAGAATAACGGATGTTAAAAAATATGAAGAGGTATACCAGCATTGCAAAGATCAGGAAGTACTGTATGCCGTAGATAACAATATCGTTATTGTCCGGAAAAACATGTTTGAAGGTGACAGAGGTGCAATACGCGAAAAGGCATGTAAAGAGGCTCTTGATATGATTTATTCATATATTAAAGCTGTAGATATATATTAAAACATGGGAAAATATATCTTTACTTTCTTATATGTATATGGTACGATGAGGATATCCAATATGTTACATAAATATTTAAAATGATATTCGAATAAATGTTCGAAAAAGCTTGACAAAATACATGGAGTATAATATTATCATAACAAGCGAACAGATGTTCAAGATGATGGAGGTATATATAATTTGGTTAATGAAGATAAGTTAAAGGCGCTGGATGCGGCTATTTCTAATATTGAAAAACAGTTTGGTAAGGGTTCGGTTATGAAGCTGGGTGATTCAACAGCGAACATGAATGTTGAATGTATACCTACAGGTTCATTAAGTCTTGATATAGCATTAGGTCTTGGCGGAGTGCCAAAGGGAAGAGTAGTAGAGATATATGGACCTGAATCTTCAGGTAAGACTACTGTCGCACTTCATATGGTGGCTGAAGTTCAGAAAAGAGGCGGTATAGCTGGTTTTATTGATGCTGAACATGCTTTGGATCCTGTATATGCAAGAAATATAGGAGTAGATATTGATAATCTTTATATATCACAGCCGGATAGTGGTGAACAGGCATTAGAGATATGTGAGACTATGGTAAGATCAGGTGCTATTGATATAGTTATTGTCGATTCAGTAGCAGCACTTGTACCAAAGGCTGAGATAGATGGAGATATGGGGGATTCACATGTTGGACTTCAGGCAAGACTTATGTCACAGGCATTAAGAAAGCTTACACCAGTTGTTAGTAAGAACAATTGTGTTGTTATATTTATAAACCAGTTAAGAGAAAAAGTCGGGGTTATGTTTGGTAATCCTGAAACAACAACAGGTGGAAGGGCTCTTAAGTTCTATGCTTCAGTAAGAATGGACGTAAGAAAGATAGAGACATTAAAGTCTGGAGGAGAGGTTGTTGGTAACAGGACAAGAGTTAAGGTTGTCAAGAATAAAGTGGCACCTCCTTTCAGGGAAGCTGAGTTTGATATTATGTTTGGTAAAGGAATATCAACAGAAGGAGATCTTATCGACCTTGCTTCTAACGTTGGGATTATCCAGAAGAGCGGTGCATGGTTTTCATATAATGGAGAGAAGATAGGACAGGGAAGAGAAAATGCAAAACAGTATCTTATTAACAATCCAGATATAAGAAATGAAGTTGATGAGAAGGTAAGAGCACATTATGGTATAGGTGATAATCCAGATAGTGATAAAGAAGAGACGGTTACAGAAGAGTCTAAGACAAAGTCATCTAAAAAGGAAAATACTGAGGAAGTTTAATGAAGACAGAGGAAACAGATAAGTGTGTTACCTCTATTCAGGAAGTGGATTCTAAGCGCAGGCGGGTATTTATAAATTACGAGCCTGCGTTTGTTTTGTATATATCTGAGATTAGAAGATTTAATATAAAGAAAGATGCATATATTTCGTTAGAAGATTACGAGGATATTATTGATATATTAAATAAAAGATCAAAGATACGTGCGATGTCTTTACTGAAGGATAGAGATTATACAAGAAAGAAATTGTTTGAAAAACTTAAAGCTAATGGTTACCCGGATGAATGTATAGAAAAAGCAGTTCAATATGTTTCTTCATATGGATATATAGATGATAAAAGATATGCAGTTAATTATATTATATCCCATATGACATCAAAATCACGAAGAGTTATAGAACAAAGCCTTATGTTAAAAGGTGTAGATGCAGATATAATATCATGTGCGCTTGATGAATGTTATGATGAGATGTGCAATCCGGATATAGGAAATCCTGAACTTGATATTATAATAAAACAGCTTCATAGTAAGTACCACAATAAGGATTTGAATAATTATGAACAGAGACAGAAAGTAAAGGCCTCATTGTATAGGAAGGGTTTTATGACAGATAATATTAATAAAGCACTTGATATTGTGGTCAATGAAGAAAAAGAGTACTAATTATGCGAAAGTTAAGAGGTTCTAACCTTGACATTATGATGATTAAAGTATAATATTAGTATGTTGTATATTTTGTACAATGAAAACTTAATAAGGAGGTGCTCCTGTGTTAATTCCGATAGTTGTCGCAATTCTTGTTACACTTGCAGTAGTCGCACCTATTACATGGTTTATATCAGGCAAAGCCATTGCTAAAAGCAATGATGAAAAAATTGGCAATGCTAATGAGAGAGCCAGAGAGATAATAGACGAAGCTTTAAAGACAGCAGAGACAAAGAAGAAAGAGGCACTCTTAGAGGTTAAAGAGGAATCTTTAAGAACTAAGAATGAACTTGAGAAAGAGACAAAGGAAAGACGTGCTGAAATACAAAAGTACGAGAAGCGAGTCCTTTCTAAAGAAGAAACTCTTGATAGAAAGATCGATGCAGTCGAGAAACGTGACTTAAGTATTACCAGAAAAGAGGAAGAACTTGGTAAGTTAAAGCAGAAAGTTGACGAACTTGAAAAGAAAAGACAGCAGGAACTTGAAAGAATCTCTGGATTGACCTCCGAACAAGCAAAAGAATATCTATTAAAAACTGTTGAAGATGAAGTTAAACATGATACTGCTGTAATGGTTAAAACATTAGAAAGCAGGGCGAAAGAGGAAGCAGATAAAAAGGCAAAGGAATTGGTTGTCAATGCTATACAGCGTTGTGCTGCTGATCATGTTGCCGAAACAACTATATCAGTTGTACAGCTTCCTAACGATGAAATGAAAGGTCGTATTATAGGTAGAGAGGGTCGTAACATAAGAACTCTTGAAACTCTCACAGGTGTAGAACTTATTATTGATGATACACCTGAGGCAGTCGTTTTATCAGGCTTTGATCCAATCAGAAGAGAGATTGCAAGAATCGCTCTTGAAAAACTCATAATTGATGGACGTATTCATCCAGCAAGAATTGAGGAAATGGTTGAAAAAGCACAGAAAGAAGTCGAAACATTAATTAAAGAAGAAGGTGAAGCTGCAACCCTTGAGGTTGGTGTCCATGGAATTCATCCAGAATTAGTTCGTTTACTTGGTAAGTTAAGGTATAGAACTAGTTATGGTCAGAATGTATTAAAGCATTCTATTGAAGTAGCCCAGATTACTGGGTTATTAGCCGGCGAATTAGGACTTGATGTAAAGATGGCAAAGAGAGCTGGCTTATTACATGATATAGGTAAAGCTGTCGACCATGAAATGGAAGGCTCACATATTCAGTTGGGTGTTGATCTTTGTAGAAGATATAAGGAATCACCACTTGTTATTAATGCAGTAGAAGCTCATCATGGTGACGTTGAACCGGAAAGCTTAATAGCATGTCTTGTACAGGCTGCTGATACAATATCAGCTGCAAGACCTGGTGCTAGAAGAGAAACGTTAGAAACTTACACAAACAGATTAAAACAATTAGAAGATATTACCAACTCATATAAGGGAGTTGAGAAATCTTTTGCTATTCAGGCAGGTAGAGAGGTTCGAGTAATGGTTGTTCCTGAAGTTATCAATGATTCAGATATGGTATTACTTGCAAGAGATATTTCAAAACAGATTGAAGATCAGATGGAATATCCAGGTCAGATTAAGGTTAGTATCGTAAGAGAATCAAGGGTAGTGGATTACGCTAAGTAGAATAATCTATTTAGACAAGCTCGAATTAAAGAAACATACGAAAGGCTTAAACATTTAAGGTTTTAAGCCTTTCTTTTTTTATATTTATATATTTAAATCAGAGATGTTTTTTCCGTATTTTTACCCCATTTTTAATCAACAGTCTGTCCGCCATAGACGGAAAAATGTAAATGTGTGAAAGATATACTTAAGTTCGACTTAACAAAATTAAGTAACTACTTAATTTTGTTAATAATATTTTTAAAAATCCCTAAAATATTAATAAACTTAATCACAAAAATTACATTTATTGTAAAAAAGCTTGCTTAAATTATAAGTTCATAGTATAGTAGTAAAGACCTTTGAAAATTAATGGAGGATAATAATATGCAGTATAGTGAAATGAGTAAAGAACAATTATTACAGTTAAAGGCTGAGCTTGATGAAAGATATAAAGAGGCTAAGGCTAAGGGTCTGAATCTTAACATGTCAAGAGGAAAGCCATCACCTAGTCAGCTTAATGTAACGATGGACATGCTTGATGTTATTAACAGTTCTTCGGATTTTAAGGCTGAGGATGGAACAGATTGCAGAAATTATGGTGTTCTTGATGGTCTTACAGAAGCCAAGAAGCTTATGGCTGATATGATGGGGACAACATCTGAACACATTATTATATATGGAAACGCAAGTCTTAATATTATGTATGATCAGGTTTCAAGATCATATGCACATGGAGTTATGGGAAGCACACCTTGGTGCAAGCTTGATAAGGTTAAGTGGCTCTGTCCAGTACCAGGCTATGACAGACACTTTGCTATTACAGAGAGCTTTGGTATAGAGATGATTAATATTCCTATGACAGAAAATGGTCCTGATATGGATATGATTGAAAAGCTTGTAAGTGAAGATGAATCAATAAAGGGTATATGGTGTGTGCCTAAATATTCTAATCCACAGGGTTATACTTATTCTGATGAAACAGTAAAGAGAATGGCAGCATTAAAGCCAGCTGCTAAGGATTTTAGAATATTCTGGGATAATGCATATGTTATTCACCATCTTTATGATGATAAACAGGATGAAATACTTGATATTATATCAGAATGTGAAAAAGCAGGTAATGCTGATATGGTATATGAATTCGCATCTACATCTAAGGTTACATTCCCAGGTTCTGGTATGGCAGCACTTGCTTCATCAGCTGCTAACCTTGCAGATATTAAGAAATATCTTACAATCCAGACAATAGGATATGATAAGCTTAACCAGTTAAGACATGTAAGATATTTTAAGAATCTTGATGGACTTAAGGCACATATGAAGAAGCATGCAGATTTCTTAAGACCTAAGTTTGAAGCAACATTAAAGGTACTTGATGATGAACTTACAGGACTTGGAATAGGTACATGGTCAGAACCAAGAGGCGGTTATTTTATATCATTTGATGCTCTTCCTGGCTGTGCGAAGGCTATAGTTTCTATGTGTAAAGAGGCTGGTGTAGTGCTTACTAACGCAGGTGCAACATTCCCTTATGGTAAGGATCCTCGTGATAGCAATATAAGAATAGCTCCTTCATTCCCTACTCCAGAGGAAATGTCAGAAGCAGCTGAGCTTTTCGTGTTATGTGTTAAGCTTGTAAGTGTTGATAAGCTTCTTGAAAGCAAGTAGTCAGAGGCTGATTAACATGTAGGCAGATTATTAAGGAGGTTGTTATGGCTAAATTCGGTTTTATTGGAATGGGTAATATGGGATACGCAATGCTCAAAGGTCTTCTTTCAGTATATACGCCATCTGATATTATATTCACATGCCCTGATTTAGAAAAGTGTAAGAGAATAAGTCAGGAAACAGGAGTAAGATATGCGGAAAGCAATGCAGAATGTGCTAATAATGCACAGTACGTTGTTCTTGCAGTAAAGCCACAGGTATACAATGTGGTATTAAAGAATATTAATAATGTTATACGTGAAGACAGTGTTGTTATATCAATAGCACCGGGTATAAGTATAGATAATATCAAGTCACAGCTTGGTATAAATGCAAGAGTAGTCCGTGCCATGCCAAACACTCCTGCGCTTGTTGGAGAAGGCATGACTGGTGTTGCTTATGATAAGGAGAATTTCTCATTTGAAGAAAGAGAGGTTATAGACAGCTTCTTTAATTCTTTTGGCAAGGTTGTATATGTTTCAGAAAATCAGATGAATGCCATAGTATGTGCAAGCGGAAGTTCTCCAGCATATGTATATATGTTTATTGAGGCACTTGCTGATAGTGCGGTAAAGTATGGCATTAAAAGAGAAGATGCATATAAGCTTGTTGCACAGACAGTACTTGGTTCTGCAAAGATGGTGCTTGAAACAGGAGAGCATCCAGGTGTTTTAAAGGATAAGGTATGCTCACCTGGAGGTACAACAATAGCAGCTGTTGCAGCGCTGGAGGAACATAACTTCAGAAGTTCATTAATAAAGGCTACAGATGCATGCTATGACAAGTGTACCAATATCAAATAAAATGATGTGAAAGAATGGAACACTGAATGGAACACATTAAAAGAATAAAAAGAGAACTGGCTTATAAGGGCTCAATACTTGAGTTTTATAAGGATACTATGGTTACACCTGATGGGAAAGTGACTTATTGGGATCATATAGAACATAAAGGAGCTGCTGCTGTTGTACCGGTTCTTGATGATGGCAGGATTGTGCTTGTGCGCCAGTACAGGAATTCTCCTGATGAAGAAACACTTGAGATACCTGCGGGAGGTCTTGAGGAAGATGAACCAACAGAGCTTGCGGCGATAAGAGAGCTTGAAGAAGAAACAGGTTATAAGGCAGAACGAAAAAATGTCAAAAAGCTGATATCAGTGTATACAGCAGTTGCATTCTGCAACGAGATTATAGATATATATGTTGCAGATAAGCTTATAAGGACATGCCAGAATCTTGATGATGAGGAGAGTATTAATGTAGAGATATATACTCTTGATGAGATAAAACGTATGATATTTGATGGAACAATCAGGGATTCTAAAACAGTGTCAGCGATGATGGCTTATTCAGACATGATTTCACGTATATAACCATCTGCCTGATAATGTCAGTTACTATTTATAATCCATAGTAAACGATAAAAATAAAACAAAACAAAACATATCAGAAAAGATTCCAGCATATAATAGCCTGACCAGATAAAAGGAGGTTGTTATGGCTGGGATTTTTTTTAGACGTATTTTTGGACAATACAGATATTATATAGTTATACTTTTAGGAGCTGCAGTAGGATCATTGATGGCAAATCTTGTTATAGATGATATAACAGATAAAATAGGAATGTTCAATGAAGATTTCAATAATGCAATTATGAGCGTCAGCCTTGATAAAACATTATATTTAAGATATATATTAAAGCTGCGTTTAAAAGAATATATATGTTTTATGCTTGTGCTTTTTACTCCGGCTGCTATAGCAGGAATATATATATTTATGCTTTTTGCCGGGATAAGTTCAGGTCTTATGATAAGCGTATGCATTATGAATATGGGGATAAAAGGAATGTTTATATATGCAGTATGCCTTATACCGCAGTATATAATATATGCAATTGCCGTTTTTTTAATGGTGTCATATATTGAAAAACGACTGATTAATATTAAAAAAACGGTAATTGTCATATTTATATCACTGATATTTCTTATAGCGGGAATCTTATATGAAGCTTATATAAGTCCATTTATCATAAGGTGGTTATTTGAGCATATCAGCTATTGTATATAAAAGCTTTTCAGATTCTTCCCATCCAAGGCATGGATCAGTTATAGATTTGCCATATATACCTTCACCGACCTTCTGTGAGCCTGGTTCGATATAGCTTTCAATCATAACACCCTTAACAAGATCCTTTACATCTTCTGAATGATTGCGGCTATGAATCACTTCCTTTGTGATACGTATCTGTTCTATATATTTTTTGGCAGAATTACTGTGATTAGCATCAACTATGCAGGCTGGATTAAGTAAATCCCTTGTTTTATACATGGAAGCCAGTCTGATAAGGTCTTCATAGTGATAGTTAGGAATATTCTGGCCATGCTTATTTACAGCGCCTCTTAATATAGTATGTGCCAGAGGATTGCCAGGAGTCTTTACTTCCCAGTTTCTATATATAAATGACTGATTAGCCTGTGCTGCAACAACTGAATTTAACATAACAGAGAAATCACCGCTTGTTGGGTTTTTCATACCGGCAGGAACATCCATTCCGCTGGCTGTAAGTCTGTGCTGCTGATCTTCAACTGAACGGGCACCAACTGCAACATATGACAATACATCTGAAAGGAACCAGTAGTTTTCAGGGTAGAGCATTTCATCAGCAGGCATAAGCTCAGTTTCTTCCATAACTCTTATATGCATTTTCCTTATAGCTATAAGACCAGCAAGAAGGTCTGGCTTTTTCTCAGGGTCTGGCTGGTGGAGCATACCTTTATAGCCTGTACCGGTTGTTCTTGGCTTGTTTGTATACACTCTTGGTATAATAAGAACTTTATCAGCTATTTTTTCCTGGACTTTTTTAAGTCTTAATGTATAATCAAGGACTGCATCTTCGTTGTCAGCTGAACATGGTCCTATGATAGCAAGAAACTTATCTGATTTGCCAGTTATTACATCTGCAATTTCTTTATCTCTTTGTGTTTTCAGAGCTGCAACATTTTTAGGAACAGGAAGTTCATTTTTAACTTCTGTTGGTGTAGGCAGCTTACGTATGAATTCAAAACTCATTGTATTTCTCCTTAATAAATCTTTATGCCAATAAATCATAGCATATAATTACAAAAAATGTTAGTATAATCTTATATATATTAAAAATATTTGCGGTAATTGTAAACTGTGGCTGATATGTATAAGATAGAAGAGGTGGCTGGTTATGAGAATGTTCGATGTTATAAGTAAAAAAAAGTATGGAGAAGTTCTTAGTAAAGAAGAAATAGAATATGTCGTGCGGGAATATACCAATGGTACGATACCTGATTATCAGATGTCAGCATTTCTTATGGCTGTATATTTTAAAGGAATGAGTTATGAAGAGACCTTCCTCCTTACTATGGCTATGGCAGATAGTGGCGACAGGCTTGATCTGTCAGCTGTAAATGGGATTAATGTGGATAAACATAGTACAGGCGGAGTCGGAGACAAAACAACACTTGTGCTTGCTCCTATGGTTGCAGCATGCGGAGGCAAGGTGGCAAAGATGAGTGGAAGAGGACTTGGCAACACTGGCGGAACTATAGATAAGCTTGAAAGTATACCGGGATTTAGAACATCACTTTCAAAAGAGGAATTTATCAAAAATGTAAACGAAACCGGATTGGCGCTTACAGGACAGACTGGCAATCTTGCACCGGCTGATAAAAAAATATATGCATTAAGGGATGTGACTGCTGTTGTAGACAGTATACCCCTTATAGCAAGCAGTATAATGAGTAAAAAAATAGCATCAGGTGCTAAGGCGATTGTCCTTGATGTCAAGGTTGGCAATGGAGCATTTATGAAAAATATGGACGATGCAGTTAAGCTTGCTAAGCAGATGGTTAAGATAGGTGAAAGTGCAGGCAGAAATACGATTGCAGTCATATCAGATATGAACGAACCTCTCGGATATGCTGTTGGTAACGCTCTTGAAGTGAAGGAGGCTGTTGATACTTTAAAAGGACATGGACCAGCAGACCTCGTTGAGCTTTGCATGGAACTTGGTGCACAGATGCTTATAGCCTCAGATATAACGCATGACAGGAATAAAGCTTATGAAATGCTTAGTAGTGTGATAGAAGATGGAAGTGCATATGATAAATTTATTGAGTTTGTTAAACGGCAGGGTGGGGATATTAGTATATTTGATGACTGTAAGAGTTTGAAAAAGGCAGATTATACAGTCGATATAACAGCAGATAAAGAAGGCTATGTACATCATATACAGTCAGAACTTATAGGTGAAGCATCAATGATTCTTGGTGGAGGACGACAGAATAAGGAAGATAAAATAGATCATTATGTAGGTGTTGTGCTTTCAAAGAAGGTAGGAGATGCTGTGAAAGAAGGAGATGTGATAGCAACGATATATGCGAATGACAAAAAGAAAATTGATGATGCAAAAGCATTAATTGTCAAAGCATTTGATATTAATAATCAAATTGTTGATACATATACGCTTATTAAGAGAATTATTAGTTGTAAAAATGTTTAAATGATGTTATTATTATATCCAAAAGGATAATTGATGTAAGTGGCAGATTTTTTTTGTCTCTGATATCATAATTATATAAGAGAAAAGGAGAATTGAGTAAGATGGAAGTAAGACCAGGAGCTAATCCTGCTGATGTCAAGAATTATGACACAGACAGATTAAGACATGACTTTTTAATTCAGAATTTATTCGTTGCTGATGAGATTAAGACAATCTATAGCCAGATTGACAGAATCATAGTTGGAGCTGCAACACCAGTTAACAAAGAACTTGTTCTTGAGGCAGGTGCAGAATTAAGAGCTAAGTATTTCCTTGAAAGAAGAGAGATGGGTATCATCAATATCGGTGGTAACGGAACAGTTACTGTTGATGGCAAGGAATATAATTTTAAGTATAAAGATGGCATGTACATAGGTATGGGTGCTAAGGATATTTCATTTAAGAGTGAAGATCCTAAGAATCCAGCTAAGTTTTATCTTAACAGTGCACCAGCACATAAGACATATCCTACAGTATTTATTGATCCAGCTAAGGATATTTTACCTGAGAACAAGAAAGAACTTGGATGTCTTGAAAGTGCAAACCATAGAACTATTAACAAGTATATTCTTCCTGGACAGGTTGAAAGTTGTCAGTTAGAGATGGGTATGACTTGTCTTGAACCAGGTAGCGTATGGAACACAATGCCATGTCATACACATGACAGAAGAATGGAAGTATATCTTTACTTTGAGGTTCCAGAAGATGCAGTTGTATTCCATTATATGGGAGAACCAACAGAAACAAGACATATCGTTATGAGAAACGAAGAAGCTGTTATATCACCAAGCTGGTCTATTCATTCAGCTTCAGCTACTCATGCTTATACATTCATCTGGGGTATGGTAGGTGAAAACCAGGATTTCGATGATATGGATGATGTTGATATGAAGGACCTTAGATAATCAGAACGTATCTAAAAGGTGCTGATGACTATAATATTTTTGTTAGAATGATTCTCATAGAATATAATGCATAATAAACATGTTATACATTTAATTCTTGAGTTCATTGATATATATTAAGAGAAAAGGAGATTTTAAAATGTCAGTAAATTTTTCACTTGAAGGAAAAGTTGCTTTAGTTACAGGTGCTTCTTATGGTATCGGTTTCGCTATTGCTAGCGGAATGGCTAAGGCTGGCGCAACAATCGTATTTAACGATATTAAGCAGGAATTAGTAGATAAGGGATTAGCAGCTTATAAGGAAGCTGGTATCGATGCTCATGGTTATGTTTGTGACGTAACTAACGAAGAACAGGTTAATGCTATGGTAGCTCAGATTGTTAAGGATGTAGCTCCTATCGATATTCTTGTTAACAACGCTGGTATTATTAAGAGAATTCCAATGTGCGATATGACAGCTGCTGAATTCAGACAGGTTATCGACGTTGACCTTAATGCACCATTTATCGTATCTAAGGCAGTTATTCCATCAATGATCGAAAGAGGCCACGGTAAGATTATTAACATCTGCTCTATGATGTCAGAGTTAGGCCGTGAAACAGTATCAGCTTACGCTGCTGCTAAGGGTGGTCTTAAGATGCTCACAAGAAATATCTGTTCTGAGTATGGTCAGTACAATATCCAGTGTAATGGTATTGGACCTGGTTACATTGAGACACCTCAGACAGCTCCATTAAGAGAAAGACAGGCTGATGGTTCTAGACATCCATTCGATCAGTTCATCTGCGCTAAGACACCTGCTAACAGATGGTTAAAGCCAGAAGAATTAGCTGGTCCAGCTGTATTCCTTGCTTCAGAAGCTTCAGATGCCGTTAACGGACATATTCTTTATGTTGATGGTGGTATCCTTGCTTACATCGGAAAGCAGCCACAGTAATTACATATGGTATAATGAGCGCGAAAGCTGGGACAAGTAACCTTGTTCCAGCTTTTTTTAATATAAATTCGTAAAATATATAAAATGAATAAAAATACAAGATTTGACTATCAAAATATCCTCTTTTATGATACAATTACTATAAAAGTTTTACAAATATGAGAGGAGAACATTTTAATGAAACTTGAAGTAAGAAATCTTACAAAGTCTTTTGAAGATAACCAGGTCTTACATGGCGTTTCTTTTGAAGTGGAAAGTGGCAGCGCACTTGGACTCTTAGGAAGAAATGGCGCTGGCAAGACAACTACCATAAGAATTATTATGGATGTTTTCAAAGCGGATTTGGGAGAGGTATATCTTGACGGAAAGCCTTTTAATCCTAAAAAGCATCTTATAGGATATCTTCCTGAAGAACGCGGGTTATATCCTAAGAAAACAGTTCTTGAACAGATAGTATATCTTACAAGACTCAGAGGAATATCAAAGAAAGAGGCTGTGAACAATGCCAATAAGTGGTTAAAAAGACTTGAGATTGATGAATATACTAACAGAAAGTTAGAAACCTTATCAAAGGGCAATCAGCAGAAGGTGCAGCTTGCCTCAACACTTGCGTGTGAACCAGAGATAGTTATACTTGATGAGCCATTTAGTGGACTGGATCCTGTGAATTCAAAGATACTTCAGGAAGTTGTGACAGAAGTCATTAATGAGGGTAGAATAGTTATATTTTCAAGTCATCAGATGAGCTATGTTGAGGAGTTCTGCCGTGATATAGCAATAATAGATAAGGGAAATATAGCACTTTCTGGCAATCTTAAAGATATAAAAAAGAAATATGGTGAGAACCAGCTTGTTATATCAGATGTTAACAAAGATCTGGATACTTTGTCGGATATAGTAAAAGAAAAGCTTTCAGATATTATAGCTGAAACAGGAAGAACAAGAGAAGATATTATTATTAAAAATATAAGTGCTGCATCAAGGGCAGATATATTAAAGAGAATAGTTGATTGTGGTATAGATGTTGAACATTTTGAAACATATAAGCCATCACTTAATGATATATTTGTTTCACTTGTAGGGGATGAAGCAGACAATGATAATAAAAAGAATAATATTGAAGGAGGTGCGCATTGATGAAAAAGTTAGGTGTAGTTCTTCAATATGAGATTATGACTTATCTTAAGAATAAGTCATATGTAATAAGTACAGTCATTATAGCTGTGATAGCTGCTGCCATTATGTTTGTGCCAAGATTTTTTGATATAAGTTCAATAACAGGTGTTGATAAAGGAACTGAGGAAAATACAGAAAACAATGCAGATGACAAATCAGATAATACAGATGAAGATAAGGATATAATGCTTATATATGATGAGTCGGGTGCATTGTCTGACATACGTATGCTTCAGGCAGCCTTTGATGATATGAAAGTCGAAAAGGAAGTATCAGAGGCTGCATTAAAAGATAAGATATCCAGGGAAGAAGCAAAGAAAGGCTTTATAGTTCACAGCCTTACAGATTATGAGTACATTGTATATAATAAAAGTATGACAGATAGCACTAATATGCAGTTTGAACAGGTGCTTACAGCACTTAACCAGATGGTGTATTGTAGTACTAATAATCTTGATTATGAAGAGATAATGACAGCCTTTAATCCACAGATTAACAGTGAAACAGTTGTACTTGGCAAGGATATGGGCGCTAATTATATGTATTGTTATATACTTATCATTATAATATTTATGATAATTATATTCTATGGGGTCATGGTTGCAACTTCGGTTACACAGGAAAAGTCAAACAGGACTATAGAAGTACTTGTAACAAGTGCAGATACTAAGATTCTGTTTTTTGGCAAGGTGCTTGCAGGAACTATAGCGGCACTGTGCCAGGCAGGCGTTCTTATGCTTGCTGTTGTTGGTGCATATAAGATTAACCAGAGTGTATGGGGTGGTATACTTGATATGCTTCTTGATATTCCTGCTGATGTGATTGTTACATATGCGTTATTCGGACTTGGAGGAGTGCTTTTTTATACATTTATATATGGTGCATTTGGTGCACTTGTATCTAAGACAGAGGACCTTAATAAAAGTGTTGGAAGTATCCAGATGGTCATAATGGTTGTGTATTTTGTTACACTTTTACAGCTGGGCAATATTGATGGTACAGCTATGAAGGTGCTTTCATACCTGCCATTCAGTTCATATAGTGCAATGTTTGCCCGTGTTGCCATGGGAAATGTGGCAGTGTGGGAGATTGTTGTTTCATTCATAATACTTGTTGGTGGTATAATAGCTGTGGGCATAGCAGGCTCAGCTATCTATAGAATGGGAACACTTAGATATGGTAATCCGATTAAGATAACTACGGCAATAAAGAGCCTTTGTAAAAAGAAAAATAAATAAGATTATGATAAGACCGTTAGATAATATTAGTATCTAACGGTCTTATGCTTATAAAATGCTTAAAATTTCTATAATAAAAAAGTTAATAGCATGAACTAGACAAATGACGATTATAATTTAACAGTTTCCCCACCTGGTATCTCAACAATATGATTGTTGTTTACAGCAACCCATACAGAACAAGCGCTAGGGTTGTATATGTATTCATTGTCAGCAAACATCTGAAGTCTGTCAAAGGCTTCATTATAATCGACAATTTCTATGTTGGTAGCATACCATATATCATCGCGGTGTCCTATCATTTCAGAGAATTCTTCTATAACTGACCAGTTGTCATTTCTGTCGAATTCAAAGCTGTGACCCCATACATACATCATATAAAGATACTGCTTTTTAGTAAGAGCCATAAAGCGTTTGCCGAATTCAACAAGGTTGTGGTTATGATGGCATGTAGGTACCCAGTTCATATAATCTGACGGCATGGAAAAACCATTTTCATCACCTAAGAGAATAGGCCCTTCACAGCAGTCTGCATATTCAATGGCTGATTTTACAGCAGCATATTGATCTGCAGCTGGTCTTATATATTTTATTCCCAGATCCGCAGCAATGGAAGTGATAAGCTTATTGCCTGCTCCATTAGGTAGAGCCATGCCACGTACGGGTCTTTTAATAATCTTTTCTATAGCTGTTTTATCTTCAAGGATTTCTCTTGTGATTTCGTAGCTTCCACAACGGTTCATAGTTGGGTGCGTGCATGTATGAAGTGCAATTTCGTGGTTTTTATATAAAGAACTCCACTCATCTGAATCCAGTCGTATATCCATATCCGTAAGTTGAGAATTTACATTAAAGGTTGCACGGATTCCATTTTTATTGAATATATCTACCAGACGTCTGTCCTGTATTTTGCCATCATCGTAGCTTAAAGTAAGAACTTTGAATTTACCGCCTGGAAAACACTTATAAATTCTATTCATAATAATCTCCATTCTTGCGCTGCTTCTTTGCGCATCTCAAGTTTGTGCGAAGCACAAATCTTGCGTGTGAAAATCTTATTTTTCACACTATTCTCCATTCTGGTATAACTATAGCAAGTTATATCTATGTGTAAAACTTACACATGCTTTTTAAGTATACAATAATTTGATTGTAATGTCATCAGAATTGAATTAAAATACACAAAAAATACAAGAAATGTCGGATAATACGAGATACTTTACGAGCATAATTACATTTACTAATATCTTTATCACTTATTATGTTATATTGTTTAACAGCTTCATTGTTTATAAATACAGTTACAGTGCCAATGACATCATTTTTTTTAACAGGAGCCATAATACTGTCAGGTATATTGTATTCTATTTTAACTTCATCATCAGATTTAACATATGCACTATATTTTTTATCTATAACAACATTGATATCATCTGATGTGCCATTAGTTACTTTTACATTAAAGGTTTTTATATTGTCAAGAAGCACCTGTTTTTCAAAGTTGTTTCTTGCATAATCAAGCAGTACTTTGGAATCAGTCCATTTATAAGACTTGTTATTTGGCCATCCGCATGCAAGAAGTGCTACTATAAATGTTTTATTTTCATCTTTGTAGGCACATACATAACAATATCCTGCATCTGCAGTAAAGCCGGTTTTTCCTGATATTATATTATCATACATGGATAAGAATGCATTTGCATTAGTAACAGAATATCTTTTACCATCAAGATTGCTAAAGCTGTAGGAACTGCTTTTTGTTATTTCTATAAAATCAGGATTTTTGATACAGTATGACATCATGACAGAAAGATCATAGGCAGTTGTCTGGTGTATACCATTCTCATCTGAAGCATCAAGACCATTAGGAGTCACAAAATGTGTGTTAGTACAACCCGCCTCTAAAGCTTTTTTATTCATAAGATCAGTAAATATCCTTACAAGAACCTTACTTTGCTCTTTACTGATATTTTTTAAAAATGAAGAATTATTACTATAATCAGGTATAAAAGATATATCATATATCAATTCATTCCTTTCTTTATCTGAAAGATTACATATGTAGTAGTAAGCTGCATTTTCAGCAATAATAACTGCGGTATCATTATGTGATCTTAACATCAGTGAAAAATACAGGTCTTTTATTGTAAATTGTTCACCATTTATTGCGTTTAATTGTACATCTGGCATAGATGCGGCATATGCAGAGGTTGTTGCTATATAGTCATCGGCACATATGCCAAGAGCTGTAATAAGGGTGATGATTTTGGTTGTGCTTGCATTGGGTGCTTTAATATCAGCTCCTTTACCGTAAAGCAGACGGTTATTGTCAGCATCAATAAGTGCTGCATAACGTGCATGTAAAGATATATTGTTTTTAGGACTGCTGCTGGCTGCATGCTGTGTTTTACTTACAGCAGTAATCTTATGTGGAGCAGGGCTTAAACAGGAAAAGTAAACAGGCGATATTAAAAAGAATATATATTCAAAAAGTATAACAATAAATGTTAGCGATGATAGAATATATTTTAAAGGTTTCAAGCCAGACCTCCATATATGAAATTTTAAATATATTTAGCTTTTAAATATATATACATTTGTTTTGCTATTATGATAAAATTATAGTAAAATGTAAGGGATAAAAGGGTATTTATATCTTATGGATATCAATATTTTACAAATATCCAATAGTGACTGCAGTGTTATGCAGCAATCAGTAAATATCGGTCATGAAGAGGTGCATATGAGTTATATAGAATTTGAAAACGTAAAGAAAATATACAAAATGGGTGACGTTAAGATTAAAGCACTTAATGGAGCAGACTTTAGTATAGAGAAAGGAGAGTTTGCTGTTATTGCAGGTGCAAGTGGTGCAGGTAAAAGTACAATACTTAATCTTATGGGTGGGATGGATACAGCCACTACAGGTAAAATAATAGTAGATAAAGAAAATGTTTCTAAATTTAGTGCTAAAAAGCTTACTACATACAGAAGATATGATATAGGCTTTGTGTTCCAGTTTTATAATCTTGTACAAAATCTTACAGTCAAGGAGAATGTTGAACTTGCAACACAGATATGTAAGAATCCGCTTGATATAGATGAGGTTATAGAGGCGGTAGGACTTAAAGACAGAAGCTCTAATTTTCCATCCCAGTTGTCGGGTGGTGAACAGCAGAGAGTTGCCATTGCAAGGGCACTGGCAAAGAATCCGAAACTGCTTTTATGCGATGAACCAACAGGAGCACTTGATTATAATACTGGGAAGCAGATATTGAAGCTTTTACAGGATACATGCAGAAAACGTGGTGTTACAGTAGTGGTGATAACACATAATCTTGCACTTACAGCGATGGGAGATAAGGTTATAAAAGTTAAAAATGGTATAGTTGACAGTGTAACTGTGAATGAGAATCCACTTCCGGTAGAGCAGATAGAGTGGTAATGAAATATTAATTATGAATATAAACACAAAGTTTGCATGTTACGGAAAGGTAGTTTTATAAGATGAGAAAGGCAGTATTTAAAGATTTTATAAGAAACATAAAAGGATCGCTTGGGAGATTCTTTGCTATTATGGCTATAGTAGCGATAGGTGTAGCTTTTTTTGCAGGAGTAACTGCATCATCAGGAGATATGAAGCATTCATCGGATTCGTATTATGATGAGTATAATATGAATGATATAAGGATATTGTCATCAATAGGATTTACTTCACAGGATATAGAGGCAGTCAGTAAGATTTCAGGAGTAAAGGCTGTATACAAAACTAATACGCAGGATGTACTCGTTGATTATGATGGCAGAGAGAATGTTGCACATATATCAGGTATTCCGGTTGGAAAAGCATCGGATGATGACAGCTATATTAACCAGCTTAGGATAAAAGAAGGACGTCTCCCACAAAATGATAAGGAATGTGTTGTTAAGTATGAAGATACACGTAAGTCTATGCAGGTTGGCGATGTTATCAGTTTTAAGTCGGGAACAGAGGATGATATCAATGACACATTTAAGGATACAGAGTATACAGTAGTTGGTATAGTGTATACACCATGTTATGTATCATATGATTTAGGTTCGTCTGGCATAGGTAACGGTCATATTAATTATTGTATATATGTAGGTGATGATGAATTCAAAAACAACTACTATACGGAATGTTATGCGGTTATAGATGGCGCAAAGGATATGGATACTTACTCAGATGAGTATAAGAAGCTGATTGATAAGTATGCAGATGATATAAAGGCTATATCAAAAGAAAGGCTTGACATAAGAAAGCAGACAGTTATAGATGAGTATACAAGGGCAAAGGCAGACAAGAAGGAAGAACTGTTAGAAACGATTAAGAAAAATGTAGAGGATTCTATTACAGAACAATATCAGGCTTATTATCCTGGTATGGATGTATCCTCAATGATAGCACCTTACGTTAAGACAGCATATGAAAAGGCAGTAGCACAATTTGATTTTGATGCAGTTAATGCAGAATATGATAAGAAAATGAATGAAACACTTGCAGATAGTGATTCATGGGAATGGTATGTACTTACAAGGGAATCGTCATATTCATTCAGGGATTATGAATCAAGTGCAAACAGAATGAAGGCTATAGCAACTGTTTTTCCGTTGTTCTTCATAATAGTAGCTGGTCTTGTGTGTCTTACAACTATGACACGTATGGTAGAAGAAGAAAGAGGACTTATAGGAACATATAAGGCACTTGGATATGGAAAAGCAACGATTGCACTTAAGTATGTGATATATGCATTTCTTGCTTCATTAACAGGTGCAGTTATAGGCTGTGCAGCAGGTCTTAGATTATTTCCATACATTATATATGAATCATGGAATATTATATATCAGATGCCTGCTATAAAGTATGCAAGTCATACGATACTATCTGTTGTAGCAGTAGCAAGTCTTATTCTTGTGACTCTTATAGCAACATTATATTCATGCTATAACGAATTATCTGAGGTTCCATCGGCACTCATGAGACCAAAGGCACCAAAGAATGGCAAAAAGATTCTTCTTGAGCATACATTTATATGGAAGCATTTATCTTTTACGAAAAAGGTTACCATGAGAAATATATTTCTGTACAAGAAGCGTTTCTTTATGACAGTTATAGGAATAGCTGGATGTGGTGCACTTATAACGGCAGGTTTTGGTATAAAAGACAGTGTGCAAAGTATTATTGATAATCAGTATGGACAGATAATACATTACGATAATATACTTGTATTTAATAAAAATGCAGATAGTGATGCCAAAAATAATTTATCTGATAAGATTTCATCAGATGAGTATTATAAGTCCTCACTTATGGATTATGCCTATACGGCAGAGGTTAAAATACCAGGAAGTGCAGATGATTATAGTACGGAGATAACAGTTGTAAACGATACATCAGCGTATATGGATTATGTTACCTTCAGGACAAGAAGAAGTAAGAAAACTATAGAGCTTGATGATTCAGGAGTTATAATAAGTGAGAAGCTTGCTAAAGACCTGAATGTTAAAGAAGGAGATAACGTTCTTATACATGATGAAGATAATAAGCAGGCAACGGTGAAGGTATCAGGTGTTATGGAAATGTATATAAATAACTATATTTTTATGACGTCTGAGTACTACAGCCAGGTGTTTGGATATACACCGGATAATAACAGGATACTTGGAATATTAACTTCTGACGGAGATGATATACAGTCGGTTATAGGAGACAGATATCTAACAGATAATAACGTGAAATCACTTACGTTTGTTAAAGCTAATATAACGAGATTTGAGAATATGATACAATCACTTGATCTTGTAACATGGGTTTTAATAATATCAGCCGGAATGCTTGCATTTGTAGTTTTATATAATCTTACAAATGTTAATATATCAGAGCGTATACGAGAAATTGCGACTATTAAAGTCCTTGGCTTCTATGACAGAGAGGTTGGGGAGTATGTTTACAGAGAGAATATAATTCTTACACTTATTGGAGGAGTTTTTGGACTTCTTCTTGGAATGGCACTGCATGCTTATATTATGACAACTATTGAACTTGATGGTGTTATGTTTGGAACTAAGATTAATATAAGTTCATTTTTAATATCGTATGGAATAACTATATTGTTCTCATTACTTATTAATATTTTTATGTATCCATCACTTAAGAAAATACCTATGGTAGAATCACTTAAATCAGTTGAATGATCATGATATGAATAATCAGAAGACAACCTTCATATACTGTGAAAAACAGTATATGGAGGTTGTTTTTTTATGGGTGATATAAGTCAGATAATAAGAATCCTCCCAAAAGATCTGGTATTGGGACTTGATCTAAACAGGCTGAGGTTTGATAAGATTAACGAAATAAGAATAAGGGTGGGACGTTACATAGCTCTTATATATGATAATAAAGAGGTGATAAGCAGAATAAAAGCCAGTAAAGAACATATAAGAAAAATAATCGAACTAGCTGCTGATTATTCTGTATATGCATATGAACAAAGCTTCAGACAGGGCTATATTACAATAGAAGGTGGACATAGAATAGGAATAGCAGGACATGCAATAGTAGAAAACAATAATATAAGAAATTTTAATTATATAACATTTCTGTGTATAAGAGTTGCACATCAGGTGCCAGGCTGCAGTGACAAGGTTATGGATTTTATATATGCAGGAGGATTGGAAAACACACTTATAATATCACCTCCAGGATGCGGTAAGACAACATTGCTACGTGATGTTGTACGTAATATATCTGACAATGCAGAATTATCCATGAATATAAGTCTTATTGATGAAAGACAGGAGATAGCTGGCTGCTTTATGGGAGAGCCACAGAATGATATAGGCACAAGAACAGATGTTTTTGATGGATGCCCCAAAGATTCAGGCATGCTTATGGCTATACGTGCCATGTCTCCGGAAATGATAGCTGTTGATGAAATAGGCAGTAAATATGATGCCCAGGCTATCAGATATTGTATCGCATGTGGCTGCATAATAATAGGAACTGTACACGGATATTCAATAGAAGATGTCCTTAATAAGCCTTATGTAAGGGAGCTTATAGGAAAAGATGGTTTTAATAAAATAATAATAATGTCCAAAAGGCATGGAAAGGGGACAATAGAGAAATGTATAAACTATCGGGAGCAGTGCTTATAATTTCAATGACGACATATTATGGTTTTTATCTTGTCAGCCGGTTAAAAGAAAGAATAAATGTGATAGATGCATTTATATATTCCTTTGATTATATCAGGTCGCAGATAAGATATGGTCTGACCCCATTTCCTGTAATATGTCGGGAATTATCGCAGAACATAAATAATAATATAGTCAGCAGTACATACGAAAATATATACATAAAGCTGACTGATATAAGCAGGACAGGCGGTTCTTTTGATGAGATATGGCTGCTTGAAATGGACAAACTGCTAAAATCAGGATTTGCTAAAAAGGAAGAAATAGATGCTTTAAAAGAACTACGATGTATAAACATATATATAGATAAACAGATGCAGATAACATGTATAAATACTGTCAGTGATAAATTAAAAAATATATATTGCAGGCTGCAGCAGGAAGTGAGGGCTAAATCAAGGATATACCAGGTGTTGGGAGTTATGTCGGGTGTTATCATAGCTATTATTTTAATATGAGCATAAAGTGAAATGATAATATATACAGGAAAGGCAGGTATATGAATACAGATATAATTTTTAAAATCGCTGCAGTAGGAGTAATTGTTTCAATTCTTAACCAGATATTAAAACATAGTGGCAGGGATGACCAGGCGTTTCTTACAAGCCTTGCCGGAATACTTATCGTACTTTATTGGGTAATACCTTATATTGTTGAATTGTTTTCGTCAATGCAGAAGCTGTTTGATATATAAAGTCTGCGTAAGAAGGGATAGTGTAAATAATGCTTCAGATATTAATAGTTGTTGTATGCGTTGTTATAAGCTGCTTTCTTATAAAAAAAGAAGCACCAGCATTTGTTTCTGTTATTGTACTTATAACGGGTGTATTTATTTCAATATATATGCTGCGGATTTTTTCTGTTATTACAGGCTATATAAATGTTCTTATTAACAATATAGATATAGAAAAGGGTTATATAAAGATTGTTATGAAGATAACTGGTTTATCAATAGCAACGCAGTTTGTTTCTGATATATGCAGGGATAACGGTTTTAATGCAATGGCATCGCAGCTTGAGCTGATGTGCAGAATATCAATAGTAATGCTTGGCATGCCTGTTATTATTGCACTTCTTGAAATGGTGAATAGATGTTTAAAATAAAACGTATCTTATTTATGTGTATGATAGTGTTTGTACTGATATTGTTGTATGGGAGTGCTTTTATAAAGAATAAATCTCCTGCAGTATGCCATGCAGCGCAATGTCAGGATGAGGAAAATGTGATTTCTGATGATTATATAGTTTCTGATGATTATAAAGATATAGACAGGATTGTTAAGAGAGAAACTGGAATAAATATTTCATATGGAAAAATAATGCAGTCTGTTCTGGATGATAAGGATAATTCCGGTTATGTAAAAAAGTTATTAATATATATATCTGATGTTATATATTCGGAAAAGAAAAACGTTGCACATGTGCTTGCATTATGCATAGCATCAGCACTTATAAGGTCTATGACACCGCTTTTTAATGAAAAGCAGCTTAAAGAAACAGCGGCAGGAGTAATAAGTATTTCGTTGATAACAATGCTTTTATCAGTCTTTATGGGTGCTTATAATCTTGCAAGAGATTCTGTTGAAGCATTGATTAATATATATAAATCTATATGCATGACATTTTTTCCTGCTGTTTGCGCAGCTGGACTTCCTATAAGTGCAGCTGGGTACTATCAGATAGTTATATGGATGATGACAGCTGCTGATATAGGCATAAAAAATATATTGATGAATGCCAATAGAATATATGTATGTGTGTCTTTATGTGACTGTATAGATTCAGAACCGCATTTTTTAAGATTATGTAACTGTATGCAAAAAGTAATAAAGTGGTGTGGATATACAATGCTTACTTTTTTTATGGGACTTAATGGGATAAAAAGTATACTTAATCCATTAAAAGATAATATAAATACGTCATATATTTATAAAGCAGTAAGTATAATACCAGGAATAGGAGATGCAGCCTCAGCATTATCACAGACAGTTATTGCTTCATCTTCACTTATAAAGAATACAATGGGAATAGCGGCGGTTGTTGTGCTGACAGTATGTATGCTGTTTCCTGTTGTTAAGCTTGTTACATTATCATGTATATTTCATGCAATAGCAGCAGTTATGGAACCGGTTGCTGATAAACGTATTATAAAGGCTGTAGCAGCATTAGGAACCGCTATAAGCAGTCTTACTTACCTTGTTGTTATAGCATTGGTTCTTTTTGTGCTGACAATAGTGATGATATGTGCAGTAACTAGCTGATTGTGAAATTATCGTATTTATAAAGGAGTTGAGGCAGCTATAGAGGCAGTATATATATGGCTTAGGCAGGTAATAGTTTTTTATATAATATCAACATTGTTTGTTAATGCTGTTGCGTCTGATAAGTATAAAGAATATATAAGAATAGTTACAAGGATGATACTGATTCTTATTATAATATCTCCATTAACAGGATTTTGGAGCAACGGAAGCTTTATTAAGAACAGGCTTTGGATGATATATAAAGATTATATGGAAATAAGTAAAAAAACATATGACATATCAGAAGGTTTTAGTTACACAATAGAAGATGCATTGTCGAAGACACTAGAACTAAAGGTCAAAGAAATATTAAATGATAATAATATAACTTATGACAGCATAAAAGTTAATATAAGCGGAAATGCCGGACTTAGCGGTAATGAAAGCCTGGCTGTATCATCAGTGGTTATTAATGCAAAAAATATAAAAAAAACGGATATTGAAAATATCGGACATAAAATATCAGATGAAACAGGAATAGAATGCAGCAATATATATATCAAATAATGTGCTGGCAGGTGTGGCAGCATATTTTCAAAAGGGGTGTTAAAGTATAAAAGCTGATTATAAAAAAATAGTGAATAAATTCGGAACAGATAAAATATTAATAGTAATACTAGCAGGTGTTTTGCTTATGGCTGCAGCATTTCCATCAGGCCATTCATCGGCTTCTAAGGAAAGTAGTACAACAGCCATTGAAAGTGAGAGCATGAGTACAGATATGTATGAGGAATACGTGGAAAAACGGCTTGAAAAGATACTTGCAGACGTCGATGGGGTTGGAAAAGTCAAGGTCATGCTAAGCATCAGGAATTCAACAGAAAAAGTACTGGCAAAAGATGAAACCTATTCAGAGAGCGAAAAAAAAGAGGCTTCTGATGGGAGCAGCAATCAAACAAATGATACACAAAATATAAGCACGCATATATTTTATGATACTTCTGATGGCAGCAGACCATATGTTGTTATGGAAAATATGCCTGTTATTGATGGCGCGATTATTGTATGTGAAGGTGGTGATAACAAGGAACTTGTGAATGATATAACTAATGCGGTATATGGACTTTTGAATGTTCCAGTACATAAAATAAAAGTGATGAAAATGTCATAGATAAATGCGTATATATGTACGCAGAAACAAAGATTCCGGTAAATTTTTAGTTGGAGGTTTATTGTGAAAAGAATAAAAAAGAATCAGGTTATAATAACCGCACTCGCAATAATGATAGCAGTCGCAGGATATATCAATTATGCTGGGAATATAACAGATATAATATCAGTTAGTGGAAGAGGCAGCACAGGAAGCGTTGATACAGCTAGTGAAAGTAAAGACAGTGAAATACAGGTGCCAGATGAAGAGCCTGATGATGAAAGCATGCTTGAACCAGGGAGTGTTATTCTTACATCGGGAGGTGTTGCATCAGGTGTTATATCAGAGGCAAAGCTAAACAGGGAGCAGATACGTGCAAAGAATACAGAAAATCTTACAAATATTGTAAATGATGCCAATCTTGACAAATCTTCTAAAACCGCTGCTGTTAATGAACTGGCTAAGATAGCTGATTATTCAGAAAAGGAAATGGCAATTGAAATACTGCTTGAAGCAAAAGGTTTTAATGATGTTGTTGCCTCTGTATCTGATACAGGCGTAGATATTGTTGTTAACAAACAGTCGCTTGAAACAAGTCAGAAGGCACAGATTGAGGATATAGCAAAAAGAAAGACAGGAATGACTTCTGACAAGATAAATATAAATGTAATAAAATAATGTGTGGATTTTACAATTCATATGATATTCTGCTGGTATAAAACAAGATTGTAAAAATATGGAATATTGAATGTGATTTAAGAAGTTGCATTTATTTATAATATTTATTATAATAGATGAAAAGATAACGTTGATTGACAGTCAGGAGGATATTATGACAAAAGAGTTTGAAGATAGAGGCAATACTTATACTATACATGAAAGCAAGGATATAGGAGAAGTAAGGGTGGCTGATGAAGTTGTTGCTATCATAGCTGGTCTTGCTGCGACAGAGGTAGATGGTGTTGAAAGCATGGCAGGTAACATAACTAATGAACTTGTAAGCAAGCTTGGAATGAAGAATCTTTCAAAAGGTGTTAAGGTTCATGTGGGAGAGCAGGATGTTGTTGTTAATCTTGCACTTAACATAAAATATGGCTGTGAGATACCTAAGGTATCAAGTGCAGTACAGGATAAGGTAAAGACAGCGATTGAAACTATGACAGGACTTAATGTGTCAGAGGTTAATATTAAGATTGCTGGTGTGAATATTGACAATTAAAGTACAGTGATATTTAAAAGACTGTCCTTTAAGGGCAGTCTTTTTAAAAATTTATTAAGAATATACAATTGATTTTGTGTCAGTTGTATACAGAGAGGACTTATATGACAAGATCAGATATGAGAGAACACACATTTAAGATATTATTCCGTGTGCCGTTCCATGACAAGAATGAATTAAGAGAACAGATAGATTATTATTTTGATGAGTTTCCGGATGTTAAGGAAAAAGAATATGAATATATCAAAAAAAAGGCACTTCTTGTATCAGAGTTAAGCGATGACATTGATGCAAAGATAAACGAGGTTTCGGAGGGCTGGCCGGTAGAAAGATTGGGAAAGGCTGAGCTTGCGATTATGCGACTTGCAGTTTATGAGATGCTATATGATGAGGATATACCAGTTAATGTTGCTATTAACGAAGCAGTTGAACTTGCTAAGAAGTATGGTTCTGATGATAATGCTGCATCCTTTGTTAACGGGGTACTTGCTAAGCTTGTATAGCATGATACAATGAGCGCAAGAGAGCCAGAAAGCTGCTAGCAGATATCTGGCGAACGGCGAATGACAATTATGATAGCTGCGATAGCAGCGGAGAGTAGCGAAGCTACGAATCGTGATATAAGAATAAAGAAATGAGGATTAATATGGCACAGGTGTATAGTGTTAAACAGATTAATTCTTATATTAAGAATATGATGCGGCAGGATTTTCTGCTTAACCGCATACAGGTTAAGGGGGAAATATCTAACTGCAAATATACGGACAAGAATGGCTGCATATTTTTCACACTTAAGGATGAAGATTCAACTATATCAGTTGTTATGTATGGTTCTGATGCGTATAAGCTTGACTTCAGACTGAAGGATGGCATGTCGGTAGTTGTTGATGGCAGAATAGACGTATATGTAAATAGGGGTGAATACCAGTTATATGCAAAGACTGTATCACAAAGTGGTATGGGAGAACTGTTTAAGCAATACGAACAGTTGAAACAATACTATGAGGATATGGGATACTTTGCTCCTGAATATAAAAGAACTATTCCTAAATATGCTAAAAGAATAGGTATAGTAACAGCCAGAACAGGAGCAGCTATTAAAGATATAATAAAGAATGCTTATGAAAGAAATCCGTATGTTGAATTATACCTGTATTCAGTCCTTGTTCAGGGTAAAGATGCAAAGTATAGCATAGCCAAAGGACTTAAGTATGTTGACAGTATGGGATATGACTGTATTATAGTCGGACGTGGCGGTGGCTCAATAGAGGATTTATGGGCTTTTAATGAACCTGAAGTTATAGAAGCTGTTTTTAATTGCAAAACACCCGTCATATCAGCAGTAGGACATGAGATTGACTTTACAATAACAGATTTTGTGGCTGATTTCAGAGCTCCGACACCATCTGCTGCAGCTGTTAAGGCGGTTTTTGATATAAGACAGCTTGAAGTGGTTATTGATGGTTATAATGACAGACTTATGTATGATATGGGTAAAACTATAACAGATTACAGGAATCGTTCCGAAAGGATGTTACTTTCTCTTAAAACTTTTAATCCACTTGTCAGACTCAATAATAAAAAGCAGCAGCTTATTCATATGAGAGAGAAGCTGGATGTTAGTATGCAAGGCACATTAAATAAAGCCAAGCACAGGCTTTTGCTTTTATCAGCAAGACTGGATGGTGTTAGTCCATTAAAAAAGCTTGAACAAGGATATGCTTTTGTTGAAAATGATAAAGAAGAACATATAAGTTCAATATCGGAGGTTAAACAAGCTGATGTACTATCTATACATGTAAAGGATGGTATTATAAATACTGTGGTGAAAGATGTTAAAAAGTTTTAATATATGAATATAGCGAGGTATTAATATGGCTAAGTCACCATCAATTGAAGATACATTTGAAAAGCTTGATAATATTCTTAGTGAGATGGAAAGTGGAGAACTTACTATGAATGAATCATTTAAGAAGTACAAGGAAGGTATAGAGCTTGTAAAAAAATGTAATTCCATGCTTGATAAGGTGGAAAAGGAAATGGTTATTCTAAATGATGATAACGATTCGGAGATGATAGAAAATGATTGATTTTAAGAAAGAACTTTTAGAAAGAACAGCACGCATAGATAAGATTGTTAATTCATATCTTCCAGAGATAAGTGGCAGAGCAGAATATATTAAATCAGCCATGGATTATAGTGTACAGGCAGGTGGTAAAAGAATCCGCCCGATGATAATGCTTGAAACATACAGATTATGTGGTGGAACAGATGAAAAGTGTGTATATCCTTTTATGGCAGCACTTGAAATGATACATACATATTCGCTTGTCCATGATGATCTTCCAGCTATGGATAACGATGATTACAGAAGAGGCAAGCTTACAACACATAAAAAATATGGTGAGGATTTCGGGATACTTGCAGGAGATGGTCTTTTAAATCTTGCATATGAAACCATGTTTAACGCTATAAAGAATATTTCGTCAGATTATGCTGATATAGAAAATGCAAAAAAGATGGCACTATATTCACAGGCAGCAGCGGTTATAGCATCTAAGGCAGGTGTTGATGGAATGGTTGGAGGCCAGTCGCTTGATGTATATCTTACAGATAAGCCTATGGATAAAGAACAGCTTGATTATATATTCAGGTTAAAAACAGGCGCACTTATTGAAGCAGCATTTATGGCAGGTGGGATTCTTGCCGGATGTGATGAAAAAACACAGGGATTATTATGTAAAGCTGGATATAATGTCGGGTTTGCTTTTCAGATCAAGGATGACATCCTTGATGTTACAAGCACACAGGAAGTGTTAGGAAAGCCGGTTTTAAGTGATGAACGGAATAATAAAACGACTTATGTAACATTATATGGATTAGAAAAAGCAGAAAAAGATACTTATGACATGTCAAAAGAGGCGATGGGTATAATAAAGTCAATAGGACATAACGAGTATCTTGAGGAACTTATAAATATGCTTATACACAGAAATAAGTAGAAATGGTGAGAGGATATCTATGATACTAGAGAAGATCAATAAGCCTAATGATATTAAAAAGCTTTCTCCAATTGAATATAATCAGCTCGCAGCTGAGATAAGAGAGTTCCTTATACAGAAGATAAGTGTAACAGGTGGGCATCTTGCATCTAATCTGGGGGTTGTTGAACTTACTATGGCCTTGCATGTCGTATTTAATCTGCCGCAGGATAAGCTTATATGGGATGTTGGACATCAGTCTTATACACATAAGATACTTACAGGACGTAAGAACCAGTTTGACGAGCTTAGAAAGTTCGGTGGTATGAGTGGTTTTCCTAAAAGAAATGAAAGTGACTATGATGCATTTGACACTGGTCACAGTTCAACATCTATTTCAGCTGGATTAGGACTGGCTGAGGCAAGAGATATAAAACATGGCAATTATAGTGTTGTCTCTGTTATAGGTGATGGTGCACTTACAGGCGGCATGGCATATGAAGCATTAAATAATGCATCACATGTTAAAGGAAATTTTGTTATAATACTTAACGATAATACGATGTCGATATCAAAGAATGTTGGCGGCGTTTCTAATATGCTCAGTGAAATACGTTCGTCAGATTCTTATTATGACCTTAAGGAAAATATAGGAAATGTACTATATAAATTACCAAAGGGTGATAAGATTGTCGGGGCTATTAAAAAGACAAAATCCAATCTGAAACAGGTTATATTACATGATTCTATGTTTGAAAGCATGGGTATATATTATCTGGGTCCGGTAGATGGACATGATATGGATAAGCTTATAAAGATACTTAATGTCGCTAAAAGAATAAAAGGACCAGTGCTTGTCCATGTAGTTACACAGAAAGGGCGCGGATATAAACCGGCAGAACGTAATCCAAGCAAGTTTCATGGTATAGGTCCTTTTGACGTAAAGACAGGCTGTGAAATTAACCAGCTGGATGTGCCAACATATTCAAAAGTCTTTTCGGAAGCAATATGTGAGATAGGAAAGAAGGATCGTATGGTTGCAGCCATAACAGCAGCCATGCCTGATGGTGTTGGCCTTACTAAGTTTTCAAAATGGTTTCCTGACAGATTTTTTGATGTTGGAATTGCAGAGGCACATGCTGTTACTTTTGCAGCCGGACTTGCAGCAGGTGGGTTAAAACCAGTATTTGCGGTCTATTCATCATTTTTACAAAGGGCATATGACCAGATACTTCATGATGTATGTATACAACAGCTTCATGTTGTGTTTGCAATTGACAGAGCAGGACTGGTAGGCAGTGATGGTGAAACTCATCAGGGAATATTTGATATATCTTTTCTTTCTTCGATTCCTAACATGACGATATGCGCACCTAAGAATGATATTGAGCTGAAAGAAATGCTTAATTTTGCAGTAGAGGATTTTGATGGCCCTATTGCAATAAGATATCCAAGAGGAAGTGCCTGTCTTTTATTTCATGAGTTCAAGGCACCTGTTGTATATGGACATTCTGAGATAATGTATGTTGGAAATGACATGTATCAGGGAGAAAGTTTAAAAGAAATCCTGCATACTGTAAAGTATGATATCGCACTTCTTGCACTTGGAAGCATGGTTATAACGGCTGATAATGTAAGAAAAAGCCTTATAGAACAGGGATATACAGTTACCCTTGTAAATGCACGTTTTGTAAAGCCTGTTGATAAGGATATGCTGGATTATGTATGCCATAATCACAGGCTTATAGTTACGTTGGAGGAAAATGTATCATCTGGTGGATTTGGTAGAACAGTCTGTCAGTATATAAGTGATTCAGAATATGAAAATACTGTTCTTAGTATATCACTCCCTGATGACTATATTGAACATGGAAGTGTAGATATATTAAGACATGAAACAGGTATTGATGAAGAAACTATAATCAGGCGGATTAATGATAAATATATACAGAATTACAGTGAAAAGTAAAAAATGATAAGTTAGAATACAGCATAATCAAATTGCACAGAAATGGAGAGAAGTATGAGCAAGGAAAGATTGGACGTCTTACTGGTAAACAGAGGTCTTGCAGAATCAAGAGAAAAAGCTAAAGCTATTATTATGTCCGGAAACGTATACGTAGAAGGACAAAAAGAGGATAAGGCTGGCTCAACCTTCGCAGATACAGCTAATATAGAAGTAAGAGGCACTACATTAAAATATGTAAGCCGTGGTGGACTAAAGCTTGAAAAAGCAATGGAAAATTTTGATGTTACAATCAAAGGAAAAATATGTATGGATGTAGGCTCTTCAACAGGCGGGTTTACTGACTGTATGCTGCAGAATGGAGCAGTTAAAGTATATTCAGTTGATGTAGGACATGGGCAGCTTGCATGGAAACTGCGTAACGATGAGAGAGTTGTATGCATGGAAAAAACTAATATACGATATGTTACACCAGAAGATGTTGCTGATAAGATAGACTTTTCAAGCATAGATGTATCGTTTATCTCTCTTACTAAGGTGCTGCTTCCGGTTAAGAATCTGCTTACAGATGATGGACAGATAGTGTGCCTTATAAAACCGCAGTTTGAAGCTGGAAGAGAAAAGGTTGGAAAACATGGTGTTGTAAGGGATAAGTCAGTTCACGAAGAAGTAATAAAGATGGTTATTGATTATGCAATATCAATAGGATTCGAGGTCCTCAATCTTGAATTTTCACCAGTAAAAGGACCAGAAGGTAATATTGAATATCTTTTACATCTTCAGAAGCATACAGAAGGAATATATGAAAGTATTCCTTTTGAAATAAAAAATATAGTAGACAAAGCACATGAAACATTGTAATATATATTTATAGTTAACTTTAAGTGCTTTATAATATAGGGGTGTCGATGAGAAGATTTTATATAGTTACTAATCGGTCAAAGGATGCAGAACTAAAGTATACATACAGCATTATTGCATATTTAAAAGAACATGGTGCAGAGGGTATATATGATGAAGAGTCCGCTTTGGTTGAAGGAACAAAATATTGTTATACGAATGCAGAAGTTATGCCGGATAACGTTGACTGTATTATAGTACTTGGTGGCGATGGAACATTAATACAGGCAGCAAGGGATCTTAATGAAAGAAATATACCTCTGCTTGGTGTAAACATTGGAACATTAGGATATCTTACTGATACAGATATGAATAATGTATATGATACACTCAATAACCTTATTGATGATAAATATGAAGTTGATACACGTATGATGCTTGATGGTAAGATTTACCGGGATAATAAGGTTATATATGAGGATGTTGCACTGAATGATGTTGTACTAAGCAGGAGAGGTATTCTCAGGGTTATTGATTTTGATATATATGTTAATGGGGAGTATCTTAACTCTTTTGCTGCAGATGGAGTTATTGTTTCAACTGCTACAGGTTCAACAGCCTATAGTTTATCAGCAGGTGGACCTATTGTGCAGCCGAATGCAAGGCTTATTATGATTACACCGATATGTGCGCATACACTTACACAAAGAAGTATTATCTTTGGACAGGATGATGAAATTGTTATCCAGATAAATGATAATAAAAAATTATCAGAGGAAAGAGTGGCTACTTATGATGGAGAAAGCTATTGTAATGTTGTCACAGGAGACAGAGTGGTAATAACACGTTCAGATAAGATTGCAAGACTTATAAAGACAAGCAGGATATCTTTTCTTGAACGAATAAGAAATAAAATGTGATTGTATGTAGTTGATACTTATCACAAAGTGGTAAGATTGGAGAATTGTTGTGAGAACAGACAGACACAAGAAAATATTAGAATTAATTAACAATAACAATATAGGAACGCAGGAAGAGCTTGCAGATGCGCTTAACAAGGCTGGGTATAATGTTACACAGGCAACTGTTTCAAGAGATATAAGAGCGTTGAATCTTACAAAGGTATCTGTTGATGGTTTGAGCCAGAAGTATACTACATTGACAGCTGGCAATCCAGTAACCAACGATAAGTACATACGTGTATTAAAAGAAGGTTTTATTGATATGGATATGGCGCAGAATATACTTGTTATAAGAACAGTTTCTGGTATGGCCATGGCAGTATGTGCAGCACTTGATGCACTTAAGCTTGATGAGATTGTTGGTTCAATAGCTGGTGACGATACCATCATGTGTGCCGTAAGAACAGTCAAGGATACAACTATTGTTATGAACAAGTTAAGGAAGCTTATAAAGATATAAGTATCGTTATGTTTGCTGCCACTTAAGAATATGGAGGCAGGTTGGAGGAATATGCTTACTAATTTACATGTTAAGAATCTTGCATTAATAGAAGAGGAAAATGTTGATTTTGAGGAAGGACTTAACATATTATCAGGAGAGACTGGCGCAGGAAAGTCTATTATTCTTGGTTCTATTAATGCAGCACTTGGTGCTAAAACTTCACCGGATTTTATAAGGACTGGTGCAGAATACGGATTAGCCGAACTGATGTTTGATATAGGCGATAAAAAAACATTAGATAAGATAAAAGAACTTGGGGTTCTTGATATAGAAGATGGTGAACTTCTTATATCAAGAAAAATAACTCCAACACGTTCACAGATTAAGGTGAATGGTCAGAATTTTACAGCAGCCCAGACACAGAAGCTGGCAAGATATCTTATAGATATGCATGGGCAGCATGATAATCAGATTCTTATGGATGATTCAGCACATATTAATGTTGTTGATGAATATTGCCTCGATGATATCTCCACTCTTAAGGAGATGATGAAGAACGATTACCAGCACTATGTAGAATGTAAGAATGAACTAAGCGAAATGGACAAAGATAATGATGAAAGGCAAAGAGAAATATCATTTCTTGAGTATGAGGTCAACGAAATAACAGCTGCAGGATTAAAAAAAGGCGAGGACGAAGAACTTGAAGCTCAATTCAAGAAGCTTAATAACCGGCAGAAGATAATGAATGAATTATCTGGTGCTGATATGCTGCTTAATTCAGGAGAAGATAATATCAGTGATATGCTGGGAATGGCTGTTAAGGCGCTTGTTAATGCATCAGAGTATGATGAGTCACTTAAAAATCCATTAGAAATGTTACAGGATGTTGAGAGCCTTATTATGGATGTATCGCATGATATAAGCACATATATTGATGATAGTGATTATGATGATGCTGCACTCAACGACATACAGTACAGACTTGATACAGTTAATGAGCTTAAGAATAAGTATGGCGGCACTATTGAGAATGTTTTCACATCGCTTAAACAAAAAGAAAAAAAGCTGGATGAATATTATAATTATGATGAAATCTTAAAGAAAAGACAGGAAGCTTATGAAAATGCTTATAAAAAAGCACTGCAGACAGCTGAAATGTTAAGTGTTGCAAGAAAAAAGGCTGCAGACAGACTTACAACAGAATTCATAGAGTCTTTAAAAAATCTTAATTTTCTTGACGTGAGATTCAGAATAGATTTTGAAAAAAGCAATAATATTACTTCTAATGGGTATGACTTGGTCAGATTTATGATATCAACGAATCCAGGGCAGGATTTACGTCCACTGTCAAAGATAGCCTCAGGTGGCGAACTTTCACGTATAATGCTTGCAATAAAAACGGTCATGGCGGGTGATGACAGCAAAACACTTATATTTGATGAGATAGATGCTGGGATAAGCGGAAGAACAGCACAGATGGTTTCTAATCAGCTTGCAAGACTTTCAAGACACCATCAGATAATATGTATAACACATCTTCCACAGATTGCTTCTATGGCAGATGCACATTATACTATAGAGAAAACGGTTCATGATAATAAAACATATAGTCAGATATCAAGGGTTGATAAAGAAGACAGCATATATGAGCTGGCGCGTATGTTATCAGGAAGTGAGGTTACAGCTTCGGTACTTGCCAATGCAAGAGAATTAAAAAAGACTTCAGAAGCTTTTAAAGATAATATGATGATGTAGAAGCTTATGATAATACCTGAAATATTACTCAGATACATTTAACATATTTTCAATATATATACCATATCCGCTTTTTGAATCATCGATTAGAACATGAGTCACAGCACCGATAAGTCTTCCATCCTGTATTATAGGACATCCTGACATACCCTGGACTATTCCGTTGGTCATGTCAATAAGCTTGTCAGAAGTTACTTTGAAGGATATGTTTTTAGAATTACTGTTTCCAAGAGAAGTTATTTCTATGTCATAGTCTTCATACTTATTATTACGGTAGAATCTTATATAGGCTCGGCCTTTGTGGGTCATATAACGATATCCAACATTCATAAGCTGAAGGTTGTGCCTTTGACATACTGAAGCATCGATTGTTCCATATATGCCATAGTCACTGTTTTTATTGATTGTACCTATAGGCTGTGAGTTTTTATAATCAATAATTCCCTGAAGCTCACCAGGTGTTCCATCCTGTCCTTTTACTATTGAAATGATATGAGTGTTATATATTTTACCGCCACTGATATCCATAACTTTTCCAGTAGAGTTATCTGTTATTCCGTGGCCTAATGCACCAAAATGATATGACTGGTCAATATATGTTAATGTACCGATTCCCTGAGCATCATCTTTTATCCATAATCCAAGCTTGTACATATTATCAGAAGCTAAAACTGGTGTTACAGATACATTATATATATAACCATTGCGCATTATTTCCAGGTTGAGGCTGTTTCCTTCAGAATAAGCGATAATATCTGAAAAATCTTTTTTGGAATTTATTTTCTCGTTATTAACGGATAATATATAATCGCCTTTTGTCAGAATATCAGCGCAAGGATTAACCGCTCCATAATATACAGAATCTATTGAGTCGGTTTTAACAACTAAAATACCATTACTTTTTAGATATAATCCAGCCTGGAAGCCACAAGGATAAACCTGTTGTTCATTTACCACATTTACATGTACAGTTTTTAAAAATATTAATCCGAATAGTTTTAAATCCATATTATAATTAGCGGGTTCGCCTGATATAAATGTAACTTCCTGATTAAAATCAGCACTTAATTCATTACCAGCTCTATTGACTGATGAGTTATAGACACTACCAGTAACAGGTACTGATAAATTAAAGGTTGTATTACTTTGTTCTGTAATATATATATTTTCAGGAAAATTTTTCTTAATATAACCGGTATATGTTACAACGCATAATAAAAGTGTTGTAAATATTGATGAAATAAATATATATTTAAAAATAAGTTTTCTCTTATACATACTAATCCTCATTTCTGTGCACTGCTTTTGCACATAACTGGTTTTTGTCTTATAAATATTATTTGCAGAAATACTTATTTTATATAAAGACTGAATGGTTAAATATAGTAAATAGTTTTGTCGTATTTTGTCGATAGTTGCGATGTGTTTTAATTGCTAAGGAATTATTATAATAGTATAATTATTACTGCGAATGTAGATGAGATATTTGTGAATTAACATATAAATACTAATCGCAAAAAGCATTTACAGATGTATTAATAATATTGTACAAGGTGAGGGGAAAATATGAATTCATTAAAGGTAGTTATAGCGGATGATAACGAAAAAATGGTAGACGTTATAAAAGAAGTTATTAATGATGAGCCTGACATGGAAGTGGTTGGAACGGCTGCTAATGGAGAAGAAACAATAAATATAATAAAAAATACTTCTCCTGATGTGGTTCTTCTTGATATTATCATGCCACAGCTGGATGGGATAAGTGTCATGCAAAGAATCAGAGATGACAAGACATGTGTCTCGCCTGCATTTATCGTCATAAGTGCAGTTGGAATGGAGGATGTCACAGAGGATGCATTTGATAAGGGGGCAGCATATTATATTATGAAGCCTTTTGATAATGAAATGCTTATTAACCGTATTAAATATGTCGGAAAGGTACATAACGCACCAGCAGATAATAAAAGGAATATCGTGATTAAGGATACAGTTAATCATAAAAAATATGTTCTTGAAAATGAGATAACAGGTATGATACATGAAATAGGAGTGCCTGCACATATAAAGGGTTATCAATATCTGAGAGAATCAATTACACTCGCCGTTAATGATCCGGATATTATAAACAGTATAACAAAGATTCTATATCCAACTATAGCAAAAAAATTTGAAACAACACCAAGCAGAGTTGAGCGGGCAATAAGACATGCTATTGAAGTGGCATGGAACAGAGGCAATCCTGATGTGCTTAATAATCTTTTTGGTTATACAATAAGTAATGGCAAGGGAAAACCAACTAATTCTGAGTTTATAGCACTTATTGCCGACAATATCCGTCTTACACATCCGGCAGGATGATAGTTATTCTTTGAAATATCAATATGAAAAATGTGAAAAAATGTTGAATTTAGTGCTTAAATTATAGATTTTCCTTGAAATATTACAACTCCTATATTATAATATTAACGTATTTGTAAAAATGTTTTAACATAATTGTAATAAATAGGAGTTTATATGTATAGAAGAGCTTTAAAAACAGTTGCAGCAGCAGCACTTATAACATCAATCATGGGAACATCTGTATTTGCAGATGATCTTACTACATTAAAGAGCCAGCAGCAGGAGGCACAGCAGAAAGTTGATGACCTGACACAGCAGTTAGCATATCTTTTAAGTGAGATAGATAATCTTGAACAGGATATGGCTGATCTGGCTGATGAAGTAGATAGAACCAATGTTGAACTTGAGGAAGCAGAAAGAGTACAGAAAAAGCAGTTTGAGGATACTAAGTTAAGGATTCAGTATATGTATGAAGATCAGTCTGCATCTATGACTGAGGTCTTTCTTACTGCAGCTGATATGAGCGATGTTATCAACAAAGCAAGCTATATGCAGCAGGTATATGAGTATGACCGTAACAAGCTTGAAGAGATGGCTGATACAGCACGTTCTATTGCTGATTATAAGTCAACACTTGATAAGAAACAGGCATCACTTGATGAGAAGCAGAAAGAGCTTACTAATAAACAGGCAACATTATATACAGCACTGGATAAGGCTAAGTCAGATAAGGAAGATGCCGATGCTAAGTATCAGGAGGCTGCTGATCTTGCAGAAAGAGCAGCCAGACAGAGAAGGGCTGCAGCTGCGGCTGCTAACGCTTCTAAGGTGACAACAGTTTCATCTGTTCCAACAACAGCTAACAATAATTCAGCAGTTGCTTCAAAGATTGTATCAACTGCATATCAGTATATTGGAGTACCTTATAGAAGTGGTGGATCTTCACCAAGTGGATTTGATTGTTCAGGATTCACATCATACGTAATGGCACAGTGTGGAATCAGTGGAGTACCTCGTTCATCTGGTTCACAGGCATATGGTGGTGCATCTGTATCTGGAGGTATTAGTGCAGCACAGCCAGGCGATATCATATGTTATCCAGGTCATGTTGGTATATATATTGGTGGTGGTCAGATGATTCATGCACCTGTTCCTGGAGATTATGTAAAAGTTTCATCTGTTAATATTGGAATGAGTATTACAGCTGTAAGAAGATATTGGTAAAATGTATAGCATATATTGAATAAAATATTACATTGATAGTATGTAATTTGTTCAATATATGCTATAATATTAATCAGATATATATAAGTTACCAGAATAATTTTTGATATATGTTATTTATATAACATATAGAAAGGGGATTATATGAAGAATGTTTTGTTTATTGCTTCGGAAGCAGTACCTTTTATTAAAACAGGAGGATTAGCTGATGTAGTTGGTTCACTGCCAAAGTACTTTAACAAGGATGAGTTTGATGTCCGTGTTATGATTCCAAAGTATACATGTATACCATGGGAGTATAGGGAAAAGATGGTATATAAGACACATTTCTATATTGATCTTGCATGGCGTACACAGTATGTAGGTGTTTTTGAAATGGAGTATGACGGAGTTATATTTTATTTTATTGATAATGAATTTTATTTTGGAGGTCCAAAGCCATATAGCTGGATTCATGAAGATATTGAAAAGTTTGCATTCTTTAGCAAGGCTGCACTTTCAGCTATTCCAGTCATAGGATTTAAGCCAGATATTATACATTGTAATGACTGGCAGACAGGACTTATTCCGGTTTATCTCCATGAAAGATTTGCAGGTGGAGATTTCTATCATGGCGTTAAATCTATTATGACAATACATAATCTTAAATTCCAGGGTATATGGGATCTTAAGAAGGTTAAAGATATCACAGGTCTTGCTGACAGTTACTTCACTTCTGACAAGCTTGAGGCATATGATGATGCTAACTACCTTAAAGGTGGTATAGTGTATGCCGATAAGGTAACAACCGTTAGTGAGACATATGCAGAAGAAATTAAGACTCCTTTTTATGGTGAGAATCTTGATGGACTTATGAATGCAAGAGCTAATGCACTTTGTGGAATAGTCAACGGTATTGATTACGAGGTATATAATCCTAAGACAGATAGTGCACTGGCAGCTAATTATGACCAGATAACTTTCCGTAAGGAAAAGTGGAAGAATAAAGTTGCTTTACAGAAAGAACTTGGTCTTACACAGGATAAAGGTAAATTCATGATAGGCATAGTTTCAAGACTTACAGATCAGAAGGGACTTGATCTTATAGCTTATGTCATGGATGAGTTATGTGCTGATGATATACAGCTTGTCGTACTTGGTACAGGTGATGAAAAGTATGAGAATATGTTCAGACATTATGATTGGAAATATAATGACAGAGTATCAGCTAATATATACTACTCAGAGGAAATGTCACATAAGATATATGCAGCATGTGATGCATTTCTTATGCCATCACTGTTTGAACCATGCGGACTTAGCCAGCTTATGTCATTAAGATATGGAACAGTTCCTATCGTTAGGGAAACAGGTGGACTTAAGGATACAGTAGAACCTTATAATGAATACGAAAGTACAGGTACAGGTTTCTCGTTTGCTAATTATAATGCACATGAGATGCTTAGTATAGTTAATTATGCTAAAAGTGTATACTATAATCATAAGAGAGAGTGGAATAAGATTGTTGACAGAGGCATGAATAAAGATTTCTCATGGAAGAGTTCTGCAAAGAAGTATGAGGAACTTTATAATTCTTTATAATATGATGAAACATAAGAACTAACCACTTGACTTAAAGTGATATAATATGCTATTATATCACTTGTCTGCGGATGTGGCGGAATGGCAGACGCAGCAGACTCAAAATCTGCCGATGGTGACATTGTGCGGGTTCAAGTCCCGCCATCCGCATTATAACTTTTTCCAGTATCTTTATATATAAAGGTACTGGATTTTTTTTATATTAATAATTGTTAATTTATTAACCTTATTGTTTCTAAATAAAAACTTAATAATACTTTAATTTTTATAAAAAAAAGACTATAATTCATTAGCAAAATAAATTATAGAAATAAATTTAGGAGGAATTGGTTATGTTACCATTATGGCTGTGCATTCCTTTTGCGGGATTGCTATTATGTATCGCAATTATGCCTCTTGTCAAAGCTGAATGGTGGGAAAGCCATCAGTTACATGCAGTTATATTATGGTCGATACTTTTTATTATACCTTTTGCTATAACACAGGGTGTTGGAACGGCAGCTGAAACTGTACTTGAATGTATAATAAACGATTATTTAGGCTTTATTGTTTTATTATTTGGATTATTCTGTGTTGCAGGAAATATTTCTTTAGATGGTGATCTTGTAGGTTCGCCAAGAGTTAATACAATTATTTTGTTAATAGGAACATTTCTTTCGAGTCTTATAGGTACAACAGGGGCAAGTATGCTTCTTGTACGTCCTATTATAAAGATGAATTCATGGAGACACAGAAGAAGTCATATTATGATATTCTTCATATTCCTTATATCTAATATGGGTGGTTGTCTGACACCTATAGGAGATCCACCACTTCTTATGGGCTTTATGAGAGGAGTTCCATTTACATGGAGTATCCATCTGCTGCCAGTGTTATGTTTTAACCTGCTTGTGCTTCTTCCTGTTTTTTATATGATAGACAGAAAAAACTACAGACTTGATATCGCTGAAGGCAGTGTACCTGACATAAGCAAGGAGTCAACTGAACTTAAGTTCCACGGTGGACACAATGTTATATTTATTATTACTATTGTAATAGCAGTAGTGTTAAGCGGTACACTTTCTAATGTTCCAGCATTCATAGGAGCTGATGGTGTGCTTAAGGGACTACATATAGGAGAAGTTACTTTCTCATTTGTTACTATGATAGAGATTGCTATTATTCTTTTATCAGCATTCTTGTCATTTAAAACAACTAAAAAAGAAATACGTACAAAGAACCACTTTAACTGGGGGGCTATTAAAGAGGTTGCTATACTGTTTATAGGTATATTTATAACTATGCAGCCAGCACTTATTATTCTTAAAGCAGTTGGACCTACACTTGGTATATCAAAGGCATGGCAGATGTTCTGGACAACAGGAGCACTTTCAAGCTTTCTTGATAATACACCTACATATCTTGTATTCTTTACAACGGCTGGTACACTTGGATTTACAAGTGGCATTACAACAAGTGTTGGTGTGATTACTGCAAAGGTTCTTATGTCTATTTCATGTGGCGCTGTATTTATGGGTGCAGGAACATATATTGGTAATGCGCCTAACTTTATGGTCAAGTCAATCGCAGATGAAAATGGTGTCCGTATGCCGGGCTTCTTTGGTTATATGATATGGTCAATAGGTATCCTTGTTCCAGTATTTATTCTGGATACACTTATATTCTTTTTATAGGAGGTTGGCATGATGAGTGAAAATACTACTAACAATATAAAAAATAACGACACGTCAGTGAGTGTCAATGAGTTGAAAAAAACTGCCTTAAACCTTGCTAATAAGATATATGATCTTGATGAAAGAGTATACGAGTCAGTTGGTTCCGAACTTGGACGTGTATTTATAGGTGATAAGACTAAATGTATAGATAAACTTAGTGCTCTTATATACAGCAATCCTCATGGATACACACTTAGAAGTGAAGTTGCACTTGTTGGCAATATGGCACGAACTATTCAGGATAAAAAAGAAAAGTCTAAGTTTATGACTGAATACAATGATATATTAAAAGAAATAGCAGAGATTCCACATATATTTAATTCAGTAGATATTCTTGATACTGCAATAAGTGAACTGAATGTATCAAATCTTCACAGGCATAACGATGATAAGCGTATGATAATATGCATAAGCCGTACAGAGGGAAGTGCTGGTACAGATATAGGTTTTGCACTTGCTGACAAGCTTCATCTTAATTATTATGATGCTGAGATTTTCAAGGATATTGTATTAAGAAAGGATGCTGAAAAGGATGCAAGATTCAAAAGCAGGAAGATAGATTTAAGCCATGATATGATACAGCCTGAAAAGGCAAGAAGGTTCAGCCGTAACCATGGACTTCCAGCCAATGATGCTGCATTCTTTAATGAATCAGAGATTCTTCGTGAACTTGCTGAAAAAGAAGATTTTATAGTCATAGGACGTTGCGCTGATGTTATTTTGAAGAATAACAATATACCACATATAAGTGTTTTTATAACAGCACCGGTAGAACAGAGAGCAAAACGTATTATGGAACTTGAAAAAATACCATATTCCAAAGCTTTAAAAAGACTTGTAAAGTTCGATAAGAAAAGAGAAAAATATTATAAATTCTATACTAATAACGTATGGGGACAGGCATATAATTATGATTTATGTATCAACAGTGCAAGCTATGGTATTGATGAAGCTGTTAATCTTATATTACGTGTAATCAATAGAGATAAACAGGAGTAATACAACATGCTGAATTAAAATCGGCACGTAAAACCAGCACTAAACCAGCACGCAGACTTTTTATGGAAAGTCTGCGTGTTTTCTGTTATAATAAAATGAATAAAGGTCTAAACTGGCTTATATGTTACTAACATCAATATATAAGTAGATATTGTAAAGCAGCAGGAATGGTGAAATGTATGAATGCATGTAAGAATTACCAAAAGATGATAAAAGATTATGATGAAGGAAGATTGTCATTAAAACAGGAAGAAAAATTCATAAATCATATTATTCATTGTAATGATTGTAAAGAAGAATTGGAGATATATTATATAGTATCATATGGACTTGATGAGAATTATGATGAGAATAAAATACCAGATGATATAAAGAACTGTATTGATTCATATGATTTTAAAACTTTGGTAGAGCTTAAGCTTAAGAAAAGCATAGAACAATGCAAAATGACCCGCCAGTGGAATCACGATATGAAAATGATGCATGCATTTATCAACATCATAATGGTTTTAATGTTTATTGTATGTATAATTATCAGATTTTATTAAATGCATACAATATATATAATTTATTTATTGAATGAGCAGTGTGAATATCACAAATAGCACAAGTATCAGAATGGAGGATTGATATGAGTAAGCTTTTACTTATAGATGGACATAGTATATTAAACAGGGCATTTTACGGAATACCTGATCTTACAAACAATGAAGGCATACATACAAACGCTATGTATGGCTTTTTAAATATAATGTTCAGATTTATAGATGAAGAAAAACCAGATTATGTCACAGTTGCCTTTGATTTAAGTGCACCTACTTTCAGGCATAACACATATGCGGAATATAAGGGAACAAGAAAGCCTATGCTTCCGGAATTAAAACAGCAGGTTCCACTTATGAAAGAACTGCTTAAGGCAATGAATATTAAAATTGTTGAGAAAGAAGGCTTTGAAGCAGATGATCTTCTTGGAACCATAGCAAAAAATTCACAAAAAGACGGCATTGATGTTTCAATCGTATCAGGAGACAGGGATCTTTTGCAGCTTGCTGATGATAAGATAAAGATACGTATTCCAAAGACAAAGAAAGGTTCAACAGAGGTTGAAGATTATTATCCTGAGGATGTTAAAAAGCTTTATGGAGTTACACCACTAGAATTCATAGAGATGAAAGCACTTATGGGAGATTCATCAGATAATATACCGGGAGCACCAGGCATAGGACCAAAGACTGCATCTGCTCTTATCGTGCAGTATCATGATATAAACAATATATTTGAACATATGGATGAGCTTAAGCCTCCCAAAGCTAAAAAATCAATATCAGAGAATGTTGATCAGATTAAGCTTAGCAGGTTCTTATCAGAAATAAAAACAGATGTGAATATTGACTATAATGTGATGGATGCATCTATTGATAATATGTTTAATGATGAGTCATATAAGCTTTTTAAAAGATATGATTTTAAAAATATGCTTAAAAGATGTGATGGCAATATACAATCAGAACCTGACTGCTACGAACATTTTACAAGTGTTACAGACTTATCACAGGTTGAAGATATATTTAATAAGGCAAAAAAATGTGTTGCTGAATGCAGAAAAGTCGGTGTAAGTATAATGGCTGAGCAGGAATTATATGCTGTATCGCTTACATTTGGAGAAAAAGATATATATTATATTCCTGTATATGGTTTTGTGCTTACTGATTATCTTATAGAAAAGCTTGCAGATCTGATAAATGTTTCAGACAACAGATATATAGTTATTGATAATCTTAAGGATTATCTTCATATATTTGATAAATATGATATTGATGAACATTCATTTATGGATATATCAGTAGCGGCATATCTGATACATCCTAATAATGACAGATACGATTATGAAGCTCTTTCAAAGGAATATATGTCTATGCTTGTTATGTCAAGGCAGGAGCTGCTTGGAAAGCAGACTATTAAGGAAGCGTATGACAAGGATGATGAAAATCTTTTAAAACTGGCATGTCTTACATCATATGTTAACTACAAATGCAGTGATGTAATAACAGATATTCTTAAGAAGGAAGATATGTATGAGCTTTACGAAACAATAGAAATGCCTCTTGTATTTGTCCTTTATGATATGCAGAAGTTTGGAATCAAAGTTGATAAGCAGGCATTATCTGATTATTCAAAAGTACTTGTTGAAAAAATAAATGTGCTTGAAAAAGAGATATATGAAGCAGCAGGTGAGGAGTTTAATATCAATTCACCTAAGCAGCTTGGTGTCATACTTTTTGAAAAGCTTGGGATGCCTAATGCAAAAAAGACTAAAAGTGGATATTCTACAGCAGCAGATATACTTGACAAGCTTGCACCTGATTATCCTATTGTTAAAAAGATACTTGAATATCGTCAGCTTACCAAGCTGAATTCAACCTATGCAGTAGGTCTGGTTTCTTATATAAGCGGCGATGGAAGAATACATGGAACGTTTAACCAGACTATAACAGCTACAGGAAGAATAAGCAGTACAGAACCTAATCTTCAGAATATTCCTATAAGAATGGAGATGGGAAAAGCTATAAGAAAGGTATTTATACCTACGGATGGCTATGTGTTTATTGATGCGGATTATTCCCAGATAGAGTTAAGGATTCTTGCGCATATGTCTGGTGATGAAAAGCTTATAGAAGCTTATAATTCATCTGCTGATATTCATAGGGCAACAGCAGCAGAAGTGTTCAATACACCTATAGATGAAGTTACACCTTTACAGAGAAGCAATGCAAAGGCTGTTAATTTTGGTATAATATATGGTATGAGTTCTTTTGGGCTCAGCCAGGATTTAAGTATTACTCCAAAGGAAGCCAAGGCATATATAGAAAAGTATTTTGCATCATATCCGGATATAAAAGCATTTATAGATGGTCTTGTTGCATCGGCAAAGGAAAAAGGTTATTCAGTAACTATGTTTAATAGAAGAAGGGAAATACCAGAATTATCATCAAGCAACTTTATGCAGCGGTCATTTGGTGAGAGGGTCGCTATGAATGCACCTATACAGGGTACAGCAGCAGATATTATAAAGCTTGCTATGATAAGAGTAAGCAGGGCACTTAAAGAGCAGAATCTTAAGTCAAGGCTTATACTTCAGGTTCATGATGAACTTCTTGTTGAAACAGCAGTTGATGAAATAGATATAGTTAAGGACATTCTTACAAAGGGGATGAAAGAGGCTGCAAGTCTTAGAGTGCCTCTTGAGATAGATATAAAACAGGGAAATAACTGGCTTGAGGCACATTAAGTGATAAGTCATGGTTGGATATTAAGATGTAATCACGATTTTAAGATTAAAAGATGATAGTAAGGAAGAAATATAATGAAAGTTATAGGAATAACTGGCGGAATAGGTGCTGGAAAATCAGAAGTGCTTAAGTTTCTGGCAGATAATTACAAATGTGAAATTATAATGGCAGATGATGTTGCTAAAGGACTGTATTATAAAGGTAGTAAGGCGTATCATATGATAACTATGCTTTTTGGTGATGATATTCTTTCTTCGGATGCCAGCATTGATAAGAAAAAGCTTGCAGATATTATATTTGCTAATCCTAATAAAAGAGCTGCTCTTGACAGTATAGTGCATCCTCTTGTCAAGCAGGAAATAATAACAAAGATTACTAATAACCGCATAGAAGGGAAGCTTGATTATACATTTGTCGAGGCTGCACTGCTTCTTGATGATCATTATGATATATTCTGCGATGAAGTATGGTATATAGATGCAGGAGAGGATATAAGAAGAAAGAGACTTAAAGATAACAGAGGATATTCCGACGAAAAGATAAATAACATATTTGCAAGCCAGAAAAAAAAGGACGATATCATTGATAAATGTGATTATTGTATCGATAACAGCGGCGATATTAAAGACACATTCTGTAGGATAAATGATATACTGAACAAATAATCAGCTGAGTTGTTATAATATTATTAATGTGATATATTAAAGTGCAGGATTTAAAAGTAATATTTGGCAGCATCAACTATAATATGTAAACTGTGTTGATGACAAACCTGATAAACGTATAAATGATAAGAGGAACAGATATGGAAAAGGATAAGAATACTAACAATTATGTATTTGGACTTGATATAGGTACAAGGAGTATAGTGGGTGTAGTTGGTTATCTGGAATATGGCAGATTTAAGATAGCAGCAATGGCAGAAAAGCTTCATACAACACGTTCAATGCTCGATGGACAGATTCATGATATATATAAGGTTGGCGATACAATAAGACAGGTAAAGCTTTCGCTTGAAAGCCAGCTGGATATTGACCTTAAAGATGTATGTATAGCCGCTGCCGGACGAGTGCTTAGGACTGTAAACTCAACAGCTGAGTATGAATTCGAGGAAGAAACAAGGGTGACGCAGGAAGACATATATTCCCTTAATCTTCTTGCTGTTGAACATGCTCATAATAAAATAAATGATGGTTCAAGTAAGGAAAAGTTTTATTGTGTGGGTAACACTCCTATAAGATATCAGCTGAATGATTATGATATAGGTAATCTTGAAGGACATAAGGCAAGAAAAATATATGTTGAGCTTATAGCTACATTTCTTCCAGAGGAAGTTGTAGACGGACTTTATGAAGCGGTTGAATATGCAGGACTAAATGTAGCCTCTCTTACATTAGAGCCAATCGCTTCCATGAACATTGCAATACCAGAACAGTACAGACTCCTTAATATATGCTTAGTCGATGTAGGAGCAGGAACATCGGATATATGTATAACTAAGGATGGAAGTATAGTTGCATATGGAATGATACCTCTTGCAGGAGATGAAATAACAGAAAAAATCGCAAAGAATTATCTTGTGGACTTTAACACAGCAGAAACTATAAAGATAGCTGCAAGCAATCCTGAAAATGATATTGTTACATTTAATGATATTATGGGACTTGAACAGAAGGTACCGTCAAGTGAAATTCAGGCTATAGCAGATGAGTCCATAGCGAATATGGCTAAAGCGACAGCAGACAGGATTATTGAGCTTAATGGCGGCAAGTCTGTAAATGCTGTTTTTGTTGTAGGTGGTGGAGGAAAGATGCCAAGCTATGTAGGACATCTTGCAAAAGACCTTTCAATAGCACCCGAAAGAGTTGCAATACGAGGCAAGGAAGTGCTTACAACAGTTGACTTTAATATAGAGGGCTTTGAAAAAGATTCTTTATATGTAACACCTATAGGTATATGTACAAACTACTATACTCAGAAGAATAAGTTTATATTCGTTAATGTTAATAATGAAAGAATAAAGCTTTATGATAATAACAAGCTCACTGTGTTTGATGCCATAATGCAGATAGGATATCCAAACGAGAAACTGTTCCCAAGACGTGGTAAAGAGATAGAATATATGCTTAATGGAAAAACAAGGCTTGTAAGAGGACTTCCAGGAGAGGGAGCGGTTATAACACTTAATAAGGAGCAGGCAAGCCTTAATACGCCTATAGAGCAGAATGATGTTATTTACGTTGAAGAGTCTACTATTGGCGAAGCGGCATCCATGACTCTTGGACAGATTGAGGAATTCGGATCAGATATAACATTTGATGTAAATGGCAAAAATATAGTATGTCCTAGATTTGCATATGTTAATGGTGAATTAAAGTCAGAATTCTATGATATAAGAAATGGGGATGCTGTTCGTATAGAGAATTTTTATACTGTTGGGCAGCTTTTTACATTCCTGGATCTTGATTATTCAAAGTATGATATTATGGTTAACAATATGCCGGCAGATAAAATGACAAAGGTGTATGAAAACTTTACTGTTGATTTTAACGAAAAAAGTGAACAAAAAGACTATAATGATGAACCAAATGAAGCTATGGATAATGAAGCCATGGATAACGAAGATGTGAAGGATAATATAAAGCATAGTGAAGAACATGCTTCTGGCAATAATAGCGATACAGATGGGAATATTAATGTAGATGATAATGCAAGTAATAATGAAATTGACAATGAAAGCAGCGCTGTAAGAGATATTACTATTATAGTTAATAATGGTCCTGTAACACTTTCTGGAAAGAGTCATTATATACTTGTAGACCTGTTCCAGTTTTATGATTTTGATTTGTCAAAACCAAAGGGTAATATAGTTATCCTTCTTAATGGTGAAACATGTGAGTATACAGCATCTATTAATGATGGTGATGTTGTTAAAATATATTGGGAATAAGAATGGTGGAAACGATATGAGAATGATGCCGATTGCAAGCGGTAGTAGTGGTAACTGTATATATGTGGGTTCTGACGACACACATATACTTATAGATGCCGGAATAAGCAGAAAAAAAATAGAAGAAGGTCTTAACAGTATAGACTTGTCACTTAAGGACATAGATGCTGTATTTGTTACGCATGAACATATAGATCATATAAAGGGCCTTGGAGTCATGTCAAGAAAGGATGGTATACCTATATACTCAACTCCAGGAACTATAAACGGCATAGCAGCAACAACAAGCCTTGGAGATATTGACAACAGCTATTATAACACAATAAAGGCTGATTCAGACACAAGGATTAAAGATCTTGTAATACATAGCTTTGGAGTATCGCATGATGCTAACGAGCCAGTTGCTTACAATGTGACATGTGATGATAAAAAAGCCTCTGTTATAACTGATCTTGGATATTATGATGACTATACAATCAGCAATCTTACTGGTTCAGATATGATGCTTGTTGAAGCTAATCATGATATTAATATGCTGCAGCTTGGAAGCTATCCATATTATCTGAAACAAAGAATACTTGGCGATAAAGGACATCTTTCTAACGAAACGTCAGCAAGGCTTATTAATAACCTTCTTAATGACCATATTAAAGGGATTTATCTTGGACATTTAAGTAAAGAGAATAATTATGATAAGCTGGCATATGAAACAGTAAAGCTTGAAATAGATATGAGTGAAAATGAATATAAGGCAGGAGATATATATATAGAGGTTGCAAACAGAAGTGAGCCTTCCTCTTTGCTTGAAATATAATGCTTAGATATCTGACGTAAAATAGTGCAGTATAGCTATTGAAAATATAAATGTTATGTTTTAAAATCTAGAGATAAGTGTATCTTTTTAATAGATATATTTATATAAATATTCACACTTAATATGCGTGTTTAACGCAGGAAAGAGGAAAAATATGAAGAAATGTGTAATTACAGTAGTAGGAAAAGATACAGTGGGTATTATCGCAAAGGTATGTACATATCTTGCTGATACAGGAATTAATATTCTTGATATCTCACAGACTATTGTATCCGGCTATTTTAATATGATGATGATAGTTGATTTATCTAACTCTACAAGTGGTTTTGATGATGTTAATAATGAACTGGATAAGCTTGGAAACGATATAGGTGTTGTTATTAAGTGCCAGAGAGAAGAAATCTTTGATATGATGCATAGAATTTAATTAACTATTATTAAGTATACGCCATAGGCGATGCGGAAATGAGGAGAAAAATGATTAACATATATGAAGTTACTGAAACCAACAAAATGGTAGAGAAGGAAAATCTTGATGTAAGAACAATTACGCTTGGTATCAACCTTCTTGACTGTGCAAGCGAGAATCTTGAAGAGGTAAATGAGAAGATATATAAAAAAATCACAACTCTTGCTAAAGACCTTGTAAAAACAGGAGAGGAAATATCAAGGGAAATAGGTATTCCAATAGTTAATAAAAGAATTTCTATTACACCTATTTCGTTAGTTGGTGCCTCATGCTGTAAAACACCTGACGATTATGTAACTATTGCAAAGACACTTGATAAGGCTGCCCACGAAGTAGGAGTCAATTTCATCGGTGGTTATTCTGCTGTTGTATCAAAGGGTATGACAAAGAGTGATGAACTGCTTATACGTTCGATTCCTAAGGCACTTGCATCTACAGAGCTTATATGCAGCTCAGTAAATGTTGGTTCTACAAAGACAGGTATCAATATGGATGCTGTAAGACTTATGGGTGAAATAGTTAAAGAAACTGCTGCTTTAACAAAAGATGCAGACTCTCTTGGCTGTGCAAAACTTGTTGTATTATGTAATGCTCCAGATGACAATCCATTCATGGCAGGAGCTTTCCACGGAGTTACAGAGGATGATGCCATTATCAATGTAGGTGTCAGCGGTCCTGGTGTTGTTAAATATGCACTTGAAAGCGTAAGAGGAGAAAGCTTTGAAGTACTCTGTGAAACTATCAAAAAGACAGCATTTAAGATAACAAGAGTTGGACAGCTTGTTGCTCAGGAAGCTTCTAAACGACTTGGCATACCATTTGGTATAATTGATCTTTCACTTGCCCCAACACCGGCAATTGGTGATTCTGTTGCAGAAATTCTTGAAGAAATCGGACTTGAGAGAGCCGGTGCTCCTGGAACAACAGCAGCACTTGCACTTCTTAACGATCAGGTTAAGAAAGGCGGTGTAATGGCTTCATCATATGTAGGCGGACTTAGTGGTGCATTTATTCCAGTCAGTGAAGATCAGGGAATGATTGATGCAGTTAATGCAGGATCACTTACTATTGAAAAGCTTGAAGCTATGACCTGTGTATGTTCTGTAGGTCTTGATATGATTGCTATACCAGGAGATACAAAGGCAACAACTATATCTGGTATTATTGCAGATGAAGCAGCTATTGGTATGGTAAATCAGAAGACAACAGCTGTAAGAGTTATACCTGTTGTTGGAAAGGGTATTGGCGAGACTGTAGAATTCGGCGGACTTTTAGGTTACGCTCCAATAATGCCGGTTAATACATTTGACTGCTCAGCATTTGTAAACAGACCAGGAAGAATACCTGCGCCTATACATAGCTTTAAGAATTAATTACACATTTAAGAATTAACATATTGCTGTAAGTTATATGATAACACAAGTTATATAGTAATTAGTATATAACAAAGTGCTTTATATAATGAAATAACTTACATAGTAAAAATCCCCCTGGAGCAAAAGCCTCTGGGGGATTTTTATGTATTGGATATATTCGCTGTATTTTGTATTAATTATAATTGGATATGCTTAACGATTTATCGATATAGAGATAACATTCATTATAATTTATGTGATATAATGAGCGCAAGAGAGCCAGAAAGCTGCTTGCAGATTTCTGGCAAACGGCGAATGACGATCACGATTGCTGCGATAGCAGCGGCGAGTAGCAAAGCTACGAATCGTGATATAATAAGCACATAATATTTGTAGAATTATTCACAGAATTAAAATGCAAGGGGATTTATATATGAAAGCAGTAGGACTTGTAACAGAATACAACCCATTTCATAATGGACATTTATATCATCTTAATAAAGCAATGGAGCTTACAGGGGCGGATATAAGTGTTGCAGTTATGAGCGGGGATTTTGTACAGCGCGGAGAACCGGCGGTTCTTGATAAATATACGCGTACTTCTATGGCACTTAACAGTGGAGTTAACCTTGTTGTTGAACTTCCTGTTAATTATGCTGTGTCAAGTGCTGAGAACTTTGCTGCTGGTGCTTTAAAGGTTCTTGATTATATAAAAGCTGACAGTATTGCTTTTGGAAGTGAAAGCGGTGATATAGAAAGGCTTTCTAAGCTTGCCCACATTTTGTGTGATAACGAAGATACACTATATAAGGAAATATCAAAATGCACTGCCAATGGAATATCTTATGCCGCCGCAAGACAGAAGGTTGTGGAGAAACTGACGGATAAAAACACTGCGGCAATGCTTACAAGTTCTAATAACATACTTGCGGTTGAATATCTGAAAGCTATTATAAAAAATAATTATGCTATTAAGCCTTATACCGTGCAAAGACAGGGGGATAGTTATAACGATACAGATATAAGAAGTGAGTATGCAAGTGCGACAGCATTGAGAAAAAATCTTAAAGCGGATAATATATCGGAATATATACCTGTAAAAGCAGGTTTAATATTATCCTCAAATACTAATTATATATATCCTGATGACATAACAGAAGCGTTATTTACTAGACTTTTAGATATACTTTTTGCGAGTAGTTATGATAAAAATGTATTTATAGAAAATGTTATGCAATATCCAGATGTAAGCAAGGAGATTGCTGGCAGATTATATAAGTCGGCTATGGATATGATAACAAGGACAGTACCACAGAGGTCAGAAAGTAAAGATAATTGGACGTTTTCATTTGGAAGCCTGTGTGAACATATAAAGACGAAAGAAGTACCACTTTCCAGAATAAAAAGAGCACTTGTAAGGATAACATTGGGACTTGATAAAAAACATATGGAAAAATATGCGAATGAACCATATATAAGGGTGCTTGGCTTTGATAAAAAAGGGCAGGAGTATCTTTCATATATAAGAAAAACTGTGGAAGTGCCACTTATAACAAAGACCGCTGACTATAAGGAAATGCTGCTTGATGATATACACGCGGCTAATATTTATAATATGATTGTTGCTGGAAAATATGGAGTTAAAGAACTTGGGGATTTTGTGAGGGGACCGGTCAGGGTATGATAAAAAGTGTGAGTTAAATAAGAAGAAACATATACAATTCAACTGTTGGAAAATAGTATGTTGTTGGCACAGGTTATATATTCAGGGAGTGTTAGGTATGTATTTAATATCAGCGTATTTTGATGAAAATACTAATGAAATATTGAAACATCTGCAACAAAAAATTGCCGATAAAACAGGCAATGATTTTATGATAAGGAATAATGTTATGCCTCATCTTACAATCAGCGCAATTGAGGCAAGGAATGTTGATGTGTTAATTCCAGCATTTGAAAAGGTATGCAGGGAAAAGTTACAGCCTTTAGAAGAAAAAGGTGTTGTTAATGTAAATAATGCGATAAATATAGTATCGGTCGGACAGCTTTTTCCACGTGTGATATATGCCGCACCTGTACTGAACGAGTATATGATGAATCTTTCAATATCCATATATAATGAATTTACAACAATTCCAGAAACTAATATAAGCAAATTCTATCAGCCATATTCGTGGATGCCGCATATTACACTTGGCAAATGTCTTGATAAGGAGCAGATGAGACAGGCATTTGCTGTATTACAGGATTTATTTATGCCTATAGATGGTCAGATTACTAAAATAGGATTGTCTACGGTCAATCCATATAGAGAAGTGATGAGTGTAGAACTGTAGCTGTTAAAAGTTATGAAAGTTAAATTGCCATATCTGATAAGAATTGACGATTTTAAATTTAATTACGTCATATAGTGTTTAAATTTAGTCAAATGATTGATAAATGACTAAATTAAAATACAGCAAATGCTGCTAAAGAGGCATTTTCAGAGTATCTTACTAATACGAATCTTGATAGCAGACAGATTTATTTCGTAAATCAGATAGTAGAATATACTGTTCACAATGGAATGTTGAGAGATTTTTCAATTTTTCAGGAATCACCATTTACTGATCAAGGAAGTGTTGTAGATATATTCACAGATTTAACTGTGTGGTTTGGAATTAAAAAGGTTATAGATACCATAAATGATAATGCGGCAGCTTAAATAACATTGAATTATAGACATAATTCAGTAAAATTGCTTAACATTTAGAACAATTCTCACCTTGTCTTACGCTGAAAAAAGGTATATAATGAGGGCAAAAGTAGCGGTAACATAATGATAAACATAATGTACCGAAATTCATATTTTAAGGAGGAGTCAGTAATCATGGCATTTATTGACACAATTTACGCTAGAGCAAAAGCAGATAAGAAGACTATCGTTTTACCAGAATCTATGGATAAGAGAACATTCGCAGCTGCTGAGAAGATTTTAAAGGAAGGTATCGCTAATCTTATAATCATCGGTACACCAGAAGAAATCGCTGAGAACAGCAAGGGATATGATATTACAGGTGCTACAATCGTAGATCCATTCAATGATCCTAATAAGCAGAAATATATCGACAAGTTCGTTGAATTAAGAGCTAAGAAGGGTGTTACACCTGAGATGGCTAAAGAACAGATGGAGAAGGATTATATGTACTATGCATGCCTTATGTGTAAGTGCGGTAATGCTGATGGTGCAGTTTCAGGTGCCTGCCATTCAACAGGTAACACAATCCGTCCAGCTCTTCAGTTATTAAAGACTAAGCCAGGTATCAGCAGTGTATCAGGTTTCTTCCTTATGGAAGTTCCTAATTGCGAATTAGGCGAGAATGGATTATTCGTATTCGCTGACTGTGCTGTTAACCCAGATCTTGATTCAGAGAAGCTTGCAGAAGTTGCAGCATTATCTGCAGATTCATTTAAGAGCTTTGTTGGCGCAGAACCTAAGGTTGCTATGCTTTCATTCTCTTCATACGGAAGTGCTAAGCACGAGAGAGTAACTATGGTAGCTGATGCAGTTAAGATTGCTAACGAAAAGTACCCAGACATCGCTGTTGATGGTGAACTTCAGTTAGATGCTGCTTTAGTTCCAGAAGTTGCAGCACTTAAGGCTCCTAACAGCAAGGTTGCTGGTAAGGCTAATACATTAGTATTCCCTTCACTTGAAGCTGGTAACATTGGTTACAAGTTGGTTCAGAGACTTGCTAAGGCTGGTGCTTATGGTCCAGTTCTTCAGGGTCTTTCAATGCCAGTCAACGATCTTTCAAGAGGATGCTTCGCAGAAGATATCGTTGGTGTTGTAGCTATGACAGCAGTTCAGGCTCAGGATGCTGCTAAATAATTGTGTACATACATTTTGATGATATGATTGCCACGCGGCAGTCAAGTACATCATTTATAACAATATGAGGGACGAATTATTTGCCCCTCATATTGTTTGTATAACTAACATAGACTGATTATTTAATATGATATTTTTATTTTGAATATAGTATTATTAGTGATTTAATAATGAAAAAGCATAAAATGTTGTTGCTATTATTTTGTATTACGTATGCTATGTGATTTATATTATATTAAATGATTATATAACTTATATTTAATTTTATAGGAGATTAATAAGAATGAATATTTTAGTATTAAACTGCGGAAGCTCATCACTTAAGTATCAGTTAATCAATATGGAAGATGAAAGCGTTATCGCAAAGGGTCTTGTAGAAAGAATCGGTATTGATGGTTCTATCCTTACACATAAGCCAACAGGAAAGGATAAGTATGTTGTTGAAACACCTATGAAGGATCACAACATCGCTGTTAAGCTTGTACTTGATGCTCTTATGGATGCAGAACACGGTGTGATCAAGTCTACAGATGAAATCGCTGCTGTAGGTCACAGAGTACTTCACGCAGGTGAGAAGTATATCGAGTCTTGTCTTGTAACAGAAGATGTTAAGAAGGTAGTAAGAGAGTGCTTCGATTTAGGACCTCTTCATAACCCAGCTAACCTTATAGGTATTGAAGCTGTTGAAGCTGCTATGCCTGGTAAGCCAAATGTAGCTGTATGGGATACAGCATTTGGTGGAACAATGGAGCCAAAGGCTTATCTTTACGCTATTCCTCGTGAATATTATGAAAAGTATGGCGTAAGAAGATACGGTTTCCACGGAACAAGCCACAGCTTTGTATCAAAGGAAACAATCAAGTTTGCTAACCTTGACCCTAAGACAGCTAAGGTTATCGTATGCCACCTTGGTAACGGTGCTTCAATCTCAGCTTCTATTGGTGGTAAGTGTGTAGATACATCTATGGGTCTTACTCCACTTGAAGGTCTTATTATGGGTACTCGTTCAGGTGACCTTGATCCAGCTATCATCGAATACCTTTGCAACCATGAGAATCTTACAGTAAGCGAAATGCTTAATATTCTTAACAAGAAGTCAGGTGTTCTTGGTATGTCAGGTGGTATTTCTTCTGACTTCAGAGATCTTAACGCAGCAGCTAACGAAGGCAATGAAGTAGCTAAGGTTACACTTGAAGCTTATGCTTACAGAGTAGCTAAGTACATCGGTTCTTACACAGCAGCTATGAACGGTGTTGATGCTATCACATTTACAGCAGGTGTTGGTGAAAATGCAGCTTGGTTAAGACCAATGGTATGCAAGTATCTTGGCTTCCTTGGTGTTGAACTTGATGAAGCAGCTTCACAGAAGGCTTGCGGTGTTGAAGGCATCATCTCTACACCAGAATCAAAGGTTAAGCTTTGTGTAATACCTACAAACGAAGAGCTTGCTATCGCAAGAGAAACATTAGCACTTGTAAAGTAATTAACGACATATGTTAATTGATTAAATATATTACGATTGGATATATCATGGTTGAATATACTGTGGTTTAATATATTGCGATTAAATATATTAAATTAGTTATTGACAAACCAATATCAGGTGCGTATAATAGACAAAGTGTGGTAAGCGTTATGCTTATCCACTATATATAGTATGAATTGGAGACAATTATGCTAATTGATTTAAGAGAGCTTTTATCCGGTTCACAGGATGAGAAGAGTTATAAAGCAGATATTGAAATGAATACATTTAGTACAGGTTCATCTGATTATGATATAATTGATAAACCTGATCTTAATGTCAGCATTAAAAAGCTAGGTAAGAATAAGCTTTCTATAAAGGCTGATTCTTATGTTACCCTTAGTATTCCTTGTGACAGATGCTTAGAGCCGGTTGATACCAAAGTTAACTACACAGTTGATGAGGTTGTTGACTTTAATGATAATGCATCCGAGGAAGAAGCAAAAGAAGAAAAAGACTATATTGATGGATACAACCTCGACGTGGACAAGTTAGTTTTCGGCGAAATACTGATATCCATGCCGGGAAAAACCTTATGTAAGGAGGACTGCAAAGGAATTTGTCTGATTTGCGGTGCGAATCTGAACAAAGGAGAATGCGGTTGTGACAGGGATATCCTGGATCCAAGAATGTCTGTTTTCAAAGATATTTTAAAGAATTTTAAGGAGGTGTAACCGAATGTCAATTTGTCCTAAGAATAAATCTTCAAAGGCTAGAAGAGATAAGAGAAGAGCTAATTGGAAGATGAGCGCTCCTAATCTCGTAAAGTGCAGCAAGTGTGGTGCTTTAATGATGCCTCATAGAGTATGCAAGGCTTGTGGTTCATACAACAAGAAAGAAATCGTTTCTGTAGACTAATCCAGTAAAATCATGGAATTATGGTGTTATTAAAGGGTTAGGTATTAAAATGATCTAATAGTAGCCCCAATTAAAGACAGAGCGATATATATTTTCAAAGGGATAAAGAGAATAATCTTTATCCCTTTTTTTTACTTTGATTTGCCTTTTTTGTTTCGGATATTATTTTACAAAAAAATAAAATAATATGTTTACAATGGAAACTCTGGTAATATATCCTTGATAAAAACTTATTTTCGTAGTATATTTATTAAGTATTTTCATACATTATGATATAAGTGCAGGAAGTGTATATTGTTTAGTTACAGTGTGGACAGAATCACTAAAGTAACGATTTTAAAATAATATATTGATGCGCATTTATCTCATATAATAGAATATAAGGAATGGACAGATATATGATAAAAGTTGCACTTGATGCTATGGGTGGCGATAATGCGCCAGTTGAGATTGTTAAAGGTGCCATAGCTGCTGTTAATGCAAGCAATGAATGCTTTGTATATCTTGTGGGTCAGGAAGATGTAGTCAGGGCTGAGCTTGCAAAGTATACATACAATGAAAAACAGATAGAAGTTGTCAATGCTTCTGAGGTCATCGAAACTGGTGAGTCTCCGGTCATGGCAATCAGAAGGAAGAAAGATTCTTCAATAGTTAAGGGCCTTAATATGGTTAAGAATAAAGAAGCAGATGCTTTCGTTTCAGCAGGAAGCTCAGGAGCTGTATTGGTAGGAGGTCAGGTTATTGTAGGTCGCCTTCCAGGAGTTGAGAGACCTCCTATAGGAGCTATTGTTCCAACTGATAATAGCTGTGTACTTATTGTTGACAGCGGAGCTAATGTTGATGCAAGACCTGATTTTTTAGTACAGTGGGCTAAGATGGGCTCTATATATATGGAGAATTGTGTAGGTATAAAGAACCCACGTGTAGCTATTGTTAATGTCGGACTCGAGGAAGAGAAAGGTAATCAGCTGGTAAAAGAAACATATCCACTTCTTAAGGCATGCGACGATATTAATTTTATTGGAAGTATTGAAGCAAGAGAGATTCCACGAAGTGGTGCAGATGTTATAGTATGTGATGCGTTTGTTGGAAATGTAATACTTAAGCTATATGAGGGACTTGCTGGAACTCTTATTTCTAAGATAAAAGGGGCTTTTTATTCAACGCTTAAATCTAAGATAGGAGCATTACTTGTAAAGGGAGCACTTAAAGATACATTAAAGACTATGGATGCATCTGAATATGGTGGAGCACCTCTTATCGGACTTAACAGACTGGTTGTTAAAACACATGGAAGTTCTAAGGCTAAAGAGATTAAGAATTCCGTTCTGCAGTGTGTTACATTTTCAAAAAGCAATATCAATGAAAAGATAGTTGAATCACTTGCTAATATGCCACACACAGATACAGAATCCGAAAAGTAAATGTATAAAATATATGAATGATTAAATATAAGCCTGAAAATAAGATATAAACAGGCGGGAATGGAGGAATAATATGGAGTTTCAGAAGTTACAGAGAATTATCGCAGATGTTCTAAATATCAGTGAGGATAAAATCACACCTGAATCTACTTTTGTTGATGATCTTAAGGCTGATTCACTTGATGTATTTCAGATTATCACAGAGATAGAAGATCAGTTTGAGATTCAGATTCCAGATGATGCAGCAGAACATATAACAACAGTTGGTGATGCTGTGTCACAGATTCAGGCAGCTCTTGCTAAATAATCAGGATAATAACAGATATGGAGTGCCGCCAAGTATCACTGCATAACATGCAGGCGAGGCGGCATTTTTATACTTATGTGTCAACTATATGATGAAAGGAAAAATATATGCATAATAAGAATTTATCAGAATTAATGCAGACAATACATTATGAATTCGAGAATATAGATCTTCTTAAGAATGCACTCACACATAGCTCATATGCTAATGAGAAATGTATTAAAAAGTATAAAGATAATGAACGTCTTGAGTTTTTAGGTGATGCCGTTCTTGAACTTACATCAAGTGATTATATATATAAGAATTATGCTGATATGGATGAAGGAAGGATGACAAGATTACGTGCAAGTATAGTGTGCGAACCAACACTTGCCATATGTGCAAGAGCTATAGGATTAGATAAGTTTGTCATGCTTGGTAAGGGTGAAGAACTCACTGGTGGAAGAAAGAGAGATTCTATTATATCGGATGCATGTGAGGCAGTTATAGGTGCAATATACCTGGATGGTGGTTTTGCTAATGCAAAAGAATTCGTAACATCATTTATTCTTAATGATCTTGAAAACAAGCAACTCTTTTATGATAGCAAAACTATTTTACAGGAAGTTGTCCAGGCAGCTCATAAAGAAGTGGTATATGAGATAATTGATGAGACTGGTCCTGAACATGATAAGAACTTTATTGCAAAAGCTTATGTTGAAGGTATGTTTGAAGTAACGGCAAACGGACATACAAAAAAACATGCCGAACAGAGAGCTGCATATGAAGCACTCGTATATCTTAAGAAGCATGGACAGGCATAATGTAATTAATGGAAAAGGAATAATAAATAAAATATGTATTTAAAGAGTATAGAGGTTCAGGGGTTTAAGTCCTTTGCTAACAAGATAGTGTTTGATTTCCATAACGGAATTACAGGTATTGTAGGACCGAATGGCTCTGGTAAAAGTAATGTTGCCGATGCAGTAAGATGGGTTCTTGGTGAACAGAGTGCCAAACAGCTGCGTGGTGCTAAAATGGAAGATGTTATATTTGCTGGTACTCAGAACAGAAAGCCGGTTGGTTTTGCATATGTTGCTATAACTCTTGACAACAGTGATCATGCATTGCCTGTAGAATACGATGAAGTAACTGTGTCAAGAAGAGTTTACCGCTCTGGTGAAAGTGAATATAAGATTAATGGACATTCCTGCAGACTTAGAGATGTCACAGAAATGTTTTATGATACAGGTATTGGTAAAGAAGGTTATTCTATTATAGGACAGGGTCAGATAGATAAGATTCTTAGCGGAAAACCAGATGAGAGAAGAGAGCTTTTTGATGAGGCGGCTGGTATTGTTAAGTTTAAGAGACGAAAGTCAGCTGCGATAAAGAAGCTTGAAAATGAAAGAAGTAATCTTGTCAGAGTTAACGATATTTTGTCCGAACTTGAGAAACAGGTTGGTCCATTAAAGCAACAGTCAGAAAAAGCAAAGGAATACCTTAACTATAAAACAGATCTTAAAAAATATGATGTTAATGCATTTTTACTTGAAACTGACAGAATAAGGAAGGAAACGGCAGAGCTTAATGGCAGACTGAAAATAGTAGATGATGATTTAGAAGATTCTAAATCTGAATATGATAATACAAAATCTGAATATGAAACAGCAGAAAATCAGCTTAATGATATTAATGCCCAGATAGACGAAAACAGTCAGACTGTATCAGCTCTGGAACTTGAAAACCAGAAGCTTCAGGGAGAGATAAATGTATTTACAGAACAGATAAAGACATTTAACGCTAATAAGCAGCTTCATTCTGAAAGATTACTGGATATTGAAAAGGACAAGCAGAATAAGAATAACTCAGTTAAAGAGCTGAGGGAGCAGTATAATGACCTTAACACAGAACTTTCAGAGTATAATGATAAGTTAGCGGCTATTAATGATACAGCTAAGGCTCTTAACGCTGAGATTGAAGGAATATCTGGACAGATTGATAATCGTCAGAACAGCATCTATGATAACCTGACAGAGCAGTCTACTATCAAGGCTGAAAATCAGAAGTTTGTTACTATGCTTGAACAGCTGGAAATAAAAAAATCTGAGCTTACAAGTCATATTATCAAAGGCAAGAGTGATGAAAGTGCACAGAAACAGGTTATTAAGTCTCTTACAGCAGAGCTTGATAATGCTGTTGGAAAGCTTGAAGATATTAATAATTCGATCGAAGAAAGTAACACGTCAGTAACACAGCTGAAAGCTGAAATCGCTGAAAAAAATAGTGAACTTGATAAGCTGACACAAAACTATCATAGAGAAAAGTCACGTCTTGAATCTTTAATAAATATTACAGAAAGATATGATGGTTATGGTAACAGCATAAAAAAAATCATGGAATTAAAGGATAGCAATCCTGGTATTCTTGGTGTTATTGCTGATATAGTAAAGGTTGAGAAACAGTATGAAACAGCTATAGAAACTGCACTTGGAGGAACAATCCAGAATATAGTTACAGATAAGGAATCTACAGCAAAAGAACTTATAGGTTATCTGAAACAGAATAAGCTTGGACGTGCTACATTTTTACCTTTGAATGCCATACATGCCAGAAATACGTTAGAAAATGAAGCGTGTATAAATGAAAAAGGTGTTATAGGTGTGGCAAGTAACCTTGTACGTGTTTCTTTCGAGTATGAAGGACTTGCTAAGTATCTTCTTGGACGTATTCTTGTTGTTGATAATATTGATAATGCACTTCTGATCGCTAAAAAATATAAATACACGCTCAGAATCGTAACACTTGAAGGTGAACAGCTAAACCCAGGTGGTTCAATGACTGGTGGTGCATTTAGAAATTCCAGCAATCTTCTTGGACGTAGAAGAGAAATAGAAGAATTAAAACAGTCTGTATCTAATACTAATAAACAGATAACACAAGAGAAGGCAGCTGTTGCTGATTTAAGGAATCAGGTTGCAAAGTACCGCGAGGCACTTGATTCTTATAATAAGCTGTTAAGAGAAACTCATATCAGAAAGAATACTATAGACGTTAATCTTAAGCAGGCAGATCTTAAGCTGTCAGAGATTATTGCTTCATATGGCGATGCTATAAAAGAACAGGCATCTATTGATTCTGAAATCTTAAAGATAAGTGAAAGCAGGAATCAGGTCAGTGGTAATCTTAATCTGCTTGACAATCAGAACGAGGCAGCCAGAAAAGAGATAGAGAATCTTGGCAAAACTCTTGAAGCAAAAAAATCAGAGGAAGCAGCTGTTGCACTGAAAATAGAGAATCTGAAAATATCACATTCATCTATAGAGCAGAAAGCCTCATTTATCAATGAGAATATAGAAAGACTATGTAAAGAGCTGGATAATCTTGAAGAAGAAAAAACTTCTATACAGGAAAAGATAGGTGAAACAAAAGAACTTGTATCAGCTAAGCAGGCTGATATAGAGCTTGTTAAGAATTCTATAGAAGAGTCCGAAAGAAAAATAACAGCTATAGGTGAAAAACTTGAAGATTTAAGAGCAGCCAAAGAAAAGGTTAATGCAAGTCATAAAGAGTTCTTTAAGAAACGTGAAGAATTAAATGAAAAAATAATTCTTCTTGAAAAAGATAGTATGAGACTTCATAACCAGTATGACAGACTTGAAGAATCTTATGACTCACTTGTAGATTATATGTGGAATGAATATGAGCTTACATATAGTTATGCTCTTGAGTTAAAGAGCGATGAGCTTAATAATATTAACGATATAAGAAAGCAGATTAACATATTAAAAGCTGCAATCAAGAAACTTGGAGATGTCAATGTAAATGCTATCGAAGAATATAAGTCAGTAAGTGAAAGATATGAATTCATGAAGACACAGCATGATGATATGATTGAAGCAGAAGAATCACTTATGAAGGTTATTGAAGAACTTGATGAAGGCATGAGAACGCAGTTTACTGCTAAGTTTGAAGAAATAAAGGTTGAATTTGATAAAGTGTTCAAGGAACTTTTTGGTGGAGGCAGAGGAACAATAGAGCTTGTAGAAGGAGAAGATATTCTTGAAGCTGGTATTCTTATAATATCCCAGCCACCTGGAAAGAAGCTTCAGAATATGATGCAGTTATCGGGTGGAGAAAAAGCGCTTACCGCTATTGCACTTCTTTTTGCAATACAGAATCTAAAACCTTCTCCATTCTGTCTTCTTGATGAAATAGAAGCGGCACTTGATGATTCAAATGTTGGAAGATATGCTAATTATCTTCATAAGCTGACAAAACATACACAGTTCATTGTTATCACTCACAGACGTGGTACAATGTCAGCAGCTGACAGATTGTATGGTATAACCATGCAGGAAAAGGGTGTATCTACGCTTGTATCGGTTGATCTTATAGAAAATGATCTTAATGACAGGAAAAAAGAATCGTAGAAAATATATTGATTAAGAAAGAGAGGATGTATATGGGACTTTTTAGTAAATTAAAAGAGGGTCTTACAAAGACACGTAATAATATAGTGTCAGGTATTGATAATATATTTAGTGGTTTTTCTTCAATAGATGATGATTTTTATGAAGAACTTGAAGAAACACTTATTATGGGAGATATCGGTGTAAGAGCAACAGACGAAATTATAGAAGAATTAAAATCTAAGGTTAAAGAAAACAAGATTAAGGATCCTAAGGATTGCAAGCAGTTACTTATTGACACAATCCGTGAAAAGATGAATCTTGGTCCTAATGCATATGACTTTGAGAATCAGAAGTCAATAGTCATGCTTATAGGTGTTAATGGTGTTGGTAAAACAACATCAGTAGGTAAGCTTGCGGGACATTTAAAGGCGCAGAATAAAAAGGTTATCATGGCTGCAGCTGATACCTTCAGAGCAGCAGCTATAGAACAGCTTACAGAATGGTCTAACAGAGTCGGAGTAGATATTATTGCTCAAAGTGAAGGCTCTGACCCTGCCGCCGTTATATATGATTCAATAGCAGCTGCAAAGGCAAGACATGCAGATGTTCTGTTGTGTGATACAGCAGGAAGACTTCAGAACAAAAAGAATCTTATGGAAGAGTTAAGAAAGATAGACCGTGTTATAGAAAGAGAATATTCAGATGCTTACAGGGAAAATCTTATTGTGCTTGATGCAACAACAGGACAGAATGCTCTTTCACAGCTAAGAGAATTCAATGATGTAACAAACATAACAGGTATCATACTTACTAAGATGGATGGTACAGCTAAAGGTGGCATTGCAGTTGCTATCCAGGCTGAATTTGGGATACCAGTTAAGTATGTTGGTGTTGGTGAAAAGGTTGAAGATCTCCAGAAGTTTGATTCTGATACATTTGTTAATGCATTATTTGATGTTGCGACAGATGATGAGGATGAAGAGCAGGAATAATATCATCAAATTATTTATTAAATATTATATAAAAAACTTGAATGATTACGATAATAGGAATAATATATAAAATGTCAGAATTTTATTTTGACATTCATATCATTTTATAAAATTCAGGAAAGGAAAGTACTGTCGTGGTATAATGGGATTTTTAGTATATATAGAATAATGCGTTGTTTTATGCATTTGTATGATATACATTTATTGCGATAGCACTATATAAGTAATAATGGAAGAATTAACACTTAAGAAATTCGAAGAAGCTGCTGAAAAGGTAAAGGAAGCCACACTTCCAACTAATCTTGTATACAGCGAATATTTTAGTAACCAGACAGGCAACAAAGTATATTTAAAGCCTGAAAATATGCAGTACACAGGTGCTTATAAGGTTCGAGGAGCTTATTATAAGATAAGCACTATGTCAGAAGAAGCTCGTAAAAAAGGTCTTATAACAGCTTCAGCAGGTAATCATGCACAGGGTGTTGCATTTGCAGCTAAGAAGTATGGTGTTAAGGCAACGGTTGTTATGCCAACAACAACACCGCTTATAAAGGTAAACAGAACAAAAAGTTATGGTGCAGAAGTTGTGTTATATGGTGATGTTTATGATGAAGCGTGCGAGTATGCTCTTAAGTTAGCTGAAGAAAAAGGACTTACTTTTGTTCATCCTTTTGATGACCTTGATGTTGCAACAGGTCAGGGTTCTATCGCTATGGAGATTATAAAAGAGCTTCCAACAGTAGATTACATACTTGTACCAGTAGGTGGCGGCGGACTTGCCACAGGTGTTTCTACACTTGCCAAGCTTCTTAATCCTAATATAAAGGTTATTGGTGTTGAGCCAGCAGGTGCTAACTGTCTTCAGGCTTCTATAAAGGCTGGAAAGGTAACAACACTTCCAACTGTAAGCACTATTGCTGATGGTACAGCTGTTAAGACTCCTGGAAGCAAGCTGTTCCCATACCTTCAGAAGAATCTTGATGATATAATCACAGTTCCGGATGAGGATTTAATCGTATCTTTCCTTGATATGGTTGAGAATCATAAGATGATAGTTGAAAATTCTGGTCTTCTTACAGTTGCAGCATTAAAGCAGATTAAGGATAAAGATAAGAAAATTGTTTCTATCCTTTCAGGTGGTAATATGGATGTCATTACTATGTCATCAGTAGTCCAGCAGGGACTTGTTCAAAGAAGCAGAATCTTTACAGTATCAGTTCTTCTTCCAGATAAGCCAGGTGAACTTGTTAAGGTTGCAAAAATAATTGCTGATGCCAATGGTAACGTAATCAAGCTTGATCACAACCAGTTTGTAAGTATCAACAGAAAGGCTACTGTTGAGTTAAGGATTACAATAGAAGCATTTGGACATGAGCATAAAGAACAGATAGTGTCAGAGCTTGAAAAGAATGGATTAAGACCTAGATTAGTAAAGGTAAACATATAATAGTGTCTGCTCCTGACATCATTATTTAAATTTTTTAAAAGTGTCAAGTAAAAGTACTTGACACTTTTTTAGTACCATGATATTATACTCAAGGCTTAAGAATATTTATGAGCTGGAAAGTTAAGGTGCATTGTGGAACGTATTGTAGAACAGACATTGTTATATGATTTTTATGGCGAGTTACTTAATGAACATCAGCGGGGTGTTTATGAGGATGCCGTGTTCAATGATTTATCCTTAAGTGAGATTGCAGATGAATATGGAATATCAAGACAGGGTGTTCATGATCTTATAAAAAGAGTATCTAACACACTTGATGGATATGAGGCAAAGCTTCATCTGGTCGAAAAGTTTATGGATACTAAAGCAAAGATTACAAGAATAGACGAGCTTGTTGATGCATATATCAAGGATGAGGATATGAGTTACATCCATGAGATTAAGAAGCTCTCTAAAGAAATTATCGAAGATTATTAATCATACATTGGAGGTCATATATGGCATTTGACAGTCTTTCAGATAAACTTCAGAATATATTTAAGAATCTTCGAGGTAAAGGCCGCCTTTCTGAAGCTGATGTCAAGGCAGCACTCAAGGAAGTCAAGATGGCATTACTTGAAGCTGATGTTAACTTTAAAGTCGTTAAGAACTTTATCAAGTCAGTCGAGGAGCGTGCTATTGGACAGGATGTTATGTCAAGTCTTACACCTGGTCAGATGGTTATAAAGATTGTTAACGAAGAGATGATATCTCTTATGGGTTCTGAAACTACTGAGATTAAGCTGAAATCTGGTAACGAGATTACGGTTATTATGATGGCAGGTCTTCAGGGTGCAGGTAAGACAACAACAACTGCAAAGCTTGCTGGTAAATTTAAGGAAAAAGGTAAAAAGCCTTTACTTGTTGCATGTGATGTTTACAGGCCAGCTGCTATTGAGCAGTTAACTATAAACGGCAATAAACAGGGAGTTGAAGTGTTCTCTATGGGAACAGGTCATAATCCGGTTGATATTGCCAAGGCATCTATAGCACATGCTAAGGATAATAATTTCAATATCGTTATTCTTGATACTGCTGGTCGTCTTCATGTTGATGAGAATATGATGGAAGAGCTTATCAATATAAAGAATGAAGTTGAAGTTGACCAGACTATACTGGTAGTTGACTCTATGACAGGTCAGGATGCTGTCAATGTTGCTGCTTCATTTAACGAAAAGGTTGGGATTGATGGAGTTATTCTTACTAAGTTAGATGGCGATACAAGAGGTGGTGCTGCACTTTCAATCAAGGCTGTTACAGGAAAGCCTATCCTCTATGTAGGTATGGGTGAAAAGTTATCAGATCTTGAGCAGTTTTACCCGGACCGTATGGCATCAAGAATTCTTGGAATGGGAGATGTCCTTACACTTATTGAAAAGGCAGAAGCACAGATTGATGCTGACAAAGCTAAGGAGATGGAAGCTAAGCTTAAGAAAGCAGAGTTTGATTTTGATGATTTCCTTGAGTATATGGGTCAGATAAGAAATATGGGTGGTATAGGTTCTATTATGAGTATGCTTCCAGGCATGGGACTTGGTGGCAACATGAAGAATCTTCAGATGCCTGATGAAGATGAAGCAGAAGCTAATCTTAAAAGAACAGAAGCTATCATACAGTCAATGACAGCTAAGGAAAGAAAAAATCCTGATATTATCAATCCATCAAGAAAAAACAGGATTGCAAGAGGTGCTGGTGTTAATATCAGTGAAGTAAACAGGCTCATCAAGCAGTTTGAACAGATGAAAAAGATGATGAAACAGATGCCTGGTATGATGAAAGGTGCTAAAAAGGGACGTTTTAAATTACCTTTTTAACATATATATTATTATGAAAGATTTACAGGAGGTGAAACAGTAATGGCAGTAAAGATTAGATTAAAGAGATTAGGTGAGAAGAAGTCTCCTTTCTATAGAATTATCGTAGCAGATTCAAGATCTCCAAGAAATGGTAGATTTATTGAAGAAATCGGTACTTATGATCCTAATTACGATCCATGCAAGCTTAACGTTGATGCAGAACTCGCTAAGAAGTGGTTAGCTAACGGAGCTCAGCCTACAGAAGTAGTTGGAAAGCTTTTCAAGATGGCAGGTATCGAAAAATAAGACTAGTGGAGGTATTTAGCTATGAAACAGTTAGTGGAAGTTATCGCTAAAGCACTAGTTGATAATCCGGATGAGGTTGTAGTAACAGAAACACAGAAAGATAAAGCAATTGTCGTAAATTTAAAGGTTGCTTCATCAGATATTGGTAAGGTGATCGGTAAATCCGGAAGAATTGCAAAGTCTATTAGAGCTGTTGTATCTGCAGCCGCATCTAAGACTGATAAAAAGGTCATTGTAGAGATAGACAATTAATGCACTGTTATGAGTCATTATACTTTTTAAGTATAGTGGCTCATTTTTGTTATTAATATTTGCAGTAAAACACCAGATGCATATAGTATCATATTTTCTAGTACATCGTTTTCAAAATAACGTACTAGAAAATATGTTCGGCATATGTTAATATAATGATGAAATAAGAAGTATAGGAGAATAATATTATTATGAAGCTGATACACTGTGCAGATCTGCATCTGGATTCTGATATGACAAGTAATCTTACTAAAGAAAAAGCAAAAGAACGAAGGACAGAGCTGTTAGTGACATTTCAAAGGATGATTACATATGCAAAGGAAAATGATGTACATCATATTCTTATATCTGGAGATCTGTATGACAAGAAAAACATATCATCTACTGCACGCAATGTTTTTTTAACAGCAGTTACTGATAATCAAGATATTATATTTTATTATCTTAAGGGAAATCATGATGCTGAAAGTATGTTTATTGGAATGAATAAGATTCCAGATAATTTAAAACTGTTCGGTACAGAATGGACAGAATATAAAATTACTTCTGAAAAAGATAATAACAAAATAGTTATTAGTGGCATAGAACTTACAGCGGATAATTCCGACATTATATACAATTCTCTTATTCTTGACAATAACTGCTTTAACATAGTCATGCTGCATGGTCAGGAAGCACAGACTAAAAGCAGAAATGAATATCAGAGCATATCAATCAGACTTCTTAAGAATAAAGGGATAGACTATCTTGCACTTGGACATGTACACTCATATAAGAAAGAAAAGCTTGATGCAAGGGGAATTTACTGTTATCCAGGCTGCATTGAAGGCAGGGGCTTTGACGAATGTGGTGAACATGGCTTTGTTGTTATAGATGTAAACAATAATACACTTACAAGCCACGAAATGATACAGGCAGCTTCAAGATGCCTGTATGAAATAGACGTAGATATATCAGAATGCCTGAATTCATCTGAAATAATTAATAACATACAGCATGCACTTGATATGAAGCATTATAGCAGTTCAAGTATGATTAAAGTTGTGCTTACAGGTAATATAAATGTAAACTGTGAAAAAAATATAGAATATATTACAATGATGTTTTGTGACAAATATTATTATTTTAAGTTGTATGACCATTCTGGAATAAAAATAGATTACGATAATTTTCTATATGAGAATTCTGTAAAAGGAGAGCTTGTACGGCTTGTGAAAGCTGATGATGCGCTGGATGATGACACTAAAGCTGCTATTATAGCGATTGGAATCAAAGCTTTAACAGGAGAGGAATATATATGAAATTAGTAAGTCTGCATATAGATAATTTTGGCAAATTTAATAACCTTGATATGAGCTTTGATAATGGACTTAATCAGTTGATAGAAAAAAACGGATGGGGGAAAAGTACACTTACTGCATTTATTAAAGTCATGTTTTATGGCTTTGATAATTCCTCTAAAAGAGATTCCTATGAAAATGAGAGAAAACGTTATAAGCCGTGGAATGGCGGAATATATGGTGGTAATATAACATTCTGTCTTGATGATAAACGATATACGATATATAGAACATTTGAAGCAAAAGATAAAGATGATACATTCCGCCTTGTTGACCAAAGAACAATGTTAGTTTCTTTAGATTATAGCTCCAATATTGGATATGAAATCTTTAAAATAGACAGCAGCACATTTAAAAAGACCTTATGTATATACGAAAATAACTGTATAACAGAAAGCACCGGTGATATCGAAGCGCTTCTTGGAGATGAACAGTCAGATACAGAGGATATAAATAACTTTGACAAGGTTATTAAAAGCATGGATGATAAGCTTAATGCCTTAAGTCCTGACAGAAAAACAGGTGAACTTTATAAGCAGAAGGACAAGCTTAATCAAATACAGGCACAGTTAAAAGAAATGCCAGTATTAGAAGATAGTATAGACACAACTATAAGACATATAAAAGATACAGAAAAACTTATGGAAAAGCTATCTTTGCAAAAACAGCATATAAAAGAAGAACTAGATAAGGCAAGCTATTACAATGAAATGCAAAGCATTTTAAAGCAATATAATATATATAGCAGACAGCTTGAAGAAAAAAGACAAGCCTATGAAGAAAAGCTTGAAGAATATGGCAGGCTTCCAGATATTAATGATGTTTGTATGAAAATACAATATGCAGACAGGATACTTGATAAATACAGCCAGCTAAAAGAACTAGAGCCTAATAAGACACAGTATGACAGGCTGCATGAACTTAAAGCATCGGTGTCTTGTTATTCGCATCATGAGCTTAAGGAACAGATAGATAACATAAAACATCTGAACACATTAAAGTCTGAGATACAAAGTGAATTATCTGTTGCAGATAAATATAGAAACATTCTTTTAATAGCAGCTATAGCAGCCGGTCTGCTTTCTATTATAGTTGGTGCTATAACTGGTACCGGTGTATTGCTGATACCAATAGGAATAATATTAATAATTGCCGGAATAGTGTATAATAAAAATGAAAAAACTGGAAGCAGTAAACATATTCATGCACCTATTAATGAATTAAAAAACGATTATAAAAAGCAGTATTTACTTATAAAAGAATGGCTTGATGCACACGATATTAGTTTTGATCCTGATGTAGTATATACACTGTCAACAATAGATAACAGATTGTATGAATATGAAAGAATCGTCCAACAGATAGATAAGTATAATATCCAGTATAAGCAAGCTGGTATAAGTGGATATGTCAGGAATATATGCAGTTTTATATCAAGCTTTGAGAATTATATGCCACAAGAACTGGCTGATATTATAAATGATGATAAAAAGAAGCAGGATATTATACTGCTTATAAAAGAGTGTAATAACTGCCTTTATAAAATGAAGCAGGATATTGAAATAATCGGACATATAAGAAAAGAATATGATTATGCATATAATATATTTAATACATTTGAAAGCCAGCATAATGATATAGGTAAAATCATAGAACAAGTATCAAATACTAATCTTGAACATACTGAAAATGTGTCTATGCTTAACAGCAGGCTGGATGATATAGAAAAAAAACTCAAGCAGCATAACGATAATATAGCTGGATATAGCACACAATTAAGTATATATCAAGATAAACTTGATGAGCTTACAGATAAAAATAATATACTTTCGGAACTTATGGAGGATTATGAAATTCGACTGAAAAAATATAACAATCTGAAACTGTCAAGAGAATATCTTATAAAGGCCAGAATATCGTTTTCATGTAAATATCAGGTTTCAGTTAAAAATAAATTTAATGAATATATTGATATATGTAACAATGCAACGGACTTCCACGACAAGTATAGTATTGATGTTAATAACAGACTGCTTACGAATGAATATGGACAGGAAAGAGAGCTTCGTTTTTTTAGTTCGGGTTCAAAGGATATAGCCAGCTTATGTTTAAGACTTTCATTTATTAATGCTATGTATAAGGATGATAAACCATTTATAATCATGGATGATCCTTTTGTTAATATGGATGATAACATCATAAATGGTGCTAAAGCACTTTTAAATATACTATCCGATAGTTATCAGATAATATATTTTACATGTCATCAAAGCAGAATTATCAAAACACGGGATTAGGTCTGAGTGCACCTTGCCACATACCCGCATACATAAATATGTGCACAGAAAAGAGGAATTTTATGAACGAAGATATGTTAAGAGTAGGTGTGATTACATCAACTCACGGAATAAAAGGAGAGGTTAAAGTGTTTCCTACTACAGACGATCCTGCAAGGTTTAAAAAATTAAAAGAATGTGTAATTGCTGGAAAACGTGGAAATATAAATGTTACTGTACAGTCGGTAAAGTTTTTTAAACAGTTTGTTATACTGAAATTTAAAGAATTTGATAATATTAATGATATTGAGATTTATACAAAGTGCGACCTGCTTGTAACAAGAGATAATGCTGTTAAATGTGAACCAGGTGAATATTTCATATGTGATCTTATCGGACTTACTGTTGTTACAGATGAAGGGAATACTCTTGGAAAGCTTACTGATGTTATAGAAACAGGAGCTAATAATGTGTATGAGGTCACAGCCCCTGGTGGCAGAGTATATTATCTTCCGGTTATTGATGAATGTATACTTGCACATGATCTTGACAATAAAACAGTTACAGTACATGTGTTAAAGGGTCTTCTTGATATTAGCTAAAGCAGAATTCACAACGAAATATTTTATTGAAATTAAGATTGCATATTTTTATTGCATATTTTTATGAAATTAATACTTGCATATTTATTTAGTATATGTTATTCTTATCAAGTTGTGAAAAGAGACAGTCCTCTGTTGTGCCGGTCACATTAAGAATGTCGAAATAATAAGGAGGTCACACATGAATACAATTATTAAGAACATCGAAGATGCTCAGCTTAAGGCTGAAGTACCAGCTTTCAATGTTGGTGATACTGTAAGAGTATCTGCTAAGATTAAGGAAGGAAACCGTGAAAGAATCCAGGTATTTGAAGGAACTGTTTTAAAGAAGCAGGGTACAGGAGTACGTGCTACATTTACAGTTAGAAAGATTTCTGGTGGAATCGGTGTAGAAAAGACATGGCCATTACATTCACCTATCGTAGAGAAGGTTGAAGTTATCAGACGTGGTAAGGCTAGAAGAGCTAAGTTATTCTACTTACGTCAGAGAACAGGTAAGGCTGCAAAGGTTAAAGAATTAGTTAGATAATTATAATAATTCTATAATAAAATGAGGTTGTAACAGGTTTGTGCCTGAATTACAACCTCATTTTATTATAAATATTTTTTAAAGTTTAAGAAGTAACATTGGTTCCAAGAGATAACGCACAACCTTCTCCATGTTTATCGCAGTGATAAATTATATTATAGCCACCTGAATATATATCTTTTGTAATCATATAAAAACCGGCCTTCAGTTTTGCTTTAGAGCCATCAAGGAAATTTATTTCTCTTCTATAATAGTTCATATCCTCGTGAATATCAGGAACTGCTGGATTGAACTGACCAGTTAAGGTATAATCAGCCTGGATTTCATTAAAATAATTCTGAAGATTAGCCCAGTCAGCGGCAACCCTGGCTTTATGAATATGCTTAATTAAAGAAGGGCTTAGTATACCGACAAGTACAGCCATAATGGCAATAACAATAATGAGTTCAACTAATGAGAAACCTTTATTGTGATTATATTTATTATGTTTATTAAAAGAATTACGTAAATGTATCATATAGTATCCTACTTTTTATATATGTATATATATTAAGCCGTGGTCAAAAGCCACCGACTTAATCTCATGGGATTATAAATTTTACATAATAATAAGTCAATAAAATAAATATAAAATTTTTTGATTATATGATATGATATTGGTATCAAAAGCCACCGAATTTGATACCTACGGATTGTTCCATGCTATGTACTCCCGCAATCTGCTCTTGTATTATAATAATATAAAATAGTTTTTAATAGAAATGGAGATTTCAATGTATTTAGATATCTTAGGATTAATAGGTGCGTGTTCGTATGCACTTGACTGCGTAGAAGCAGAGCTTGTACACTCAACTAATAAACACTCTAAACGAGTTGCGTATATGAGCGTGTGTATTGCAATGAATATGGGGATTAATGATGAAAGTCTGCAGGATTTGGCAGCTTGTGCACTTATGCACGACAATGCACTCACACAATATATCAAAGAAGAACTGCATAATAACTATATAGATATACATGGTAATCAGAAGCAGCTTCCACAGGTAGGACAGCATTGCATACTTGGTGAGCAGAATATAAAAGAGCTTCCATTTAATACTGATGTTACCAATGTTATTCTTTATCACCATGAAAATGCAGATGGAAGTGGAATATTTGGTAAAAAATGGAACGAAATTCCTTTGTTTTCCAGAATTATACATATGTGTGATATATTAGATCTGGCCTGCTGTAACTCTATTAATTCTGATAAGTATTCCAAAGCTGTTTCCAATAAATACTTACCATACTGGAATAAAATACAATACTTTCTTGAAAATGTGCGTGGCAGGCTTGTTGATAATGAATGTATAGATTCATTCCTACAGGTGTTCACGCCTGATAATATTAGTGAGCTTGATTCTGATAATATAGAAGTGAATCTATGGAGCAAAGTTCCACGAATGAATAAGGAGCTTAGCTTTAATCAGATTAAACAGATAGCAAGTTTTTTTGCAGGAATCATAGATTATAAGTCTCCCTTTACAAGTACACATTCTATTGGTGTAGCATGTATAGCAAAGAAGCTTGCAGGATATATGGGGCTTGGAGAGGAAACATCACAGAAAATATATCTGGCAGGTGCATTACACGATATTGGCAAGGTAGCCATAGGCAATGATATATTAGAAAAGCCAGATAAGCTTACAGATGAAGAATATTCAGTTATGAAGCATCACGCAGCTTATACCTACTATATATTATCAGACATTAACGGCTTTGATGAAATACGTGACTGGGCGGCTTTTCATCATGAAAGACTTGATGGTACTGGTTATCCTTTTGGTAAAACAGCAGAAGAATTAGGTGTTGAAGAACGTATAATGGCTGGTGCAGATATATATCAGGCGCTTACAGAAAGCCGTCCTTATAAAAGCGGAATGCCACACAATAAAGCCTGCGGCATTCTGTATGATATGGCAGATAAAGGGTGGATTGATTATGATGTAGTTTCAAATATAGATAAATGCTTTGCTAATGAAGCTGATAGATTGTAATCAGCTATATTATTATTCAGAATGGAGACAATATGAACAATAAAAAAGTTGTATCAGCCGTTATAATTTCAATTATATTGATTGTATTAGTACTGCTGTCAATAAGACAACATAAATCACAAAAGCCAGTTTTAACACCTGAAATAACACTGGTGTATGCAGAAAACCAAGTAGAAGATTATCCAACTACAAAAGGTGCATATGAATTTGCACGTCTTGTTAATGAAAAAACTAATGGACGAATTAAGATTATTGTTAAATGTAATGGAGAACTTGGGGATGAAAAGTCTGTTATTGAACAGCTTAAGTTTGGTGGAATTGACTTTTCAAGAGTTTCCGTAGCATCAATATCAGATGATATTCCAGAATTAAAGGTTATCCAGATGCCATTTTTATATTCAGATGCGCAGGATATGTGGGATGTGTTAAATGGTGACGAGGGATTACAGTTTATAACCGCTATTGATGAAAGTAATCTCGGTATTAAAACATTATCATGGTATGATGCAGGAGCCAGAAGTTTTTATTCCGTAAAACCTGTTATGAATATACAGGATTTGTCTGGTTTAAATATAAGAGTTCAGGAATCAGAGCTTATGTCGGAAATAATAGAAATGTTAGAAATCCATCCTGTTAAAATGATATATTCAGAGGTTTATAAGGGACTTCAGACAGGAAAAATAGATGGTGCAGAAAACAGTCTTGTAACATATATATATTCTAAGCATTATGAACAGGCAAAATATTGCATTCTTGATGAACATACAAGAATTCCAGAGGTGCAGCTTGTATCAGGATATACATGGAATAAATTAACTGATGAAGATAAAATTATAATATCAGAGTGTGCTAAGGAATCAGCAGCATACGAAAAAAATATATGGAAGGATACTGAGGAAGCGGCTGTAAAAACGATAGAAGATAAAAATATAACAGTAACTGAAGTAAACGAAAATGAGAGAAAACAACTAAGAGATAGATTACAGCCAATATATGATAAATATTGTTCAGAATATATGGATGTAGTCGAAAAAATCAAAAGAAATCAGGAATAAATATGTCATTGAAAAAGAAACTCCAGTATGTATACACAATAAGCAGTATTGTTATTGCAGCAATGCTTATGTTTGGAATATTACTTTCTATAAAAGGAATAGATATATTAACAGATACATTGGATAGTAATAATACGGCTCTGGAACTATACAATGCTGTAACTAAGGAGCGTAATCTGTTAAAACTATATTTTGAGGGTGAGCAGGAAATATTGTCAGAACAGATTAGTGAAGCCAGAAATAACACAAAAAGAATTCTTGACGAAATCCCAGCTGATTATAACTCAATGAATGAGGAACAATATATTATTATTCAGTCCATACATAATACTTATTGCAGCTATGATAATATATATAATAATATTGTGGATTCTAATCTTAGTGAACAGGATTATATGTATGCCATAGATAATTGCTATAAAGCTCAGGATTATCTTGAAAGTTATGTAAAAAAGTATGAAAACATAACTGTAACTCTTGGAAATGACCAATACAATAACCAGAGAAATTTATTTTATATTATACCAGGTATATGTATTATTATTGCATTTACAGTAATAGGTTTATTTGTATGGATGAAAGCTTTTATAAATTCAAACATAATTAAACCGGTGTTAAAATTATCTGATGAAGCCAGAAGAATAAGTCTGAATGATTATTCGGGAAATGATATAGTTATAAAAGGAAATGATGAAATTTCAATCCTGATAAAAGAATTTACAGCAATGAAACATTCAACAAAGAATTATATCATTACGCTAAAAGAAAAACATATGGTTGAACAACAGCTTGAACACATGCATTTTGAGATGCTTAAAAATCAGATTAATCCACATTTTCTTTTTAATACCTTAAATCTCATTGCAGGAACTGCAGAGATTGAAGATGCTGCAACGACGGAGAAGATGATAAATACACTAAGCCGTCTTTTCAGATACAATCTTAAAACCCAAAATTCCATAATGCCTTTAGAGCAGGAAATAAAGATAATGGATGATTATATGTATTTGCAGCAGATGAGGTTTGGACAACGTATAAAATATATGTGTGATATAGATAAGAATTGTTTGGATGAGCTTATACCAGCCTTTGTTTTACAACCTCTTATTGAAAATGCGATTATACATGGATTAACACCTTCTTCAAAGGGAGGTCTGATATATGTACGTTGCTTTAAAAAGAATGGTAAAACATGGTTATCAATAGCAGATACAGGTATCGGAATATCAGAAGCTAAATTAGAAAGCATAAGAAAATATCTGGATAATATATTTGCGTCTTCTGATACCAATGCATTAATTAATACTAAAAATGATGATAATAATCCTGATGATGATAAAATAAACAGAAAAACTGTTGGGGTAGGTATAGGAAATATTGCATATCGAATAAAAGGTATGTACAATAATAGTGGTATAAATATTTACAGTATAAAAGAACATGGAACAGTTATACAAATATTTTTTAATAATTGCAGCGATAATATTGATAAATAATATTGATTGGGTGAAGTGTATATGTATAGAGTGTTATTAGTTGATGATGAACAGATTGAACGTATGGCTCTAGCAAAAAAGATAGACAGATATTACGGTGACAAGGTTGAAATATATCATGCAGTGAATGGAAGAGAAGCGGTTGCTATGTGTAGTACACATAATAATGATATTATCATCATGGATATATCCATGCCTGAAATGAATGGAGTAATGGCAGCAAAATATATACGAAGAATAGATGATAAATGTTCTATTATATTCTTAAGTGCCTATGATGATTTTGAATATGCAAGAAATGCAATTAAAGTAAAAGCTCTTGATTATCTTTTGAAGCCATGTGATATAAATGATCTGCTTGCTGTTATGGATATGGCTATACAAAAGCTTGATAAGGAAAAAGAAGAAAAGGTTCTAGGACAATTTATTATATCTGCTGATAATAAGTATAATGAGGCAAATAGTTATAATAACAGCAATAAATATGTCATAGAAAAAAATAAAAAAGATGACATACCAAAAAGAATTGTAGATAATGTAAGAAATTCCGATGAGCAGACAACTATTAAATATTTAAGGGAATATGTAGAAAATAATTATATATATGATATAACAATGCAGGAAGCCGCAGAAGAAATGGGATATTCAGATGCATACTTCAGCAAGTTGTTTAAACAATATTTCAATCAGAATTTTACGGCTTATCTTACAGAATACCGGATTAAAAAAGCAAAGGAGCTTCTTTGCAATACCAATAAAAGTATCAAGGATATAAGTAGAATGGTAGGGTATACAGATTCTAATTATTTTGCCAGGATATTTAAACGTATAGTTGGAGAAATACCTTCAAAGTATCGGGAAGATTTGTAATGTATTGTATAAATATAAAAAACAGCTCGTGCAGATATCAAGTAGATTTGATATCTGACACGAGCTGTTTTATTTTAATATATATGAATTTTGCACAAAATAATTATCAATACATTGTGAAAAATATTATATTACAACAAAAAAATCCCCTTCAATGACAAACATTTACTGTATAAAAAAAGTGTTATTGCTTTTATTATATAAGCATAGAACAAAACCGGTTTTAATAAAAACATTAATAATTAATGTTAATAATTACATTAAGGACAAAGCGAGGAGAAAGGAAATGCTAAAAAAAACAATTAGGTGCTGCACTATACTTATGTTATGTGTAGTTATGACAGTTGGATTATTTGGTTGTAATCTGTCAGTAAATAATGGAAAACGTATAGTAAGAATAGCGATAGCGCAGTCGGAAACACATCCGGAATACCTTGGGCTTGTTGCTTTTAAGGAATATGTTGAGGAAAGACTTGGCGATAAATATGAAGTCCAGATATTTCCAAATGAATTATTAGGTTCAATACAGAAAACAATAGAGCTTACACAGACAGGAGCTATTGATTTCGCAGTTGCAGGTACAGCTAATCTTGAAACATTTGCAGATGTATATGAAGTGTTCAGTATGCCATATCTTTTTGATTCGATTGAAAGCTATAAGGCGGTAATGCAGGATACAGATTATATGGAAAATATATATGAATCAACAGATTCTTCCGGTTTCAGGGTTCTTACATGGTATAATGCCGGAACAAGAAATTTCTATGGCAAGAAGGCAATAAATACACCGGCAGACCTTTCTGGAATGAAGATAAGAGTACAGCAGAGTCCTGCAAGTGTAGCGATGATGCAGGCATTCGGAGCTGCTGCCTCTCCTATGAGTTTTGGTGAAGTGTATACAGCTATCCAGCAGGGTGTAATAGACGGTGCAGAGAATAACGAGCTTGCATTGACTAACAATAAACATGGTGAGGTTGCAAAGTATTACACTTATAATATGCACCAGATTATACCAGATATGCTTGTAGCTAATCTTAAGTTTATTCAGGGACTTGATGAAGATGAATTAAAGGTGTTTAAGGAAGCTGCCTTAAAGTCTACAGAGGTCGAACTTGTAGAGTGGGACAAGTGCGTTGAGGAAGCTAAGAATATTGCCCAGAATGAAATGGGAGTTGAGTTTATATATCCAGATATCACACCTTTTAAAGAAAAGGTTAAAAATATGCAGCAGGATATGATTAAGAAAAATCCTTCAATAGTTGATATATATAATCATATTCAGGAAGTAAATAAAAGAGTAGGGGAGAAAAAGTAATGGCTATATTAGATAATATAAGAAATGTTATGAATAAAGTAATAAGAATTGTATGTATATTACTTTTTGCATTTATGGTTATTATTGGAACTTACCAGATACTTGTAAGATACATTTTCAATAGTCCAAGTACAGTTTCAGAAGAGCTTCTGACATATTCATTTACATGGATGTCCTTGTTTGCAGCTGCCTATGTGTTTGGTAAAAGAGAGCATATGAGAATGGGATTTCTTGCAGATAAGTTAAACAAAAAGAAGTTAACAATACTTAATGCTATAATTGAAATTATAATAATAGCATTTGCACTTATAGTAATGGTTTATGGTGGCATATCTATTACAAGCCTTTCAATGACACAAAAAACTGCATCGCTTGGAATTCCAATGGGATATGTATATATCGTTATTCCAATAACGGGAGTGGTTATTGCAGTATATGGAGTATTGAATGTTATATGTCTTATAAGGAAAGGAGAAGAAGCATGAGCATAGCATGGTTATCAGGTCTTATTATATTGGTTATTCTTATTATAATGCTAATAGCAGGAGCACCAATTGCAATTTCCCTTGCAGTTTCTTCAATATGTGCAATTCTTCCGGTATTATCTACAGAACCTGCGCTTATAACAGGCGCACAGAGAATATTTTCTGGAATTTCAGTATTTAATCTGATAGCTATTCCATTTTTTATTCTTGCTGGTAATATTATGAATAAGGGTGGAATTGCCATAAAGCTTATTAATTTTGCAAAGATATTTACAGGAAGAATACCGGGCTCTCTTGCACATACAAATGTTGTAGCTAATATGCTTTTTGGTGCAATATCAGGTTCGGGTACGGCAGCAGCTTCAGCTATGGGTGCTATTATAGGACCAGTTGAAGAGGAAGAGGGTTATGATAAGAACTTTTCTGCAGCAGTAAATATAGCTACAGCACCTACAGGATTACTTATACCACCTAGTAATGTAATGATTACATTTGCTATGGTCAGCGGCGGAACTTCAATAGCAGCACTCTTTATGGCAGGTTATATACCAGGAATTCTCTGGGGACTTGCATGTATGATAGTAATTTATATATATGCAAAGAAAAGAGGCTATACAAGCAGCAAGCGTTATGCGCTTAAGGAAAAGACTAAAATAATACTTGAAGCATTACCTTGTCTTCTTATGATTATTATCGTTATCGGTGGTATTATTGGTGGTATTTTTACAGCAACAGAGGGTGCAATCGTTGCAGTTGTATATAGTCTTATACTTTCACTTGTATTTTATAAGTCTATTAAAGTAAGCGAACTTCCAAAGCTTCTTATGGACAGTGCGGAAATGACAGGAATAATTATTTTCCTTATCGGTGTATCAAGCATAATGTCATGGGTAATGGCATTTACAGGAATACCAGCAGCTATATCAGGCGTAATGCTTAGTATAAGCAGCAACAAGTATGTTATTCTTCTTATAATAAATGTTATTCTCCTTATTGTTGGAACATTTATGGATATGACACCAGCCTGCCTTATATTTACACCTATATTCCTTCCAATATGTCAGGCAGTTGGTATGAATACAATTCATTTCGGTATTATGATGATATTCAACTTATGTATAGGAACAATAACTCCTCCGGTTGGAACAACTCTTTTCGTAGGTGTTAAAGTCGGCAAGACAAAAATAGAAGATGTTATAAAGCCTCTCCTTTATTATTTCGCTGCAATATTTATTGTACTTTTACTTGTAACCTATATACCGGCTATTTCGTTATGGCTTCCGGGCTTGTTAGGATATGTAAAATAATACTTGAAAAACAGTAAAGAAGTTATGTAAAATATATCAGTACACAGATTTTGTTAAATCCATGTACTGATATATTTTTTATTTTTATAAGAAAGAAAACGACACAGGTATCAAAATGAATACTAATATTAATTGCATATACGATGGCAGGAAAGCTTTCTTTCATCTGCCTGGTTTATTTGAATTCTATGAATTTTATAAGGTTTTTCTGCCTTTATTTTATGAACACAGGGAGTATTTTTATGATTGGTGCGATATAGGCTCTATATATGGTGCACCTGCCGACTGCCTGTGGGGTGGAGGGCGTGCTGGATTTGGAGATTGCGATGCCAGAGAGGTATTTAAGCTTATGACAGAATATAAAATATCATCCAGGCTTACTTTTAGTAACTCTCTTCTTAAAAAGGAACACCTATCAGATAAAAAATGTAATGAACTGTGTGAATTGTTAAAGGCTGCTATAAAGGAACAGCATACTTATTCTGGTATCAGCAATGCTTCTATTAATACAGCATGTAAGGCAGATGGTGTTAAAAATGGCATTATCGTTCATTCAGACCTCCTGCTTGACTATTTAAAAAATAAATATCCTGAATTCTATTTTGTTTCATCAACAACCAAGGTGTTGACAGATTACAATAAATTACTGGATGAAATAAACAACGAGGCTTTTAGCTATGTTGTTCCTGATTTTAGGTTAAATAAATGCTACCATAAGCTTAAAGCCTTAACAGATGCACAAAAAAATAAAGTTGAATTTCTATGTAATGAATGCTGCTGGTTTGAATGCTATGACCGTAAAGCCTGCTATGAAGCGGTGAGCCGTATGAATCTTGGTGAAAATTGTGCAAGGCATATATGTGTATCACCAAAAGCTGCTAAAGGTTATAGCTTTTCTGGTGCAATGAGTAACCCTGCATTCATAAGTGTAGATGATATAAGAAATATATATCTTCCTATGGGATTTACTAACTTTAAAATAGAAGGAAGAAGCCTTGGAAGTGCACTTATTCTTGAATTTATACTTTATTATATGACTAAACCTGAATTTCAGATTCATGTAAGGGAAGCCATATATCTTGATAATATGCTTGATTTATTTTAAAGAAAGAGAGTACTACTATGAATACTACAGATATGAATGATACAACTATGACTAACACAACTATGAAGAATAATGATATATTAAATAAACTGCATATTGCAATGATTGAACTATACAGTGGTGATGCTAAAAGAATACAACATTTCTGTAAGGTACACAGCTATGCCAGGCTGATTGCAAAGATGGAACATGTAGATAACAAAACTTTATTTGTTATTGAAACAGCTGCCCTGACCCACGATATAGGGATACATATATGCGAAGAAAAGTATGGGGAATGTAGTGGAAAGCTTCAGGAAAAAGAAGGTCCCTCACTTGCAGGAGAGCTGCTTCATAAGCTTGGGTTTGAACCAGAAATTTCAGAGCGTGTGCAGTATCTGATTGCACATCATCATACATATAATAACATTGATGGTATTGATTACCAGATACTCATAGAGGCTGATTTTCTTGTGAATATGTACGAAGATAATGTATCAAAGGAAGCTGTATTAAAGGCTTATGATAATATATTCAGAACTGAATATGGAAAGCAGCTATGCAGGGATATGTATGGTTTTTGATTTCACAGGCACAGATAAATCATGTCTTTGACACCTATTTCATAATCCTGTATAATGCGTTATATATTATTGAATAAAACGGAGAGTTTTTATAATGAGTTCATATTATAGAAGATATCAGGAAAATACAGTACTTCTTAATATATGTAAAACAATAGTTGATATTGTTATGGTTATTGTTGCTGCGTATGTTATTGTTTCGTTTTCCTGTACAAGAACAACTATATCAGGTGGTTCCATGGAAGATACGATAAAGAATGAAGACACAGTACTTATCAACAGGTTTGCATATGTCTTAGATGGACCTAAGCGTTTTGATTGCATTGCCTTTGAGCCAGATGCAATCGGTTCCTCAAAGCTATATGTTAAAAGAGTGATAGGACTTCCTGGTGAAACTGTCCAGATTAAAGAAGGACATATATATATTAATGGTAATCTGCTTGAAAATGATATTAATGATACATATATTGTAACTGCTGGAATTACAGCAAACGAGATTCATCTTGCAGAAGATGAGTATTTCTGTCTTGGTGATAATAGAAATAACAGTGAAGACAGCAGATTCTCAAGTATAGGCATGGTTAAAAAAAAGCATGTTATTGGAAAAGTATGGATGGTATTACAGCCTTTTGAAGATATCCGGTTTGTCAAATAAATAAGATCATCTACTTTAATTTATGAAAGGTAATTATATGCAGAAATCAAGAAATAATAATGGTTCAACAAATAAAAAATCAATAAAAAAAAATTATCAAAAAGAACAGCAGAATTCAAAGGACTGCAATACAGCCAAAGCTGGTAAAAGCAGTTTCAACTGGTATCCTGGTCATATGACTAAGGCTAAAAGAATGATGGAAGAAAACATAAGACTTATTGATCTTGTTATAGAAATAGTTGATGCGAGAGTTCCAATGAGCAGCCGTAATCCAGACATAGATAAACTTGCCTCTAACAAAGCAAGAATAATTCTTCTTAATAAGGCTGATTTAGCAGATGATTATGTAACTAACAAATGGATTGCTTATTTTAACAGCAAGAATATATATTGCCTTAAGCTTAATTCAAGAGACAATTCAGGCGTTAAACAGGTAAATAATCTTATACAGACCGCATGTGCTGATAAAATCGAACGTGATAAAAGCAGAGGCATCATGAACAGAACTATCAAAGCAATGGTTGTTGGTATACCTAATGTTGGAAAATCTACATTTATCAATTCCTTTGCTGGTAAGGCAAGTGCCAAAACTGGTAACAAGCCTGGTGTTACTAAAGGAAAACAGTGGATTAAGCTTGGGAAAAATGTTGAAATGCTTGATACTCCAGGTATACTATGGCCAAGATTTGAAAACCAGGATGTTGGAATGCGCCTGGCCATGATTGGCTCTATTAATGATAATATTCTTAACATAGAGGAACTTGCTATAGATACTATTAACTATGTGTATAACAACTATCCTGATAATATTATCGAAAGATATGAGCTTGATAAAGAAGCTGTAAAAGCAAGCTATGATGAAAGCGCTATTAATCCAGATAATTCAATAGCACTGTATATTATGGAACAGGCTGCTTTAAAGAGAGGCTGTATTAAAAAAGGCAATGCCATAGACTATGAAAAAACAGCGAATATAATACTTGATGACTTCAGAAGTGGACGTCTTGGACGAATCACACTTGAAAGGAGTGAAGATAATGCCAACAGCTAAAGAACGTGAAGAAAAAAAAGCACTTAAGCTTCAGGCAGAGCTTGAACGTATAGAAAATATGTGTTCATACGAAAAGGAATATGCGGGATATACGTATATATGCGGTATAGATGAGGCTGGCAGAGGTCCATTTGCAGGTCCCGTTGTAGCAGGGGCGGTTGTTCTTCCTAAAGACAGCAGAATACTATATGTTAATGATTCCAAAAAATTAAGTGAGAAAAAGAGAGAAGCTCTTTATGATGTTATAATGAATGAAGCTGTTTCAGTAGGTGTCGGAATAGTAGGTCCGGAAAGAATAGATGAGATCAATATACTTAATGCAACCTACGAGGCTATGCACCAGGCGATTAATAATCTTACTGTAACACCCGATATATTACTTAACGATGCAGTAGATATACCAGGGATTAATATAAAACAGGTTCCTATAATAAAGGGAGATGCCAAAAGCCTTTCTATTGCAAGTGCAAGTATAATCGCTAAAGTAACAAGAGACAGACTTATGTATAGCTACGATGAATTATATCCTGAATATGGATTTGCAAAGCATAAAGGATATGGAACAAAGCAGCACAGGGATGCTTTAGCAGAATATGGAGCTTGTCCAATACATAGAAAGACCTTCATAAAAAATTATATATAATAATATGATTTTACTTATTTTTAATGAATATACTGCAAATTGCAAATGATTTATTTATCAGATAAAAATACAGAGAATGGAGATTCGTATGGATATTAATGTACAAAAGCTTTCTAATATATCGTCAACAGGTACCGAACAGACTGATAATACATACAACACTTCAGAAAAAAATATCAATATAACGAATACTCCTGCTTCTGGTTTAAATAATATAAATAGCAATGCTTACTCTGTGTTAAAAAATCTTATGCCCGGAGATGTCCTTTCAGGCATTATAAACCAGATAAAAGATTCCCAGGTTCTTATTGGCTTTAATGATGGTTCTTTATTGTCTGCACACCTTACGGGTGATGCTAATGTTTCAAAAGGGGATAATATAACATTTCTTGTAAAAAATATTTCAGATAATCAGATATCCCTTAAGGTAGTATCAGCTGGTGAACAACAGAATATGTTTATAGATAAGGCACTAGAGGCTGCCGGATTATACGCTACAGATGAAAATACAGCCATGCTTAAGGAACTGTTATCACTTAATATGCCAGTAAGCTCAGATATGCTTAACAATATGAACAGGCTTATGGCGCAGTATCCTGATGCTAATATTAACACAATAGCTAATCTTATACGTCTTGATATGCCGGTTACATCTGATAATATAGCTATGTTTGAAGCTTATAAAACCTTTGATGCACAGATAAATAACCAGCTTAATTCCCTTGGATTAAATATTTATAATAGTATAAATAATGCTTGTGTAACAGGTGATTTAAAAGCACTTTCAGATATCGGAAATCTGATAAATGGTATGTACGGAATTAACGGAACTGATAGTGAAGTAAAATCAGAATCCTTATCTTACTCATTCCCAGATGATTTCATAAACAAGCTTACTGATAAATTAAACAGCGTATCTGATGCTGGAAAAGTTCTGTCTGATAGTATTATAAAAGACAACATATCATTAAAAGATACCATTAACTATATACTAAACAATCCTTCTTTATCTGATTCTTCATCTGGCATTACGAATTCAGCTGTATTTAAACAGCTGCTTGGTCAGTTTATAACAGAAACTATGAGACTTACTCCCAAGGATGTTGGTACACCTGGTGACAATCCTATAAACAGCTTCTATAAAAGGGTGCGTAAAAATATTGAAGATGTTGAAAGCATATATAAAAGCAGCAACATCAATGAAGACATATCAAAAAGCATGAAGGATATAAAAAGTAACATAGATTTTATGAATGATCTTAATAAGAATATGACTTTTTTTCAGATGCCTCTTAAGTTTTCTGAGGGTGAAGGCAACGGTGAATTATATGTTTTCACTAACAAAAAGGCACTTGCACATAATTCAGAAGATGTAAGTGCTATGCTTCATCTTGATATGGAACATTTAGGTCCTATAGATGTTTATGTAAAGCTTAACAAAAAGAATGTATCAACTAATTTCATACTTGAGAGTGAAGAACTGCTCAACTTTGTATATTCACATATAGATGAACTAAATGAAAGATTAGAAAAGCTTGGGTATTCAACACATTTTGAAATGAAGGTGTCTGAAAATGTCAAAGATGAATTCGATTTTGTTAATGATTTTATTGAAAGAGATATACGGCCAGAAAATAACGGACAATACATACTTGATATAAAAGCATAAATCATAATATAACATGGATTACAGGCGAAAGGGGGATGGCTATATGGCTGATAGCAGGTATAAAAATAATAATGCTGGTGATATCGTAAATGGTCCTGATGGAGCTGTACGAAAACAGAAGGTAGCGGTTGCACTACAGTATAACAAAGGCGAACAGGCACCAAAGATCATCGCTTCGGGAAAAGGTCATATTGCTGATAAAATCATAGAAAAAGCAAAAGATTCAGATGTTCCAACCTATGAAGACAGCAAGCTTGCCAATACTCTTTCTAATCTTGAAATAGGAGATATGATTCCACCTGAACTATATACAGTTGTTGCCGAAATACTTGTTTTCGTAGATAAAACAGATAAATTAAGAGGTAAAATACATGGTTGATAATAATCCACCATATAATAAAAGAAATATAGGCACTTGGTATGAGAACATAGCGGTTGAATATCTTTTATCACAGGGACATACAATTATTAAAAGAAATTATAGAACCAGACTTGGTGAAATAGATATCATATCTAAAGATAATTCAACAATTGTATTTACAGAATGTAAATATAGAAGCAATAACAGATATGGATATGCGATAGAGGCTGTAGATGTGCGTAAACAGCATAAAATAAGCCGTGTTGCTTTGTTTTTTTGTACCAGGTATGGATACACCTCTTTTCCGTGTCGTTTTGACGTCATTGGAATAGACCATAACAACAGAATAACTCATATAAAAAATGCATTTGACTACAGATGATAATAAAATCATATAAATCAGGATAAGGAATAAAATAATGCAGGATATTAATACTCTATGCCGTGTCAACAGTTCTTTATTATATAGCGGACTTATTGAACAATTCGGACATCCAAATAATTTTAAAAACACGATTTATACTAATATATCAGAGCAAAATATACCATATATTACATTTGCACCATTTTCTAACAGCGATGTAGTAAAGCAGGCTTTTTCCACAAGACTTGGTGGTGTGAGTACAGGAATGTTTGAGAGCATGAATCTTACTTTCAACCCTGTAGGACAGTATGAGGCAGATTCATATAAGAATGTATACAAAAATTTTGAGCGTATGGCATCAGTTCTTTACATACCGGTAGAACGCATGGTATATACTAAACAGACACACACAACCAATATAAAGATTGTTGATGACAGCCATGCTGGAATGGGAATTACAAGAGAACGTGATTATGATAACATAGATGGATTGGTTACAAATACAAGAAATCTATGTCTTGTATCATCCTATGCAGATTGTATTCCTGTTACTCTTGTTGACGAAAAACAGCATGTGATCGCAGCTATGCACGCTGGTTGGAAGGGCACTGTTGGAAATATAGCAGCTAATGGTTTTAATGCAATGAAAAATGCATTTGGCTGCGTAAACGAAAATATAAAAGCATTCATAGGTCCAGGAATATGCATGGATTGCTATGAAGTAAGTGCCGATGTTGCTGATATGTTTAAAGCAGCATATACCAAACAGGAAGTTAATCTTTTGTTAAAGAATGGAAAAACAGAAGGTAAATATCAGCTTAATCTTTTGTCCGCTAATTATATTAACCTTATTAATTGTGGTATTAAAGCTTCTGATATATATGTATCAGATGTATGTACATGCTGTAACAGCAATATTCTCTTTTCACATCGTGCAAGCAAAGGAAAAAGAGGAATAATGTGCAATTTTATTTATCTGAGATGATTATAACCAATAAACAAAATTTATTAAAAATCTAATAAAAATGGTGTAATGTAATAAGAAAATCCATCCTTATTACATTACACCATTTTAAAATATTCTTTTTATTTTTCTTTTTTTAATGTATTTATTTTGTTTTATTGTTATTTTCATGAGCTTTTTTATATTCAGCCCTTAATTGTGCTTCTTCATTCAGTCTCTTAGCTTTTCCCTTCGGTCCAACCTTTACCAGAACATAAAGAATTATTGCGAGTATAATTATTGGTATACCAACAGTAATTATATTTGATAAAGTTTCTGATATAACTGAATTTTCAAAAAGTGATTTTCTTACTTTAGCATAACTGGCTGAGCTTATAATACATTTAGCATTAGCTATCATATCCTCTGAAACACGGTTTGTCTTAGACTGGATAGCGTATGTGTATATATATCCATGCACAACAGTATAATATTTCTGACTGTAAACAGTAACGTCATTTGATACTGAATGTATATTAGTTACAAAATAAGGGATATCATTAATTTTTATCAGTTCACTTGACTCAAGCTCTTCCTTAATGTTGTCATTATTTATAGCCGACTGTGATGCAACATATTCATTGTATAATGAGTTAAGCTCGTCTTCTGATAATTCATTTAAGTTACCAAGATTCTTTGATGCAGTATTTCCATAAACAACTATTTCATATCCGACATCCTCTGGAACTGCTTCAAGATATATTTTATTAGCTATCATATTGTTAGTAAGCACCGATGCTTCATCAACACCCAGCTTTTCAAGGTATGAATTATTATTTGTTGTTGTTCTTGTAAAACATATCAGTTCTTTAGGTACCTTTACAGACAAGTCTATATCAGAAAACTTGAAATTGTTTGTGTCACCTGCCGCATATGCATATGTAAAAGTAGCCACACACATGACTGATGCTATGATCATAGCTGCGGCTTTTTTTATGATTTGTTTGTTAAACACGTAAAACCTCCTTCTTAAAACTACGCATTTCCAATATTTCGTATGATAGCATAGCGCTTTACAAAAAGCAATTAAACTGGTATTATATTTTAGATTATGTGTGTTAATTTTTCATAAATTAACATTATCAGATGATGTTTTTAAGTATAAAAATTATTTTTATCTACTAAAAAAGATTTTTTATAGTATTTTGTATGGAGGCGAATATATGAGTAAACCAATAGTTGCTGTAGTTGGTCGTCCTAATGTTGGAAAATCAACATTGTTTAATGACCTTGCAGGACAGCAGATTTCTATTGTAAAAGACACACCAGGTGTCACACGAGATAGAATATATGCAGATGTAACATGGCTTGATAAGTCATTCACACTTATTGATACAGGCGGTATTGAACCAGATACAAGTGATATTATTCTTGCACAGATGAGAGAGCAGGCAGAAATAGCTATTGAAACTGCAGATGTAATTATATTTCTTACCGATGTAAAACAGGGGCTTGTTGATTCTGATGCCAAGGTGGCTGATATGCTCAGACGTTCAAGAAAACCTGTTATTCTTGCTGTCAATAAGGTTGATAACTTTGACAAACTTATGCCTGATGTATATGAATTCTATAATCTGGGTATAGGTGATCCACATCCTATATCAGCAGCTTCCAAGCTTGGACTTGGTGATATGCTTGATGCTGTTATCAGCCATTTTCCAGAGAATTCAACAGAGGAAGAGGAGGATGAACGTCCTAAGGTTGCTATAATAGGTAAGCCTAACGTTGGTAAGTCATCTATTATTAATAAACTCTTGGGAAAGAACAGAGTTATTGTATCAGACATTGCAGGAACAACCAGAGATGCGATTGATACAACTATAACCTATAATAAAAAAGAATATGTATTTATAGATACTGCCGGTCTTAGACGAAAGAACAAGATAAAAGAGGATCTTGAAAGATATAGTATCATAAGAACAGTTGCAGCAGTTGAAAGGTGCGATATTGCTATTCTTGTTATTGATGCAACAGAGGGTGTAACGGAGCAGGATGCAAAGATTGCTGGTATAGCACACGAAAGAGGCAAGGGTATTATAATTGCTGTTAACAAATGGGATGCTGTTGAAAAGAATGATAAAACAATATATGAGTTTACAAGTAAGATAAAGGATACTTTATCATTTATGTCTTATGCTGAAATTATCTTTATCTCTGCTCTTACAGGACAAAGAATCGGCAAGATATATGAGCTTATTGATACTATTATAGACAGTCAGACTATGCGTATACCAACTGGTGTATTAAACGAGATTCTTACAGAAGCTGTCGCCATGAAGCAGCCACCATCTGATAAAGGTAAGCGGTTAAGAATATATTATATGACACAGGTATCAGTTAAGCCACCTACATTTGTAATGTTTGTAAATGACAAGGAACTGACACATTTCTCATATACAAGATATATTGAAAACAGAATCCGTGAATCTTTTGGATTCAGAGGTACTTCGATAAGATTTATCAACAGGGAACGTAAGGAGAAAGAATAATGCTAAGCAGAGTTATATGTCTTATAATAGGATATTTTGTTGGTGCTATTATTCAGACTGGTTTCTGGATAGGCAAGTTTAACCATATTGATATAAGAAATTATGGAAGTGGTAATGCAGGAACTACTAATACTATGCGTACACTTGGAAAAAAAGCTGGTTTTCTGACATATTTTATGGATGCTTTCAAGTCATGCCTTGTTGCTATCATTATACATTTTGTATATGGCAGTAATTCAGGTGTATCGGAAATGCTGCTAATTCTTTATGGTGGCTTTGGAGTAGTGCTTGGACATAACTTTCCATTTTATCTTGGATTTAAGGGCGGAAAAGGTATTGCTGCTACATCTGGCATGGTCATAAGCCTTATACTTTTTCCTAAGTATTGCTTTATGTTTACTGTATTTGGAATACTTACATTTGGTTTAGTAACAAAACTTTCAAGATATGTATCACTTGGTTCTATTATCGGTATTATAGGGTTTTTTGTTGAATTCGTAATCTGGGGTCTGCTTGGATGGCTTCCACTTGCTGATAAAGAGTTTAAAGAAGCTGTTATAGTTGTATTATTATTCGTTCTTCTTGGCGTTGGAAGACACCATGGCAATATTAAAAGACTTTTAAACGGAACAGAACGTAAAATCGGTGAAAAAAAACCTGATAATTAAAACAAAAACAGAAATATCAAAAAGTTATTATAGTTTTATAGTTATCGGCAGCATATATGTATTCTTCTTACTTGGGCATATATGCTGCCAGAAATGAGGATTTAATGGTAAAGATTGGTATACTTGGTGCAGGAAGCTGGGGACTTGGACTTGCTATGCTGCTTAATAATAATGGACATGAAGTTACAGTTTGGTCAGTATTTCCTGATGAAATCAAAGAACTGGATGAAACCCGTGAAAATAAAAGATGTCTTCCTGGTGTGATATTCCCAGAACATATTAAATTCAATGCAGATACAGAATATGTTGTCAAAAACAGTGATGTGCTTATACTTGCTGTTGCCTCTCCTTACACCCGTTCTACAGCTAAGCTTATTGCCCCTTTTGTTAAGGAAGGACAGTATATAGTAAATGTCGGTAAAGGTATAGAAGAGCATACATTAAAAACACTATGTGAAGTAACCAAAGATGAAATCCCACAGGCAGTTATAGCTGTTCTTTCAGGTCCAAGCCATGCAGAAGAGGTTGGACGTGGTATTCCTACTACATGTGTTATAGGAACTGCTAAGAAAGCTGATGCACAATTTCTCCAGAATGTATTCATGAGCAATGTATTCCGTGTATATATAAGTCCTGATGTACTTGGTATATGCATAGGCGGTGCACTTAAGAATGTTATAGCTCTCGCTTCTGGTGTTGCTGATGGACTAGGTTATGGTGATAATACAAAAGCAGCACTTATAACAAGAGGTATCGCTGAGATTTCGCGCCTAGGATGCGCTATGGGTGCCGATATAAAAACATTTGCAGGTCTTTCAGGTATCGGAGACCTTATTGTTACATGTGCAAGTATGCATAGCCGTAACAGAAGAGCAGGTATTCTTATTGGAAAAGGACACACTATGAAAGAAGCCATGGATGAAGTACAGATGGTTGTCGAAGGTGTATATGCAGCAAAAGCAGCACTTGAGCTTTCTAAAAAATACAATGTTGAAATGCCTATAGTTGAACAGGTTAATCTTGTTTTATTTGACGGAAAAGCTCCTGCCGATGGTGTAAAGGATCTTATGTTAAGAGATAAAAAAATTGAAGCTGGAAATGTAGACTGGAATTAAAAATAGAATCCTTACTAAAAGAAATGGGGAATAGAATGGCACATTTAAAGCACGTTAATAGAGCTTATATTTCAAAAAAATTAAAAGATGGTTTAAGCGGGCTTGAATATAAAAGATATAATTATATATGTGCACCTACAGGATATGGAAAAACTCTTGTATGTTCAACATTTTACAAGAATTATTCAAGACGGACAGTTTTATGGATTGATGCAGACACAACACCAGACATATTCTGGAAACGTTTATGTACATCATTAAATGTAGTAAATGCAACTTACGCAAACGAACTTTTAAAGGCTGGTTTTCCGTATAACGATGATGATATAAGGAACATCACATATATTCTTGATATGTTTCCATCAAAAGATTCAGAATATGTTGTCATAATAGATAATTTTGATAAAATACATACCAGTATCTTAGGCAGGCTTTTTAATGCTAATTGTATCAAAAATCCACTTGGCATAAGCTTTGTGTTCATCGTAAAAGCTGTTACTGACCATAAAATAATAAATCTTATCACTAAAAATGAAGTAGGGTTTATCGGCACCGAACTGCTTTCATTCGATATAGATGATATTATTGATTATTACAGGATAAATGAGCTTGTTATCACGAAGGAAGAGGCTCTTTCAATATACAACAAAACTTATGGCTGGCCATATGCTGTTGAAATATATATGAAAAATCATAATATGTCCGATAATCATATAATGAATATTCTGGATTCTTTTATATATACAAACATCTGGCTTGACAATACTGACAGCATAAATGAATTTATCTTAAAGATGTCTGTATTTAATAATTTTACTTTGACACAGTGTTCAAGACAGACTATGTTAAGTGAAAAAGATTGTTATAATATACTTATGGGAACAAGTCTTATTATGTATGACAAAGATTCACAGTCATACATGTTTAATCCTGTATTCAGGCATTTTGTTACAGATATTCTTAATAATAAAACAACTGATGTCATCTATAATATAACCCTGGATGCAGCAAATACCTATAAAGCTTCTCATAACTACTATGAAGCAATCGCACTTTATTCACGTATAGGACATTATCAGGAAATATATGACAGTGATGTTTCATTTGAAAAGCTTTATGAATATGTCATAAAATCCAATAAAGATATATTTTTAGATATTGCTAACCATTATTGGAGCGTTGAAAAAAAAGGACATTATGATATGGCAGTCAATATCAGTTTTATTATGTTTTTGTATAACGAAAAGCTTACTGCTGCAAAGCTTATATCAAACATATCAGATGATATAAAAAAAGACTGTCATCTTTCAAAAGAGCAGGTGATGGATTATAATGCGGCACTTACATATATAAATGCTTTTCTTGATTATAATGATTTCACGAAAATGAACGCTCAGTTTATTAAGGTTGCTGATATTACTAACAAACCTCTTAAACATATAGCTGGACATTTCCCCTTCAGCTTTGAATGTCCATCAGTAATGAGTATATATCATTCCTCACCAGGTGCACTTGATTATGAAACATATGCTTTAGAGGAATGTGCATCAAACTATTACAGAATCACAAATGGACATGGAAAAGGTTTTGAGGCACTTATGAAAGCTGAGGTTTTATATAACCGTGGTGAAATAGAAAGTGCTGAAATATTATGTCACAAAACGTTGTATATGGCTGATGGGCGCAATCAATACAGTATATATATAGCTGCAACATTTATTATGACCCTTATATCGATATATAAGGGTGCTAATGATGAGTTTAAAGAGCATATGAATAATATGACACATATCACGGAAAATACAAGTTATTTACCACAGCATATGCATAAAATGACTGATATATGTAAGTCATACATATATTCAAATCTCTCAAGTCCTGATAATATGTGTGAATGGTTAAAAGATTATAAGCAGTTAGAGCTTTCAATTAATTTTCATTCGCTCGGATTCGCCAATATAATATTGGGAAAATATCTTATACTTATAGGTGATTATCATAAATTTCTTGGGATAAGTGGTCAGTTTTTAGGGTTAAACCATATATATTCATATGTAATATCTAACATATATACATATATATATCTTTCAATAGCTAACAACGAGACTGGTGAAAAGGAAAAATCCCATAAATTCATCATGATGGCAGTTAATCTGGCTATGCCGGACAGATTATATATGCCATTTGTACATAATTATCCATATATTAATATGCTGCTTGATGAAATAAATACAGCTAAAGATATATCACTTTTTGTTAAAAATATACAGAGGCTTTCAAAACCTTATGAAAAAGGTGTGAAGGCTATCAATAAAGCCGGGCGTCTGCTTGCTGATTATGGATTGACTGTAAGGGAAGCCGATGTTGCTAAGCTTGCTGCTAAGCGTCTTACCAACAAGGAAATTGCTGACCAGCTTTTTATTGCTGAAAGTACTGTCAAATCAAATATGAAAATGATATTCAATAAGCTTGAAATTAATTCAAGAGCAGAACTTAAGAATTTTTTTGATTAACTATAAAATAAAATGATTGTGAGGTTTTTATATGCGTGTTATAGCAGGAACAGCCAGAAGCCTTCCTTTAAAAACTATAGAAGGAACTGACACAAGGCCAACTCAGGACAGAATAAAAGAAACATTATTTAACATTCTTCAGTCAGATATACCAGGATGCCATTTCCTAGACTTATATTCTGGAAGCGGTGCTATAGGTATTGAAGCTATCAGCCGTGGAGCAGCAAAAGCTGTACTAGTTGAGAATTCCAGGGCTGCTGCACAATGTATAAGAGATAATCTTAAGTTTACAAAGCTTGATGATAAAGCTGATGTTATGGAAATGGATGTTCTTTCAGCCATTAACAGACTTAAAGGAAAGGGTGTATTTTCAATAGTATATATGGATCCACCTTATTCGCATGACTATGAAAAGGACGTTCTTATTGCATTACATAATTCAGATATAATCGATGAATATACAACAATTATTGTAGAGGAAAAGCTTGATAGTGATCTTGATTATGCCACAGACTGCGGCTTTGATATTGTAAGAGTCAAAAAGTATAAAACTAATAAACATTTGTTCTTACGCCTGAAGGGAAGTGTTGAATAATGAAGAAAGCTATATATCCGGGCAGCTTTGATCCGGTTACTCTTGGACATCTTGATATAATAAAAAGATCAGCAGCGCTCGTAGACCATTTAATAGTAGGAGTTTTAAACAACAATACAAAAACACCATTGTTTTCAGTAGATGAACGTGTTAATATGTTAAAGGAAGTTACTAAAGATATTCCGAATGTAGAAGTATTAAGCTTTAGCGGACTTCTTGTAGATTTTGCCAGACAACATGAGGTCCAGACAATCATACGTGGTCTGCGTGCTGTAACTGATTTTGAATATGAACTTGCCATGTCACAGACAAACAGAGTGGCAGCTCCTGACATTGATACAATTTTTCTTAACACGAGTCTTAAATATGCATATTTAAGTTCAAGCATTGTAAAAGAAATGGCTATGTATGGCGGCGATATAAGCAAGTTTGTTCCAGCATGTATCATTGAAACTGTAAGAGAACGTTACAGTATAAGCTATAAAGATAAGTAAATCGAATGAAAAAGGGAGAGTTGACAATGAGTAGAATAGAGCAGATTATAAGTGATATTGAAAGTTATATCGATAACTGTAAGTTTCAGCCTTTATCTAACACTAAAATCATAGTTAATAAAGATCAGTTAGAAGATATGCTCAATGAGTTGAGATTAAAAACCCCTGAAGAGGTTAAAAAGTACCAGAAAATACTTAACAATAAAGATGCTATCATCGCTGATGCCAAGGAACAGGCAGAAACTATAGTTAATGCTGCACAAATTCGTACAGAAGAGCTTATCAATGAACATGAGATTATGCAGAGGGCATATGCGCAGGCTAATGCTCTTATAGAACAGGCGACTGCACAGGCACAGCAGATTCTTGACAGTGCAACAGAAGATGCCAACAGTATCCGTCAGGGAGCCATGGATTACACCGACGATATGTTAGAAAAACTTCAATATATCATTGAAAAGTCCATAAGGGATAACCGTGACAGATATGACTCATTATTATCAGGCCTTGATAATATATTATCTATCGTTAATAATAACCGTAACGAATTAAAGACACCTGTTCCTGAGGAAGAGGCACAGACTGAGGCATATAATGAATCAGCAGCACAGTCAGAGGATTCTTTAGCACAGGATACGCAGGAAGATATATTAGAATCTATTGAAGGCAATGATAATATTCCTGAATAAATATAATCTTCACATATACATTCATATGCTTTAAGCTGCATGAATGTATATGTTTTTTTATTTTTCTGATTTCATTCTGATGAAATAGTTATGACAAGATAAGTAACCAGTATTGTACATATTGTCAGTTTTATTTTTTGAAAAATATATTTCTTTATATCAATACATACTCCCACATTATCTTTAATTACCGAATATGTCTGCATAAGTGTTGATAATCCGCCAAATGCATTGATTGCTGATATAAGCAATATTTTAACCAAGTGGCTTTTTATGGCTGATGCAAAATATATTCCATTTGTGATCTCCATAAAACCGCAAACAATCCAGTTGATATAAGGCATCGATACCATATGCGAAAAATATTGTATGTAAGCACACAGACAGGAAAATATAATTATATAGCCTCCAAGCTTTAAAACTGATGTAAGCATTTTATCTATTGAATTATTCAATATAGTAAAGAAATCCATATATTGAGCTGACTGAATATATCTTTTTGAATCACGAATACATTTAGCAGCGGTCCTGTTTCTTACATATTCATAGATGATAAGAAGAATAGTGGGAAGATACACGCATAATAAATAACAGAATATATTAAAATGCTCTGACAAATAGTTATAATATATATAATTGATAACAAAGCCCGGACTTGATATATTACAATACGGCATTATATACGTAAGCCATTCGTTATTATTATAATTTTTCTGATATTTAATACAATTCAGTGCACCTGCTGGAAAACCACATAGCAGGCTGCTTAATATGACAAGAAATGTTCCATATGTATAATCTGTAGGTATATAATAGTTAAAACATTCTATAAATATCATTCCCATAATTAATCCAGGTGCAACCTTAAGTCCCCATAATCTTATTCCTGATATTGTCGCTGGAATAAGAATATCAGGAGTTATCATCATTAACACAAAAAACATCAGTAATATAACAAATATTAAATTATGTCTAGTTTTCATCATATTCTATCCTGCTATACATTTTCTTAAGCCTTATTTCATATCCTTAATTAAATATATACAATATTATCAAAAAAATGAATAAAGCTTATTTTAAAAAACTTCTTTTTATGCTTATACTATGTATTACTGCTGCTTTATTAACAAGTGGATTAAGATGCTCATCGCATATACTGCATAATCTTAATATTGATATTGATGATAATGCTTTCACAAATATGGACATATCATGTTCTTATGATGAGTTAGTTAATGCAGCTGATGCAATAAATGCTGATAAAGGGCAGCTTATGACGATATGCACATGTTTATATGACGGAAAAATATCTTATGATAATCTAAAAAAAATAACACGTCCTCTATATGTACGTATAAGTAATTATCTTAACCGGACACAGGCAGATAAATTTAGACAACAGAAAAAAATATATAATAGTATTTTAAATGACATCAGATACTTTCCAGTTCCACGCTCAGACAAAAGATATGAATGGGTAAATTATGTTAACTCATGGAATAATGTGCGCACCTACAAAGGAAACCGTACACATGAAGGAACAGATATAATGGGAGATATAAATAAAGATGGTGTTTACCCGGTTATATCTGTAAGCGATGGCTATATAAGTAATATAGGCTGGCTTGAGCTTGGTGGCTGGAGGATAGGTATAACCTCCTGTAACGGAATATATTATTATTATGCTCATCTTGATTCATATTACAGGGATTTTAAGCCTGGAGATAAAGTGAAGGCTGGGGATATAATCGGATATATGGGAAGTACTGGATATAGCAGGGTAGAAGGTACTAAAAACAAATTTCCAACACATCTTCATTTTGGAATATACATAATATCCGATACCAAGACTGAAATAGCCATTAATCCATACAATATACTTAAAATAAATGAAAATAATGCTTTGATTTATAGCTATTAATCCCTCTACATGCTATAATGAGTAAAATTTCAGAAATTGAGGTTACATAAATGGAAATACAAATGTGGAAGGAAATACTTAATCCATATGAACTTGCTGTAGAAGAGCTTCAGGTTAAGTTTAATCATATGGTGAAGGAATATCGTCAGGCTGGTATTTACTCTCCCATAGAGCAGGTTCTTGGCAGAGTAAAATCAATATCAAGTATACTTGGCAAAGCACAGAAGCAAGGGATAGATATCGATCAGATAGAAGGAAATATACTTGATATAGCCGGAATAAGACTCATATGCCAGTTTACTGATGATATATATAACGTAGCTGATTTAATACGTGCAAGAAGTGATATGGAAGTTATCAATGAAAAAGATTACGTTAAGAATATAAAACCAAGTGGTTACAGAAGCTACCACATAATAGTCAGATATAAGGTTGAAACTGTAAAAGGAACCAAAGTTATACCAGTCGAAATCCAGATACGTACACTTGGTATGAATTTCTGGGCTATAATTGAGCATTCGCTGCAGTATAAGTACAATGGTAATATACCATCTCATGTCCGTGAAAGACTTACATCTGCTGCCGATGCAATATATACACTTGATAATGAAATGATGAGTATCCATGAAGAAATTATAGATGCCCAGAATTTTGTATCGACTAAAGCAAATATAGTTTCTGATATATTAAACAATATCCAGAGCCTTTATAAGGTTGCCAATAAACAGGAGATTATCAAAATACAGGACGAATTCTATGATATATATGAAACAGAAGATGTAGCCAAGCTTCAACGCTTTTCAAGACAGCTTGATATGATCGCAGAAAATTATAAGGCACAGAGTATATAGTGCAGAAATGAGGAACAGATGAATTTACCAGAGAGTTATCTTAAAACAATGAAGGATATGTTAGGTTCTGAATATGATGCATACCTTGAAAGCTTTAATGATAAAAGATTATATGGACTTCGTGTTAATAACCTTAAAATATCAACAGAAGATTTTCTAAAAATAAGCCCATTCAGGTTAAAACCAATACCATGGATTAAAAATGGCTTTTATTATGAGGAAGAGGATAAACCTGCAAAACACCCTTACTACTATGCCGGCTTATATTATATCCAGGAACCTAGTGCCATGACACCTGCCAATGTTCTTCCTGTTAAACCTGGCGATGTTGTTTTTGACATGTGTGCAGCTCCTGGTGGTAAATCCACCGAACTTGCTTCAAAACTTGCAGGAGATGGACTTCTTATAACAAATGATATAAGCAATTCACGTACTAAAGCACTTCTGAAAAATGTAGAAGTGTCTGGAGTTTCTAATTTATGTGTTCTTAATGAGGATCCATCAAAAATATCAGGTAAATTCCATGAATTCTTTGATAAAGTCCTTATAGATGCACCATGTTCCGGAGAAGGAATGTTCAGAAAGGATAACAAACTCATACGTGCATGGGAACAAAATGGTCCTAAGGTATATTCTGCCATTCAGAAAAGCATCATACTACATGGTGCAGATATGCTTCGTCCTGGTGGAATGCTTCTTTATTCAACATGTACATTTTCAAAGCTTGAAGATGAAGAAAGCATAAGATATCTTCTTGATAACAGACCTGATATGCATCTTGTTGATATAGTTTCTTATGAAGGCTTTGCAAAAGGTTTTATATCATCTGATGAAGATTTAAAAGATAATATGGACAAATGTGTCCGTATTTTCCCACATAAGATGTCGGGTGAGGGACATTTTGTAGCTCTTTTAAAAAAAGACAATCCTGATGATGTTTTACATGCAAAATATGTGCATACACCACTTAAGCAGAAGCTTCCTGACGAATTAACAGATTTTCTTAAAAATACAACTATGAATATAGATACTAATTATATCAATATACGTGATTCACGTGTATATTCTATATCAAAACATATGATAGATGAGAAAGGTCTCCGCATAATACGCAATGGGCTTCTGCTTGGTGAACTTAAGAAAAACCGTTTTGAACCAAGCCAGGCTCTTGCTATGGCATTGAAAAAGGAACAGTATAACAACTGTATAGATTTAAAGCTTAGTGATGAAAGAGTTATAAAATATCTGAAGGGTGAAACTATAGATGTAGATGATTTCCCTGACAGTAAGGGATGGGCGCTTGTATGTGTTGATGGATACCCTCTTGGATGGGGAAAGTCTAATGGTTCCCAGCTTAAAAACAAGTATCTTGCAGGTTGGAGATGGATGTAAAATGCAGTTAAGACTAGATAAATACCTGTGTGATATGCAGGAGGGAACAAGAAGCACAGTTAAAGATATGATAAGGAAACAACGTGTATCTGTAAATGATATCGTTGTTACACGTCCTGAATTAAAGGTTAATACAGATAAAGATATAGTATGCATTGATGGCAGACAGATAGGTTATTTCCATTATGAATATTATATGTTAAATAAGCCACAGGGTGTTGTATCTGCAACAACTGACAAAACCGAAAAAACAGTTATTGATATTATTACAGACAAAAAAAGAAAAGATCTTTTTCCAGTAGGAAGACTTGATAAAGATACAGAAGGTCTCCTTATCATAACGAATGATGGAGAACTTGCCCACAGACTTTTATCGCCAAAGCATCATGTTGATAAGATATATGAAGCTGATGTCAAAGGAAAATTGCCAGATTCATGTGTAGAAATGTTTGCAGAGGGACTGGTTGTTGATAGCAGCTTCACTGCTATGCCAGCTATACTCAATATAATTTCTTATGATGCTTTTACTGATACATCTCATATACGTATTACAATAAAAGAAGGTAAATATCATCAGATTAAACGTATGTTTAATGCCGTTGATTCAGAAGTCATTTACCTTAAACGTTTATCTATGGGAAGTATAGTACTTGATAAAACTCTTAAAACCGGGGAGTATCGTGCACTTACAGATGCAGAAATATCAGCATTGAAGGATTTTTAATAGATATTTATATAGATATACAGAAAGGTAACTTTATGACTAACTTTTTTTTACCTGTTTCAAAATCAGACATGAAAAAAAGAGGATGGACACAATGTGATTTCATATATATATGTGGCGATGCATATGTTGATCATCCATCATTTGGACATGCAATAATAACCAGACTGCTTGAAGCTTTTGGCTATAAAGTGGGTATTATAGCCCAGCCAGACTGGAAAAATAAAGAATCCATAACAATACTTGGAGAACCTCGTCTGGCTTTTTTAGTATCTGCTGGTAATATGGATTCCATGGTTAACCATTATACTGTTAATAAAAAACGACGTCATCAGGATGCATTCTCACCTGGTGGTGTTATGGGAAAACGCCCAGATTATGCAACAATTGTATATTGCAACCTCATAAGGCAGGTATATAAAAAAACACCTGTTATCATCGGTGGTATAGAGGCTTCCTTAAGAAGAATGGCTCATTATGACTACTGGTCTGATAAGGTGAAGCGTTCTATCCTTATTGATTCTGGTGCCGATATCATATCCTATGGAATGGGAGAACATTCTATTATAGAAATAGCTGATGCTTTAAACGCCGGTATTGATATACATGATATAACTTTTATCAAGGGAACGGTTTATAAAACAAAAACTCTTGATAATCTTGAAAACTATATCGAGCTTCCATCTTATGATGATATTGTAAACAGCAAGGAAATGTATGCTAAAAGCTTTTATACCCAATATAAAAACACAGATCCGTTCACAGCAAGGATTCTCGTAGAAAAAGTTAAAGAAAAAATGTATGTTGTGCAAAACCCACCAGCTATGCCACTTACAGAAGTTGAAATGGATGATATCTATTCCCTTCCATATATGCGTAATTATCATCCTATGTATGAAAAGGATGGTGGCATACCTGCTTTATCAGAAATAAAGTTTTCAATAACAAGCAACCGTGGCTGCTTTGGAGGCTGCTCATTCTGTGCCCTCACATTTCACCAGGGAAGAATAATTCAGGTAAGAAGCCATAAATCCATCATAGATGAAGCAGTACAAATGACTAAAGATGCAGACTTTAAAGGTTATATACATGATGTTGGAGGACCTACTGCTAACTTCAGGCATACCTCATGTGACAAACAGCTTACTAAGGGCGTATGTATGAACAGACAATGCCTTTTCCCAAAGCCATGTCCTAACCTTAAGGTCGATCATTCAGATTATATAAAGCTTCTGCGTGAATTACGTGCACTGCCTGGTGTAAAAAAAGTATTCATACGTTCAGGTATAAGATTTGATTATTGTATGTGTGATCCTGATGACACATTTATAAATGAGTTGTGTAAGTATCATATAAGTGGACAGTTAAGAGTTGCACCTGAACATATATCTGATAATGTTCTTAATAAAATGGGAAAACCTTCAAATGATGTATATGAAGGCTTTCTTAAAAGATATCAGCGTATAAATAAAAAAACAGGAAAAGAGCAGTTTGTAGTGCCATATCTTATGTCAAGCCATCCTGGCTCCACCATGAAGGAGGCTATAGAACTTGCTGAATATATAAGAGATCTTGGATATATGCCTGAGCAGGTTCAGGATTTCTATCCAACACCTTCAACACTATCAACATGCATGTACTACACAGGACTTGATCCTGCTACCATGGATAAGGTATATACACCTGTAAGCCACCATGAAAAAGCCATGCAGAGAGCCCTCATACAATACCGCAATCCTGAGAATTATGAGCTTGTTAAAGAGGCTCTTATTAAAAATGGACGAACAGATCTTATAGGCTTTGGTCCTAAGTGTCTTATTCCGCCACGTAATATAAACACACATAGTGGCAGATATGTAAAAATGTCACCAAAAAAACAGTCACAGGTTAAACAGCATGCGCAGCATAATAACGCAAAAAACAACAAGACTGTTAGTAAAAAGAAAAGAGGGCATAAATAATGAATAAGAAAAATAAAGGTGATTTTGGTTATCTTAATTATAAAAAGAAGCTTAATTTTATAATAGCCGCCGTTGCTTTACTTATAATAATTGCTGTTTTTACCACTGGTCTTATAATATTTAAATCACGAAATAATTATATGACCCTCGTTGCCACTGTACTCGTTCTTCCATGGGCCAAGCTTGCAATTGCATATTTCGTACTGATTCCACATAAGGAATGTACGCAGGACATATATGAAAAGCTTGAACAATCAAAAAAGAATATATCAGCTATATATGATGTTGTGGTAAGTAATTCAAAAAAACCAATAGGAGTATGTGCTATGGTTGTTACTGACAGTTCAGTTGCTGCGTTAAGCCTTGATAAAGCACCAGATAAGGAACTCTTTGAAAAAAGTCTTAAGGATTTTTTAAAAAATGATAAGTTAAATGCATCTGTTACATTATATACGGACACTAACAGCTTCTTAAAAAGAGTTTCCAGCCTTGCGGCAAACTTTGATGCAGCTGATGAAAACAAAACAGACAGAATGGGATATATAAAAAACAGCACATTAAATATGTGCCTTTAATATTACAGCTGATGCTTTACTGATGCAGACAGTATGCGCAGAAATGAGGATTAGTGTGAAAAATAAGATTTTTCACACGCAAGATTTGTGCTTCGCACAAACTTGAGATGCGCTGAGAAGCAGCGCAAGAATGGAGATTAATATGAAAGAACTAATAATAGACAGACTTGGAAGTAACCAGAGGCTTGATAAATATCTTGCAAAATATCTTTCTGCTGCCAATAAAAGTTTTATATATAAAATGCTTAGAAAGAAAAATATAACCCTTAACAACAAAAAAGCTGATGGAAGTGAAAAGTTGATTGAAGGTGATTCTGTTAAAATATTTTTCTCTGACGAAACTCTTGAAAAATTTACAGAGGGCAGATATAAAGCTTCTGACAATATCATTGATTATAAATCTATATATAAGCCACTGGATATTGTTTATGAGAATAACGATATAGTACTTATTAATAAACCCTCTGGCATGCTGTCACAAAAATCAGAGCCAAAGGATATATCGCTTGTTGAATATCTCACAGCATATCTGCTTCACTCTGGTTCAATAAATTATGAGGATCTTAATATATTTCATCCTGGTATATGTAACAGACTCGACAGAAACACAAGTGGAATAGTTGCAGCTGGTAAAACCATGAATGGTCTTCAAAAGCTTTCTGCCCATTTTAAAGATAGAACCCTTAACAAGTACTATATATGCATTGTTAAGGGTGAAATAACCAAAAGACAGCTTGTAAATGGTTATTTAAAAAAAGATCATAGCAGTAACAGAGTAACAATATATAAGCAATTACCTGATGATATCCTATCTGATAAAAATATGCCAGCAAATGATAAGAATACTGATAAATCAGAATACATGCCAATAGAAACAGAGTATATTCCTGTTGTATCAAATGGCAGGATAACTCTTCTTAAGATACATCTTATAACTGGACGAAGTCATCAGATACGAGCACATCTTGCCAGTCTCTCCCATCCACTGGCTGGAGATTACAAATATGGTGATGCTTCATTTAATCAATATTTTGCTGATAAATATTTCTGTAGAAACCAAATGCTTCATTCATATGAAATAGATATACCTGATATGAATATACATGTACACACGGATATACCTGCTTCATTTATAAATGTTTTAAAAGGAGAACAGATATGGCAGCCTGGAATTCCAGAGGTCTTAGAGGCTCTACACTAGAAGATTATATTAATATGACGAACGAAAAGTATCTTGCAAACCATCTTGGACTTATCCAAAAAATACCAACACCTATAACACCTATCCGCATGAACAAAGAAACAAAACAGATAACGCTTGCGTATTTTGGGCAGAAGAGTACTGTTGACTATATAGGTGTCATCCAGGGGATTCCTGTGTGCTTTGATGCTAAAGAATGTGCAACAGATACTTTTTCCATTCATAACATACATGAACACCAGATAAATTTTATGAAGGAATTTGAATTACAAGATGGTATTTCATTCATTATATTATATTTTTCTACAAGAGATGAGTTCTATTATATGCCATTTTCTGATATAATAACCTTTTGGGAAAGAGCTGCTAATGGCGGACGAAAAAGTTTTACATATGATGAAGTGGATAAAAGCTACAGAATCAATCATGGAAAAGGGATTATGCTTCATTACCTTGAAATGATTCAAAAAGATATTAATGAGCGAACGGGAGAATAATGTGTTATGGGTCTTAATTATATTAATGATTATGAACTTGTTAATGGATATGCAGTTATTGATAATGATTTTTCAATAATAACAGCTAATGAACGTATGTACAAATTCGTTGGAATATCAACTAAATTCACAATAGCAGAAATAATACATCAGGTTGATATTGAGGACTTTATTAATGTTGCCAACAGTCTTAGATTAGGACAGAGTAAAAGCATGGTTCTTCGCATGAAAAGAATCGATAATTCATATCGCTGGGTACTTGCAGATATAAAAAGATGTATTCTTAATACCCAGTATGATGAGCACGCAGCAGAATATCTGGAGCTTTGCGTTTCCGATGTTATTGCCCTTAGAAACAGATGCAATACACTAAATGATGATCTTTTATCGTACAGAAGAGTTATATCAACGGATGACGAATTATTCTATATATATGAATATGAGAAAGATTTATTTACAGTGTACAACTATATTGACAATGATGCCATAGTTGTTATATCTGCTCCTATTATGGAAGTATATAATCGTATTATTGCAAAACAATTTATTCCGGAAACAAGCATTATTCCTTTCAGGCAGCTCTTAAATGATATACAGAAAGGAAAATCTGTATACGAATATGATTTTAATATATGTATTTATTCAGATTATGAACAGGAGCAGCCAAAGCTTGTAAATTCCCATCTGCGTGGCTCAACTATATATTCACAGATGCATGCCATGCGTTCTGTGGGTACACTTAAACTAACCGGCCTTAAAAGCGTATTTTCAAGAACTACCTATGATTTTGAATATCATACACATATTCTTGAAACAAGAGATCTTGAATTATATACATTAAACAATGCAAAATATAATAAAAATTGTCACCTGACTTTTATTAAGATTATTATTGACAACATTTCCGACTATGAATACATTCATGGAAAACAGAACACTCTTGAATTACTTGAGCATGTTGAAAATATACTTATTAAAGCAGTAGAATATCGTGGCGTTATTGGAAGAACAGATAAAAAGTGGCAGTTTATTATTGTTATTAAAGATATAAATAACGAACCTGAATTACGGGCATTTATAGAATATATGCGTTCTCGTGTTTCGTGGGAATGCAGAAGCTATGACAACTCCTTCAATATAAGTTTTTCAATAGGAATATCAAGATACCCTGATAATGGAACTGACTGGAAACTTCTGACGGATAAGCTTATTAAGGCTACGGATATTGCTGTTAAAAAAGGTGGCAATCGTTATATAATCTATAAAGAAGCGATTCATGGAGAACTTCCATAAAATCATTGACATTGATAGTATCTTTATGTATAATCTCTTTAACTTGTTATCACGTTACCATGCTAAAGTCAGACGTGACTAATATATTTTTCAGTTAAAGTTTGTTATGATACACGAAAATGGAGAATAATAGTGCGCAGAATGCAAGCACAAAAATGGAGGATTATTATGAAAAAAGACTTATTACATACACCAGAAGGTGTCAGAGATATATACAGCACAGAATGTGTTGAAAAAAAAATAATTGAAAACAGACTTCATGATGTGTGTAAGTTATATGGATATAATGATATACAGACTCCTTCTATTGAGTATTTTGATGTATTCAGTAAAGAACGAGGCAGTGTTCCATCGAATGAAATGTTTAAATTATTTGACAGATATGGCAATACTCTTGTTTTAAGACCTGATATGACACCATCTATTGCAAGAGCCGCAGCTAAATATTTTGAAGATCGTATACTTCCTATAAAACTATGTTATGTAAGCAATACATTTATCAATGTCAGCAAATATTATCAGGGAAGATTAAAGGAAAATACAGTTATTGGTGCAGAATTAATAGATGATGACTCTATTTATGCTGATTATGAAATCATATGTATGGTTATTGACTGCATGAAAAGTGCTGGTCTTAGAGAATTCCAGGTAGAGATTGGCAACGTTGCTTTCTTTAATGGTCTTTTGGCAGATGCCGGCATCCTTGGTGACTCTTATGAAGAGCTTCTTAATCTTATCAATGAGAAGAATTATATTGGTGTTGAAGAACTTCTTAATTCCATGAATATAGACAAGAATACAGCTAAGGTTCTTCTTGAACTTCCTCAGCTGTTTGGTCAGGCAGAAGTATTAGAAAAAGCCAAGGGTCTTACGACTATTCCAGAATGCATAAGTGCTGTTGACAGACTTTTAGCATTATACGAACTGTTGAAAGTTAATGGTTATGATAAGTATGTTTCATTTGATCTTGGAGAATTAAGTAATCATACATATTATACTGGAATTATATTCCATGCATTTACATTTGGAACAGGAGAACCTGTCGTAAGTGGCGGCCGTTATGATAAGCTTCTTGGACAGTTTGGATGTGATAAAGCTTCTATAGGTTTTTCTCTTATTGTAGACAGACTTATGGCGGCCATAAACAGACAGCATATAGATATTCCTGTGGAATACAACGGAGTACTTATAGTATATTCACAGGATAAACTTCTAGATGCCATTAAGCGTTCTGATGAGTTAAGAAAAGATGGCATCAACGTATGTATGATACAAAAAAATGGCTCTGAAACTGAAAAACAGTATGAAGAATACGCTGCTGCTTCCCAGCTTTCTGATGTTATATATATATAAAACATTCCATAAAACGATTATTGTCTGTGCGTACCTGACATAATCTGGTTTTATGCATAACTACATAGCTATTTAATGTACGCAGAAATGAGGATTAGTGTGAAAAATAAGATTTTTCACACGCAAGATTTGTGCTTCGCACAAACTTGAGATGCGCTGAGAAGCAGCGCAAGAATGGAGGATTATTATGAGGTATATAACAATTGCACTGGCAAAAGGCAGACTTGCTAAAAATGCACTTGATATATTTGAACACATTGGAATTACATGTGACGAAATGAAGGATGAGAAAACAAGAAAATTAATATTTACTAACGAAGAATTAGGTATTCGTTTCTTTCTTGCAAAACCATCAGATGTACCAACATATGTTGAATATGGTGCAGCTGACATTGGAATTGTTGGAAAAGATACTCTTTTAGAAGAAGGCCGTTCACTTTATGAGGTGTATGACTTAAAGATGGGACAATGTAAAATGTGCGTGTGTGGTCCAGCATCAGCAAAAGAAAAGCTCAAACATCATGAGCTTATAAGAGTTGCTTCCAAGTACCCTAATATAGCAAAGGACTACTTCTACAACAAGAAACATCAGACAGTTGAAATCATCAAACTTAATGGTTCAGTTGAACTTGCACCTATAGTTGGTTTATCTGAGGTTATTGTCGATATAGTAGAGACTGGAGCTACATTAAGGGAAAACGGACTTGAAGTTCTTGAGGAAGTTTGTCCATTATCTGCACGTATTGTAGTTAACCAGGTCAGTATGAAGATGGAAAATGAGCGTATAACAAAGCTTGTCAATGACATACGTAATTATCTTGAAAATAAATAACAGATATTTAAAATAACCATTAAAATATCAATCAATATGCGCAAAACCGCAGGATGGGAGAATATATGAGAATTGTTAAATTAACAGATGAAACTAAAAATAATATACTTGAGAATCTTTTAAAAAGAAGTCCTAACAGCTATGGAAAATTCGAAGCTGCGGTAGGTGAGATTCTTTCTAATGTAAGAGCCAACAAAGATGCTGCATTATTTAAGTATACCAAAGATTTTGATAAGGCTGATATCAATGCTTCTAATATTGTTGTAACTAAAGAAGAGATAGAAGAGGCTTACACAAAGGTTGATCCAAAGTTAGTTAATGTTATAAGAAAAGCCCTTAAAAATATAAAAGAATATCATGAAAAGCAGAAGCAGTACAGCTGGTTTGATTCTAAACCAGATGGCACAATCCTTGGACAGAAAGTAACTGCACTTTCAAGAGTGGGTGTATATGTTCCAGGTGGCAAGGCAGCTTATCCATCATCAGTTCTTATGAATGTTATTCCAGCCAAGGTTGCTGGTGTAGAACAGATCATTATGTGTACACCTCCAGATCATGAAGGAAAAGTATATCCAACAACACTTGTAGCTGCTAATGAAGCCGGGGTTGATGTTATATACAAAGCAGGAGGTGCACAGGCTATCGCTGCTATGGCATATGGTACAGAATCTGTTCCTAAGGTTGATAAGATATGTGGTCCTGGTAATATATATGTTGCACTTGCAAAGAAGGCAGTATTTGGTTATGTAAGTATTGATTCTGTTGCTGGTCCTAGTGAAATTCTTGTAATCGCTGATGAAACAGCTAATCCAAGATATGTTGCTGCAGATCTTTTATCACAGGCTGAGCATGACGAAATGGCATCCGCAATACTTATTACAACAAGCAATGAGCTTGCACAAAAAGTATCAGATGAAATAGATGGTTTCTTAAAAGAATTATCAAGAAGTGAAATTATATCTAAATCTCTGGATAATTATGGATACATTCTTCTTGTTGATAATATAGATGATGCAGTGGATGCAGCAAATGAAATTGCATCTGAGCATCTTGAAATAGTAACAAAGGATCCTTTCAATACTATGACAAAGATTAAGAATGCAGGTGCTATTTTCCTTGGTGAATATAGTTCTGAGCCTTTAGGTGATTATTTTGCAGGTCCTAACCACGTACTTCCAACTAATGGTACTGCTAAATTCTTCTCAGCATTAAGTGTTGATGATTTCATAAAGAAATCAAGTATTATATCATATTCACGAAATGCCCTTGAGGAAATACATAATGATATAGAAACCTTTGCAACAGCAGAACACCTTACTGCACATGCTAATTCAATAAAGGTCCGTTTTGAAAAATAAAAGCGTAATAACGCAGAAATGAGGATTTATATGTCTAATTCAGATTGCAGACAGGCAAGTATTCATAGAAAAACAAGTGAAACTGATATCAATCTTTTCATAAGACTTGATGGTTCTGGCGATGCCCAGGTTGATACTGGAATCGGTTTCTTTGATCATATGCTTAAAAGCTTTGCAAAGCATGGTATGTTTGATCTTAAGCTGAATGTTACTGGTGATTTAATAGTTGACTGCCATCACACCATTGAAGATGTAGGTATTGTACTTGGGGAAGCTATTAAAAAAGCTCTTGGAGATAAGAAATCCATAAGAAGATACGGAGATATCATTCTCCCTATGGATGAAGCACTTATTTTATGTGCTATAGATTTATCAGGCCGTCCATATCTTGTTTTTGATTCAACATTTTCATCAGATATGGTAGGTTATTTTGATACACAGATGGTTAAAGAATTCTTTTATGCAATATCTTATAGTGCAGGCATGAACCTTCATATAAGAAAAATCACAGGTGAAAATGATCATCACATCATAGAAGGCATGTTCAAGGCTTTTGCTAAAGCTCTTGATGAAGCCTGCATGAAAGATGCACGTATAAAATCAGTATTATCTACTAAAGGAAGTTTGTAACTATTATACATACATAACAAGACAATAAGAAGAATTATAACATGCTGTTGTTTCAATTCCTCTTATTATCTGGATTTAACCATAAACACTATATAACGGAATTGGAGATTATTACAATGAGATTATATCCAGCAATTGATATCAAAGATGGTCAGTGTGTAAGACTTAAAAAAGGATTATTTAATGAGGTTACTGTATATTCTGATAAGCCATATGAAATAGCAAAAGCTTTTGAAGAAAGTGGTGCACAGTTTATACATACAGTAGATCTTGATGGAGCCCTTAAAGGACATGGAGTTAATGCAGATACTATTAAAAAAATAGTATCAAGTGTCAATATACCTGTCCAGATGGGTGGTGGAATAAGAACTCTTGAAAATATAAAAGAAGTGTTAGCTCTGGGCGTGTACAGGGTAATAATAGGAACTAAGGCAGTAGAAAATCCTGATTTTATAAGACAGGCTATTGAACAATTCGGACCTGAACATATAGTTGTTGGTGTAGATGCAAAGGATGGTCTTGTTGCTATAGAAGGCTGGGAAAAGGTCAGTGATAAAACTGCACTTTCATTAGCTCTTGCTATGAAAGATATGGGTGTACAGACTATAGTTTACACTGATATTTCCAAGGATGGAATGCTTTCTGGTCCTAATGTTGAACAGACTAAGCTTTTATCTGATAAAACTGGTATCAACATAATTGCTTCCGGTGGAATGTCATGCGTACAGGATCTTAAAAATATTAATGATGCTGGTATCCATGGTGCCATAATAGGCAAGGCTATATATGAACACAGAATTAATCTTAAGGATGCCGTTAATATGTTTGAATCAGGTGCATCTGTTATAGAAGCTGGAAAGAAGATGAGTACAAGCCTTTCTTTTAAAGATTTTAAGCTTAATTCTGATGGTCTTATTCCAGTTGTTGTTCAGGATTATGTAAATAATGAAGTTCTTATGGTGGCTTACATGAACGAAGAATCTTATAATATGACTGTTGATACTGGTATTATGACTTACTTTAGCAGAAGCCGTCAGGAATTATGGATAAAAGGAGCAACCTCAGGTCATTATCAGTATGTAAGTTCACTTGACATAGACTGTGATAATGATACAATATTAGCTAAGGTCCGTCAGATTGGCGCTGCATGCCATACTGGCAACAGAAGCTGTTTTTATAGAAATCTTTATCTTAAAGACAGATAGTGTATCATATAAACCATAATGAGGATTCCATGGATATTAAATATATTATCACAAAAATTAATAACAATATAATATGTTCACAATATACTGGTGATGACTGCCAGTCACTTAATATAGCTGACACTGGCAGTCTTACTGGTAATATATACATTGGCAGAGTTGAAAATGTTGTTAAAAACATCAACTCTGCTTTTGTTGAAATCGAGAATAAAATCAAATGCTATTATCCCCTTGATAGTAATAAGAATAGCATATACCTTAATACTAAAAATAACGATAAAGTAAACATAGGTGATAAATTACTTGTGCAGGTGGTTAATGATGCCCATAAAACAAAGCCACCTACTGCAAGCTGCAAAATAGAGCTTACAGGAAAATACGTAGTATTATCAAGTGATGTAGACGGAGTAGCTGTTTCAAAAAAAATGAAGAATTCAGACATTTGCAGCGAAGCTGCCATTATGCTTAAAGACATACTTAAAGCTTCCATAAAAAGTATTAACAGCGATATTGGCTTTAATGACAGATTCACTTATGGATTAATCATACGAAGCAATGCTGTTAATGCCACACCTGCAGCTATAGCTGATGAGGCTGTGAAACTGATATCAGAATATAATTCACTGTTAAAAGCTGCTGTTTATGGCAAATTTTACACCCTGTTAAAAGAACATGAACCCGATTATATAAGTGAAATAGTGCATTTTAGTTCTGATAATAACATTGAAATAATAACCGATATCAAAGAAAGCTATAATATGCTTAGCAGCTGCTTTGCTGATATTCCATCTGTTACCGTAAGATTTTACGAAGACAGCCTTCTTCCGTTATATAAGCTATATTCTGTGGAAAAGAATCTTACACAGGCTCTTTCGCCAAAGGTATGGCTGAAATGTGGGGGATATGTTATTATTGAGCAGACTGAAGCTATGTCTGTAATAGATGTAAACTCTGGTAAAAATATTGCCAGGTCTAAAAAGCAATCAGATAAAGAAAAAGCTGCTTTAAAAGTAAATCTAGAAGCTGCCAAAGAAATCATCAACCAGATACGCCTGCGTAACCTGTCTGGTATTATTATTATTGACTTTATAAATATGTCGGATGATAACAGCACCAGACAGCTTATGTCTTATCTTAGGGAGCTTGCTAAAAAAGAGCATATACAGACTAATGTAGTAGATATTACTCCTTTAGGTCTGGTTGAAATGACCCGAAAAAATAATGGTAAAACATTAAAAGAATTAATAGGCTGATGTTTGGAGAGTATGAATATGAAAGATATTGATATAGAAGAAAACAACTCATGCAGATATGAAATAAGATATAATCGTATATACGATTATATCACCACACACACCACACTTAAAAACACAATATTGTTTATATATAAGGTTCTCCCTTATTTTGTTGCGTTATCATATATACTGCTTATCATTATGTGTCTAAGAAGAAAGGATTCAATAGTAACACCAGCTATATCATTTAGTGTTGATGCCACTGGATATGTTGAAACCTCTAATATATTTGTTATATCAAAGCTTATACTTACACCTCTGACATCATTCATTGTGGTATCTTTCTTCCGTAAATGTATTGATGCAAAAAGACCTTATGTTAAATATAATATCACACCTCTTGTTAAGAAAGATAAAAAAGGAGAATCTATGCCCAGCAGGCATGTATTTTCAATAACTATTATAGCCATGTGCTGGTTATATATATATCAGCCCATTGGAATCGTCCTGCTTATATTAACAATTATTCTTGCTGCTGTAAGCGTTATTGCTGGCGTTCATTTTATAAGAGACGTTATTGCCGGAATAGCAGTTGGCATATTATGTGGTTTTATAGGCTTATGGATATTATAATACCGGCTGCAAATACATGATATTTTATAGCCTGCAAGAAAAAAAATGATCCATAAAAACAAAAAAGTAAAAAAACAAAAAAATGTTTAAATATAGTTGACATTTTATGATTCATACTATATTATATTCTAGTGTGCCGCTCAGTTAGGATATAAGAAGGATTAATCCTCTCCAAAACTGGCGAGTAATTATTTTAGGAGGTGCCATATGTACGCAATTATTGCAACAGGTGGTAAACAGTACACAGTTTCAGAAGGCGATGTAATCAAGGTTGAAAAGCTTGGTGTTAACGCTGGCGATACTGTTACATTTGACCAGGTTCTTTTCGTTAATAACGGTGAAGCTAAGGTTGGTGATCCTACAGTAGCAGGAGCAACAGTTACAGCAAGCGTTGTTGAAGAAGGCAAGGACAAGAAAGTCATCGTGTATAAGTATAAGAGAAAAACTGGATATCACAAGAAGAACGGTCACAGACAGCTCTTCACTAAGGTTAAGATTGAAAAGATCAATGCTTAATTAGTGTGAGGTGTGTTATCCATGACTCATATAACTATCTACAAGTCCACTAATGGTGGAATAGTAGGATTCAGATCAGCTGGTCATGCTGGTTATGCGGAAGAGGGTAGCGATATCATATGTTCCGCAGTATCTATTCTGACATTCAATACTATCAATTCTATTGAAAAATTCACAGATGCGAAGTTTGATGTGTCGGTAGATGAAGAAGCGGCTGTAGTAGATTTTATGGTCACTTCTGATATTAGTGATACAACTCAGGTATTGCTTAATGCATTGGAGCTTGGTTTAAGTTCTGTTGCTGCTGGTAATCCTGATTACTTATTGATTACCGTCAAGGAGGTGTAATGTTATGTTGAATTTGAACCTTCAGTTTTTCGCTCATAAAAAGGGTGTTGGTTCTACAAAGAATGGTAGAGATTCAGAATCTAAGAGATTAGGTGCAAAGAGAGCTGATGGACAGTTCGTTTTAGCTGGTAATATTCTTTACAGACAGCGTGGAACAAAGATTCATCCAGGTGTTAATGTTGGTCGTGGTGGCGATGATACATTATTCGCACTTGTTGATGGAACTGTTAAGTTTGAAAGAAAGGGCAGAGATAAGAAGCAGGTTTCTGTTTATCCTGTTGCCTCAGAGAACTAATTAGTTTTTATAAGCTCCAAATCTTCGGATTTGGAGCTTTTTGTAATATTGAAACAAAGCAGCGTAAGAATGGAGATTAATATGTTTTCAGATAAAGTAAGAATATTCATTAAGTCGGGTAAAGGCGGCGATGGACATGTAAGTTTCAGAC
>FR886218.1:158551-161863 GCA_000436475.1 Eubacterium sp. CAG:248
CTGGAGGTCCGGATGGTGGTAATGGCGGCAATGGTGGCGACATCATATTACAGGTTGATAAAGGTCTTAATACACTTGGCGACTTCAGACATAACAGTAAATATATAGCCCAGAGTGGTGAAGAGGGTGGAAAGAAAAGATGTACAGGAAAGAACGGCGAGGATCTTATAATCAAAGTTCCAGAAGGTACTGTAATATATGATGACGAATCAGGCAAAGTAATAGCTGATATGTCAGGTGATAATATGAAAGAAACTATACTTAAAGGTGGTCATGGCGGTAAAGGCAATATGAATTACGCTACTGCTACTATGCAGGCTCCTCAGTATGCACAGCCAGGTCAGGAGGCAAAAGAACTCTGGGTACGCCTTGAATTAAAATGTATAGCTGACGTTGGACTTGTTGGTTTTCCTAATGTTGGTAAATCTACATTCTTATCACGTGTAACTAATGCCAGACCAAAGATTGCTAACTATCATTTCACTACACTTAATCCAAACCTTGGTGTGGTTGATATAGATGGTGGTAAAGGTTTTGTGATAGCTGATATACCTGGACTAATAGAAGGTGCATCAGAAGGTGTTGGACTTGGACATCAGTTTCTAAGACACATTGAAAGAACAAAGGTTATTATCCATATCGTTGATGCTGCTTCTACAGAAGGAAGAGATCCTATAGCAGATATAAAGGCTATCAATGCAGAATTAGAAGCATATAATCCTGATTTACTTAAAAGACCACAGGTAATAGCCGCTAACAAGATAGATGCAATATATGATGATGGCACAGGTGCTAACCCTGTTGAACTTATAAAGAATGCTTTTGAGCCAGAAGGAATAAAAGTATATCCTATATCGGCTGTAACTGGACAAGGTGTTAAAGAGCTGCTCTATGCTGTCAGAGAACTTCTTGACAACTTCCCTGATGATGTTGTTATATTTGAGAAGGAATTCGACATAGATGAACTTCTTGACAATTCCGATGATAACTACAACGTATACGTTGATGAGAATGGTATATTCATAGTCGAAGGTGAACGAATAGACAAAATGCTTGGATATACCAATCTTGAATCTGAAAAAGGCTTTAACTTCTTCCAGAAATTTATGAAGAGTTCTGGTGCTATAGACAGACTTGAAGAACTTGGAATAGAAGAGGGGGATACTGTAAGAGTTGGCGATTATCTTGAATTTGACTATTACAGGGCCTGATAAATCATTTTAGCTTTTAAATAAAACTACACTTAACTATGAAAGGAGCTTGCTATGACAAGTAAACAACGTGCATATTTAAAGAGTCTTGCTATGACTATGGATCCGATATTCCAGTTTGGAAAAAACAGTCTCACTCCTGAAAACACCAAAGCTATTGCTGAAGCATTAGAGGCCAGAGAATTAATAAAGATTAATGTTCTCCAGAATTGTGCAGATGATCCTAAGGAAATAGCGCAGATTGTAGCTGAAAGAACACACTCACAGGTTGTTCAGGTCATTGGAAAGAAAATTGTTTTATATAAAGAATCCAAAGATAACAAGAAAATAGAACTTCCTAAAGACAATAAGAAAAAATAGTATTATATAAAATATCCAAAAATAGCAGAAATGGGGATAATTATGGCTGACATTGTTGGAATAATGGGTGGAACATTTAATCCTGTTCATAAAGGACATATTGCTATTGCAAAGGCAGCACATGAACAATTCAATATATCACAAATTCTTGTTATGCCTTCATATTCACCAGCATACAAAGACAACAGCAAGATAGTTTCTGCAGTTCACCGCTGTAATATGATAAAGCTTGCCATAAACAATTACAATTATATGTCTCTTTCTACACTAGAGATAGAACGGGGTGGAAAAACATATACTGCTGACACCTTAAAGCTTATGAAAGATGATTATGATAACATATATTTTATAATAGGTGCTGACTCGTTATTTACACTAGATAAATGGTATATGCCTGATTATATTTGTTCACATTGCCATATACTTGCAGCAAACAGAGATAACCATTCCATAGATGAGCTTACAAAGCAGAAAGAGATACTCATTAATAAATATAACGCCTCTATAGATTTCATATCATGCAAGGATTATCCCTTCAGTTCAACACATATACGCAATGAAGCAGCAGCCGGACATGATATTTCATCCTTTGTTGGTAAAGAAGTTGCAGAATATATAACTGCCAACAGGCTTTATAATTAATTCAATTATAATTAATTCAATTATATATATATCACAAACTGGCAGAATGGAGATAATATGGATAACATGTATATTGAAAAGCTTCGAAAAGAGGTTAAACGTGCTTTAAAAACAGATAAGATGCGATTCAGACACACTATTGGAGTTGCCGATACAGCTGCCTGTCTTGCATCAAGATATGGCATAGATATGCAGAAAGCTTATATAAGTGGATTATTACATGATTGTGCTAAATGTGTACCAGATGAAAAGAAAATTGCAGAATGCAGACAAAATGACATAACAATTACAGACTCAGAATATAAAAGTCCTTATCTTCTGCATTCAAAGCTTGGTGCTTTTTATGCACGCACACAATATGGAATAAATGATACAGATATATTAGAAGCTATAACATGGCATACAACCGGTCACCCAGATATGACTATGCTTGAGAAGATAGTATTTGTGGCTGACTATATAGAACCATACCGCAACAAAGCTGCCAATCTTGACAAAATACGATATCTTGCATTTACTAATATAGATGATTCTATACTGCATATACTTAATGATACAATAAACTATCTTAAAGAAAACGATAAACCTATTGATGGAATTACTCTTGAAACCTATAATTTTTATAAGAATTATAATAAATCTAATATTACAATAGAAAGGAATAATAAATATCATGATAAAAGATACTTCAAAGCAGATGGTAAAAACTACCGTAGAAGCATTAAAAGAAAAAAAAGGTTATGATATAAAGGTTATAGATATAAGTGAAATATCTATACTTGCTGACTATTTTATAATCGCTAATGGTAATAATACAAACCAGGTACAGGCCATGGTTGACAATGTTGAGGAACAGATGTATAAGGCTGGCTTTAGCAATCCTAAAGTAGAAGGTTACAATAATGCTTCATGGATTCTCCTTGATTATAATGATATTGTAATTCATGTATTTGATGATGAAAGCCGCTCATTCTATAATCTTGAAAGACTATGGAAAGATGGAAAAGAAGTAGATATTGATAATCTGTAAAATATAAGCTACAGGTACCAAAAGTTAATTAGCTATTATGTATAAGAGAGCCACAAGAGCCACAGTAAC
>FR886218.1:161880-250146 GCA_000436475.1 Eubacterium sp. CAG:248
GCCACAGTAACTTATTTAATAAGTTTACTGTGGCTCTTGTGGCTCTCTTAAAAACATCAGCCCTAATATACTGATATAATAGATATCGGGGTTAAAAATTCACGACTATGATATATCCCATCTCATAAGTCCTATAACCTTACCTAATATCATACAGTCATCAACAATAATAGGATCCATAAAATCATTCTCTGGCTGTAACCTTATATGTCCGTTCTCCTTATAGAATCTTTTTACAGTTGCAGAATCATCAATAAGAGCAACAATAATTTCACCATTTTCTGCTGTATTACACTTTTCAACAACTATCTGGTCACCATTATAAATACCTATATTGATCATACTGTCACCTTTTACTGTCAATATAAAAGTTTCTTCATTAGGCATGAATTCTGATGGGATAGGGAAGTAACCAGTAATATTATCAACTGCTAATATAGGCTCCCCGGCAGCTACCTGTCCTAATACTGGAACGTTAACCATCTCACGTCTTGTAAGATTAAAATTATCATCTATTATTTCTATAGTTCTGGGTTTTGTCGGATCTCTTCTGATATATCCATTCTTCTCTAATGACTCCAGATGTGCATGTACAGATGAAGTAGATTTAAGATTAACAGCAGAGCATATATCTCTTACTGAAGGTGGATAACCTTTATTAAGAATCTGTGATTTAATATATTCAAGAATTTCAGACTGTTTCTGTGTAATTCGTCCATACGCCATATTATATACCTCCATTTAATTATATCTGCTTTACAGCCGCTTCCTTTTCTTTTGCGCTTATTATATCTTATAATAACATATTTTATTTAATATGCAAACATGTTTTCTGAAAAAATGTTCTGAAAATATGTTCGATTGCTCATTGACAAACATATGTTCTTATAATATAATTCAATCATTAGGAACAAATGTTCTATTTTGTATTGAATAAGCTTTAAAGCATATTACTATTAACAGAATTTAATTAACAGAATTATATACAAAGGAGGTCTTTATATTATGAAGCATATATTAAAAAAGAGACATCTGTTACACAGGATATTACTTATTAATGCAATATTACTAATTATGATATTAGGAACAATTATGGTTAATGCCTCTGATACAAAACAGCCTGATAAATATTATACAAGTGTTATGATTGAACAGCATGATACATTATGGTCACTTGAATCACAATATAATAATGGAGCAGAAGACCGTGATACGTACATTAACAACATTAAGCAATTAAACCATATGAGCAATGATACTATTATTGATGGAAGTTATATATTGTTATATTATTACTAATTAGACTTTTCATACCTTATCTGATAAAATATAATATAATAGGTTAATCAAAAGGTTCTCATATATCTTATATAATGTACCTGTTATATAAAATCCTAAGATTAACTTATTAATAATAATTATAATTGGAGATGTTATATGTTATTTAAAGATTTAGAGAATATTAATTCGAATATAGCAGCTGAACTATCAAAGCATAATATCAACGAGATGACTGATGTACAGGCTAAGACATACAAGCATATCTATAATAACAAAGATTTAATAGTATGCTCTGGCACTGGTACTGGTAAAACACTGGCATATCTGTGTCCTATTATATCAAGACTTTCAGATACAACTAAAAATATCCAGGCTATTATATTAGTTCCTAACGGTGAACTTGCTTCGCAGATCAATAAGCAGCTTGAAGATATTTTTTCATATGATAACTGTCCTTATTCATCTATGTTTGTAACCGGCGAAGGGAATATCAACAGACAGCTTGAAGCACTAAAACATAAACCAGCTATATTAGTCGGAACTCCTGCAAGAGTATACCAGTTAATTAACATTAAAAAGCTTAAAGTACATGAAGTTAAGACTATTGTACTAGATGAAGCAGATAAATTATTAGGTAAAACATATATTGAACATGTATATTCTATAAGAAAGAGTCTAATGAAATACACACAGGTTCTTTTATTCTCTGCAAGTATAGATAAAAAAACACGTAAAGAAGCTAATTCGCTTACATATAAAGCGATAGATATTAATATTAATGCCATTAAGAATTCAGAGAGTATTATTCCTTCTTCTATAAAACATAATTATGTGATCACAGATAGAAGAGAACGTATAGAAACCCTTAGAAAGCTTGTAAAGGCTGTTAAACCTGTAAAGTGTATTATATTCATAAATACTAAATATGACCTTGAGGAAGCCTTACAGAAGCTTCAGTACCATAATTATAATGTAGGATGTATTTCAGGCAATCAGGATGCCATGAGCAAACGGAATACTCTTAATAATTTTAAATCTGGTAAGCTTCAGCTTCTTTTAGCAACCGATATAGCTGCAAGAGGCTTACAAATTGATAATATTGATGTTGTTATTAATGTAAACTTACCTGAAGAACCAAAAGAATATATACATCGTGCTGGACGTTGTGGACGTAATGGCAATAAAGGTCTTGTATTATCTATCATCACAGAAAATGAACTTAATAAAATAAAAAAATACCAGAAAGATTTTCATATTAATATGCTACAGAAAAAATTATATCAGGGACGTCTTGTTGCTAAATAATACAGAAGATGAGTATAATATATAAATATAACGCCGATAAATCTCAATTTATCGGCGTTATATAATTATTTTATTTATTATTCTTTACCTGTTCAAACTTTTCAATAACTTCTTTAGATGGACCACCTGTTGCTAAGCTCACAATAACTATAACAAGCATAGCAATTATAAAAGCTGGTAAAAGCTCATATATTCCAAATATTCCTCCAAGTTTTGATATTCCATATTTCCATACAAATATCATAATACCTCCAGTAATCATACCAGACATAATTCCATACTTATTAGCTTTTTTCCAGAATAAGGCACATAAAACAACTGGTCCAAATGTAGCTCCAAAACCAGCCCATGCAAATGATACAATCTCAAATACAGAACTGTCTGGATTTGATGCTAATATAATTGATATAACTGATATTATAACAACTGTAATTCTTGCAACTAACATAGATTTTTCTTTTGACATCTTAATACCAAATACTTCCGTTACTATATTCTGAGAAATACTTGAAGATGCTGCCAGCAGCTGTGAATCAGCCGTTGACATTGTTGCAGCAAGTATACCAGCAAGAATAACACCTGCAATGACAGCAACCAATACACCATGCGTTGAAAGTAAATGTGCTATTTTTACAATTATTGTTTCTGAATTGCTTCCTACAAGTGTCTCTATAGCACCTGCTTTAGTCATGCTAAGTCCAACTATACCTATAAATACAGCTACGCTAAGAGATATTACAACCCATATTGTAGCGACTCTTCTTGAAAGCTTAAGCTTATTTTCATCTTCTATAGCCATAAATCTTAATAAAACATGAGGCATTCCAAAATAACCAAGTCCCCATGCAAGCATGGAAACAATCTTTAAAAAGCTGTAAGGCTGTGCTGAATTAGTAGCTGCAGAATATGTATCAAACAATCCAAGATAACCTGGAAGTGCTTTTGAATTATCTATAACTGCATCTACTCCACCAGCTACATTTATACCAAACAAAACAACAACAATAAGTGCTATAGTCATAACTATACTCTGTATAAGGTCTGTCATACTTGCCGCAAGGAAACCACCAAGTGTGCAATATGCAACAATAATAACAGCACTTATGATCATCGCTGCAAGATAATTAAAACCAAATAAGCTTGAAAACAGCTTTCCACATGCAGCAAAGCCTGAAGCAGTATAAGGTATAAAGAAAATAACAATAATTACTGCTGCAATAAATGTCAATATTCTCTTATCATCCCCAAATCTTTTAGAAAAGAAATCAGGAATGGTAAAAGTATCATATCCTTGCGTATATTTTCTTATTCTTTTAGCAACTATAAGCCAGTTAACATATGTACCTATAGCAAGTCCTATAGCTGTCCATGCAGCATCTGCTACACCTGTAAGATATGCAAGTCCTGGAAGACCCATAAGAAGCCAGCTGCTCATGTCAGATGCCTCAGCACTCATAGCTGTTACAAAAGGCCCTAGCTTTCTTCCTCCTAAATAAAAATCATCTACAGCATTATTCTTTTTAGAACATACTACACCGATGATAACAACAGCAACAAGGTATACAATAATTGTTGCCATAATAATTACTTGTGACATAAATTTTCTCCCTTTTTGTTTTATATATAATTTTTATTAATAACTTTAACAGTATATCATATTCCTGTTAAATTAGTCAAAAATTATATGACAAATCAAAAAGGGAGAATCCTATTTATTATTTTTATTATTTATTTTTATTCTTCAAGCTTATCAATATAATTATACTTTTTAAACTCCTTGATATCCGCATCTGAAGGAATATCAAAATCAGATAATATCTCAACGCTTGTATTGATACCACAATTATTATATATCCACTTAGCATCCGCCGGAGCCATAAATATTGAACCATATGTAAGACTTGTTCCTAACTTGTTATATTCATCAATATTCATGTTTCCAATAGTTTTTGTAAAATAAGCTGTAGAGCATATATATTCAGAATTATCAAGTCTTGAACTATAATGTGCATATCCATTATTGTCAAGCTTGCGCCATTCAGCTTTTTCTGATATAACTGTTGAACCTGTTTTTATATTTTTATTAACTGCAATATGAAATGCTTTTATTGTCCTTCCATTCTCACTTGTTCCATCAACAGTTGATATAACTGCAATATTCTTAGAAACATTGATTCTGATGCGATATGACTGATTCTTTGCAACATATGTTGAAGTTTCTTCCTGCAAAGATGACTCATTATCCAGATCCTCTGTCTGATTGTTAAGTTCATTGTCAATATTATCATTATGCATTCCAGCTATTGTCCTATATGCAAACATAATAAGTGCAAACAACAATAATAAAATCAATACATATAAAACAAGATTACTGCCTTTAAACCATCTTTTAATATCCTTTTTTTTAATGCGTTTATATCCTCGTATCTCCATATTGACCAACACCACTATTAATTATTAGTTTATACCCTGATTTTTCTCTTTAAGTTCTATAAACTTAAGAATAACTTCAATAGCTCCTTCAATTCCAACAAGACCACTATCTACACATAAATCATAACTCTTGGCATCGCCCCACTTTTTGCTTGAGTAATAATTATAATAGCTTGCTCTCTTCTTATCTGTTTTCTGAATAAGGTCAGCAGCCTTTGAATCATTCAATTCATATAAGCTCTTAATTCTTTTAACTCTTTCATCAATACTTGCTTTAACAAACACACTTACAGCAAAAGGATCATCTTCAAGCGCATAATCCGCACATCTTCCGACTATAACACAAGATTCTTTTTCTGCAAGCTTCTTTATAGCATCAAACTGTGCTAAAAACACCTTGTGGTTAATAGGCATATCTACGTATGAATTGGAATATCCTAAAGAATATGTATCCATAACTAATGAATAAAGAAAACTATTAGTTGGTTTTTCATCCTGTGAGGCAAACAATTCTTCACATAATCCACTTTCCTTAGCTGCAAGCTCAAGAAGTTCCTTATCATAACATTTAATTCCTAATCTTTCAGCCAGCTTCATACCTATCTCATGACCACCACTACCAAATTCACGTCCTATTGTAATTACTGTTCTTCCATCCATAATGTTTACCTCCTGGTTACAATAATGTTTAACTTTACATTATTTTATTAAACACATTATACTTTAAATTGTGTATAAAATCTAGTAATTTTTAGTAAATTTTATAATTTTTATAATTTTAACAAAATATTCAGTAAATAAATTTAAAAATTATGTAACATCATATTATTAAGATGTTCAGAGATATCTTTACCATATTTATTGGCTACAATACTATATTGACTAGGTGTAACACATACAAGTCTTACTGTGCTATATCCTCTTGCTCCGAACATATAATGCTTTACTATATTAGAATTCTTTATCTTATTTATCACCTCTTCAGAAGGCTTATTCCTTGTTATTATAATAAATGATATATAAGAATACATGTGGTTTTTACAAGGCAGTTTATTATCATTTCTTACAAAATGCGGTTCAATATCATCAACTGTAAATTTTAAAAGATCATTTAATTCATCCAGGCCAAGATTATCACAATTAATGAAGAATAAATGCTCATAGCACTTAACATTCCATAATTTTGCTGATTCTGTTGTACTGAACTTGTCACGATTTTTATAATTATAGGCATATATAACAAATTTACGGTTATTAAACCAATAGTTATGATAAATGTCAAATGTATCAGATATTCCATTAAGTATAATATCTATAAATTCTTTTCTTCTCATATATTTCACACTTTCCTGATATAGCTTAATATCTGTTTACTATATGATAACCTGCTTTCTTAACTTATCAAGTACCATCTTAAAATACTCTGGCAGAGGAGCACTATATTCAACATATTCTTTAGATGTTGGATGGATAAAACCAAGAACACCTGCATGTAATGTCTGTCCTGTCAGTTTAAAAGGCGATCTGCCACTTCCATAAACATCATCTCCAAGCAAAGGATGTCCTATACTTGCCATGTGTACTCTTATCTGATGCGTTCTTCCAGTTTCCAACTGACATTCTATATAGCTGTACCTTCCAAACTGTTCCAATACCTTATAATGTGTAACAGCTCTTTTACCATTCTTTTTATCTATTGCCATCTTTTTTCTATCTGATGGATTTCTTCCTATTGGAGCATCAATTGTACCTTCCTCTGTATTAAATCCATTAAGAACTATGGCATAATATTTTCTTGTTATCGAATGTACACTTAACTGCTCTGCAATAAAATTATGTGAATAATCATTTTTGCAGGCAACAAGTACTCCTGTTGTATTCATATCTATTCTATGAACAATTCCTGGTCTTAGAACTCCATTAATACCAGAAAGATTATCAAGACAATGATACATCAGTGCATTTACAAGTGTCCCTGTATAATGACCAGCTGCGGGATGAACTACCATTCCCTTAGGTTTGTTAACAACTATAATATCGTTATCCTCATATATGATATCCAATGGTATATCTTCGGGTTCTATCTGTGGTACCTCAAGTTCTGGAAGTATAACATCAATCACATCCTCTGCCATTACCTTATAATTTGATTTTATACTTTTACCATTTACCTTAATCAGATTATTTTCAATAAGCTTCTGGATTCTTGAACGTGATACATCCTGCATTTCGTCGGAAAGATACTTATCTATTCTTATATTACTATCATCAACATCAACTATAAAACATTGATTTTTATTATTATTCTGCATATACTGTTTTCCTGTATTATTCTTTATAAAAATTTAGTTATCACTAACATTTCTATTTTTATTTTTGAATGATAAAAAATCAAACTCATTATCCTTGTAAACGAATAAAATTAAAATTATAAACATTGCTACAGATATGGTTACATAACAATCAGCTACGTTAAATACTGGAAAATTAATAACCTTAAAATAAATAAAATCCCTGACATATCCAAATCTGACACGATCTATAAAATTACCTATTGCTCCTGACACAAGCATTGTACACACTATATACATAGGCAGATATCTTTTATTTAACGGCATCCTTATAATAACATATGTAATCAATGCAACTATAATAACTGTCAATAAAAGAAATGCGTTTATCCTGCCACTAAACATACCAAAAGCACTTCCATCATTTCTAAGATATGTAAATGTGAGAACATTCTTTATTACATCTACATCGTTTTTCATATAAAGATTAGTTTCTGCTATATACTTTGTTATCTGATCTATTTGTGTTAAAACAGATGTCATAATAATATATATAACAATACTTATTATACGTCTTTTACTGTCTATTTTATTATTAACCATATTTTTTTCCTTTTACAACATCATATTGTTAAAATATCATTTAATTTAGAACACTTTTCAATGCCTCTTTCATTTCTATATCGGATACATCATAATCTATATATGCATTACCGATACTATTTAATAAGATAAATTTAATTTTTCCTGCATCCATCTTTTTATCACTTTTAGATACTTTAACAACATCATCCGCATTTATTCCACTTACTGTAACAGGGAATTCATAAAGCTTAAACATATCAAGAACATCTTCATACTCTTTCTGGATTATATATCCTCTGTTTACTGATATTCTTAATGCTGCTATCATGCCAAGAGTTACACATTCTCCATGATATAATGTAAAATTCATCAGCTTTTCAATGGCATGTCCTAATGTATGTCCATAATTAAGAAGTGCTCTGTCCCCTTTCTCCTTAGGATCCTTTTCAACAACTTCTCTTTTAATATTACAGCTCACATATATCATATATTCAAGAGCATCTGCATCCATATCTTTAATTTTTGTTGCATTAACCCTTAACCAGTTATAATAATCTGCATCCTTTATAAGTCCATGCTTTATTATTTCTCCAAAGCCTGAATTAAATAATCTTCTGCTAAGGCTTTGCAATACTGATATATTCATATATACAAGTTTTGGCTGATGAAAAGCTCCGACCATATTTTTATATGCTCTGAAATCCACTCCTGTTTTTCCACCTATACTTGAATCAACCTGTGCCAGTAAAGATGTCGGTACCTGGATAAAATCTATACCTCTTAAATATGTAGCAGCTGTAAATCCAGTCAGATCACCTACAACTCCGCCTCCTAATGCAACAAGCATATCTTTTCTGTCAAAATGGTTCTGTATAAGAAACTCATAAACATCCTCTACTGTATTAAGATTCTTATTTTCTTCTCCAGCTTTAAATACATACGTAAACACTTTATTACCTGTTTTTTCTAATTCTTTTGTAACATCATCTGCATATAATCTGGCAACATTGCTGTCAGATACTATACACAGCTTTCTTCCTGTTACACCAAGCTTGTTAAATTCATCAGAGAGTCTGTCAAAGTTTTTCTCAATAACAATATCATATAAAGGTTTACCATCATATTTAACGTTAATACATTTTGCCATTTATATTTCCTCTTTCAAATAATATATTTATTATACAAACTGCCACCCTTGGCAGTAAACCAGGAGTGGCAGCAATATTTACAATTTAAAACTTAGTATCATTATTCTTAAATGAAGTTAAATCAATGCCACCTGCGACGATTTCAGGTATATCGCCTGAAATATCTACATTAGGAGGTGTCACAAGAAATATGTAATTAGTAATTTTCTGTAAGTTACCTCTGATAGCATAACATGAACCAGCTGAATAATCTATGACTCTCTGCGCAACATCCACATGTATACCCTCAAGATTAAGTACAACAGCCTTGCCAGAAAGTAAAGTATCTGTTATTTCACTGGCATCTTCCATTGATTCTGGTCTTATTACAACAACCTCAAGTCCTCTTGATGTCTGCTTCATAGGAACGACCTTTCCCTTTGATGCGAACTTTGGTCGGTCATTTACTGTATTAGCTTCTATATCTTCATCATCTGATTTCTTAGAACCTGAAAATAACTTCTTTCTGGAAGACGACTTTTCATCTTCGTCATCATCATAATCATCGTAATCGTAATCATCATCGAAATCATCATCCTGAACCTTAAAAAGATTAAGGAATCCATCAACAAAACTCATATTCTCTCTCCCTATATATAATTATTCTTTGTAATATACCGTTAATCTGTTCTATAAGCATTCTGACTTTACTTTATCTGTTAGAGTAATCCCTGGCACCAAATATAGCTGTACCCACTCTTATATGTGTAGCACCTTCTTCTATCGCAACCATATAGTCATTAGTCATACCCATAGAAAGTACATCCATATTGATATTATCAATGTTTTTCGCATTAATGTCAACACATAATTGCTTTAATTGTCTGAAATACACACGATTATCTTCAGGATTGGCAACATATGGAGCACTTGTCATTAAACCACGTACACGTATACCTTTATAATCTGATATTTCCCTTATAAAATCTTCTACTTCATCTGGTTTAAAGCCAAATTTATTCTCTTCACCAGCTACATTTACCTCTACAAGAATATCAGAAACAAGTTTTTTCTTTATAGCTTCATTACTGATAGCCTCTGCTAGACGCACTGAATCAACAGAATGTATCATATCAGCCCTGCCAACAACATACTTAACTTTATTTCTTTGAAGATGACCTATCATATGCCATACTATATCCTTAGGAAGAGAGTCAGCTTTATCGACCATTTCCTGCACGTAGTTCTCACCAAACTGTCTTATATTGCAATCATATATTTCCATAAGCATTTCTTTGGGCTTTGTTTTACTTACTGCAATAAGACATACTTCCTTTGGGCTTCGTCCACATTTTTCACAAGCTTTTACAATATTATTCTGAACTGTAACAAGATTATCTTTAAGCATAATAATTCTCCATTCTTGCGCTGCTTCTTTGCGCATCTCAAGTTTGTGCGAAGCACAAATCTTGCGTGTGAAAAATCTTATTTTTCACACTTTATCTCCTTGTTTTTTATGACATTTATTTAGTATATCATTTCATTAGGCTTGTATTTATCAGCCTCTAATAATATTCTGTCATATACTGTTATTCCATGAGTGATTTTTTGTTTTACAATATAATATTCGTTATTCTGATCTAGAATTTCTACAGGACAGAATATCGTGTAACCCGTATTAACACAGTATACACCCTTTAACTTTGCAACAGGTCCTATAACAAATCTTGATGACGAATCAGGCATCACAATAACCTGTCCTGATTCAAAGCTTTCCTTATTGACATATACATATTCATCAGTAGTTTTATATATATCAGCCTCTGCAAAGGAAGGAACAATATTTCCGTTTTCATCATATTTTTCAACTATGAATCCGTAATTATTGCTATTTCCTCCTTTGGTCATATATGACTTTGGTATCTCATAAAAATCATTTTCTGTAACAGATGAAACTGGTATTTTCATACCACTTTTGCCAGTTGTCACAAGCTCTATATCAAGAAATCTTTCCGATGCGTATCTTATCATATAGCTATCAAGAGATAATCTGCCATAAATGCCATCACCTTTTTCTATAATTGAAAATCCACATGTAAACGTCATATTATCTTTTTTAACTTTAATATCTATAGTTTTCTTTGACTGAAGACCATATTTACTGATATCATCCTGGTTAAGCTTTATCATAAGATACCAGTTTTCACTTGTAACCATTTTATACGCAGGATTGCCTGTCACCATTATGGATTCTGCTTTAAGATTGCTTTTATTATAATTGTCTTTATTGAAATCCGAAGATGTTATAGTTTCAGGTTCTTTGCTCTCATATCCATCTACAGAATACACAACAATACCATTAGTCTCTGCTGGTATTGTTCTGAATAAATCCCTGCTTCCTGTACTTTCTATAATAGAATCAATATTGTTCATTATATTTTCGTTAATAGACTGCAGCACTGCAGCATTCAGATCTGACTTCAAATCATATATATACGAGAAATCACTTCCATCATAATCATTTTTATAATTGTTAAGAGTCGATTTAATATCCGCCAGATTCTGCTTTGATAGGGAATTCTCGCCAACTTTATTATAGCCTGCCAATATATCTGACACTCTTCCTGTTTCATCTACCGAATATACTGTGTCCCCCTTTTTCACTCTGGTGTTTTCTCTCTGATAATAATTAATATTTCCTGAATAAGGAGAATAATAAACGCTCTCACTTCGTAAAGCAATAGCTGTATATACAGCATTATTAGTAAGAGAACCTGTATTGACCTCATATGTCTGAACCTTGGATTTAGATATATACAATACAACGAAGCATATTATATATATAAGTACAAGTGCAAATATAAAAGCAACTGCACGTGGTCTTCTTTTATATCTAACTACCTTACTACCTGACATTTATGAACCTTTCCTCCTATATACAATAAGCTGTCACACTAATACACATACAGGGTTGCTTAATGCGACAGCTTCATATTATTATTGATATATTTCTCTCCATTCCATATCGCCACGCTCTAATGATTTGATCAGAAGCTCAGCCGTTGCAAGATTAGTTGCTAACGGTATATTATACATATCACATAACATACATATATTATTAGAATCAGGCTCATGAAGACTAGGTGTTTCAACATCTCTTAAAAAGATTACAAGATCCAGCTGATTATGCTCAATCTGGGCACATAACTGCTGGTCTCCACCAAGATGACCTGCAAGGAACTTGTGAATCGATAGATTGGTGACCTCTTCGATAAGCCTTCCCGTAGTACCTGTAGCAAACAGCTGATTCTTGTTTAATATTCCTTTGTATGCAATGCAGAAATTCTGCATCAATTTCTTTTTTGAATTATGTGCAATTAAACCTATGTTCATAAGAACCCCCTATCTTATTAGTAATAGCAAGCCATAACGAATACTCCTGCTTATATTATCCTCTGAAATCTTCAGCAAATATATCATCATCCCTGTCAACATTTCTTTGCAGATTAACATTAAGTACAATTCCCATGGCTGCAAAAAGATTAACCAAAGATGTAACTCCACAGCTAAAAAACGGCAATGGAAGTCCGGTATTAGGTAAAAGCTTTGTAACAACACCTATATTAATAAATGTCTGAAAAGCTATATAGGCTGCTACACCACAGCACAACAGCCGCCCTTCCTGATCTTTGGCTCTTACTGCTGTAATTATACACTCTATTACGATTGTAAACAACAATAAAATAGTAATTACGCTTCCTGTAAATCCTAATTCTTCACCTATGACCGCAAATATAAAGTCATTCTGTGCCTCAGCTATATACCCTGCGTTCTTAAGCGATGATGGATCATCATTATTAAGTCCTTTTCCTGACAATTGTCCTGAACCAATAGCCTGTACAGCATAATTCTGCTGATATACACCTGCACTTATATTACCATCCGTTGAATCACTGCCATATATGAAATCAACAATTCTGTTTCTTTGATATTTCTCCATGAATATAGGATCAGGAGTTGCAATAATATATACAAGAAATGCAGCTACCAGCGGTACGACAATAAGCAACGCACCTCCAATTATCTTATAGCTTAATCCGGCACAGAATATAACTGTAAGGATGATAAGCACAACCATGATTGTAGTTGAAAGATCTGGTTCCTTAACTATTAACAATATAGGAATAAGAAGTACTAACGCGAGAATAGTAAGAAACTTCCATGTGTTAAGCCTGTCCTTATACATAGTTATGACTTTCGCAAGAAAAATGGCAACAATCAGCTTCATAAACTCAGAGGGCTGTATTTGAAAAGATCCCACTCCAAGCCACCTTTTAGCACCATGGCTTTCTTTTCCCGCTATAAGTACAAGAATAAGCAATATATTACCAAGTATATACCACAACCAATAATATTTTGTTATAAACTTATAATCAACAAATGATATAAATATCATCATCAGAAATGCAGCGGCCATGCCCACTCCCTGCTTTAACGTATACTCTGAATTGGCACTGTTTACAACTGTCAACGCATAAGCACATGTAACTGCTATAAGAATTATCAATCTGTAATTGTATGACCGCATTTTATACTTTTTAAACATAAAATCTCCACCACCAATATAATCCGTTTCCGGTTACTGTGTGATTATTTTTCACTGTTTCTCATATCCTTAATAGGAATATTAGCATATATTGCAGGTACAGAACCATTATCACCTTCTGTTGATGTAATCTGGATATCAAGTTCTTCTGCATCTATAACCATGTATTTTGAAATGACCTTAATAATGTCATTCTTTATCATTTCCATAACCTCTGGTGAACAATTCGCCCTATCGGAAACAAGTAATAACTTAAGTCTGTCCTTTGCTACATCCCCAGAGCCTTTCTTCTTAAACAAATCAAGTAAACTCATATCTTCTTCCATTCTGCCTTATATGGCTTTTATAATAACTATTAATTTTTCTTGTCACCCTTAAAAAGTGCTGATAACTTTTTGAAGAATCCACCTTTTCCATTAAGATCAAGGAATGGAACTTCTTCTCCAAGTATTCTTTTACATATATTCATATAAGCCTGTCCAGCCATGCTGCTGTCACCAACTAGTGGCTGTCCTTTATTAGTTGCTACAACTATATTCTCATCATCTGGAACAGCACCTATAACGTTAAGCTGAAGTATATCATTAACATCAGAAATAGACATCATTTCCCCTCTGTTAACCATGTCCATTCGGATTCTGTTAACAATAAGATCCTCATGGTCCTTAAGACCATTTGCATCAAGAAGTCCAACTATTCTGTCTGCATCACGTATAGCAGAAACCTCTGGTGTAGTTACAACAAGTGCTCTGTCTGCAGCTACTATTGCATTCTGGAATCCCTGTTCAATACCAGCTGGGCAATCAAGAATTATGTAATCAAATCCTTCAGGATCTGCCTTAATCTCTTCTACGACCTTTATCATCTGTTCTGGAGAAATTGCAGATTTATCTCTTGTCTGTGCTGTTGGTAAAAGATACAAAGAAGGACATCTCTTATCTGTGATCATTGCCTGCTTTAAACGGCAGTTGCCCTCAACAACATCTACAAGATTATATACAATTCTATTTTCAAGACCAAGTACTACATCAAGATTTCTTAAGCCTGTATCAGTATCAATCATAACTACCTTTTTACCAAGTTTAGCAAGACCTGTACCTATATTGGCAGTGGTTGTAGTCTTACCAACGCCGCCTTTTCCTGACGTAACAACAATAACTTCACTCATTTTATTTCCTCCAAATATCAATATACTAAGTAAATAAATACACAATAGAATAATTATGCTTAATTTTGTGCATTAAATCAAGCCCTTTTTTATAAATATCGTCTTTTTGTGAATGTTTGAAAAATCTTCCAGCTTTAATATTAAGAATTAAAGATGTATATCTTCCAATACATTCTGTTCAAAATCTTCAACATATATATTGCCTTCATATACATAGGCTATTTTAGGCTGGACTGGCTGCTTTGCCTTTACCTTAAGCTTCTTTCTTACCGGACTGCTGTCAGAACATCTTGCGATAATATCTGCTATCTTTATCTGCATAGGTTCCATATCCAACGCCACGACAAATGCATTTTCGTTGCCATTAGCACCAGCAAATATATTTCCCTTTAAGCTGCCAAGAACAATCACATTTCCACACGCAACAACCTTTCCACCAGGATTTACATCTCCGAGAATAACCACGCTGCTCTCTGTTTCCAATACCTGTCCGGATCTTAAGGTTCCTTTATAGAACTGACACAAAGGCTGTGCTGGTACTTCTATTTCTTTCCCCATAATTTCTGCTGTAACATCATGCTTATTTTTGTTATTCATTGCATCTGCAACAGCTCTTTGGTATATCAGATTTCTTTCCTCATCATGGTCAATAAGACATACAATATTAATATCTGTAACCTCAGATATTATATCCATGATCTCTTTTTCCTGCGTATCTGATAATTCTCGTCCTTCAAGTGATAATGCAAGAGCAGCATTGTTAAAAAACTTAGCTGACGCTGTGAATTTATCTCTTATCATAGCTTTAAGTTCATCAAAGTTCACAGAAGCATCCATTTTTACTGCAATTCCATTCTTATTTCCTTTTATTACTACTGAATTATCCAATTATTTCACCTCTTATTTTATTAAATGATGATTGCGTAGCAATGCAGCAATCTGGCACATCAGTCAGGAGGCAAATACTTTTCCTCCTGACATCTTTAAATTACTCTAAGCCATAATATATCTTATATATATCAGCTGTCAAATCAATAGATGTACCTGATGAGTATCCATGCTGTATACATACAGAAACACATATTTCCGGATTATCATATGGTGAATACGTAACCAGTAAAGAATGATCTGGTTCTTTTGTATTTTCCTGTGCAGTACCTGATTTAGCAGCAATTTTCATGCCAAGCTTTGATATGCCTGTATATGAATTACCAGCAAGTGTCATACCCTCATGTACTGTATCCCATATATTACTGCTTAATTCCACCTGGTGATCAACCTCGGCTTCATTTTTTCTTATAAGATTGCCATCTGAATCAGTTATTTTATCTATAAGTGTAAGATTATAACACTTTCCAGATGAAGCTATCGTTGTAACATATCTAGCAAGATTAAGTGTACTATACTTATGATTACCCTGTCCTATAGCCGAAGCAATCGAGTTCGTATTGGAAGCCTGTGGTGAATTTTCCTCTATTTCAACTCCTGCCTTGGTTGATAATCCAAGAAGATCTGAATACTTCTGAAGTGTGCTTGTTCCATAAGTACTGTTATAAGTTCCATCCTTTCTACATGCCAGATTATAACCAACATTATAGAAATATACGTTACATGAATCTCTTATAGCCGTTGCCGCAACTTCTCCGCCATGTCCTGATAATCTCCAGCACTTAGGTGCAGGGGTTACCTTATCAAATGAACCCGAACAATAAAATGTTGTACCAGACGATATAGTTCCTGTATCCATACCTGCTATTGTAGTACATGGCTTATATGTTGAACCAGGTGCTGTAAATGACTGAGTTGCCCTGTTTATCATAGGCGCAGCTTTATCATTGATCAGACTGTTGAAATATTTAGCATCAACTGTTCCTGAGAGCTTGTTATTATCATAGCTTGGATAAGAAACCATAGCTAATATATCACCATTTTGTGGATTAGTAATAACTGTTGATGCTGAACATGGCTGCAGTGCAAGCTGTGCAGGAGTTATTATTTTATTAGTTATGGCATATACCATAAACTCATAAGCGCCAAGTCCTCCTGAGGCAAGCGATGCATATCTTGAATTCTCATCATTCATATCAAGAACACCCTGTTCATACAGCAGCATACATATCTGTCTTCCAGATATATTTCCGGCATTAACCATATACTTATACATTTTTTTATAAAACGATGTGTCTTCCCTTAGATAACTATCTATATAATCAATAAGTGCATCATATGACTCCTGAAGACTTGTATACTGTTCAGATGAAAATATATTAAGATTAATCCAGTTTTTTGATATGCCATGTGTAAGCAGTTCCTTAAGGCTTGTTCCGTTGCCTTCTGTCCAGTCCTTATATACATTATCATCTGTATCTACATTAGCAGTATTAAATACTCCTCTGTCTTTCAGGCTCGTATATACATACCATATATACAGCTGCTGTTCCTCATCAAGCTTTCCATATGGTGTATCTCCCACAGACAGTTCATTTCTTAGCCATTCCATTGTACTATCCTGTTTAGATAAGAATGCTGAATATATCTGTCTTTCAGTATCAGTACTCTGGGATGCAATATGCTTTATTGACACTATATTGTTATCTATAAGGGCAAAATATACTTCTTTTGCAAGTATATATACTGTATCTACACTTCCGTTAGAATTATACGAATATTTTGTATCACCATTACGCATATATGTTAATAATATCTGTATAATTTTATCCTCAAGGGCATTGTATATTTTTTTCTGAAGATTAATATCAATCGTCAGATATACGTCATTCCCCGCTGATGAATCCTGTTCATCAAGCACCTCTGTTATTCGTCCTACAGTATCAACGTAAACCTTTCTGGTACCCTTTGTTCCTGCAAGCTCTGATTCCATGCTCTTTTCTATACCACTTTTTCCGACAACGTCATTGCTGTCATAGGAATCATCCAATGTTTCCAGCTCGCTTGACGATACCGTACCAGTATATCCTAATATCTGGGAAACATATATGCTGTCTACGTATCTTCTTATATACTGCTCATCTACCGTAACACCTGTAAGCTCATCTGAATTCTCAAGGATTGCAGCTACAGTCTCATCTGAAACCTCATTAGCAATTGTAAATGATATATATCTGTTATATGAATTAGCAGACATATATCTTCTTAAGTTAACTATCATAAGTGCATGTTCTACACTAAAACCATCAGCTACCGGATTCATTCCCTGCTCTTTTAACAGCTTTATAGTAGCTGCCATAGCTCCGCCATCATTTATATAATCATCACCTGCTACAGCTACGCCATATCTGTCACATAATTGTTTAAACAGCTCACCTGCTGATACATTTCTCTGTTCATCTGAAAGCTCACTTATAGAACGCTTACCATATATATCTCTTAAGAATCTAAGCAGTTCATTATCCTTTATGTTATATTCATACATTCCGTTAGAATAAACAATAGGAAAATCATTCGAATAGCTGTCACCTTTTTCTTCAATAATTGTAAGAGTTTTATCTATTGAAGTATTAAGCAGCCTGTTTTTGGTATCATTATCCTCATACTTTCCACTATCGCTTATCCTTACTGCATATGCAAGATCATTATACGCCAGTAAAACTCCATTCTTATCGAATATTCTTCCTCTCGTGGCAGCAACACTCATGTCCTTTTGTATTGAACTTGATAAATCTTTTACATAAGACTCTCCATTAATAATCTGAAGTGAAAATAATCTGTTAACAAGTACGCCGACAAGTACAATAAACACCATTATCAACGGAAAAATTCTGGATTTGAAGAGACTTAGAATATAATCAAATATTTCCTTCATCTAAATTACCTTTTTTCCTTTTCTTCCACTTAACATCAAGCAATGTATCAAGTTTCATCAACGGATAATAAATAACCAGTGCAATTATAAGGGTATAAACCATCTCCGGAATGATAAACTTTGTTATGAAATAATCTGCATTTAACCTGTTATGTAAAAGGAACTTACCTATGTATGATAAAAATTCATAGATAAAATCTGAAAGCATAACCATTGCTAAGGGAATAAGGACCTCAACTTTCTCATATTCTTTATAAAACATTCCTGAATAATATCCTACGTACACAAAAACCAATACTGAAAAACCAAATAATCCAGAAAAGAATAAATCATACATGATGCCTGCAAAAAAACCAACAAACATCCCCTCATTCTTTCCTTTAAAGAAACCAAACAGCACTGGAAGGATAATCAAAAGATTAGGAACTATGCCGCCTATGGCAATAGTCCTTCCAAAGGTTCCCTGTATAAGGTAAACCAGTAAAATTATAACCAACTCTGTTACTTTTCTTTTCATGGTTCTCCTGCCTTTAATTATTGTTTTTTCATTTCAGTTATAATAAGTACTTCCTGAAGATTATTGAAATCTACCGCTGGAACAAGATATCCTGACTGTGTAAGATTGTTAGAATCAGGTGTTACATCTTTAGCATAACCTATAAGTATCCCCTGAAGATATTTATCACTTATATTAGATGTAACTATCTTATCCCCATCTCTGACTGTCATATCACTTTTAAAATGTGTAAGCTTAACAAGTCCACTGTCCGACTGTTCTATATCGCCTTCAACAATACAAGTTTCATTAGTATCTATAAGCATTCCACTCACCGAATTATTATCCTCGATTATTGTCTTAATAATCGAATAATTCTTTCCAACTTCTGTAACAATCCCAACAAGACCACCGCCGGCAATAACATTCATATCTTTTTTAATACCATCATCACTGCCTTTATCTACCTTAAACGCTTTAGACCAGTTATCAGCTGTTACTTCTATTATTCTTGCTCCTACCTTTGTATATCCTGTATACTTCTCATCGAGCTGATACAACTCCCTGAGTCTTGAAAGTTCATAAGTATCCTGTCTTAACTGATTGTTTTCTTCTGTAAGATCATCAACCTTGCTCTTTAGTTCCTTATTCTCATCAAGAACAACTGATATTTCCTGAAGAGTCGTATACTTATCGTATGTCCAGAGTCCAAGATTATTCATTCCTTTCTGAAGAGGAACCACTACCATTGATATAGCACTTCTTAAAGGTGCAACAAGCCTGTCTGTAAAAAAACTTGTCGATATAAATATAAGACAAACGGCAGTTAAAACAATTAAAATATACTTGGATGTCATGAATGAAGATACTTTCTTTTTCATTTTACTCTTCCTTAATCATAATTTCTATCTTTTGGAGTATAAGCAATCTTTGCAAACTGTGGATTAGTTACAACTCCAATAAGACCTCTTACAACACTCTCAGAAGGCTGATCAACTATATTAACATTAAGATTAGTCTCCTGTCTTATAAACTTTTCAAGATTATTAATCTGTGATGTACCACCTGATACATATACACCATCCTTTATAATATCAGCTGCAAGTTCTGGCGGAGTCCTCTCTAGTATAACCTTTATTGCATCCATAATAGAATGAAGGGCATCAACTATTGCATTATATATAACATCAGAAGAAACATCAACACTTACAGGAAGTCCGGATAATACATTACGTCCAAATCCTGGTGCAAATGTTTCATCAACCTTTACTGCACTTCCAAGCTCTTTTTTTAATCCCTCGGCAGTCTTGCTGCCAATAACAAGATTATATACCTTTCTTACATTACTGATAATGCAATCATCTAACTTGTTACCACCAATTTTTATTGACTTACTTATAACAATTCCGCCAAGTGATAAAACAGATATTTCTGTTGTTTCAGCACCGATGTTTACCATCATAACACCTCTTGACTTAGTAACATCAAGCCCTGCACCGATAGCATCTGCCACAGGTTTATCTACTATATATATATTCTTGGCTTTCACCTTTGAATCTGCCACAAGTTCATAAAATGCTCTTTTTTCAACCTCTGTAACATCTGTTGGAACAGCTATATAGAAATCATTATTGCCTGTATTTTTCTTATCATCGTTAACTTTGTTAAAAAAATTCAGTAATAAAGTCTGCATATTCTCTATATCTGCTATTACACCGAACTTTACAGGGAAAGAAACCTCTATATTCTCTGGTGCCTTTTCATACATTTCATATGCTTCATCGCCAAAAGCAAGAAGATCTTTTTTGTTAGCAATTGCTATTATATTTTTTTCATTAAGGATTGCATCCTTATCCTTGCAGCACATTTTAAAATTACTTGTGCCAATATCAATACCATATACGTTAGACATAATTTTCTTCCTTTCATGTATGTGAATAGCTGCTGCATAATTGTAATCCTATCCTATACAGCCATATTCTTTTAAACTTGTGTAATTATTATCTCCAATAATTATATGATCTATAAGATGAATTCCCAGAATCTCACCAGCCTTACTTATCTTGTCTGTAACTTCAATATCCTGTCTGCTTGGATTGGAATCACCACTTGGATGATTATGCACAAGTACTATGCTTACCGCTTTGTTTCTGCATGCCTCGTAAAACACCTCCGATGGTGATACAAGGGAACTGTTGACTGTGCCAATTGAAAGGACAATATCACTGATTAATCCCAGCCTGCTGTCAAGCATAATAAGTATCAGTCTTTCTTTTGTCAGATACCTCATATCCTCCATATAATACCCTGCTATGGTATCAGGCGATGAGAACTTAAGTCTCATCGCAGCCTGCCTTTTGGCAATACGCCTTGATAGTTCACATATGCACTTTAGCTGTGCTGCTTTAGCCATACCTATGCCTTTTATATCCATAAGCTCCTGTACTGACATATCTATAATGCCAGGCAATCCTTTACTACCAGCACTGTTAAGTATGTCCTCTGCGAGATTCTTTGCTGTTTTGCCTGCTGTACCTGTCTTTATAATAGCTGCAACAAGCTCAGTATCTGTAAGACTGCCTGCACCAAACTCCATACACTTTTCATAAGGCATAAGATCCTTTATTTCATCTTTTTCACATATTAAATTATCACTCATAAAATATCGATAAGCCTAATCTTATATAACTTTATAAGCTATAATAGCCAGTATAACGCCAATAATACTTGCTATTGTTATCCTAAGCTGGATAGAAAAAGTAAGTATCATAAATCCCAGATTAAGAATAACCGGACTTTCTAATGCTCCTACTCCAAATGTCTGCCCATATCCTAACCAGCTAAGAGCAGGTATCCCTGCTGTAACCTCTGCTATCAGACCACCAAGCACGATACCTATAAGAATAAATAATATAAGAAACCATCCATTCTTATACTTGGAAATATTGCTCATGCTACTCCATTCCCGCACGTATCAGTAACACGTACGCAATTATTTTATCAGTATTTCTATCGGAATACAACCACTTAGGCATAATAAAATATTCCAAAATAACCTAAAATAGTATATCACAATTAATTAATCTTAAGAAGTCCCTTTTCATACATTTTCTGCATACTCATCATAATACCGAATTTCGCATGATACCATGTAAGTCCGCCCTGGAAATAAACAGCATATGGTTCCTTTACTGGACCATCTGCACTAAGCTCAATAGATGAACCCTGTACGAATGCACCTGCTGCCATAATAACATCAGAATCATATCCAGGCATAGCCCATGGTTCAGGCGTTACAAAGCTGTCAACCGGTGCTGCTGCCTGTATGCCTTTACAGAAAGCTACAAGCCCCTCTTTAGTCCCAAGTTCTACAGCCTGTATAATATCATATCTTTCTTCTTTGGCATCAGGTATACATCTAAATCCAGCCTTTTCATATACATTAGCTGCGAATATAGCCCCCTTTAATGCTCCAGCAACAACAGTAGGTGCAAGGAACAGACCCTGATAGAAATCTTTATTTACATTTATTGTTGCACCAACCTCTTTACCAAGACCCGGAGATGAAAGTCTGTATGCTGCCTGTTCTATGCAGTCCTTTCGTCCTGCAATATATCCTCCACAAGGTGCAAGTCCACCGCCTGGATTCTTAATAAGTGAACCAACTACCATATCAGCCCCGACCTCTGATGGTTCTATCTTTTCAACAAACTCACCATAGCAGTTATCAACCATACATATGACTTCCGGTTTAATGTCTTTAATAAACTTAATAAGTTCTCCAATTCTTTCAACTGACAGTGTCGGTCTTTGGGCATATCCTTTTGAACGCTGTATAGTTACAAGCTTTGTCTTTTCATTGATAGCTTTTCTTATACCTTCATAATCAAAACTTCCATCAGGCAGAAGGTCAACCTGCCTGTAACTTATATTATATTCAGCAAGACTTCCTTTAGATGGTCTTATTCCTATAATCTCATCCATAGTATCATATGGCTTGCCAACTGGCGATAAAAGCTCATCACCAGGTCGAAGATTAGATGATATCGCCACATTAAGTGCATGAGTACCGCATATTATCTGAGGCCTTACAAGTGCATCCTCTGTTTTAAATATATCAGCATATATTCTCTCAAGAGTATCCCTTCCTTCATCGTTATAACCATATCCACTTGTTCCATACAGATGCATCTCTGCAACCTTATTCTTCTGCATTGCGCTAAGCACCTTCAGCTGGTTATACTCTGCTATTTCATCTATTCTATCAAATCTTTCCTTAAGTTCTTTAATAACATTCTGACCATAATTATAGACATCCTCACTTATGCCAAGATGTTCACAGTACATATTTTTCATATTTTTCCTCTTTCTTTTGCTTTCAGCATAAATTCTTTAACATACTTTATACTTATTCTGTCTATTGTGCAACTATATTCTTATCCATCAGTATCTGAAGCATATATGATAGCAGTTTTTCCTTATCATGGCCAAACTCGTCAAGATTAAGCCATTCAATGTCTTTTTCCCTTTTAAACCATGTTATCTGTCTTTTTGAAAAATGTCTGGTATTGTTTTTAATATTTTCCTTCAGTTGTTCAAGAGTACATAAGCCATCAAGATAATCAAGTACTTCCTTATATCCTATTGCCTGCATTGATGTGGCATCTCTATCTATACCACTCTCTTTCAGTCTCTTAACCTCATCAACAAGTCCTTCATCAAACATCTGATCAACCCTCAGGTTAATTCTGTCATACAGCAGCTTTCTATCATCATTCAAAACAAAATATACATAGTTATAAGGTGATTCTTTTTTCTGCTGTTCCTCATTATGCTCAGATATTTTCTTACCTGTCTGTTTATAATATTCGATAGCTCTTGCAACTCTCTTAACATTATTGTAATGGATTACATCTGCTGACTTTTCATCTATCTTTCTTAACATATCGTGAAGATACTCTGCGCCTTCACGTCTTGCTATATCATACAGTTCTTCCCTATATGAAGTATCTTTATCTTCATTTTCAAACTGTATATCATAAAGAACTGACTGAATGTAAAAGCCAGTACCACCAACTATAAGCGGTATATGCCCATTAGCTCTTATTTTATCAATCGCCTCGCATGCCATCTTTTTAAATATAGTTATATTAAATTCCTCATCAGGATTCATAACATCTATAAGATAATGCTTCACTCCATGCATTTCTTCCTGTTTTATCTTGGCAGTTCCTATATCCATACCCTTATACACCTGCATAGAATCTGCACTTATAATTTCTGCTCCAATCTGTTTTGCAAGTCTTATAGACAAAGAAGTTTTTCCAACCGCTGTTGGACCTGTTAATATAACTAAAGGCTGTTTTTCCATATTAATAGCCACACCTTTCTAAAATCTGTCCTTTACCTGTTTTACACAATTCTCTTGAATTTTCTTTCTATATCATACTTGCTCATGACTATAAGAGTTGGTCTTCCATGTGGACAATTATATGGATTATCTGCTTTCATAAGCTCATCCATAAGTTCCTCTGCTTCCTTATAAGATATTTTATTATTACCTTTTATTGCAGCTTTGCACGACATAGATGCGACCTTTTCAGTAAGGATATCCATATCAGTCATTCTTCCTTCACTCATAAGTCCATCAAGAAGATCCATAAGCATCTGTCTGTAATCAAGCTTTGGAAATCCTGCCGGAATTCCTGTAACCTTATACTCACTACCGCCAAACTCTTCTATTTCATAACCCATTTTAGTAAACACCTGCATATTCTGTTTAAGTACTTCTTCCTCATTCATATTAAGTGTAAGAATAACAGGTGGCATAATCATCTGTGTATCAATATGCTTTTCCCTGATTTTTTTCATCATTCTCTCATAAAGAACCTTCTCATGTGCAGCATGCTGATCCATCATATAAAATCTGTCCTCAAACTCTATCAGCCAGTAAGTATCAAACAGCTGGCCTATTATTCTGTAATTATCCTTATTATCCTCATCAAGAAGCTTATCCTTAAACATCGAGAGCTGTTCAGGTTTTACTTTAACTTCTGCCTGATATTTTTGTTCATCATCCTTTACCATAGCCTCTGATCTTCTTGTTTCAAATGGTTCTGGGAGTCTGGTTTTTGTTTCATCCGGCATAGCTTTTTGTAATTCTATCCTTCTTGTCGGTTCTGGCTCTAATTCCAGCTTTGGTTCTGGCTTGAGTTCCGGCTTTGATTCTATCTTTACTTCTGACTTTAATTCCGGCTTTGGTTCTAGCTTTGATTCTGGTTTTAATTGTACCATTTTTTCTTTTTCTTTTGTTCTGTCAATTCCAAATGCTGCTTTTGTTTCTTTTATTTCCAGCTCTTTTTCCTTATTTAGCTTCTGCATTATCTGTCCATCAGCTTCAACCTCAGCAACAAGCTCTTTTCCCTTTAACGTGGAAAGAATTGTATCATACACAAAATTATATACATATTCATTATTAGAAAATCTAAGCTCCATCTTAGTAGGATGTACATTAACATCTATGATTTCCGGATTAATCGTAAAATGCAGAACTGTAAACGGATAATTATGTGGCATTATAAAACCTTTATATCCAGCCTCAATCGCTCTGTTTATTATACTGCTCTTTATATATCTGCCATTTATATAATAGTTCTCATATACCCTGTTACCACGATTCACAAACGGTTTTCCTATATAACCCTCTATCCTGATATTCTCAGCAGCACTATTTACTTCATAAAGATTCGCAGTAATATCTCTTCCATAAACATTATATATAATATCCTTAAGCTTCATATTTCCAGATGTATGAAGCTTATTCTGGTTATTATTAATAAATCTGAATGATATATCAGGACGTGATAAAGCCAGGTACTGCATCAGGGAATTAATATAACCAGCTTCTGTTGCTGCTGACTTTAAAAACTTTCTCCTTACAGGTGTATTAAAGAAAAGATTTCTAACAATAAATGTAGTACCATCAGGTGCACCTATATCTTCAACTGATATTTTCTTTCCACCCTCAGACAGATATCTTGTACCTGTAAGACTCTTTTGTGTCTTTGTTATCAGTTCTATCTGTGAAACTGCAGCTATACTTGCAAGTGCTTCACCTCGGAATCCCAGAGATGAAACTGTTATCAGATCCTCTATAGACTTTATCTTGCTTGTCGCATGTCTTTTAAATGCTATATCTATCTCATCCTTATTTATTCCAGAACCATTATCCGTAACTCTTATAAATGAGATTCCACCTTCCTTTATTTCAACAGTAACTGCATTAGCCCCTGCATCTATAGCATTTTCAACCAATTCTTTAACAACAGATGAAGGTCTTTCTATAACTTCTCCTGCAGCAATTTTATTAATTGTATTCTGATCAAGCAGCTGAATTCCCAACGTCAGTCTCCTTTCCTTATTCACACATATAGCATTTATCAATCAAAAGCAGAATAATCATCCATTTTAATCAGATATATTTTCTTAATTTACCAGCGGTTTTTAACCCTCCCCTGCAGCTTATATAACGTATTAAGCGCATCTATTGGTGTCATATTACTTATATCAAGTTCTTTAATATCCGATATAATGTCATCATCTTTAACCGTATCAAACAATGACATCTGTTTATCCTCTAAATCATTAATCTTTTTATACTGATTATTCATTTTTTCAAGCTTCTTAGAATATTGGGCTATATCCCTTGCCCTCTGTGATATATCTGCATCACTTAACTCATCAACAAGCTCTTTAGCCCTGTTCAGTACCGCTTCCGGAACTCCTGCAAGCTTAGCCACTTGTATACCATAGCTTTTATCCGCTCCACCCTTTATAATCTTACGAAGGAATACTATATCATCACCACATTCTTTAACCGCTATGCAATAATTATTAACTCCGTCAAGCGTTCCCTCAAGCTCTGTAAGTTCATGATAATGTGTCGCAAAAAGTGTCTTTGCCCCAAGAATTTTTGTATTAGCTATATATTCAACAACGGCCCACGCTATACTTAATCCATCAAATGTACTTGTACCTCTTCCTATTTCATCAAGTATTATAAGACTTTTTGAAGTAGCATTTCTTAATATATTGGCAACCTCTGTCATCTCAACCATAAAAGTTGATTGTCCAGAAGCCAGATCATCTGAGGCACCTACCCTTGTAAATATTCTGTCAACTATACATATACTGGCAGAATCTGCTGGAACAAAACTACCTGTCTGTGCCATAAGCACAATAAGTGCTGTCTGTCTCATATATGTAGACTTACCAGCCATATTAGGTCCGGTTATTATAGTAACTCTGTTTGATGAGTTATCAAGATATGTGTCATTAGATATAAACATATCATTGGTTATCATCTTCTCAACTACCGGGTGCCGGCCATTTTTAATATCTATTATTCCTTTATCGTTGATTTTTGGTTTTACATAGTTATTCTGAGTTGCAACAACTGATAAAGAAACAAGTGCATCAACCATCGCAACAGCTTTGGCAGTATTCTGTATTCTGACTACTTCCTTTGCAATTCTTTCTCTGACATCGCAAAACAGATCATATTCAAGCGAATATAATTTATCCTCTGCACCAAGTATAACATCCTCAAGATGTTTTAATTCATCTGTCGTATAACGCTCTGCATTGGTAAGTGTCTGCTTTCTCACCCATTCAGGAGGTACTTTGTCTTTAAATGAATTCGTAACCTCAAGATAATATCCAAACACCTTATTATACTTGACCTTAAGATTTTTAATACCCGTTCTTTCTTTTTCACGTATTTCAAGCTCTGAAAGCCACTCCTTGCCTTTTATTTTGGCATTACGAAGCTCATCCGCCTCTTGTGAGTAACCTTCCTTAATCATTCCTCCATCACGTAATGATATAGGCGGTTCATCTACTATCGCTGAAAGTACGAGCTTATAAAGATCAGATAAATCATCCATTTTATCAAAACATTCTACAAACATAGAAGTCTTAAAGCCACCAACGATACGTCTGATATGTGGTATCATTCCAAGTGTATTGCGAAATGCAATTAAATCCCTTGGGTTTGCTGTTTTACAGCTTATTTTAGTCATAATGCGTTCCATATCATAAACAGGATTAAGATACTCTCTTAGCTCTTCCCTGTCTATCATGCAATTATTAAGTTCTTCTATTGCATCCTGACGTTTTATTATCTCTTCTTTGTTGATGAGTGGCTGTTCTATATATGAGCGAAGCATACGTGCTCCCATAGCAGTCTTAGTCTTATCAAGCACCCACAAAAGAGACCCCCTCTTTTGTTTTTCACGCATTGTTTCCACAAGTTCAAGATTTCTTCTTGAAGAGCTGTCAATGAGCATATATTTACCAGATGAATATGGCATCAGTGTAGTTATATGAGGCATTGTACTCTTCTGTGTCTCATAAAGATATGTAAGAAGCGCACCCGCTGCTATAATCCCAACCGTATAATCTTTAACTCCCAAGCCATCAAGCATTTCAATATGAAAATGTTCAAGAAGCTTATTTTTGCATGTTTCTTCATTGAAGTACCAGTTATCAAGCGTTGACATTGCTATACCAAGCTTTGCATTAATCGCTTCAAGATTAATTCCACTCATTGCAAAGTATTCATTCACAATTATTTCTGATGGAGCAAACTTATTTATTTCATCTATCAGTTCACTCCCCCCATCAAGCTCTGTTACAAAAAAATCTCCAGTGGAATAATCAGCTATAGATACGCCAAGGTTATCTCCAAGATACACTATGCTCATCATATAATTATTTCTGGTTTCATCAAGTCCAAGCGTATTGATATTAGTTCCAGGTGTAACAACCTTTATAACTTCTCTTTTAACTATTCCCTTGGCTTTTTTAGGATCTTCCATCTGCTCACATATAGCAACCTTATGACCTGCTGCCACAAGTCTGTTTATATAAGTTTCGGCAGCATGAAAAGGAACGCCGCACATAGGCGCACGTTCCTCCTGTCCACAATCTTTACCAGTTAATGTAAGCTCAAGTTCTTTAGATACGATTATTGCATCTTCAAAAAACATCTCATAGAAATCACCAAGTCTATAAAACAATATACAGTCCTTATACTCGTTTTTTGTTGCAAGATAATGCTGCATCATTGGTGAATACTCAGCCATTTTCATCCTCCAGTCACTAAATATACATTCTTAATCATTCATGGTTCCCATATAATAGAAACCTTTACATTCATCCATATGAACATTAACAACAGTTCCAATAAGAGATTTATCTCCCTTAAAATGCACTAAAATATTATTAGTCATCCTGCCAGTTAAAAAATCACTGTCATGGTCGTCTACATCCTCAACAAGCACATCCATATCATGGCCTTCATATCTTTTAATATGTTCATGGCTTATATCAGAAACAGTCTGTAATAGGCGGTTAAATCTTTCCTTAACAACATCCTCTGCAACTTGTCCTTCCATTCTGGCAGCAGGTGTTCCAGTTCTTTTTGAATAGATAAATGTGTATGCACTATCATATTTTGCTTTTCTTACAACATCAAGAGTATCTTCAAAATCTTCTTCCGTCTCACCTGGAAAGCCTACTATGATATCAGTCGTAATAGATATATCCGGAATGGTTTTTCTTATCTTGTCTACAAGTTCAAGATAATGCTCCTTAGTATATTGTCTGTTCATAAGCTTAAGCAGCCTGCTGCTTCCTGACTGAAGTGGAAGGTGTATGTGATTACACACCTTTGGATTGTCACGTATAACCTCTATAAGCTCATCAGACAAATCCTTAGGATGTGGAGTCATGAATCTTATTCTTTCAAGTCCATCTATCTTAGCTATTTCACCAAGAAGCTCTGCAAATGTAACATTATCATCAAGTGTTTTTCCATATGAGTTAACATTCTGTCCAAGAAGCATAACTTCCTTAACGCCATCCGCTACAAGTCTTTCTATTTCTCTTACTATTTCCCTTGGCTCTCTTGATTTTTCTCTTCCTCTTACATATGGAACTATACAATATGTACAGAAGTTGTTACAACCAAACATTATATTAACACCTGACTTAAAAGGATACTTTCTTGATGTTGGAAGCTCTTCAACAACCTCTTTGGTCGAATCCCATATATCAATAATCTGCTCGTTAGATGTGAATCTGTTATATAGAAGCTCTGCAAGCTTAAATATGTTAAATGTACCAAATACAACATCCACAAACCTATAAGAAGTCTTTATCTTTTCTACCGCCTCAGGTTCCTGCATCATGCACCCACACATGGCTATGATCATTTCATGATTATTTCTTTTAGCCTTTTTTAGCTGTCCAAGTCTTCCATATACTCTTAAGTTAGCATTTTCCCTTACTGTACATGTATTATATATAACAAAATCAGCACTCTCTTCATTATCAGATTCTTCATATCCAATATCCTTAAGTATGCCAAGAAGCTTCTCGGAATCCCTGGCATTCATCTGACACCCGAAGGTTGAAACAACCGCCTTAAGTGGTCTTTTAAGTCTTTCTTCTTTTGCCTTAACTATCTGTCTGCATGCTTTAAGATAGTAATACTGCCTCATAGGTTCATATTCAGGCACTGGAGCTGATAAATCAATACTGTTAATCATATTTTCTATTGTATTATCCATATAATTCTTAATTACCTTTCAATCTGTTTATATTGATATCTGTTTTATCATTCATCTACGCTGTTATGAGTTTCCAGAAATCCATATGCCCTACAGGCCTGCTATAATAATACCCCTGTATGTAGTCTGCACCAAGATTTCTTATTTTCTCAAGTTCTTCTTTTGTTTCTACACCCTCTGCACATATCTTAGTTCCCATTTCATGTGCCATTTTAATAATAAAGCCAACTAGTATACTGTTATTATCATTGTTATTGATATCTGTCACAAAAGATCTGTCAACCTTTAATATTCCAAACATCCTATCTTTCATATACTCAAAATTAGAGTATCCCGTTCCAAAATCATCGATTGCAAGTAAAAATCCATTGCTTATAAAATCATCAAGCACTCTTTTAACTGCAATATTCGAATCCATCTGAATACTTTCAGTTATTTCCAGGACATAATGGTTATTAGCCGCCTTATGTCTTGATATATTTTCCAGAACATCCTTCTTAACATCACTTTTTATTATCTGCACAAATGAAAGATTTACATGCATGACAAAATCAGGGATTATATCTATACACCTGCTGCAGAATTCCGCTGCCGTATCCACAATCCATCTTCCAAGAGGAATTATAAGTGAGCTTTCCTCAAGCAATGGAATAAAATCAACAGGTGACATGAATCCATACTTTTCGCTGTTCCATCTAATCAGTGCTTCTGCACCTTTTATTTTACCTGTTGCAACATTAACTATAGGCTGGTAAAACAGTTCAAAGCCTTTATAATTATCATTTACACAGCTTCTTAGTTCATCCTGTATCTGAAGCCTTTTAAGATAAGCTGCATATTCTTTTTCATCATAAAACTCGAAACGGTTCTTGCCATTAAGTTTTGCTGAATGCAACGCAAATCTCATCTTCTTTGAAAGTTCTTTAAAAGAATCAGACTGCGAGTCAAAAGTACATGCACCTGCTGATATATTAAAGAACACCGCATAGCCTCTGTCACTTATGGTTTTATCTATATATGTCCTTATCTGCTTATAAAGCTGGCGCGCGTTTTCAGCTATATCGCCGCTTACATCAAGCATTAATACTGCATATTCATCACCCTTCATTCTGTAGACCTTAAACGATTGTGCAGAAGCCTCTTTTAACAAAACAGCTGAAAGCATTGAAAGCACTTCATCGCCAGCCTGAGAGCCATATTTTTCATTTATTTCTTTAAAATTGTCAATACCTATAAGCATGCCATATCCAGTGTGAGTTTCATTTCTGATGCACGAATTATACTCTTCCTCAAAAACAGATTCTGTATACAAGCCAGTTATATTATCGTATCTGTTTTTCTTTCCTATTTCAGCCACACGGCCTATCATATAATTAATGTTATTTTTACGGACAAGCACACCCCTGCAGCTTATCCATACATAGCCATTGCTTTTTGACTTCCAGCGGTATTCCATGTCATGTTTCTTTATGATACCATTCTGAAGATCACTTATATTGTTAAAAACAGCTTCATAATCATCAGGATATATAACATCCTTTAGTCTCATTCCAGCATTTTCAAACTCAGCACATTCAAGTGCAAATGTATCCGTTACTCTTTTACTGTATATTGCATGATCATTGCTAAGATCATATATATAAATATAATCATCTGTACATTCATCAATAAAAGACAGAAAATTTTTCCAGTCTTCTATATCAGCGTCAATCTGTTCCATACTGCTTCCCCCATTCTGTATAATACAACCATATAATCGTATGAATATTACATAAACGCCCTTTATTTACATCACTTTCTGACCTGACCGTTACCATATATTATATATTTGCCCGTAGTCAGCGCTTCAAGACCCATAGGTCCTCTTGCATGTATCTTCTGTGTACTTATGCCTATTTCTGCCCCAAAGCCAAACTCATAACCATCTGTGAATCTGGTAGATGCATTTACATATACACACGCTGCATCTATTTCATTAAGGAACTTCTGTGCATTTGCATAATCCTTAGTTATAATAGCTTCTGAATGCCCCGTATTATATCTGTTTATGTGTTCAATAGCAGCATCAATACTATCAACAACCTTCATAGAAATAATATAGTCCAGATACTCACGTCCCCAGTCCTCATCAGAGGCTGCAACAATTCTGTCATCTACGCTTTGAGCTGTTTCATCACCACGGATTTCTACATTCTTAGTCTTTAACCTGTCTACTATCACAGGAATTGCAGCTTCTGCGATTTTACTGTTAATAACAAGCGATTCACATGCATTACATACCCCGATTCTCTGTGTTTTAGCATTGTAGATAATATCAACCGCCATATTTATATCCGCATATTCATCTACGTATATATGACAGTTTCCAGTTCCAGTTTCTATAACAGGAACCGTACTGTTGTTAACAACATTCTTTATAAGTCCTGCTCCACCTCTTGGGATGATAACATCAACATACTCATTCATATGCATAAGCTCATCTACATATTTTCTATCTGTATCAGTTATATAAGATATAACCGCAGGATTGATGCCTTCCTTTTTTAAAACATCTGTTATAACATTAACTATAGCTATGTTTGAATTAACAGAGTCGCTCCCGCCTCTTAATATACACGCATTTGCTGACTTAAAGCACAATCCAAATGCATCTGCTGTAACATTAGGTCTTGATTCATATATTATAGCCACAACACCAAGCGGTACTGTTTTTTTGCCTATCATAAGACCATTAGGTCTTGTTTTCATTGATTTTACCTCACCTATAGGATCGTCAAGTCCGGCAAGCACCCTTAGTCCGTCTGCCATCCCTTCTATTCTTGCATCCGAAAGTAAAAGTCTGTCAAGAAGAGCTGTACTCATGCCATTCTTTCTGCCATTGACAATATCAGTCTCATTGGCCTCCTTTATGTAATCGGCACTTTTTATAAGTGCATCTGCAACCTTATTCAGAGCATTATTTCTTTCTGTTATCCCTAATCTGGCAAGTTCTTTTGATGCAGCCTCTGCCTCTCTGCCTATAATCTTTAAATCTTTCATACCTACCTCACTTCAAACAATTATAGATCAATTAATAATACGTTTTTCCGTAATTATTTTATCTGGTTTTATATCAAATTCTTCTGACATAATGTGTTCTACAATCTGATAATCAAAGCATATTGCAGTTTTATAAAAATCAGACATATGCTGCTGTAAATATCTGTCATAGAACCCACCACCATATCCTATTCTGTTCTTTTGTGTATCAAAAGCTATTCCAGGCATAACTAATAATCCATCCTTAAGTGATGCGTAATCATCACTTACTGGTTCCATGATTCCCATATATCCTGGTGCAAGATCCTGGTAACTTTTTATTTTCACGAATTCCATATATTTTACATCTTTATCTTTAAACACCTTTGGGACATATACGTTTTTTCCAGCTTTTATACTTTGTTTTATCAGTATGTCAGTTCTTACTTCCTGATTATAACTTACATAAACCAGTACATTATCACTATTGATATATTCATCCGATGTTATAAGCTGATTAATTATAGCCTCACTAAGAGAAGCAATATCCGTATCAGACATAGATTTTTTTATTTCCGATATATACGCTCTTATTTCACTTTTCGTCTGCATTATTTTTCATCTTTTCTTCATGTCTTTTCTTTACATCTATAATTGAGCCATCTGGATTCTTGATTTTAATAGTATCTAAAGTGCCTTTCAGATTACTACGGAATGCTTCAATATACTCTTTTCTTAACCTAATCTGTTCCTGTGCTTCTTCTTTTGTCAACCCTTCAGCCTTTGATTTGTGATAAAGCTCATTAATTCTGTTAATTGTGTCCTGTGTTATCATATCCACCATCCTTATAATACTACATTGTAAACACTAATAAATCTTCGCCATTGATAATACATGTTTTAAATTCTGCCTTTTTTTTAAGAAGAACATGCTGTATATCAGGAAACTTATATGCTTCTATATATTCAGAATTTTTTTTTATAAATGGTATGCCTCTCTTTATTCTAGTAACAAGGATAACATCATTAATAACATACCGTATTTTCATATCAGGCGGCATCTTATATTCCTCTTTCTGTGTGTTAAGATTAACAAGATACATTGCTTCCTTATCTTTTTTTATTGTGTAGGGATTATCATTAATTACATATGTGTAATTAAGATCTGATGCTTCCTTTATGTCATTATTAATTCTGATCTGTTTTATTTTATTTTCAAAATCATATAATACAACTTCCTCAGACATAGTAAACATATTAAACTTTGAATATATAACCCTGTTACCTGAACGTTTCATATATGCAAATGTTTTTTTACTATCAGCACTATCAAGTACTTCCATCGTTATTTCGGCCGGATTCAGCATCATTTCTGATACAAACTGTCTTGTATTAACCACAACAATACATTCATAATCATCCTTAATAATATCTTCCGATAAGCCATCTGTATTTTTTATGCCTGCATTATAAACATCTGTATTATTTAAGCTTGTATTATTTATATCAGAAACAAAGCTTTTGGTCTTTCCAAACTTAAAAACACAGCTGTTTCCTTCAAGTGGAATAATATTATATAAGCCACATCTGCTAAGCAGCGAGCCCTTTACTGATATATCCTTATTGACACTGAAATCTCTTAATTTTACTGAATGTACAGTGCTATCATCGCGTCCGATTTCTTCAATAATAACAAAATCATATTCAAGAACATATATATGAATACTTACCTCCTCTAAATGTTTTATTATATCAATCGGATACCTGTAAACAAGACTGCTTTCGTTATCATCGAATGAATATCTGTACAAGAGAATATCCATTCTTGCATCTGTAAGCTGTTCAGCTGAAACAAAGAAAAGATAGTCGTGCATATTATGCGCATACTGTATATCTGCAATATTATATTTTTTGATTTCAGGAGAAATCTCGTACTTTTCGTTCGTTGTTGAATTCAGAATGTACATTTTCTTTCCTATAAAATCAAGAAATCTGTAGTTGTCATCTGTCATCTGTAATACAAGACCATTGCTTATAGATGAAAAAACTGCGTCTTCTGAATTTCTGATAAGCTTAATGTCCATCGACACCTCCTGATGCTAATCTATAAGTCCAACAAGATCAAAATTCTGCTTTTTATCACTGACAAACAATGTTCCAACATCTTCACCAGCCATAATACCTGTGATGTTATCTATATTGTTTCCATTTGCTATAACCATATCCGCTCCTGAACTTGTTGCTATTCTTGCTGCTATAAGCTTAGTTGCCATACCACCTGTTCCGACACTGCTTCCAGATGTAGTTTTACCCATATCAAGAAGATTGTCATCTATTTTATCTACCTGATCAATAAACTTTGCATCAGGGTTTGAGTTAGGATCATCTGTATACAATCCATCAATATCTGATAATAATATAAGCATGTCAGCTCCTACTATAGATGTAACTATCGCTGAAAGTCTGTCATTATCACCAAATGTCTGTACCTGCTTTATCTCATAAGTAGACACTGTATCATTCTCATTTACTATAGGGATTGCACCTAACTTTAATAGCTCATTAAACGTATTTTCTGCATTCTTCCTGCTTGTGTCATTCACAACCGTAGTCTTTGTCATAAGCACCTGTGCTGCTATTGCACTATACTCAGCAAATATTTTCTGGTAAACCATCATAAGTTTAGCCTGTCCTATGGCAGCACATGCCTGTTTAACCGGCAGTTCATCCGGTCTTTCATGTAATCCTATAGCTGTCCTTCCTACCGCTATAGCACCAGATGATACAAGTATCACATCTTTACCTGAATTCTTAAGATCAACCAATGTCCTTACAAGCTTTTCTATCTTTCTTAAGTTTAACCTTCCTGTGTCTTTATGCATCAAAGAAGATGAACCTATCTTTATTACTATTCTTTTTCTATTGCGAATCTCTTCTCTCGCACTCATCTTAATTCCTCGTTCCCTATAATACAAAATCCATTTCATGGGTAGCAATGATAAATTTATCCAGCTACCATTTAAACATTACTCTTTATTTTACTATAATTTCAATCAGCTATCAAGCGCAAAGCTATATTTTCTGAAACCTTTATGCCATCTACAGCTGCTGATGTTATACCACCTGCATAACCCGCACCTTCACCACAAGGATACAATCCATGGCAGCCTGCTGATACAAGTTCATCATTTCTTGTTATTCTGACAGGACTTGATGTCCTGCTTTCAACACCTGCAAACAATGCCTCGTCCATGTCAAAGCCTTTAATATACCGATCGCAGCCTGTTACACCCTCACTTATAGCTTCTGCTATATAATCAGGCAGTATACTTCTTACATTAGTCAGCTTATATTCCCCCTTTATACACGGACTTACTGCACCAAGTGATGTTGATGCTGTATTTTCCTTGAAATCACCAAGAAGCTGTACGGGTATTTTTCCTTCACCAGCAATATATGCAGCAGTTTCCAGTTTTCTTTGAAACTTAACACCATCAAGAGTCCCATAGCCATAATCCTCAGGAGTTACTGTGACTATCATGGCACTGTTAGCATTAGACGAATCTCTTCCTGAATAGCTCATGCCATTAACAGCAAGCATATTCTTTTCTGAGCTTGCATTTACAACATATCCACCAGGACACATACAAAATGAGTACACTCCTCTCTCCCTGCCTGTACAGACTGACTTATAAGTCACCTTATAATCTGCTGCCGGAAGATTATATATATTATTTCCATATGCATTATTGTTAATAAACTCTTGTGGATGCATGATTCTTAGACCAACTGCAAAAGCTTTAGGCTCCATAATAATCTTTTTATCATAAAGCATGGCAAATGTATCCCTTGCACTGTGTCCTATGGCAAGGCACACATTTTTACATTTTCTTATAAACTCCTTACCTGATGAAGAATCATATATTGTTATACTTCTCACATGTTTATTTTCAATTTCGATATCCTTCATTTTATGTCTGAAATATATATCCGCACCTAATGATTCACAGTATTCTCTTATGTTTTTTACAACAACAGCTAAAACATCCGTTCCGATATGTGGCTTATTAGAACATAATATGTCAGCATCTGCACCAAATCTGACAAATGTTTCAAGCACATCTCTTATTCTTCCAGTCGGGTCTTTAATAACCGTATTAAGCTTCCCATCAGAAAATGTTCCAGCGCCGCCCTCTCCAAACTGCACATTGGATTCTGTATCAAGTTCTCCACTATCCCAGAATGTACTGACCTTTTTTTGTCTTACATCAACACTGTCTCCACGTTCATATATAACTGGTTTCATGCCTGCTTCTGAAAGTTTCAAGGCCGCAAACATGCCTGCAGGTCCAAACCCGATAATAACAGGTCGTTCCTCCTCACTTATATGTCTTTTAACATCACTACCTGATACTGGAAATTCATATATACTTTTTTCAACATACATCACATTTGGATTCTTTTTTAAGAATTTCTTTAAATCAATGTTATTTCCATTTTTTGATATTTTCTTTACATCAACGCTGTAAACATACATAATATAGGGCTTATGTCTGGCATCTATAGATCTTTTTACAACATCATATTCTATCTGGTATTCATTTTTTAATCCCAGTGTTTTCTTCAGCATCAATAATAGCTGTTCTTTACTATGATCCGGCTTTAACTTAAGATTATTTACTCTTAATACATGTTCCTGTTTCAATTATCTGCACCTTTCCTTTATATAACGTCTGACTCCATCAGCTGCCGCCTTTCCAGAGCTCCATGCCCACTGAAGGTTATATCCTCCACATCTGCCATCAACATCAAGCACCTCACCCGCAAAAAAGGCACCTGCTACCCTAAGCGACTGCATATCCGATGACGAAACCGCTTTTAAATCAACACCTCCCTGACATATCTGACCATTTTCAAAGCCTTTATTATCGACTATATGTACATTGAAATGCTTCATATTTTCGAGTAATTTCTGTAATTTAGATATTTTCAGTTCTGATACGCGGCTTGCTGCATCAATATTACATTTTCTACTCACCATAGTAACAAGCTTTTTATTAACTATTCCTTCAAAAAACTGTTCAACAGTCTTATATCCTTCCTGTTTAACCATATATGAAAGTATATATTCCATTTCCTTATCATCAATATCAGGCAGCATATCTATACATACATGTACATCCTTTTTTTCATAAAGTGCTTTTACTGCGTATCTGCTTATCTGAAAAACTGGTATACCTGATATTCCATAATCTGTATACTGGATTTCTCCTGTATCCTCTGATATTTTTATACCATCTATGTATATTTCTATCTTTCCCTGGCTTCTTACTCCGGCAGCTATTCTATAAAGCTCCTTTTCATCTCCTATAAGCTGTACTAATGCCGGAAGCGGTTTTATCACCTTTATCCCAAGTTTTTTTATAAGCTCATATCCCGAACCATCAGAGCCAGTCTTTGGAGCTGCCTTTGAGCCTGTTGCAAAAACAACTGTATCTGCTATATAATCAATCCCCTCACATTCTATAAGAAACTTATCCTTCATATCAGCAGACAATTTAACAACATTTTTTATTATAACATTTGTATGGATACTCACTTTTTTATTTTCAAGCTCCAGCCGTAATGCATTCTGTAAAGAAGACGCAGTCATTGAAAGTGGATACACATACCCATTCTTTTCTTTATGGTATATTCCTATCCCTTTAAAGAAGTCGAGTACAGCATCTACATTAAATCTGTTTATTACATCCATGACCCACTTCGTGTCTTTATTCTGGTACATTGTTTCATCCATGTTAAGGTTTGTAAAATTACATTTTCCATTACCAGTCTGTAATATTTTTGTACCTATTCTTGAAGTATGTTCAAGGATGCACGTTTCTATTCCATATCCTGCAAGAGTAATGGCAGCCATCATTCCAGCTGCCCCTCCACCTATAATTATACATTCATGTTCTTTCTTCATGTTCTACGCTCATTCCTGTCTTTTTTACTTAAGTCTGTTAACTGCTGTATGCCTGTAAGAATTCGTACAATTCATCTTCCCCGTAAAGCTCTATTCCTGTCTTTAATAGTTCTTTTTTATCGTGCGGAAGATTATCTGTATTTATCAGTGCATAATCAAAAAATTTCTGCACTTCTTTATCAGCATCAGAAAAACATTTATATATAGCTATACCATCACCTATATCTTTGATAATATACTTCTGCGGAATCATCTTTTCTGGCTCATTATTAATAACAGCCTCCTGTCCAGCTTCTTTATAAGATTCATCTGATATTTCCTGTTTGTTATCTTTGTGTTCACTTTGTCCTGTTGCATACATACCACCAGAACCAGAATTTCCATCATTATTTTTTTCTTTTTTTATTCCTGTTGAAGCAAGAATAATAACAAGAACCATAATAACAGCTATAACAATGCACACAGATATTACATTTCTTCTACTCATCATTATGATATACTCTCCTTCATAATGGTAAGTATTAGCATATATTTACAAAATATACATTAAAGTTTAAATGCATATGGCAGCAGGGCATTAATATCATAAGAATATATTCCATCTTTATCCTCTGTAATTATCCTTTCATCCCCATGGAAGAACTCACTCATGACCTGTCTGCATATACCGCAAGGATAAGTTTTCTCTCCAGAAGATGAAACAACTGCTATCCTATCAAAGTCAGAATGTCCTTCACTTACAGCTTTGAATATAGCTGTTCTTTCCGCACAGTTTGATGCACCAAATGAAGAATTCTCTATATTACAGACTGTAAACACACTACCATCCTTCATAAGCACACATGCTCCAACTGCAAAGTGTGAATATGGTGAATATGAATATTTCATAGCATTTTTTGCCATATCTAATAACTGTCTGTCAGTATACATATATTCCACCTTCTTACTATTTCATATGCTTCCTTTGCGTTCATTATATCATAATTTACTCTTTCTCAACCCGCACACTCACGAACCCGCGCTACGCGCTCATTAGCACTGCTTCGCATGGCTGTTCGTTCGTTAATGGCGCAAGAAAAGAATATGTCTGCTGCGCAGCCGCATTCTTTTCTTTTGCGCTCATTACATCATCTTGTTATACCAAGATTATCAAGCACAGCTCTTTGTTTAGCCTCCATAACACTGCTTTCTTCTTCAGTCATATGGTCATAGCCAAAAAGATGCATCATACTATGCGCTACAAGAAATGCAAGTTCTCTTGTAGGTGTATGTCCATATTTTTCAGCTTGTTCAATAACCTTTTCAACTGATACAACTATATCTCCAAGCATAAGTTCACCCGTATCAGGATTAAAATAATCCTCTGTATTTGTATCAAACTCTTCCTCTAAAGAATCAAAATCAGATGGTTTATCATAATTAATCATTGGAAATGATAATACATCAGTTGCTCTGTCTACCTGCCTGAATTCTTTGTTAATTTCATGAATAGCCTCATTATCAGTAAGTGTTACATTCACCTCAACCTCATATGGACATTTTTCATATGTAACTGCTTCATCAATAACTTTATTAATTATATCTTCATAATCAAGCTCAAGCTTTTTTTGTGTTTCATATTCTATATTAACTGTCATTTCTTCTGTTCCCTTTCTTTTCCTGTTTTATTTTTCTTTCTCTTTCAGCTCTGTCTGACCGCCTGTTCTGTCTTTCTTCATACTCCTCGTATGCTTTTACAATCTTTTGTACAAGCGGATGTCTCACAACATCATGGTTAGTCAGCTTAACAAAACCTATCTCATCTACCTTTGACAACACCTTCATAGCTACATCAAGCCCTGATGTGACATCTTTTGGAAGATCCTTTTGTGTCTGGTCACCAGTTACAACAACCTTTGAACCAAAACCTATTCTTGTTAAGAACATCTTCATCTGTGCCGGCGTTGTATTCTGTGCTTCATCAAGTATTATAAATGCATTATCCAGTGTCCGTCCTCTCATATAAGCAAGTGGTGCAACCTCAATAAGACCTTTTTCCATATTAGCGTTAAAGCTTTCTGCTCCCATAATCTGGAACAGCGCATCATATAAAGGTCTTAAATATGGATCAACCTTACTCTGAAGATCTCCTGGAAGAAAGCCAAGCTTTTCTCCTGCTTCTATAGCCGGTCTTGTAAGGATTATCTTATTAACCTCATTATTCTTAAACGCCTGTATAGCCATAGCCATAGCCAGATATGTTTTACCCGTTCCAGCTGGTCCTATACCAAACACTATCATCTTATCACGAATCTGATCAACATAATTCTTCTGTCCCAATGTTTTAGGTTTTATCGGCTTTCCTGCTATAGTTCTGCATACAGTATCCGAATCTATCTCCAACAGGCTATTTTCTTTATCATCAAAAGAAAGTGATATAGCATAATCGACATTCTGTCTGCTTATCTGGTTTCCACGCCTTGCCAGTTCTGTAAGATTATCAAGGACTCCTTTGGCTCTGTCCACAGCAGTTTTTTCACCAATAAGCTTAACGACGCCATCTCTTGCTATAAGGTCAACCTTTAAGTTTCTTTCAATCTCTCTGGCATATTCATCAAACTGGCCAAACACCATACCGCTGTATTCTGCCGGCATATCAACTATAACTTCTATATCACTCATATGTTTATGCTCCATTTCTTTAACTATCTGATATCAGTCTCAGGGTCAACCAGAATCTCAATTTCGCCTGTACACCTGTATTTTTTTTCTGATGCATCTATATTAACACGACAATCTATTATTTGCACTCCTTTTTGTTCAATATGCTTAATATATGTATCAAATCTCTGCTCAAGCAGCTGTCTGCATTCCTTTTCATTCCGTTCTTTTATGATACAATTATACTCATACTGTGTTTCAAACCCATATGTTATTTTAGTATCTATATGTCCAGGTAAATATAACTTTCTATTTTCGGTTTTACTCTCATATAAAGTTTCTTCCCCAAATGTTATACCAGCTTTCAATTCTCCATATTCATTTCCTATTATTAATCTGTGATTTTTTTCTCCAGTAAATACTTTGTCCTCATATTCAACATCAATATGATCATCATATGGAATAACCGTTCTTACTAATATATCAGCATCAGAATCAACATATGTTTCTTTCACAACCACTCCCGAATCATCTGTCACCGTAACTATCCCCTCAACAAGAAGCTGATTTACAGATACCGGATCTCCTGAATGTACGACCGGCGTACCTTTTCTTGTTATAATGCTGTATATATCTCCATCATATCTTGAATATATATCTTTTTTTACATCTGTATCATCATATCCACTGCCATCTGCCATAGTATTTCCATCTGCCTTTTCCATAGAGTAGTTTTCCTTTATATAAACTATAACTCTTGAACCTTTAACTGCTACGCATGCCCATGTCACATCAAAATCATCCCTTATCTTTTTTTCCAGGGAATCACAATCAATTGTTTTAATAAACTTCGCACAACATATTCCGTTATCTGCCATATATTTTTTTATTGTTTCGTCTGTATATATATGGTTTCCATAACAGTCAATCTCCCATACAAACATCCCAAGCACGCGTAAAACAACGAACATAACAACTATGCCTGTCAGAAATGAATAATGCTTTCTGTATCTGAACAAAAAATATACAGGATAAGCTTTACCTGTAACTTTAATATGTACGTGTGTAAGCCTTATATATTTTCTCAATTTAAAAAAATCTTTTCTTGTCATTCTGACAGTTATGCGGTTTTCATACTTTCCATCGTATTTCATATGAATAAATGTAATATCATCTTTTCTGCATATATTGATGAAACGTCTTATCTCATCACCTTCTATAATAAGTTCTATATAAAATATATATCTGAGATGATTTTTCATACTCCCTCCATCAAGATAATAGCAGTCAAAGGCATTAATCGAAAGTAATCTGGACAATCCTGCCTTTTACAGATATTTCATCTGCATCAAGATAACCTATATCCAGGTGTTCTCCCTCTACATATACAATCCCTCTTTTGGTGAGTATCTTCACACATGTATCATTATATTCCATTATAGTTTTAATGTTTTCAATATACATTTCCCGGTTTCCTATTAATGTAAGAACAGGCAGTGATGTTGACATCCCCGGTAATGTCATACAATCCGTTAAAAAAACATCTTTATTATTTTTATCTTGTTTTTTCACACTGACCTTCCATTCCTGCCTGTTAATACATAGCAAATGATTATATTACAGACAAAATGAATAACTATTAATATATATATAATATATGCCACTTCCATGTAATATATGCACCTAAAAAAATCCCGATGCATCTTATGATACACCGGGATTATAATTTCGCTATAAAAATTAATTGAACTTACGTTTTCTAGCAGCTTCTGACTTCTTCTTACGTCTTACGCTTGGCTTTTCGTAATGTTCTCTTTTACGAATTTCCTGCTGAATGCCTGCCTTTGCGCAGTTTCTCTTGAATCTACGTAATGCGCTATCTAAAGACTCGTTTTCTTTAACGATGACATTTGACATACCTTTTCCTGACCACCCTTCTGTTGCGTAATTGTGCTGGGCAATACATATAGGGTTTTACCTTTACCTAATCGCACAACAAATATTATATCACAGAAAAGCACGAAGTCAACTAATTTTTTAACTTTTTTATTATCTTATAACTGTTCTTCAAGCACATTTGGAGCCTTCTTTAAAAGCTCTGGTATTCCAGCCGGATTCTTTCCTCCTGCCTGTGCCATGTTAGGACGGCCGCCACCGCCGCCACCTACAAGTGATGCAACAGCCTTGATCAGATTGCCTGCATGGGCTCCTTTTGCAACTGCATCATCAGTAGCCATAGCTATCATATTAACCTTATCGTTTCCTATTGCACTTACAACAAGAACAACGCCTGAACCTATTTCGTTCTTAATCTTATCACCAAGGTTACGAAGCTCATTCATGTCTACATTATCAACCTTAGTAGCCACAAACTTAACACCCTTTATCTCAACAACATTATCTGAAACATCTCCAAGTGCATTGTTTGCCAGTTCAGCCTTAAGCTTTTCATTCTCTGAAGATAAGGCTTTTATTTCATCGTTCATTGTATGAATTCTTCTGACAAGCTGTACACTTTCTGTCTTAGCAGCCTCACTTGCTTCCTTTACAAGCTTCTCAAGTTCTTCGTAGTACTTAAGGACTCCCTTATCTGTAAGGGCTTCTATTCTTCTTACACCAGCAGCAACACCTGCCTCTGATATAATCTTAAAAAGTCTGATATTAGCTGTATTAGCAACATGTGTACCACCACAGAACTCCTTAGAGAAATCATCAATGCATACAACCCTTACGCTTTCACCATACTTTTCACCAAAGAGCGCCATAGCACCTGTCTTTTTTGCTTCTTCTATAGTCATAATCTTAGTTTCTACAGGTATAGCTTCAACTATCTTTTCATTGACTATATCTTCAACCTTTTTAAGTTCTTCAGCTGTCATGCTCTGGAAATGTGTAAAGTCAAATCTTAATCTTTCAGGATCCACATAAGAGCCTTTCTGCTCAACATGATTGCCAAGAACTGTCCTTAAAGCTTTCTGTAAAAGGTGTGTAGCACTATGATTCTTACATATATCAGCTCTGTATTCAGAATCTACTAAAAGAGTAACTGTATCACCAGCTTTAATCATGCCTTTTGTCATAACTCCGACATGACCGATTTTTCCACCCTTAAGTTTTATAGTTGTATCTACCTTGAATTCACCCTCAGGAGATGTAATATAGCCTTTATCGCCTTCCTGTCCGCCCATTGTAGCATAGAATACTGTTTCATCAACGATTATAGTTCCCTTATCGCCTTCTGAAAGTGCTTCTACAACATCTTCTTCAGTTGTAAGAACTGTTACCTTTGAATCATTCTTAAGCTTATCGTATCCTACAAACTCACTTGTTATTGCTGGGTCAATCTCGTCATATACGGTAGCATCTGCTCCCATGTAGTTACTTACCTTACGTGCCTTACGTGCCTTTTCTCTCTGCTCGTTCATGCACTTACTAAAGCCTTCTTCATCTATTGTAATGTTCTTTTCTTCTAATATTTCCTTTGTAAGGTCTATTGGGAAACCATAAGTATCATAAAGCTTAAATGTATCCTCTCCTGAAAGCACATTCTTATTCTGTTCTTCAAGAGCCTTTTCCATATCGGCTAATATACTAAGTCCCTGATCAATAGTTTTGTTAAACTTTTCTTCTTCCTCAGAGATAACCTTTGTTATGAACTCTTTCTTTTCTTCAAGCTCAGGATAACCATCCTTAGATCCTTCTATGACTGTTTCACATAGTTTAGATAAGAACTTATCCTGAATTCCTAACAATCTTCCATGTCTTGCTGCTCTTCTTAAAAGTCTTCTAAGAACATATCCTCTTCCTTCGTTAGATGGCATAATTCCATCGCTGACCATAAATGTAACTGAACGTATATGATCTGTGATAACTCGGATAGAAACATCCTGTTTTTCATCTTCTTTATATTTTACACCTGCCATTTCGCACACCTTGTTACGAAGTGCCTGTAATGTATCAACATCAAATATAGAATCAACATCCTGAACAACTACTGCAAGTCTTTCAAGACCCATACCAGTATCAATGTTCTTCTGGATAAGATCTGAATAATGACCATGTCCATCATTGTTAAACTGTGAAAATACATTGTTCCATACTTCCATATATCTATCACAGTCACATCCCACTGTGCAGCCTGGCTTACCACAACCATACTTTTCACCACGGTCATAGTAAATCTCAGAACATGGACCGCAAGGACCGGCACCATGCTCCCAGAAATTGTCTTCCTTACCAAAACGGAATATTCTTTCTGGCGCAATACCTATTTCTTTATTCCATATATCAAAGGCTTCATCATCATCTTCATATATAGATGGATATAATCTGTTGGCATCAAGTCCTACAACCTCTGTAAGGAACTCCCATGACCAGTGTATAGCTTCTGTCTTGAAATAATCACCAAAAGAGAAATTACCAAGCATTTCAAAAAATGTACCATGTCTTGCTGTCTTACCAACATTCTCAATATCACCAGTTCTGATACACTTCTGGCATGTAGTAACCCTTCTTCTTGGTGGAATCTCCTGTCCTGTGAAATAAGGCTTTAATGGAGCCATACCTGAATTAATAATAAGTAAACTGTTATCATTATGTGGAACGAGCGAAAAGCTCTTCATCTTTAAATGTCCCTTGCTCTCAAAGAAATCAAGATATAATCTTCTTAATTCATTAACACCTCTGTACTGCACTTTAATTATCCTCCTGTTTAGCTGCCTTTTTAGCATCTAATCCTTTTCTTATCTTACCGCCGGCAAATACTGCAAGAACTAAAAGTCCAAGCATAACAATGAACTTTGCCGCTTCGAATATAATCTCTGAAACTAATGTAAGTCCTATCATAATTCTTCCTTTCTGCCACTGCCGGCTTCGCAGCAGCTACAAACAACTTAGTATTTTATCATAGCTTATATCAATTTTCAACTCATAACAAACTAGCAATTCCATTTTCCATTTTCAAGAAAATATCTGGCACTATTTTCTGCTGCATTTATAATGTCACTGTTATAGCCTATTGTTTTTAACAGCTTTATTGCATTTCTTGTTGTTGCCGGACCTGAATATAGTTTGAAATCAAATATAACCTCATCATCTGTAACCTTCTCCTGAAAATGATAATTATCATATTGACCACTAAGAAGTGTAGTAAGCTCAATATCATGTGTTGCAGCAAAAACAAGAGCCTTACTTGCACTGACACTCTTTAATATTTCCGATGATGCAGCAATTCTTTCAACTGTATTAGTACCACGAAGCACTTCATCAACAAACATAAGAACAGGATGTCCTTCTTTGTTAGCAGCATCCAGTATTCTTTTAAGTGACTTTATTTCAACTATATAATAACTGTTTGAATTACTAAGATCATCACGCAAAGCCATTGATGAATATATCCTGTATACAGGAGCTTTGTAATAATCAGATACACTTGTATATATAGTCTGTGATAAAAGTGCATTAACCGCTATTGTCTTAAGAAATGTTGATTTTCCTGATGCATTAGAACCAGTCAGCAAAACATTATGCTTTGTACTTATAGAATTGGCAACAGGCTTCTTTATAAGCGGATGATATACATTTTTTACTTCAAGCTGCATATCACTATCATTCTTAAACTCTGGAATACACCATGCATCAAGCATATTTCTAAAAGAGGCTATTGCTATAGATGATTCTATAAATCCAAGAGTATCTATAAGCTCATATATACTCTTTTCTTTATCATGAAAAAGCTTTATAAGATTGTTAAACTTAATAAGATCTGCATGTGTAAGCATTCTAAGATAATCAAGTGCCATTTCCATAATAGAGCCATCAACATTTCCAGTTTCAAGAAGCCATGATCTTTTCATTATATCAGATAAATCTTCTGTTATATTTTTTAGCTTAATATTGTACTCTTCAAGAAAATCAACATTAAGTGCAGTTATCTTTCCAGCACCCATCAGAAGCTTAACTATATGGTTGACACATATAAAATATCTGTCAACTCCAGCTTTGAATTTATAATATGTTATTATTGAAAAAGCGACTGCTGCAATACACAGCCATATTCCTATAACAGGATTTATAACACACGTAAAAACTATTGCTGCGACTAAAAATAACAATGAAGCATAATGAAGTGCATTGCTTTTTTTATCAAGCCCCACAACAACATCACAATAATCACTAATAGATATGTGCTTTGCCCTTCCTATCCAGACAAATATTTTTTGAAGCTCAAGCCTCTTTGATGCATTTTTATCTATGGCAGTGGCAAGCCTATCAAGTTTTTTTAATGACTCCATATCAGCATCTGGCTGTCTTAACATTCTGTATAAATATTCCTGTCCGGCTGATGAATTAGTATTATTCATCATACGGAATATATCATCCATACCAAGATCATTCCATGTTATATCATCTATAGAATTCTCATTGGCATTTCTTTTAAAGTAATGCGATATACATTCGTAATCATCACCAGTATACTTTCTTTGTGCTGGTTTTCCCCATCCATTTTTCAGTTTATTAATAATAGCATTCTGTTTTCTTTTATTATTTGTTATTGTAACATATACAGCTACAAAAACCACCATTGCAAAAAATACAATTATCTGCATACTTGACTTGTCCATTATTTTCCTCCTTGAACATAGGATAATACTGCGGTTTCAAGTGAAAGCTTTATCATATCATCAAAACCCTCCTGACGTTCTTTAACCGACAGCGATCCACCATTAAGAAGATTATCACTTATTGTAAACATGGCAAGGGCTCTCTTTGAAAGTCTTGCTGCATTCATATATAATGCTGCTGATTCCATCTCTACCGCAAGGACATTCATTTTACTCCACGATTTATTATATTCAGTATTATCATTATAAAAAACATCTGTAGATACTACATTACCTACCTCTGTCCATATGCCATATAACCCTGCCTGTTCATAGGCTGTATGCAAAAGTCCGAAGTCTGCTATGGGCGCATACAATCCTGGAAGGCGGTACTGCATTGCATAATTAGAATCTGTACATGTTCCCATAGCAAGTACTATATCTCTTAAATCCACCTTATCAGATATAGTTCCAGCTGAACCTATTCTTATTATGGTATCAACATCATAAAACTTAAATAATTCATAACTGTAAATACCCATTGAAGGCATTCCCATCCCGCTCGCCATAACCGATAATTCCACATCTTTATATATGCCAGTGTAACCATATATATTACGCACTGAATTGAATTTTCTGACATTATCAAGATAAGTTTCTGCAATATATTCAGCTCTTAAAGGATCACCAGGCATAATTACTGTTCTGGCTATATCTCCTATCTTAGCTGTATTATGTGGTGTAGCCATATTACTAATATTTCCTCCTTGATACATTTAAACAAAGGCTGTATTCTGCCATAACATCAATACGTTTATGTCACTTTCAAGCTATATGCAATGCAACAGATCTTAACGTACAGACATGCAGAAAAACAGCCTGTTATTAACCTTTATATCTATTTTCCTTCATATTTTATGACAGAATCAACATTATAACCTGTGAGCTTTTCTCTGCCATCAAGTCCCTCAAGTTCGATAAGAAATACTATTTTCACTACAACTCCTCCTAGTCTTTCAATAAGTTTTATGATAGCTTCTGTAGTACCGCCTGTTGCAATAAGATCATCTATTATAACAACCTTCTGTCCTGGCTTTATAGCATCCTTATGCATTTCAAGAGTTGCAGTTCCATATTCAAGTGAATAATCCTCTGATATAGTTTCACAAGGAAGCTTACCCGGTTTTCTTACTGGAACAAAACCCTTGCCGTTAGCATATGCAACTGGTACACCAAATATAAAGCCTCGTGATTCTGGTCCTGCAACTATATCATAATCAACATCCTTAAGTAAATCATTCATGCCATCTATAGCAAGCTTTAATCCCTCCGGACTCTGTATAACCGATGTTATATCCCTGAATATAATCCCCTTTTCTGGAAAATCCGGAATGTTTCTTACGTAATCTTCTACTTTTTTCATATTGTCCTCCATTCTTGCGCTGCTTCTTTGCGCATCTCAAGTTTGTGCGAAGCACAAATCTTGCGTGTGAAAAATCTTATTTTTCACACTATCCTCCTATAGAACAGGCAGAATTCCACCCATCATTTATAAGTACATTATTTACAATTCATTTTATCAGATTCATCATATACAATCAAGCATTTATCTATACAATCAGACATACAAGCCCGGAATTTTCATTCATTACCTTTTCTATCGTTTCACTTATTTTATCCATATTTTCTTTTGTTATATTATGAGTTTTTTCATATATACCATCATCCACAATCTGTTCTATCGTTTTTCCAAATATGCTTGTGTCCCATATACCATCAGGATTGTCATTCGTGCTCTTCTTTATATAGTCAATCAGGTCATCTGCCTGGTTTTTTGTTCCAACTATTGGTGCAATTTCTATATTTATCTGAGTTTTAAGCAGATTTACCGAAGGTACTCTTGCTTTTATTCTCACACCATACTTATTTCCATTTTTTATAACAACCGGTTCATCAAGTTCTATCGCATTTCTTACAGGTGTTACTACGCCAAAGCCTGACAGATTAACCTGTGACATAGCCTCTCCTATGCCCTCATACTCCTTTTTCCTTATAGACAGGTCTCTTATTATGCTTACAAGTTCATATTCGTTACGGATGCTGGTTCCTGTAAGTTCACTTAATATATCATAATATATCCCCTGACTCATATCATAATCCACACTTACCACGCCTTCTGCCATGTTTACATCACTTATTGTAAGCTGTTTTATGTATTCATTATCATTATTATATTCATAATTATCTGCATCTTTTATAGTATTAACATCATTAAGCATCTGATGTGCCACCTGACAAAGTTCCTTTCTCAGCCAGTGTTTTGATGGCAGAACCTGTGTCCATGCTGGCGTATTAAAATCTATTTCTTTGACCGGGAATTCTTTAAGGATACTTTCAAATATCCTGTTTACATCCTCCTGCTTTAACTGATCACAATTAACCGGCATAACTGAAACATCATATTTCTCTGTCATATCAGCTGCCAGTCTGCTTGTTTCCTTTGAATAAGGTTTAACACTGTTTAGCAGAACAACAAAAGGTTTGCTTATCTGTTTAAGCTCATTTATAGTCTTTTCTTCTGCAGGAATATAATCTTTCCTGTCTATCCCCGTTATACTTCCATCAGTTGTTACCACTATACCAATCGTAGAATGTTCTGTAATCACCTTTTTAGTACCTGTTTCAGCCGCCTTGGAAAACGGTATCTCCTCGCTATTCCATGGAGTTTTAACCATTCTTTCAACACCATTTTCCATGTGTCCGTTAGCACCTTCTATCATATATCCGACACAATCAACCATCCTTACTTTAACACTTATTCCATCAAATGGTGTTATAAGTGCAGCCTCTTTTGGTATAAACTTTGGTTCTGTCGTCATAATAGTGGTTCCCCCGGATGCCTGTGGCAGTTCATCTGTAGCTCTTTTCTTTTCATTTTCGTCCTGCATTACAGGAAGCACACATAATTCCATAAATCTTCTTATAAATGTTGACTTTCCTGTTCTTACTGGTCCTACTACTCCCAGATATATTTCACCATTAGTTCTGTGTTTAATATCGTTATACATATCATAACCAGCATCCGTATATGACGTATTAGCCTCCATAACAAAAACCTCCTGAATATACACTTGTAAATGTATATTCAGGAGGTAATATAATTATGACCATAACATATATTGCTAATCCAGCATAACCTATCACTGATAACTTATAACTAATAACTGATAACTCCAAACTGCGCCAGTGTATAAAACACAAGAATAATAAGAAGTAGAACAGGTGCTATATACTTAACCATCACTCTGTATATAAGCTCCCTTTTAAATGTCTCACCATTCTTTGTTGCTTCATCTATAACATAGTCTGGTTTAGCAAACCATCCGATAAGAATACATGTAAGGAAAGCAACAACCGGAAGGAGCAGACTATTACTTATGAAATCACAAAATGTCAGGAAGTCCATACCTAATATTGTAACATGAGCCCATACACCATTGCCCAGCGAACATGGTATTCCAAGTAATACTGAAAATACTATGATTCCTATGCACGCCTTAAGACGGCTTATTCCCAGTCTATCCATAATCATAGATGCTATCGCTTCCATGACTGAAACAGAGCTTGTAAGTGCTGCAAAAAATACAAGAGCGAAAAACAATACTCCAATAATTCTTCCAGCAGCCATCTGTCCAAACACCTTAGGAAGTGTTACAAACATAAGACCTGCACCGCTCGCCTGTGTACCAGCTTCTCCGCTGAATATATATACTGCTGGAACAACCATCATACCAGCAAGAAGTGCTATAGCTGTATCAAATATTTCAATCTGATTAACTGATTTTACAAGACTCACCTCGTCTTTAGTATATGAACCATAAGTTATCATAATACCCATTGCAAGACTCATTGAGTAAAACATCTGTCCCATTGCCGCACATACTGTTTTAAACGAAAACTTGCTAAAATCAGGAAGCAGATAATACTTTATACCATCTTTAGAACCAGGAAGCATTATGACATAAATACATATTACAATCGCAAGCACAATAAGAACTGGCATAAGGAATCTGCTAACATTCTCAATTCCTTTTTCAACTCCTGATATAACTATAATCGAAGTAAGTGCAAGAAAAATTATAAAAAAGACAAGTGGTGCCCATTCCTGACTGACAAAGTTTCCAAAAAACGAATCATTTGCTGCCTCAGTAACCTCTCCCGTTGCAAAAACTGTCACATATTTTGTAACCCAGCCACCTATTACGCAGTAATATGGAAGAATAATAACAGGAATTATGAACGCAATAGGTCCTATAAATCCAAATTTTTTATCAACCTTGCTATATGCTCTTGTAGGACTAAGCTTTGTTTTTCTTCCTATAGCTATCTCTGTTGTCATAAGTGTAAAACCAAATGTCAACGCAAGTATAATGTATACAAGAATAAATATTCCTCCCCCATATTGCGCTGCCAGATATGGAAATCTCCATAAATTACCAAGTCCTACTGCACTTCCGGCAGCAGCAAGAACAAAGCCTATGCCGCCTGTGAAGCTGCCTCTTTCTTTTTTATCCATTATTAATATCCAAACCTTTCTATATTTATCTATTCATCAAACTCTGCAAGAACATAGTAGCCCCTGCTCGTCTCTCCAACTTCTTTTACAACCCCATGCCTTGACTTTAATCTGTCTGGTGTTGAATAATTCCCAGACATTGCCACCGCAGGTTCTATCGTATAATAATAGCTGCTTGGAAGCTTTCCTTCAGTTATATCTACCTCATCACCCGGCTTAACAAGATTAGGCCGGCTCATAGTAAACTCCATCTGTCTCATAATAATCCTCCATTCTTGCATGTGAAAAATCTTATTTTTCACACTACCTCCATTCTGTATACACCTTTAAGCATACATAATCCTACAGATTAATTTTTTCAAGACATTTGATAGTATATTCATCAAGCTTATTTTTTAGAGCTGACTGCTGTTCTTTGCTTATATTTATCACACCATCCGCAATACTTTTTGCGGACTCTGAGGCTTCCTTTAACGTCTTAGCATCTGTGTAAATATCAGCTATTCCGAAATCAAAATCACCACTTTGCCTTATCCCAAAGAAATCTCCCGGACCACGCAGCTTTAAATCTTCCTCTGCAATCCTGAATCCATCGTTAGACTTGTTCAGTATCTCAAGCCTCTGCTTTATCTGTTTTGATTTAGCTGATGTTACAAATATACAATATGACTGATATCTGCCACGTCCAACTCTTCCTCTTAGCTGATGGAGCTGTGCAAGCCCAAAGCGTTCCGAATTCTCAACCATCATGACTGTGCTGTTAGGCACATTAACACCAACCTCTATAACAGTTGTTGATACAAGAACATCTGTATCTCCATTCATAAACTTTTCCATTTTCTCATTTTTTTCAGATGCTTTCATCCTGCCATGAAGATAATCAATCCTTGCATCAGGTATAGCCTCTTTTAGCTTCTGTGAATAATCAATCACATTTTCCGCTTCAATATTCTCACTATCCTCAACCATAGGACATATAACATAGCATTGGCGTCCTTCCTTTATCTGCCTGCTAATAAATGTGTATGCTTTAGTTCTATACGATGTATCAACAACACAATTCTTTATTGGCAGCCTGTCAGAAGGAAGTTCATCTATAATTGATATATCAAGATCACCATAAAGTATAATAGCCAGTGTTCTTGGTATAGGAGTAGCACTCATGACAATAATATGTGGATTCTCTCCTTTATCAGAAAACATTTTTCTTTGATTAACCCCGAATCTATGCTGCTCATCTGTTATAACAAGCGCAAGCTTCTTATATATAACCTTTTCCTGGATAAGTGCATGTGTACCAACTACTATATCAAGCTCTCCTGTTTCAAGCTGTCCATACACTTTTTTCTTTTCTCTTAGTGTCATAGAACCAGTCAGCAGACCAACTTTAAGTTCTATACCTGATTTATAAAAAAGCTCTGTCATTGACTCAAATTGCTGCTTTGCAAGAACCTCTGTTGGTACCATCATTGCAGCTTGGCATCCTGCGTATGCAGTATTCATAAGTGCCAGTATGGCAATTATAGTTTTTCCTGACCCAACATCTCCCTGGATAAGTCTGCTCGTAACATGTTTCCCCGCCATATCAGCTTTTATTTCATCCCATGTCCGCAGCTGTGCGTTAGTCAGTGTATACGGCAGCCTGCTTATAAATTCATCTGTACGTTTATCATTATTAATTATATATGAATTAGGAATACGCTCATTAGCTGACTTAAGATTCATGGTTGCAAAAACAAAAAGGAAGAACTCTTCAAAGGCAATCCTGTGTCTGGCTTGTATATAATCCTCCATTGAATCTGGAAAATGTATCTTATGCATGGCTTTATTATGTTCAAGAAGTCCATATTTATCCATAATCACTTCTGGAATGAACTCATGCTCCATTCCAACTGCATATTCATCTATCGCCTGCCTGACAGCCTTTGTAACTACCTTGTTAGACAGTCCTTTTGTCAGCGGATATACCGGTGACATACTGTTTTTTATTTCTGCATAAGCTGCCATGGTGTATATATCAGGATGCTCTAATGCATATTCTCCATTCTTTACAACAATTCTCCCCCTGAAAATATAATGCATGCCAACACGTAGTTTTGACTTCAAAAAAAGCGAATTATACCATAAACATTTTATAGTATCCATATTTTCATCTTTCACAACTACTGATATTATACTTTTCCGTTCTCCACCATATATCTTAGGACTTGCAACTACTGTTGCCTCAACTGCAGCAACCATCTTTTCACAACTGCTTAGTGAATTAATAAAAACAGGCTCCTCATACACAATATAATCTCTTGGATATAATCTTACGAGATCCTCTACCGTATATACAGAAAGCCTGTTAAGATTCATTGCAGTCTTAGTCCCTATTCCTTTTAATTGTGTAATATCCATACATCAACCTCGGATAATAGTCTTTGACGTGTAATATTTTGTTTATTCTACAGACACGATATAATAATATACCGGCTGTCCGCCATACTGAAGTTCAACATCAACACCATCAAACTTTTCTTCTATCTTGGATACTAACTCTTCTGCCTTGCTTTCGTCGATATCTTCACCATAATATACACTTATAAGTTCAGATTCATCATCAACAAACTCAGAAAGCATATCTATAAGCGTATCATCCATATCCGTACCTACAGAAGCAAGCCCCTTATCTCCAAGTCCAAGATAATTGTCTTTTTTAATTTCCTTACCATCAATAGATGTATCTCTTACTGCATATGTGAGCTGTCCAGACTTAACTGTCGAAAGTGATTCAAGCATAGCCTTCTCGTTTTCATCCGCAGATCTTGTAAGCTCAAAATTAATCATGGCTGTTATACCCTGAGGAATAGTCTTTGTTGGTATAACAACAAGCTTTTTATCCTCTATAATAGATGCAGCCTGGTTAGAGGCAAGAATAATATTGCTGTTATTAGGAAGTACAAATATTGTATCTGCATTAATCTTGTCAGCTGCGTTAAGAATATCTTCTGTTGATGGATTCATAGTCTGTCCACCCTGAATAACTTCATCAACTCCAAGACCCTTGAATATCTCTGCTAATCCTTCGCCTGCCGCTATAGTTATAAAACCAAAGTCCTTCTTAGGTGCATTCTTAGGTTTTTCATCCTCATGCTTTTTCATTGCATCTGCTGCAACGGCTGACTGATATTCAGACTGTGCAATAACCTTCTGATTATGCTCTTCCCTCATGTTATCAACCTTCATCTTTGTAAGCTGTCCATATTCAAGACCCTTCTCAAAAGCCTGTCCTGGATGATTAGTATGAACATGCACCTTAACGATATCATCAAGATTAACACATACTATTGAATCACCTATAGAAGAAAGAAACTTTTTAAATTCTGCTTCTGTATTTTCGTTAAATGGTTTTTCAAGCATGATAATAAATTCAGTACAGTATCCAAACTTAATATCTGCATTATCAATAGCAGCACCCTTGCCTGGCATGCTCGAACCAGCTTTAAATTCTGCATTAGGCTCTGTTATTGTAAAATCTGTAACCTTGCCTGTGAGTGCATCAAGCATACCTCTTAACACTACTACAAGTCCCTGTCCGCCTGAATCAACAACTCCTGCTTCTTTTAATACTGGAAGCATATCTGGTGTCTTTGAAAGGACTTCTTCTGCATATTCTATGATAAGAGTTAAAGCCTTTTCCATATCAGTGATAGATTCCGCAACCTGTGCAGCCTTATCTGAAACACCTTTGGCAACCGTAAGGATAGTTCCTTCCTTTGGCTTCATAACAGCCTTATAAGCTGTTTCTGTAGCTCTCACTGTTGCAACAGCAAGTGTCTGTACAGTTATTTCCTTAACCTGTGACATTTCTTTAGTGAATCCTCTAAGAAGCTGTGAAAGAATAACACCCGAATTACCTCTGGCGCCTCTTAGCGATCCTGTTGATATTGCTTTAGCAAGATTCTCCATAGTTGGATTTACAATAGAACTCACTTCCTTAGCCGCTGACATAATAGTAAGTGTCATATTAGTACCTGTATCACCATCTGGTACAGGGAATACATTCAGATCATTAATCCATTCTTTCTTTGATTCAAGATTCTTAGCGCCTGCAAGAAACATCTTCTGCACAAGTGCTGCATCTATAGTAGTAATAGCCACTTTATTCCTCCATTCCGCCATAATAAAGGCTTGTAAATAATTCTATACTAATCAATTAATCTATAACACGCACACCTTCTACATATATGTTAATCTTCTTAATCTCAAGGCCTGTGCATTCAGATACTTTGTATTTTACATTTTCAATAAGATTATCTGCAACCGTTGAAATACATACTCCATAAGAAACGATAACATGGAAATCAATCTCTATCCTGTTATCACTATCTATATCAACCTTAATGCCTCTTGTAAGACTGTCTCCCTTTAACAGCTTTACAAGTCCATCCTTCATACTTACAGCTGCCATTCCGACAATGCCAAAACACTCAACTGCAGTTGAACCAGCATACTGGGCAACAACCTCACTTGAGATAGATACTTTACCTAACTTATTATTCAATATTCCATTCATATCTAGCCTCCATACTGCGACTTGTATTTTAAGGAACCTACGCGAATCTACCGCAGAAAGTCCACGCAGTCAGACTTTCCTCGCATTATGGAAAATAATTTCTCATATAATCTGCGAATTCCGATTTAATCATGTATATATTATACTATCAAAGCTAAAATAAATAAAGTGAATCACGCAATTTTATTAAACTGGGCAATTCACTTTAATGTACTGATATAAATTTTCGAAAATTAATAGCATTAGGCACGCTCTACTTTGCCTGAACGTAAGCAAGAAGTGCAAACATACATCTTCTTTGTTGCTCCGTTAACCTTAACTCTAACAGACTTAACGTTAGAATTCCAAATCTTATTAGACCTTCTATGAGAATGACTCACTGCATTACCAAAGTGAGCACCTTTTTCGCAAACTGCACATTTAGCCATATCAATTACACCTCCTTACCGGTATTCGGTATTGGGTAAAATTACCCACAACAGAACATATTGTATCAGAACACAATATATTTTGCAACACTTTTTTTTAGAAAATTTATATTCTGTCAATGGCAGAACATATTATATCCTACAAGAATCAATATAATAATAATAGATATGCATAAAAACAAGTTATCTGCAAGAAGCAGCGCTATTATCATGCCAACAGCAATCCAGAATATAATAAATCCAAGCATCCGGCACATTTTAATCCCCCACACAATTTATAAAATGTCTAATCCTGGTTAAAAGCATAGTAGTATACCACAGATTTCCATACTAAAATATATGTTATTTTTTTATATATATAACTTACAGTCTCATATAAAAATGCCTGGAACAAACGCCAAAATGCTTATTATTGCAAAATACAATCAATCTTCCTTTGAAACATCTCCGATGGCTTCATCTATATCATCATCCATCTTAACATCACCAAATCTGCCAGTTATTTTATCAACAACATCAGGAACCATATCCAGTATCTTAGTAACTGTATCCTGATTTTTGATATTAACAAGCTTTGTCGCACCATTCTGTATTACAAGAACAGCACTTGGCGACATTTTTGCAGTCATGACTCCACCTGCATTATTCTTTTTATCACCTGCAAAAGCTCCGGCACCAACGCCAAATGAAACATCACATAATGGTAAAATTATAGTATCCTTCACATGCACAGCTTCACCAACAACTGTCTTCGCTGATATAAACGAATCCATCCCCTTAAAAAGTGATGCAACGGTTGTATCAAAACTGTTCTTATTATTCTCTGCCATATACACTCCTCCATTCTATCTTTTAAATACCAGTTTCCGGAATCTGTCATTCCTGTATACACGAAACGCTATAAGCAGAAGCTTGTATATCCTTATTCTGCCTTTTAAATATATGCTTCCCTCTATTATTTCCTGTTCAAAATCCGGGGTTATATTCATATCTATGCCGATAAATCCGTAAAACATTGAGGCATAGACAAGGATTTTGCCAGTAATATAAGGATCCTCACACCCATAATGAATATTAATATCCTGCTTAACAGGTTTAATTTCATGAAGAAGAAGCTTAAACTGTTCAAGCAGGAATCTGAACATTTCTTTATTTGGCTCATCTTCAATCGCAGTTTTTATTTCATCAATTTTTGCTTTAAGCGTATCCTTTGTTTTTATAGCCTTTATGGTTTTAAGCTTTATTTTTTTTAATATATTCTTAGCTTTATCTATCAATACAGCTATTCTGCCATCTGTGTTTTCTTCTTTTTTTTGCTGTCCGTTTTGAGCTTCATCAGGCTTTTTAGCTGTTTTTTGTGTAGACCCAGTCTCCGGTTTTGCTATAGTTTTCTTTACCAGTGTCTCATTTTTTTTCGTTACTGATTCCGTGGCTGCTACACTATCATGTTCATGATAAACATTTTCTTTTTTTTCTTCATCAAAAACAATCTTTTCTTTTTTATGCTTTGGCTTTTTTTCAACTTTCGGGGGTTTATTCCCAGCTTGACTATCCTGCTGTTTATTGCTGTCATATAACGTAAAAAACAAAGCCTTAACCATGATATCACATTCTTTATCATAAGACATATTTATTCTCAAAAGATTAAAAAGCCATCCAACATGCAGCTTTCCCTTAAAATGCCCATGATAATCTGCCAAAATCCTATACCTGACAGGTACAAAAAGAACTGTGATCACCGCAAGCAGCAACAAACCAGCAATAATAAGAAGAATTATTCCGATAATCTTAAGTATCAATAATAAGATATGCACCAACGAACATTCCTCCTACCGTTTATTTCCAAACTTCAAATATCCGCTTATATCAAAGCCGCCAGTATTGTGATACACCTCATCAATTATATCTCTTACAAGTTCAAGTGCTTCCATGCGTCCTTTTGCTATTCCAACAACATATATATCTTTAAGAACCTTTTTTTCTTTAAGGTGTGGCTGCAACAGCACATTAGCAGAATACACATCAAGTATATTGGAAGGATTCGATGGCAGTGTTATAAGATATGTATCAAATGACAGTTTCTTCTTTACAACACGACCTAAGATCTTATATTTAGCTTTTCTCGCTTCATCGCCCATATATAGTCCTTTATACCACTTCACAATATGCTCCCATAATCCAATCTACTGACCACTAATCAACATTCTTATAACTTCAACAACAGCCTTTTTTTCTGCCTCATCGCTGCATTGTATAAGCGAACTGTTAATATAATCCTGTATTTCTTCTGTATTATTAAAAAATACAGGAAGCATTGATAATACCGATGCCATCACAGCCCGTCTTACACATACCTCTTTTGATGCAAACAGTTCATCAAGTTCTTTTATAAACCTTTCTGCAACAGAATCGGCATATGAATCAGCAGGTATCTCTTCAAAATATTCCTTAGGTGCTATATCTACAAAATCACTTCCAGATTGTAATTTCTGAATAACATCCAGATCTTTATACATATCAAGCATAGACATATCAGCCAGCTTTTCTTTAAGGTTTCCGAAAGCATACTGTGTAGCAAAATCAGCTGACATAATCGCTTCCAGAATACGCTCCTGTTTGCCTTCAAACGCTTCAAAAAGCACTGCTATTTCATCAAGATCCTGTTCATCCTCAAAAACAGCCTTTGACTTTCTTATAATATCTTTTGATGCATTCACCTCATTGCTATCTCCAATTGTATTATTGTCAGATAATATAATTGTATACAGATCATTTACTATCTGTGCGAGAAGAACATATATATCAGCTGCATCAGCCATCTTTTCTGTTGCAATATCCAACGCACCTTTAAGTCTTGTATATCCGGCCTGGTCGAGATTTTTATAGTCAGCCTTATCAAGTGTTACATATATATCATGCATATCCGTAAAAAAGCTGTTATCCATATCTGCCCTGCCAAGCATGGCACTTGTACTCAACGAATAATAAAAATCGTCTATTGTCTGCTTCTGTGCGCCATGATAAAGGGTGAATGCATCGCTTATATGGTCATAAAATCTTCCTTTTGACATTCTTACAGGAAGCTGCCCTACTACATCCGATATTCTGGCATTAATAGACACGTTATCCTTATCAGAGAATATATAATGCATAATATCATTAGTCATATATGTATTATAGTATTCCTCATCAAATACGCTGTCATCATATCTATGTTCAACCCTGTTTAAGACATGCTCATACACCTTGAACTTATCAACATAATCTGTAACGCTCTCCATTATGCTTATAATCTGATTTCTAAGACTCTCTATTCTTTCTACAAGCATACTTCTTTCTGCCACAGATGAATCTATAGAAGACAGTTCTATAACCTCATTCACGCCTTGAAATATCTCCAAGAAATGCTCATCATCTATTTCGTTATCTTTAATCATATTAAGAATCGTATAATAATTCATAGATAACTTAATATAAGCAAGACCATTATAAAGGGAAGTCAAACCTTTTCCATATTTTTCAAGATTCTCTTCAAGATTTTTTCCTTTTGTTATTTCACTAGCAATATACCCTAAATTCTTCATATACCTTTTCCTGTATTCTTATTTATCGCCATGGACTATATGTATATGATTTTCATACCATACAATCCATGACACAATTATTTTATTTTACTTAAGATTAAGCTTATCAAGTGCATCGCAGAAATCAAATGTAGCAAAATAATCCTTAGGTGTTTCTGCCCTTCTGATCATCTGCACATCACCATTTTCCTTAAGAAGAAGTTCTGCTGATCTTAACTTTCCATTGTACTGGTAACCCATTGAGAAGCCGTGGGCTCCTGTATCATGAATAATAAGATAGTCACCCATATCAATCTTTGGAAGCATTCTGTCTATCGCAAACTTATCACTGTTCTCACAAAGTGATCCAGTTACATCATACTTATGGTCACAAGGTGCATCTTCCTTTCCAGCAACCGTAATATGATGATATGCTCCATATATAGCAGGTCTCATAAGGTTAGCAGCGCAGGCATCAACACCAATATACTCCTTGTATATATGCTTTTCGTGAATAGCCTTTGTAACAAGACAGCCATATGGTGCGAGCATAAATCTTCCAAGCTCTGTATATATAGCAACATCGCCCATGCCAGCAGGTGTAAGCACTTCATCATACACCTTATGAACGCCCTCACCTATCACTGCTATATCGTTAGGTGTCTGCTCTGGCTTATATGCAACGCCAACACCACCTGAAAGATTAATAAACTTAATATCTGCACCAGTTTTATCTCTCAACTCTACAGCAAGCTCAAAAAGGATCTTTGCAAGTGTTGGATAATACTCGTTAGACACTGTATTACTTGCAAGGAAGGAATGAATACCGAAATGCTTAACTCCCTTACTCTTTAATATCTTAAAGGCTTCTATAATCTGATCATGTGTCATACCATACTTTGCATCGCCAGGATTATCCATAATCGAAGTACCAAGCTGGAAATATCCACCTGGATTATATCTGCAGCTCATAGTTTCAGGGAACTTTCCATCAAGGATCTTATCAAGAAAATCAATATGTGTTATATCATCAAGATTGATAGTAGCACCTATTTCATTAGCGTATGCATACTCTTCTGCTGGTGTATCATTAGATGAAAACATAATCTCACCCGGCTTATAGTCAAGTGCATAAGCCATCATAAGCTCTGTTTCAGATGCACAGTCAACTCCGCATCCGAATTCCTTTAATATATTTAAAATATATGGGTTAGGAGTTGCTTTAACAGCAAAATATTCTCTATATCCCTTATTCCATGCAAAAGCTTCCTTTAGTCTTCTTGCATTATCCCTTATACCTTTTTCATCATATAAATGATAAGGTGTAGGATATGTCTTATCAATTTCCTTAAGCTGTTGTAATGTTACAAATGTCTTTTTCTTACTCATTTTGCTCTCTCCGTTCTGCGTATTAGCACATATATAAGTACATTTTCATATAATCCTGCTGTATCAAAGCCCTGCTAAAACCAGCAGCATATATTTATCCACGTTGAATTGTATATTAGATACCTTCTTTCGTCAAGTATTATACATTATACAAAAAGAGAACACCTTATACAACAAGGTGTTCCCAGCATATAATCCACAATATGCAGCCTATACTTTTATAACTTTTATAACAAATAATCTGCCAGTAATAAATCAGAGATTTCTGCAGCCAGTAAATGAAGTAGGGGTTATTCTGACATTTTTTCCATAATCAGCTTCCTTAAGACTGCTACAGTTAACAAATGCTTCTTCACCTATACTCTCCAGTGTTGAAGGAAATACTACCTTTTCCAGTCTCTGACAGTTCTCAAAAGCATTGGCGCTTATAGCCTTAACCCCTTCTGGGAGTTCTACCTCCACAATATCATCCCTGTTAGCAAAAAGCTCCTCAGGAATAACAGAAAAATCGCTCATATCTATCTCTTTAAATGTTTTATTATATAACTTAACCTTAATTCTGTTGCTCATAATCTCTCCCTCTCTTTCTAATCTTTATTCTATAGTGTTTCTGCTGATTCTTAACATATTAAGAACATTTTTCCCTGAGCCAGTCAATGCTGTCTTATAGTAATTCATAAGCTCATTGTCTGATACAGAAAAAAGCTTCGATAATATAGCTTTATATGTATTCATGACATATTTATAGTCATCATAATCCAGCAGTGTCCTTGTTGTTCTATAACCAGATGAAGTATATGAAGTCCTCTGACCTGCAACATAAGCTCTGTTAGCAGTTATCTGGCTTCTTAACCTATTCAGTCCATTTTTATCCAAAGATACTGCATCGCTTTGTTCTGATGCAGATGATGAACTAACCATAATCCCTGTATCCTCTACTGCCTCACTTCCTGACATATCTGTTTTAGCCGCTCCATCTATAGTTCTTGAATCGTTTGATAATACCCCTCCAAGAATATCATTGATCCTGTCTATATAGCGCAGTGTTTCATTATATGGAGGAACACCACCATATCTGCTCACAGCTCCGCTTCCAGCATTATATGCAGCAAGTGCCAGCGACACATTTCCATTATAATCATCAAGAAGATATGCTAACATCTTAGCTCCACCTGTTATATTCTGTCTTGCATCAAACGGATCTTCTACCCCAAGTGACTGGGCTGTTGTTGGCATAAGCTGCATAATTCCCTGTGCGCCGCAGCTTGAAACCGCCTCTGTATCAAAATCCGACTCTGCCTTTGCCACAGCTTTTAACAGGTTAAGATCAACACCATATTCGTCAGATACCTCCTTAAATATATCATCCAGTGATTCGCTGCCAGAACTTATCTGATTGATCATGCCATCAAAATCTGTCTGTTGTGTCTGCCTTATATTCTCACCCTGGCTTACAAGATATATATTGCCATCTAAAATATTACCTATTGAACCTACTATCATAATCACCAGTTTCCTTCTCTTTTTAGTTTCCTGTATATTGAATAAGCCTCTGATAATATCTGCTTTTCATTATCAAACTCAAGAAGATGATATGCTTCATGATACTTATAAAACCCAACATCATAAAAATATTCTTCTCTCTGTGGCTTACAGTCATAGCTATCAGCCTCGCATAAATACCAGTAAACACTTTTATCTATATGTCTGCTACCTGCTTTAAAGGCGTACTGCGTTTCACCTATATATTCTCTGACCTTAACGCTTGCGCCACTTTCTTCAAGTATTTCTCTTATTGCTGTCTGTTCATGCGTTTCTCCCTTTTCAACAGTTCCTTTAGGAAGAACCCATCCATCATGTGTATTCATATAGTTCCTGTATAACACAAGAATCTTGCCACGGAATATAACAACTCCGCCACAGCTAAATGCTTCCGACATTTTAATCCTCCAATTCATTATACAATGCTGAAATTCTATAATCAAGGCTAACCTCTAGACTAATTACACTTTTTTTCGACACCTTATTCAAAGAATGCATCGAACACAGCTTTAGCCGTGTACTGGGCACTTGAGCCTGAATATCCTCCCTCAAGCACTACGCTTATAGCAATCTGTGGATTTTCTGCTGGTGCAAAACCGACAAACCACGAATGTATATTATCACTACTGTCATACTGTGCCGAACCTGTTTTACCAGCAGCATTATAAGACGACCATCTCATTGAACCTCCTGTTCCAGAGTCTATGACCTCTTCCATGCATTCTGTCAGATATTCTGCCTCTTCTGCCGACATAAGCTGTTCTATAACTGAAGGTTTATACTGCTTGACTATTCTGCCATATGCATCTTCAATATAATCCACAACATATGGTGTCATCATTTTACCACCATTGGCAACTGTTGAAGCTATCATAAGATTATGCAGAGGACTTATCATTGTCTTTCCCTGTCCAATCGCAGTTTCCTGTGACTCGCTTATTCCTGACTCTTTATTAAGTACAAAAGAGCTCTTATTGTATTCAAATGCAACAGGTATATTTCTGTTAAAAAGGAATGTGTTACACAATTCCCTGAATGATGCATTGTCAAGACCTGCTCCTATATGTGAAAAAGCAGAATTACATGAATTAGCAAATGCTTTTACAAGCGTTTCTGTCTTATGTACGTTGCCATCTGCGCAAGGAATAGTTGTTCCACCTTCTTCATAATCACTTCCACTGCAGGTATATGAAAAATCATCATATGTATTCTTATTCTCTCTTATATACTCAAGGGTAGTCATTATCTTAAACGTCGAACCAGGTGCATACAGCCCCTGTGTTGCCCTGTTAAGTAAAACAGAATCCTTACTGTCATAGCTTATCCATTCATCATAGTCCTCATATACAAGATTCGGATCAAAATCCGGTTTTGAAACCATGGCAAGTATCTTTCCTGTTGAAGGCTCCATGACTATAATAGCTCCTTTATTGCTGCCAAGAGCCCTATATGCTGCTTTCTGTAATGTTGTATCAAGTGTTGTATACACATTATGTCCCTTTGCCTTCTCACCAGTAAGATCTGTCGATATCTGATCAAATATATTGTCTGTTTCCGATAACAAATAATAGTTTTCTGCCAGCTCAACTCCCATCTTTGTCTTTGAATTGTATCCTATAACATGTGAAAACAGCTTTTTTTGTGGATATATGCGTGTTTCAACACCGTTTTCATCAGTATCAGTAGTTGCAAGAAGTGTTCCATCTGCAGAATATATATCACCTCTCACGACTTTTTCTGCCTGATTGTCAACTCTTTTATTATATGGATTATTTATGACATTTTTTGCATCTTTTATATTAAACATACACAAATATATAATCATAATCGCAAAAAGACCAACAAAGATAAAAGATATTATGTTAGTTTCCCTGTTCCTTAAACCCTTTTTGCTGCCTTCCACTATATCTGCCGGTGTACGTCTTTTTTTACTGTTTTTTGGTTTTGTTTTTAACATTTTTTGCTTTTCTGTCATTTTCATACTCACCTTCATCATGTCTCATGTTATACATACCATTAATAAGTGAAAACATCACAAGCGAACTTATGATTGAGCTTCCTCCATAGCTTACAAATGGTAAAGTAACACCTGTCATAGGTATGAGCTTAATAGCTCCTCCAACTGTCAGGAACACCTGAAAACCATATGTAACTCCCAGTCCAACTGCTACAAGCCTGTAAAACAGTGTCTTGCATCTTGATGCAATATTCATCATAAGAATAAGATTATTAAGACACACTAACAGCATGGCAATCGAAAAAATCAACCCAAACTCTTCTGTAACAGCCGCAAACATAAAGTCCTTCTCAGCAACAGGTATTTTTTCCGGCATTCCCTGACAGAAGCCATAGCCAAACCATGAGCCCATGCCTATGGAAAACAAAGACTGGCATATCTGGAATCCGCTTCCATCAATATTGCTCCACGGATCCTTCCATACTATAAATCTTTTTCTCACATGAGAAAATAGCTTATATGCAAGTACTCCTGCTACGCCTCCTGCTGCAAGTCCAGCACCAGTATACAGCACATTTTTAGTTGCAATATACATCATCGAAAGATATACAACAAAGAATATAAGTGCTGCACCAAGATCTGTTGAAAGCACAAGTATTATGACATGTAATGCTGCAAATACAGTAACTATAGCTGTCTGTCTGAAAGTTGTTGCCTTATTAAACATAGATGCAACAAACATAACATATAATATCTTAACGAACTCAGCCGGCTGTACAGATACAGGTCCAAGTGTAAGAACAAGATTAGCTCCATATATTTTATTTCCTAAAAGAACCGCCATAAGAAGTGCAAGTCCGGCTCCGCAGTATATCCATCCCATCTTTCTAAAGCTTTTAACTGTCTTTAAGAGCCACGGAACCGCAATAGTTAATATTGTTCCTGCAACTGCTATTGCAAACTGTTTAACACATTTCGCATAATCAAGTCTTGCTATCATTACAAAGCCCACTGCCATGAGCATACACATATTATTGACAAGCAGACGTGATGCTTTAGGATAAAAAATCATATATATCATTATAACTACCATGAAATATACAAGCTGGGCAAAATACATGAATATATATTTCATATCATCATAAACAATATACATAATAAGAAAACCAATAAAATGCACAACTACCATTATAATATTCTGTGTAATATATATTGTTCCTCTTTTTTCCTCATTTCTAATGACTGCGCCCCTGTAAGCTGCCAACGCATAAAACGCCATAAGAAATGCCAGTACATACTTAGATAACTCCAAACAAACTGACTGCATATTAATTAACTCCTCTATAAAAATGACCTTTATAGTCTATATCAGACTTATTATTAAGAATATTGCGTATCTGTTCTTCGCTTTCATTATCGAATTCGTATCTGTACGAGCTTACAGACATATCATCAAGCACATCTTCTTTTGATAAATCAAATGCGCCAGCTCTGATTACAGTATAGCAGAAACTGCATACGCTTTTAACAATGTACTCCCTGTCTGCATTCTGCTTTAGCAAGGTTTCTTTATTTTTTTTATCACATTTTCCATATGTTTTTCTTACGCACTGCTTAGAAACCATCAACGAAGCCCTGCCATATACTATAAGCTCACTGCCTTTTCCACATACACTTTTTAACTCCGATGCATTAAGCTCATATGGTAATGTATATTCTTTCATATTAAGGTCTGCATTTTCTAAAATATCTTTTAATTCATTTTTTGCATATGTATTAAAAATATAAAGACCAGCATCTGTTATTATATCATAACAATTTCTGTTATTTTTTAAAGATGTTTTTTTTCTTTTAGCAAGTAAGCCTGCCTCTTCAAGATTTCTTACAAGATATCCTTTAACCTTACCTTCAAAATGAGTATCTACATAATCAAACAGACTGCATAAAAGTTCATGATTATCCTGCGTTAATATATACGGAAGTCCAATATAAAGCTCTATATCAGAAGCTGCTGCTGCTTTTCCTAACGCTTTGGAAAACTCATCTTCATCACGATAAAATATATCAAAGTCAATATATACTCTCTTTACATTTTCCGTCATAAGAACTGTATCAAGATGCTGCACATTATATAAATATACACTTTTAAAACATTCTTTTTCTTTATGCTGCACCCCATCCTGTTTATATGAATCATTTATTTCTTCTGTAGCAGTTATTTTACAGCTTCTTTGATGCACTTCTATAAGCTTTTTATCAAGCTGCAAAAGAGCCTCCCTGCGAAGCTTTTTTATCTCACTGACTGGCATAAATATATCACTATCTATAACAACTTCTACCTGTCCAGCTATATAACCAGTCTGTCCCATCATTAAAAGCTTGTTCTTAATGTTTTCTTTAGTTGCTGCCTGTTTTGATGCCTGCTGTACTTCTTCACCATAAACAGTCACATAAACATCCTTACTGCTTATTGTAAGTTCCGCTTTTTCTCCCTTTAACGCCTTAAAATAAATATCGACAGAAATACATGTATTGCAATCAACATAGCTTTTTTTAACCAGCTCAGTCAGATATGCATTTTTCATTCTGTTAAGCACTTTTCCAACGGCAAGATCATACTTTTTAGGAAGATTAACCACCATAGTCTGACCTTTTTTTATATCACTTCCACTTTCAAAGCTATGTTCCTTATCGATTTCAAAAACATCCTGACGATTAATATCTGTCAGCGCCTTAAATGTAATCTTTCCTTTTACGTTAGACACAACCTGAAGTGCTTTTACACCCCAGTGGTTTGGTCTGGTAAGTGCCATCATATCTCTTCCCTTGCCAGTGTCATAAAAACCAGTAGTAAACGCTCCTCTGTTATATATATCACAGAGCTGCTCTATATCCTTATCAGAAACTCTATATCCTTTTCTGCCATTAGCGATATATTTATCTACATACTTTCTATATATGGAAGTCACATAAGCTGCATAAGTTACATTCTTCATTCTGCCTTCTATTTTAAGTGAATACACTCCTGCATCTATAACATCAGGAAGAATCTTCAGCGCACACATATCTTTCGGACTTAGTGCATATTTTTCATCCTGATTATTTATTATGTTCTGCCCGTCATACACTTTATATGGCAAACGGCATGGCTGGGCACAACGCCCCCTGTTTCCACTACGTCCACCATTAAAGCTGCTCATAAGACACTGTCCTGAATAGCAGTAACACATAGCACCATGGACAAAGCTTTCAATCTCCATATCAGGATATGCTTCATGAAGTTTTTTTATTTCTCCCAATGTCATCTCTCTTGATGTTACGACCCTTACTGCACCAGCTTTATATAAAAGGCCAGCACCCTCTACACCCGTCTGTGTCATCTGTGTACTGGCATGTATATCCATATCAGGAAAATTCTGCCTTATAAGCCTCATAACTCCAAGATCCTGGACTATGACAGCATCAAGTCCCCTTTCATAAAACGGGGCAATATAATCAATCAATTGTCCTTCTATTTCATTCTGCTTAAGAAGTGTATTGACAGTAAGATATATATGTCTGTCCAGCTTATGCGCATAATCAAGTGCCTCAAACATTTCCTCCTGGTTAAGATTTCCTGCATATGCCCTTGCCCCAAACATATCGCCACCAAGATATACAGCATCCGCACCTGCATTAATAACAGCCTTGCATATATCTAACGATCCTGCTGGCGCTAATACCTCTACTACTTTACCAGCATTATTGTATCCGCCTTTATTATCCATATATGTATAATATCCGGTCATCTTTCTTCCTCACTTCTTATACTCAAAATGTAAAATAGGACTGCAGGTATATATCCCCAGTCCCCTTTATGTATATATTACTTTCTTGAATCTTCAAGCTCAGTTTCAAGCTTAACTATATTATTCTGAAGCTTGCTTATTTTGTCTTTTAATTCTTCTATCTGCTTATCTGCTGCCTCAGCCTTTATCTGTTCAGCTATAAGCTCATGCTTCAGATTATATATTTCTTTATCTTTGTTTTCTATTTCCAACGAAAGATTATCTCCAAGCTTTTTGGCCTTAAAGTAATCATCCGCAATATTAAGATACATAAGATTAGAACGCACCTCTGCTGACTGTCTTCTAAATCCATCATCTTTAGTGAATTCAGCTAATTTGTTATTAATATATGAAGCTATTTTCTGAAGATATTCCTCACTTTCATAGCCTCCCAAAGTAAATACCTTACCGCCTATAATTACTTCCGTTGTATTCTTTGATGACATAGCATCCTCCTGACATAACATATATTAGTGATGCAAAGCTTTCTGCCCCATATGGTCATTATGATTTCTTCATGACACATCATATATTAAAGTATACAATAACTACTCTTTTAGTTCAATACCAAGATTTGCATAAGCCTTTCTCGTTGCCATTCTTCCTCTTGGTGTCCTGTTCAGATATCCATTCTGTATAAGATAAGGTTCATACACATCTTCAAGTGTACCAGAATCCTCTCCTATTGATGCAGAAAGTGTCTCTATTCCAACTGGTCCTCCTTCAAACTTATTAATAATAGTTGAAAGAATAAGCCTGTCATTTCTATCAAGACCCTCTTTATCAACATCAAGAAGATCAAGGGCATAGTCAGCCACTGCTTTTGTTATATTACCATCATACTTAACCTGCGCAAAATCTCTTACCCTTTTTAACAGCCTGTTGGCAAGTCTTGGGGTTCCTCTTGACCTTCTGGCAAGCTCATAAGCCCCTTCTTCATCTATGTTCACACCAAGAACCGCTGCAGATCTGACTATTATTTTCTTTAATTCATCATGTGTATAAAACTCAAGATGATTAACAACTCCAAACCTGTCCCTCAAAGGTGCCGACAGCAAGCCTGCTCTTGTTGTTGCTCCTACCAGCGTAAACCTTGGAAGCTCAAGTCTTATAGATCTTGCCGTCGCTCCTTTTCCTATCATTATATCTATCTCATAATCCTCCATCGCCGGATATAAAACTTCTTCTACCTGCCTGTTAAGACGATGTATCTCATCGACAAACAATATGTCACCTTCTGCAAGATTGTTAAGAATCGCAGCCATTTCACCTGGTTTTTCTATAGCCGGACCAGATGTAACCTTTATATTAACTCCCATTTCATTAGCTATAATACCAGCAAGTGTCGTTTTTCCAAGTCCTGGAGGTCCATAGAAAAGTACATGGTCAAGTGAATCTCCTCTTTCCTTTGCTGCCTCTATATACACTTTAAGATTTCTTTTTACCTTTTCCTGTCCCACATAATCCTCAAGATGTAACGGACGAAGCGAGTTTTCGACCTTTGCATCTTCTGCAAGAATCTCTGTTGATATTATTCTTCTTTCCATATTCTTTTCTCACCTCTCATTATCCCTGGCTTTAAGCTCACACATCAGTATACATATGACTCTACATTATAGCCAGACCCTTAAGTGCCTCTTTTAATATCTGCTCTGAATTCTTATTCTGGATATTTTCAACTTTTTTGACAGCCGCTATGGCATCCTTACTGCTATATCCTAAAGATACTAAAGCCTCCACCGCTTCGTTCATAACGATAACTGTGTTATCCTGTACTGTATTTTTTTTGTTGTTATTGTTAACAGCCATTTCAAATGCATCCTCAAGCCTTAACTTATCTTTTAATTCTATGATAAGCTTCTGGGCTGTTTTAGCACCAACGCCAGGACAACTCTTTATCAGATTAACATCATCTGACAAAACAGCAAAACGTAAATCATCTGTACTTATTGCTGATAATATTCCAAGAGCGCCCTTAGGACCTATTCCGTTTACATTAAGAAGCAGTTTAAACACTTCAAGTTCATCCTTTGAAAGAAAACCAAAAATCTGCATTGCATCCTCTCGTACGTGAAGATATGTATATATTCTGACCATATCTCCCACTGGTGGGAGACTGTCTATGGTCATAGCCGATGTTTTGATATTAAAGCCTATACCATTATTCTCAACAACAACGGTATCAGCTGATATTTCTGCAACTTCTCCTATTATATATGAAAGCATGACTTTTTCCTATCTATAAATAATTATCCTTTTAAAACCATCCGCAAATCACGAATCACTGCGCTGCATACCAAGACAATGATTAATAAACTGCTGGGCTGTTCTTCCTGATATACCGCCGTGGCTTAATTCCCACTTGTTAGCTTCTGCCATAAGTTCTTCATCTGTCATATCAAGCCCGCTCTTTCTTGCCAGTCCTATTACAATATCATAATATTCCTTATTAGAAGGCTTTGAATAGCATATCTGACATCCGAATCTGTTTACAAGAGACATCTTCTCTTCTATTGTATCTGACCTGTGAAGACCGTTTGTTGTCTCCATATCATTTCTATCATTCCATGTTTCTTTAATAAGATGTCTTCTGTTAGATGTTGCATATATAAGTATATTATCAGGCTTTGTTTCAACTCCGCCTTCTATAACTGCCTTAAGGAACTTATATTCAATCTCAAACTCTTCAAATGAAAGATCATCCATATATATAATAAACTTATAATTTCTATTCTTAATACTTGCAATGACATTGGAAAGATCCTTGAACTGGTGCTTGTATATCTCTATCATACGAAGTCCCTGGTCATAGTACTGGTTAACAATAGCCTTTATACTTGTTGACTTACCTGTACCACTATCACCAAAGAGCAATGCATTGTTTGCCTTTCTTCCCTGAACAAAGTTCTCTGTGTTTTCAACAAGCTTCTGCTTCTGTATTTCATATCCAATAAGATCATCTAAAACAACCTTATCCATATTATTGATTGGATGGAATACAAGACCGTCCTTTTCATCACTTGATATTCTGAATGCCTTATTGAGACCAAACATACCAACACCAAATGCTTTGTAGAATTCTGTCACCTCATCAAAGAATTCATTCTCATTCTTAGTTCTTTCAAGCCTGCTGCTAAGCTCCCTTACCTTTTCACTTACATTTTTATTATACATAAGCTCTTTTTTTACAATAGCTTTATAATTGGAAATGATAGAAAAGCAATCGATTCCCAGCTTTTCTTCTATTTCACTGAAATCATAATGGAAAAGATTGTAAAACACCTTAAAATCATTTCTGGCAAATATGTTGACACTTCCGTCATTAGCACCAACCTTTTCACATGTTATACTGAATGGATTCTCATTAGTAATAAGGAAGTATGTAAGATAATTATGCCAGAGATTGTTATCAAAGCCATAATCAGTTGCCACCTCCAGAATTCTTTTAATCTGTGTATATATATCTGTAATAAGCTCTTCTTTTGATGACAAATTATTATCAAAACGATTGAATATATCCGCCATTGATGATAAAATACTATTGTTGTCAAGATTACCATACATTATTAATTTTGATATTTCCTTATACATAACTTGTTATTTCCTTTCAGAATTATTAATTTTATATAATATATCTTAAATATGCGTTGCATTCAAGAATTAATGCTGTATCATATATAATAACATACAAAGTATGAATTTTGTCAATTTTTTTAGAATTATTAGTCAATTTAACTATTGACACCTAACAAACTAATGATATAATCTGTAAAGAACTTTGCAAAAGTTTGTAAAAGTTTTAACAGGCTTTTATCTTTTATATTTAGTGAGGATTTCAAATGAAAATCGTATCAGATGTCAATGCAGTTTTATACATATTATTAACTCTGTTTTATTTCTATCAGGGTGTATACGTACTAATTGCTTTGATTGGAAAAAAGAAAAAAAATAACATAAAAGAAGATAATGCGGCACTTCACAAGTACGCATTCATTATTGCTGCACGAAATGAGAATGCTGTTATCGGTAATCTGATTGACAGCATAAAGAACCAGAACTATCCTAAAGAACTTATTGATGTTATTGTTGTTGCAGACAACTGTACAGACAATACCGCTGAAATATCACGCCAGCACGGTGCTATAGTATATGAACGTTTCAACAACATACTTGTTGGTAAGGGTTATGCCATGGACTATGTCTTTAATAAGATAAAAGAAGAATATGGCGACTATACATGCTATGATGGTTACTTTGTATTTGATGCAGATAATGTTATTGATGTTAACTATGTCAAAGAGATGAATAAGGTGTTTGACAGCGGATATAAGGTTGTAACAAGCTACCGTAATTCCAAAAACTATGATACCAACTGGATTACTGCCGGATACTCTCTCTGGTTTATAAGAGAAGCCAAGTACCTTAACAATCCACGTATGATGATTAAAACAAGCTGTGCAGTATCTGGAACAGGATATCTTGTTGATAGTTCAATCATCAAAAAGAACCATGGATGGAAATGTAATCTTCTTACTGAAGATATTGAATTTACTGTCACTAATATTCTTGATGGTGAAAAGGTTGGATACTGTGGAAGCGCCATGTTCTATGATGAACAGCCTACTACCTTCAGACAGTCCTGGAATCAGCGCATGCGCTGGACAAAGGGATTTTATCAGGTATTATTTAAGTACGGCAAAGATTTATTTATAACAATGTTCAAGGAAAAAAGAATGTTTGTATCATGTTATGATATGATTATGACTCTTGCTCCTGCAACATTACTTACGCTTGGAACTATTCTTTTGAATATTGTTTTACTTTTATGCAGTGGCTTTAACCCAGTACTTTTCAAGCAGATATTCCGTCCTACTATATTAGCTATACTTTTTGGTTTCTTTAACTTCTATATGATGTTACTTGTAATCGGACTTATAACTCTTATAACAGAATGGAAAAAGATTCTAGCACCTGGAAGAAAAAAGATATTGTATCTTTTCTCTTTCCCACTGTTTATTGCTACATATATCCCAATCAGTATAGTAGCTCTGTTTAAAAAGGTTGAATGGAAGCCTATTCCACATACTGTTGTAAAGACTATTGATGATTTATCTATGCCTCAGTATAAAGAATGAATATAATTATACATATAAAACATAGTTGGTTTTCAAAATAAAAAACATTGCTGTCAGTTAAACAGCAATGTTTTTTTATTCATACAATATGTATGGATTATCTTTTGTTCTCATATCATATATACTTTCAAGCCATCTTATAACACCAGCCTTAGACCTTCCAAATGGTGTTTTATGGCTGCACATGAAATTCTTCGCCTTTACTTTCTTAAGCACCTCTATTTCTTCCTTGAGAATCCCGGTATTATATAAGCTTTGAAAATCCTTTTGCATTGCATATAATCCATCACCAAGAAAGCAGTATTCATTATTTACCTCCAGTGCTATACTTCCTTTCGCATGACTTGAGGGTAATGGAAAGATATGAAGTACTGATTTTCCATCTTCTATATAAACATCATCTTCTATTATGCTCCCAATATGTGTATGCTTATATGTCAATCTTCCCTGGTAAATATTGCAGCAATCAAGCTTTTCACATAACTGTGTAATATTTCCTATATGATCCTGATGAAAATGTGATAACACAATATTTACCTTTTTACCGGCTTTTGTGCCCTGCAAAACAGAATCACCACTATAATCACAGCATTCTGTCCTGATAAAACATTCTAACACATCTGGTATATCTGGATGGTTTCCAACATCATACAGCCATACCGCATCTTTACTATTTATTATGACAACATTTGCAGATAACGGATTAACTGTCGGCTGTATATATGATATATTATCATCTAATCTGGCAATTCTTAGTTCATCTTTAAACATACACATTATCTTCTCATCCCCATACCACAGCTCATGCCTGTATCATTATCTGGTATCTCAGATATATATCTTGCATTAAATTCTGCATTTACATCTGATATTTCCTTTTTACCATCTATATAGTCCCTGAAATACTCAAGTAAGTCCATTCCACTACTCTCGCAGCCTTCACACTCTTCCCATTCTTTAACAAGCTGAATTCTTTCTGACTTTGTTGTATCTTTTATTAATATGCTTTTCATCGTATCTACCTCCATTTATTTGATGCTTTTCTTTCTCGCTGTTAATATTAATCTCAACTTACTACTTTTCTGACACGCTTTGCAACTATACCAGATACCACTCCGATTACGACTCCTGTAAATACACCAGAAACTATAAGAACTGGCAGATAGAAAACTATAGCTTCACTTCCCATAATAAATACCGCTGCTATTATCTGTCCTATATTATGCATAACACCTCCGCACACGCTTACACCTATGCATGAAAAGAAATCAAGTTTTTTCATAATTATCATAATCGTAAGACTAAGCGCTGCACCTGATATGCTGAACAAAAAACTGTTAACATTACCAAAAAGAAGTGAGGTCAGTACTATTCTTAACAGGTTAATCACTATGGCTTCCTTAACACCAAGCACATATAGAATCGTAATAACTGCTATATTCGCAACTCCAAGTTTTATACCAGGAACTGGTATAGGAACAGGTATCACGCTTTCTATATAACTGAATATCATGGCAAGTGCTGTAAGCACACCACATAAGGCTATCTTTTTTGTTGATATACGAGTATACATTTATATGCTTCTCCATTTCACTTTGTTTTTATGCTGCATGTATGATCATCTTACTACAGAGTCTATGGAATCGTCATCCGGACTTCCTTTAATCTCTACAACAACTCTGTGTGGAAGACACACTATAGTTTCTCCCACCCTGCTTATTTTACCTGTCTTAACGCACAGTTCATCTGGACAGTCAGCCTCCGTCATACTAACCTTTCCATCATTGATTACAACCTTATTCACTCCACCCTGATATCCATTGACCTCGATGGTTGTTTCCCCACTGTTAAGATCCAGTGTCTTAATCACTTTTCCATCAACCTTAATAACCGCATAACTGCCATCTTTTTTAACAGCAAAATTAATAATTAAAAATGCTGCCGCAGCTATAATAACCGTCGACAGCACCAGAATAATATCTCTTTTTAATCTGACTTTATTATCCAATGCTTTACTCCTTTTATTTGTGACACTCACATTATATAATAGCATTTTATATTAAAGTCAGCAATAACTAACTTATTAAATCAGCATTAAATCAGTAATCTTATTTACTCATTATTTCTTGCCGTTTTAAACTCTTCTTTTATCTGCTTAAGCAGATCTGGATTAACAAGCACATCACATATCGAATCTGCAATTATCCTTGCTGCATAGCCAATAGCGTCATGTGCCGCCTCACTCTTTCCTGCCTTTAAATAGCTTTCAGAATGTGGCTGTGCATCCTCATCTGTGAATGCAATTCTTATACATGAACCTGGAACTTCATAAAGCACATTTCCAAAGTCTGTAGAACCTGTCTTCTTTCTTGGAGGTGCTATAGCAGGTGCATTCTCATACTCTGCATTTGCCATAAGAAGATCATTAACCTTATGACACACTATCTTACTCTTAAATGGAAGATCCCTTTGGATTTCGTATGTAGTATCTGTCATAAGTGCTGCACCCCTAAGTATATTATAAAATCTCTCAACAACCTCATTAAGATACTTCGTACTATATGAACGCAGTGTATATTCCGCTACTGTTATATCAGGCACAACATTAGGAGGTCCACCTGCATTACGGATTGTATAATGCATCCTTGTATCATCCTTGACATGTTCTCTTAACATCTCAATAGCATGGAATGAAAGCAATGCCGCATCAAGGGCACTTCTACCCTCTTCAGGACTTATAGCTGCATGGCTTTTAACACCATGAAATGTTACTACAAAATTCTCAAGCGCCATACATTTCTCATCAACAGAAGTACTAGGCGAACCATGTGACATAAATGCAAGATCAAGTTCTTTCATATATCCCTTATCAAGCATAACAATCTTACCACCAAGTGTTTCCTCTGCTGGCGTTCCATATACCACAAGCTCATACGGATAATCTTTAATACATTCTTTTACTGCAACAGCAGCTCCTATTCCTGTAGGTCCCTGAAGATGATGGCCACACGCATGTCCGATTTTTTCAAGAGCATCATACTCTACAAGTATTCCAAGAACAGGACCACCCTCACCATTCTTATAAGATGCCCTGAATGCTGTTTCAAGCCCGGTTCCACGTTCAACTGCAAAACCTTCTTTTTCAAGATACTTACATAACATTTCTGATGTCTTATATTCCTCACCACTTATCTCTGCAAGGTCAAATATCTTATCTGACATCTGGCAAAGCTCAGACTTATGTGCATCTATCACTTCACCTAGCTTCTTTTTTATATTATCTGCCATATTTTATAATTACTCCTCTCACGCAATCACAGATTAATAAAAAGTGCTATGTATAATGTACCTTTTAAAGGCATATCACAACATAACACTTCTTATAACACCTTAATTAATATCCAATCACCAACGCGCCTAACATAAATATACATCCAAGTGCTGTCCATATAAGGAACAGAGGCATCATAAACTTAAGCCACTTGCTATATGGGATCTTAGATACTGCAAGATATCCCATAAGTGATGATGACATAGGAAGTACTGAGTTAGAGAAACCATCACCTAACTGGAATGCAAGTACTGCTGTCTGTCTTGATATACCAACAAGATCTGATACAGGAACCATAAGTGGCATAGTAACTGCAGCCTGACCTGTTCCTGATACGATTACGCAGTTGATAAGTGACTGACAGATAAACATACCTACTGCCTTTATAGAACCTGGAAGGAAATTCACAAGGTTAACTATTCCATATACAATAGTATCAAGAATATGAGCATCACTTAATATAACCTCAACCGTACGTGCAATACCGATTATAAGACATCCAACTACAATACCCTTAGCACCCTCGCCAAATTCTTTAGCTATCTTACTTGGTCCATATCCGTTGATCAATCCACAGATTACACCCATGAATATGAAAAGTCCTGACATCTCTTCAAAATACCAGCCCTTCTTTGAAAGACCATATATAAGCAGTCCAAAACCAAGTGCCATAACAACAAGAACACCTATCTGTCTTCCTGTAAGATTATCTGTTACATTATCAAATGTATACTCTTCATCTTCTTTAATTCCATAGATTACGCTCTTTTCAGGATTGGCTGCCACCTTTCTTGCATAGCATATTATATATATACTTGTTGCAGCAAGCAGCACTACAAGAACAACAATTCTGTATGCCATACCTGAGAATAATGGTAATTCCGCAATATCCTGTGCAACTCCGACATTGAATGGGTTAAGTATACCTGCTGTAAAACCTACTGCAGCGCCAAGTGCTATCATGGCAGTACCTGTCACCTTGTCAAGGCCAAGAAACAGTGCAAGTGTTATTCCAATAGGAACAAAAATCATAACCTCTGATGACATACCCATTGTAAATCCAAATATAGAGAATAAAGTTAAAAATACGGGTATAACTACATACTTATGCTTTGAAAATGTCTTAGAAAGCTTCTTGCAAAGTGCAGTAAGTGCACCTGTAGAAGTTATAACCTGAAAAGCTCCACCAATTATTAACATAAATGTAATAGTAGATGCTGATTTAACTATACCTGTATATATAGCTTCTGGAATCTTTAACAGATTAAGAGGACTTGATTCAATCCTGTGATAACTTCCTGCCTCAACTAAAGTTTTTCCTGTTGCTGCATCCTTGTATCTTGCAAACTCACCTGCTGGCACAATATAAGTTGCTGCAGCTGCGATAATAATAATCACTACAAGAATTACAAATGTATGCGGCGTTTTCCATTTTTTCTTTTCTTTTGCCTGTGTTTCCATGTGTGAATCCTTTCTTAAAAAAATACCATTACTCATTTTCATATGCATATATTACAATATCTGCTTTATATGATGTCGGGGTCAAAAGCCCCCGACTTTGATACCTACGAATTGTTCCGTGCTACGCACTCCCACAATTCTCCCCAATATTCGCATATCGTGGGATTATCATCCCACTTTTATGCTCATATCGGGGCGGGTCCCAAGGTCTTTCACCCACCTATGAGCAAGCTCATGTGGTTTTATACCTTTTGACCCTGGTATCTTTATATTTATATATAAATGAGAAATACTTTCAAATTACATATTTATTCTAATATATATTCATTCAAAAGTTAAATTGTATGTTTTTATAAAAAGTATAAATATAATTTATACTTTTGCAGGAATATCACATATGTTTTCATGCATGAGTTTTTACTTATAATTAATTCCAGTAAATTCTTTTGTAAGCCTTATCCACTCCATCAGCTCCATGCGCTGTTCATCTCATTTACGAAATGCTGCTGAAAAAGGAATCTTAAGTGTCGGATCTCCGACCTGTAACACGACTGAATCAGATGACAGCTTCATAGCAGAAAGATAACTGTTAAGTGTAAATGCAATACCATACCCCTTCTCAGCAAGACGTATACCTGCATCTATACTGCTTATTTTATAAGTCATTTCTGGTAACACATCCGCATAAAACAGTGCATCCTCTTCAAGCTGTCTTATGCTCTGGTTACTATGCTGAAGAATAAACCGTTCCTTGCTTACCATAGAAAGATCCAGCCATGGATATATACACGTATCCAGCCTTTTCACACTTAGAACTGCCGGGTGAGATTTTGGAAGGACTGCAACAAGACAGTCCTCATAAATAGTTTCATATGATAATCGCGTATTACTAACACTGTTATATCCAAAAAACATATCAATGTCTCCACTTATAAGCTTTTCTTCAAGATCAGACAAATGTCCATCAACAGCATATACAACTGACTGTGGATACAGCTGATTGAATTCTGTCATAACAGAAGGAAACAATGCTTCCATCTGCCGTACCATATAGCCAATCTGCAGTTTGACTGCAACATTTTTTCCTATATCAATCATTCTGTCTTCAAGTTCGAAACATTTCATAGTTATCTCTCTTGCAGACTTTACAAACTCTTCACCAGCATATGTAAGAATCATTCTTCTGCCTTTTCTTTCAAAAAGCTGTATTCCAAGAAAGCTCTCAAGACGTTTAAGCTGGATACTTAACGCTGGCTGTGATAAAAACAACGCATTTGCAGCCTTAGTCAGATTGCCATAGTTTGCAATAGTAAGAACATATTGCATATCTTTTTCTGTTATCATATATATATCAATCCTTTAATTCTAAAATTTCTTAAGATATCCTGCAAGCAAATCTATAGTCTTTTTACTCTCTGGCAAAAATGGTTCAAACACACTGAATGCATGCGTAAGCCTCTTATCCTTTGGAAAATCTACAAACTCATATTCTTTTCCAGCCTCTGCTAATGCCTTCTCAAAATTTAATGTATACTTTCTTAAGTAATCATTATGGCTTGTCACAAGCCATACAGGCGCAAGTGACTCTATAAGTTCCTTATTATCCGGGTTCACATACTTACCAAATGCTGACTTTTTATAATTCTTTCCATATAAATACTTTGGAAGAAACATTCCTATCTTATCAAACTTAGTTGTATAAAACATTCCGCTTATAAAGCCAATCGCGTTAATATGTAAATCTGAAGGCTTAACACCTGCTGCCTTTGCTATTTTTTTATTATTCTGAATTGCATTGGTATACATAATAAGACACGCACCTCCGCTGTCACCCACCATGTATACGTGCGATTCATCTCCACCGTCTGTCCTGATACGCCCACTTATATAATCCATGGCCATAAACACATCCTTGAACTGGTCATATATCATACAATCCGGAATAAGGCGGTATTCTATGCTGTATACAAGAAATCCTTTCTTACACAACAAAGAACAAAAATACTTATTAAAGCCTTTGTTTCCTATAATCAGTCCACCACCATGAACATTGATTATCACAGGAAGAACTTCTCCTTCTCTGTCCTTTGGACGATATATATCAAGCTGGTGCGAAGGATTGCCATCTTTGGTATAAGCAATATTTTCTGTATATTCTACACCTTCTGGCATTGTAAACTTCTTATCTCTTTCAATACATGATAAATCAAAGTCTTTTCTTTGCCTGTAGAACTGTTTTTCCATTATATTTGTCATTGTATTCCTCACGTATAAATCATAATATCGCATATATCTTAACCGATTAATGTCAGGATATCAATAAATATTTTTACATATTCCAAAAACATAAGTAAAAGAATTTAAATATTTTCCATAATTTAAAACGTCCTAACAAACCAGCTTACTACGCTCAGCCATAAGCCACTCCACAAGTCTGTCCATGCCCTCACCTGTCCTTGCACTTATTGGCATAATTATAGCATTAGGATTAAGTTCTCTAACATGCTGTGTGAACTTCTGTATATCAAAATCAAACACTTCAAGAGTGTCTATTTTATTTACAAGAATAACATCACACACAGAAAACATAAGTGGATACTTTAGTGGTTTATCATCACCTTCTGGGACTGACAAAATCATTATATTACGATGTGCTCCTGTATCAAATTCAGCCGGACATACAAGATTACCAATGTTTTCAAGAAACAATATATCAATATCATCCACACCATATTCACTTATTGCCTCTGCTGTCATCGTGGCATCAATATGACACAGACCACCATTATGAATCTGCATAGTCTTTACACCTGTTGCATCAGCAACTCTTCTGGCATCAATATCTGACTCAATATCAACATCCATTTCACCTATTCTTAAATCATTCTTAATCATATTGATAAGTCTTGACAACATAGTAGTCTTGCCGCTTCCTGGCGATGACATAATATTAACGAAGAATACATTCTTATCATTTAACATACGACGTGTTTCTTCCGCCTGATTATCATTATGTGAATAAACACTTTCATTTAACTTAATAACTCTGACATCTGACATTTTTTTCCTCCTCATACATTTTCTGTACAATCCTATCATATTGTACATACATTTTCTGCACTTCATTTTCCAGAAGATAATAATGCTTAATATATGGAATAAGAAGTACAAGTATTAAAAGCGCAAGTATTAATAACGGAAAACTAAATGTACTATCAAGTGCTCCAACTATCACACAAGCACATACCGTAAGCAGCTCAAGTACCGCAAATGTAACAGTAACTATCAGGTGCACTAACCTTTCATGCTGAAAAAATGCAAGCTGTGTAAGATGTTCCTGCTTTATATATTTCCAATCTGATTGCCCATCTGATTCTAAAAGAGAATCAATATATTTTCTATATATTAAAATGCGTCTTTTCATAATTCATTCTCTATATATACTTATCGTTTTTAGATGAAATGTTAACAAGTCCAAATGATATTACAAACAATATTACAACGAATATTAAAAAATAAAGTCCACCTATAACATTCTCCATAGTTGCTATAAAATCATATGAACCATGTAAAAGTGCCGGCATTACAACGCTGCATATTCTGAATATCTTAGAACTAAATAACTTTCCACGATTATACTGCTTTCTGGCAAGACCATAGAACACACCCATAAACACACCAAAGCATGCATGTCCTGGAATAGCAGTTACCGCCCTTACTATAGCTGTTGAAAAGCCATATGATAACACATAGTTGATATTTTCCCAAAGTGCAAAACCGAGTGCAACAAATACCGCATATACAACCCCATCATACTTACAGTTAAACTCTGGATTATCCCAGGTCTGTTTCTTTAAGAATATATACTTGGAACTTTCCTCTGCTATTGCAACGATTACGAAGTAAAGGATTATCTGATATAGCCACGTATTTTCAGGAACAAAGCATGACAAGAGCCATTCTCCCACCTTTTCTTCTACTAATGCAAGTAAAGTAGATATAATACCTGCCACAACAAGTTTTCTTAAAAGGTAGCCGCTTTCCTTTTCTATCCTGTCCGACCTATATACCTTCACCATAAGAAATACCGCCGGTATAACTGCTGATAATATTAATATCCAGTTATACATCATAATAGGTTCTAACAAAAAATAAAACATATATTCACTCCTTAACATGTATTCTTTCACAGTAAACTACTTGTAATAGCCCTGCAGCTCTTTACCCTGAAATACGATAAAAGCTAATCAATCCACCTCATAAGTATATATCTCACACTTCCTGTTAACAAGCCCATTCTTAAACACCAGCACATGTTCTTTATATGTAATTGAGTCCTTTGAGTACATAAATGGCTCTTCTCTATACAATAGACACTCATAGCCCGCTTCCTTATAGATATTCATAGCCTTAAGAGCCTTTTTATGAACATTATCATACTGTGCTTCTTCTTCACTGCCAAACCGCCTGTTTACATACTTGTCAGCCTCTTTCCTAACATCCATAATAAGCTTATCTACAAATCTGCTATGCACTTTTCTATGAAACATAGCCGCAATAATATTACACTTAAATATGTCCGGTTTTTTCAAATAACTTTCAAGCATATATGCCATGCTCTTATCACCAACATTCTTTGCTGTTTCTATAAGATAATAGGCCGCCTCTGAATATATAGTATCCGGATATGGTACATAATACTTATCCGGAACTGACTTATATTTCTTAATCGGAGGAAAGTCAGCAAGCTGCATAAATACAAGCTCCTTCTTAGTACATGAGCCATTCCCCAGATACCTGTACTTATCTCTTACATCTGCAAGCTGATACTCAAGCTGCCTTAAATACTCATATCCCTTAACCCAGAAATGTCCCATACAGCCATAATTAAAATAATCAGTCCTAATATGAAGATTAGTAAATCTTATTGTAAATATATTCTCTCCACCCTGATTAACTATAAGCATGTATCCATCTGCAAGCTTTTCTATCCCTGCTATCTGGTCACAGTCAATATCCTTGTATTCACCTGTCATTACCGAATTCTCAAATGCGAAATAGCTTTCAACTGAATCATTCATAAGGTAAGCTGCATATATATCATCCTCACCTTCCATATGAATAGGTTCAAATACATTAAGTTCAAACACCTGTGCCAGCTTTACAAACTCTTCTGGCATATCCTTTGTCAATCCGTCAAGATATTCCATATAATAATCTATGTTATCAATCATTATTAAATCCACACCTGCAACTTATATAATAATGTCATGATTGCCTCATTGCTTTGCAATTCACGCAATCCTATCTTAATAGTTACTTTTTAATAACTTCTATCAGCAAAATACGCATTTTCTATATATTTCTTAATATCATCAATATTATCATAATGTGCAAGTGCCCACATAAGCTTCATAGTCAGCGCCTCTGTTGTCATATCACCTGACATAATGACATTTAATTTGGCCATTGTCTGTCCCACCTCATATACATTAAGGTCTATTCCCTCATATATGCACTGTGTTGTTATAACAACTGCAACCCCCGCCTGTATAAGTTCATAAATCTTTCCTGCTATGTTATTGTTATTACCTTCATTTGGAATTCCACCTATGCCAAAACTCTCTATGATAACACCTTTATAGTTGTCTTTTATATAATCAAATATTCTTGTTCCTATTCCAGGAAACATTTTAAGCAGCATAATATCCTTACACATATCCGTATCCAGGATAAGACTGTTATCAATGTCATTATTTAGTTCATCCTTATACTTTAAAGGTTCCAGTACTTCATTATAAGTTATTCTTCCATGCTTAATATGTGCAATAACTGGATAATTGATACTCTTAAATGCATCAGCATTCCTTGTTTTTACTTTCATCGCATGTGTACCATTAATAACGATTCCGTCAAATACCACATATACTCCTCTAATTTCCTCACATGCAAAGCGGATGGCATCTGATAAATTTTTCTTAGCATCTGTATACATAGCTTCTATAGGTATCTGCGAGCCAGTAAATACAACAGGTTTAGATAGATTCTTAAGCATATAGGTAACTGCAGCAGCACTATAAGCCATTGTATCTGTTCCATGTGCCACAACAAAGCCGTCAAAGTATACATAATTATCTGCCACTGTTTTAGCTATACTTTTCATCAATGCTGGTGTCATATTGGTACTGTCAACATTCATAACAGATATTCCATCAAGTTTACATACTGTTTTTATATCTGGAATATATGAAAACAGGCTGTTAACATCCATTGATGGAGCAAGACCATCCTGTGTTTGTTTCGATGCGATTGTACCGCCTGTAGCTATTAATAATATTCTTTTCATATCTAATTTCTTATATTTTCCCTTTCTATTATGATTGTGTCAGGTAATGGGCAAATTAAATCACCACACCACAGCAATGGTCGATTTCTGCTTGTGTCAAGTAAAGACCAAAAAAATTTATTTTCAAGAACCATCAAAAACCGATAGTTCTTGAAAATAGTCTTATATGAAGTATATCATTTAACCTGTATAAAGTCATCCACATTCCACTCAAATTGAATGTTGCCGTCATCATACATTGTGATACGCTTTACAACCTGACGAATAAGATCCAAGTCAAATGTCTCCATTTTGGATAACAACTCTATTGTTTCTTCCTCACCAGCTTTATCAATACATTGTTCCAACTGTATTTTAGACTCAAGTTCGTGAAGCTCTATCTCAATTTCACCAATATGCTCAGTAAGCCTTGTCCTTTCAGATATCATAATATCTCTCTGGACAATTCCTTTTGTATAATCGTCATACAACTGGAACTTTTGAGTTTCAGCCTTACTTTTCATTTGTTGCAGCTTATCAATTTCTTTTTGCAACTCAACACAACTACTCCTTTGTCTTTTATATGCCTGCAAATGCTCAAGCATACCTGCTGCTGTTGTCTTAATATATTGCATAACACCTGCCTCAAATTCTTCCGTTTTCATTCTGACATTGCGACAGTTATATTTACTAGGATCATAATTGCAGCTACACTTATAATACCCATAAGAATTTGCAAGTCCTTTACCACAACAACCACATATTATTATAGCTTTTTTATATGAACCTTGCTTTTTGGTTCGATTACAGGTTGTCTTATTAATCACTTTATGTGCTTCCTCAAATGTTTGTTTTGACACTATCGGCTCGTGACAATTTTCCACTATAATCCAACTATCAGGATTCATTTTCTTTGACTTATAACCCGTTTGAGCATTACATACGTTCTTTCCATAAATAATTGTTCCCGTATAAATCTCATTAAACAATATATTCATAACTGCTGAAGCACTCCATTGTTTTATTTCATAATTTCTTGGGTGATTCCACTTTTTACCATGCCTTTCTTTATATTGTACACGGGTATCAATGTTATTAGCATTCAAATATCTGGCAATTTGCTTATACTTTTTCCCTTCAATAGCCATCTCAAATATAAGTCTAACCACCTGTGCAGGTTCTTCATCAATAACAAGCT
>FR886219.1:0-580 GCA_000436475.1 Eubacterium sp. CAG:248
TGCCAACAACATTATTCCATCAATCCTAATATATCCTGTTCACTCCAATATTCATTTGGATATATTGATAGTTCCTCTTTATGCTTACGAATAATTCTTTCTGGTGATTTAGTATTATCATAAACATGCATAATATCACATATATCTAGTAACTCTTTTATGTTATTAATTGATTTATAATATCTTTCAATAACTTTACCGCTATCAACATTATGTCCACCTGCAGCCACACGGGATTCTATTCTAGCAATATTAATTTGTGGATCAACTGTCAACACGAATACACATTTTATGAAATATCCCTCTTCTTTTGCTTTTCTTAAAATTTTTAACTTATATTCAGATGACAAGACTGTTTCAAAGGTAAAATCTTCTGTCTTGGCAATTGATTCATATCTCATCCTGTCAACCAAAACAGCCGCTTCCATATTATTCATTCCTGTAGTTGCAACAACATCATCAGCATTAGTATATTTACCAACTTTATCAAAAAAAGCTGTTATAGTACTTTTCCCTGAACCATTTGGTCCTGCTAATACCAGAATCATCGGTTTTCTACTCTGCATACTTTCTTTCCCCA
>FR886219.1:623-879 GCA_000436475.1 Eubacterium sp. CAG:248
TATTCAATGTAAGCTTGTTTCTTTTTTTCATCATAACCCGCTATTGGTTTTTTACAAATTTTTGCTTTATTTATTGCTGCCTTAACAGCTTCAACTGCTCTTTCGTCCATTTCATTATCCGATTCTGTCAATGTACTTTTCTCTTCTTCTCTGGATACAACTTTTATAATTCTACCACTCTTTGTGCTTACAGTTGTCATATAAACATCTCTCCTTAATACAAAAATAGCTTCTCAATTATAATATATATTATCAC
>FR886220.1:0-5187 GCA_000436475.1 Eubacterium sp. CAG:248
AGTTCGCCAACCGAATGTGTGTTAAACAACAACTTAATACTTCATATAATCCTTTATAACATTATGGTCCTTAAGAACTTTTTCTATAACTGTTCCCTTAATCTTTCTAAGAAGTGGTTTTTTGATGTTATCAAGTACACCTGGAAGCTCTATTTCAAGTGGTGATTTGCCATCCATAAGCTTAACTGATGCATCAAGAAGATCTCTTACATCATATACACTTCCCCACACCTCAGGAACACCTCTGTCAACACCAAGAAGACCATATACAGCCTCCATAGCTGTTCTGACTGAATACTCTGTTGTGAATATAGTATCTCTTGGTGTTTCAGCAAACTGTCCAAGGAAGGCAAAGTTGACACAGCCATCAGGAATAACATCTGGTCTGTCGCCCTTTCTTCTTGGCATAAAGAATGCTGTTATATATGGCATCATAGTAGGAGTTGTATTACAGCTATTCTTTGCCAGCTCATCTATCTTTTCTACTGGAATACCAAGATGATATAACCACTCTGCTGTTATTTCTTCACCTGTACATTCCTTCATAGGCTTCTTTATATAATCACCCGGTACATCGGTGAATAAGCTGTATACCCATACGCATACTTCATCATTCTTCTGTTCCTTAAACTGTCCCTGTCTGTTTATAGTCCAGCTAAGAAGCCAGCTTGAATCCTTACAGCTTACTATACCTCCTGTAACAACATTACCTGTTCTTGGATCTCTTTTACAGATTTTCTTAATCTGGTCAATAATCTGTTCATTGCTCGTTGTAACTGTGGCTGATTCCCAGTTAGATTTAGCTACATCACCACAGAATTTCTCCGGATGTCCGAATTGTGGATCCTGTCTTGCGATATTCTTCCAAAGACTCCAGCAGCCACTTGTTCTTACCTCTGCATCACCAACAGGTGCATGTGTATGATCTCCATATATAGTACTTTCAGTACAGCTTCCGTTTGTCACAAAAACAAGATCATTCTCTGTAAGGTCAATAGTCTCCTGTTTACCCTTAACGCTGCATTCTATCCTCTTTGCAAGCTTCTTATTATCCTTGAATTCAAATACTACGTTTTCAACTCTTGTATTGAACTTAAACTTAACGCCTGCTGCTTCGAGATACTTCTGCATAGGAAGTATAAGTGATTCATACTGATTATACTTTGTAAACTTAAGAGCTGAGAAATCAGGAAGTCCACCTATATGATGAATAAATCTTTGTATATAAAGCTTCATCTCAAGTGCACTATGCCAGTTTTCAAATGCGAACATTGTTCTCCAATAAAGCCAGAAATCAGAATCAAATACCTCTTCATCAAAGAAATCTTCAATCTTTTTATCATAAAGATCCTCGTCCTTTGTAAAGAACAGCTTCATAATCTCCATACAGCCCTTCTGGCTTAGATTAAACTTTCCATCTGTATGTGCATCCTCACCCTGGTTAACTGTTGCCCTGCATAAAGAATAGTTTGGATCGTGCTTATTCAACCAGTAATATTCATCAAGTACAGAGGCACCCGGCTTTTCAAGTGATGGTATACTTCTAAACAGATCCCACAGGCATTCAAAGTGATTCTCCATCTCTCTTCCGCCTCTCATAACATATCCTCTTGTAGGATCATTTATACCATCACAGGCACCACCAGCTATATCCATAGCCTCTAATATATGGATATGACTTCCCTTCATCTGTCCATCTCTTACAAGAAAACAGGCTGCTGCTAAAGAGGCAAGTCCGCTGCCGACGATGTAAGCTGATTTATCATCAACGCCCTCTGGTTTCTCTGGTCTTGCAAATGCTTCATAATTACCATTAGAATAATATATTCCTTTACTATTCTTTTCATACTTTCCACGTTCAGTATTTCTGTATTCCTCACGTTCATTTTCCTGTATTTCTCTTATCTTCTTTTTCTCTGTATTATTCTTAGTTTTAGCATTAACTGCTGCAACACCTGCTCCTAATGCAAGTAGTGAGGCACCCACCTTTAAAGTTTTACTTCCAATTGATTTTTTACTCATATGAATCTCCTTTCTTCTGCAATACATTTATAGTTAATAAACCTCATAGTCGATGAGGAATTATTATCCATATCATTAATGTTTCTCATAATTCTCATAGCTTCTTTTTATCTTAGGAGTCTCGCTCCATATCTTATCAGCATATGGTTTCCAGTTATTGGCATATGGAACACATTTGCTGCAAAGATGCTCTGCTGATTCTGGTGACTCTAAATCTGTTGACTTAGCACCAGTTTCCTTTACCATCCGCTGTAGAATCTCAGGATTCTCAAGCATTGGACAAGGTCTTAAATGATTCTTATTAAATGGCTGATTTCTTCTATATGCCATAAATAATGGCTGATGTAGTATTTCAAGCAATGTATTGGTTCTTATGTTAGCTCCTGAATAGTGTATGAATACGCAAGGTTCAGCATCACCATTAGCATTGATATGGAAGTAGTTTCTTCCTCCTGCTATACATCCACCGACAAACTCTCCATCATTCTGAAAATCAAATGTAAAAAGTCCCTGACCTGTTGTAAGACTTCTTATCTGTCTTATGCGGTCCTTCATATATATTCTTTGTTCAGGTGTTGGTAACAATTCAACAGATGCAGCATTTCCTACTGGCATATAATGGAAATACATGGCATATCTGCAGCCTTTATCAACCATAAGCCTGATAAATTCATCACTTGTAACTGTTTCTGTATTCTTTGATGTGTAGCATATCGAAGTTCCAAATACAAGGCCATTCTTCTTTAAAAGGTCCATGGCATTCATAACCTTTCCATATACGCCATCACCTCTTCTTAAATCATTAACGGCTTCAAAGCCTTCAAGACTTATTGCAAGATATAGATTTCCAACCCTTTTCATCTCCTGACAGAATTCCTCATCAACAAGTGTTCCATTAGTAAATGAAAGAAATGCACAATCATTATGCTTTTCACAAAGCTTTATAATATCGCTCTTTCTTACAAGCGGTTCCCCACCTGTAAACATATAAAGGTATGTTCCAAGCTCCTTGCCCTGTGTCACAACACTATCCATTTCTTCATATGTAAGGTTTAACCGGTTGCCATATTCTGCAGCCCAGCAGCCCGTACAATGAAGATTACAGGCACTTGTCGGATCCATAAGAATAAGCCATGGAACATTACAATCGTATTTTTCTCTCATTTTTCTAATTGTCTTTGTTCCATTAAGAAATGCTTCAAAGCCAAGATTTAGAACTATCGTCTTTAACACACCTGGATCAATTTCATCTAATGCCTTGTTAATATACTTATTAATTGCACTATCCTTGTCTTCTATCTTTTTTCTTATATTATTAAAATCAACATCTAGTTTTTCACCATCCATATATTTTTCTATAAAATCAACAAGCTTTAATATCTCTTTTTCTCTGTCCTTATCAAGATTTTTTAATACAACATCTGTTACCTTGCTGACTGCAATTCTTCCTGCTTTATGTGTTATTGTACCCATATATATCACCATTCCTGTTTTATCTTAAATAATTATATAAAGTTTTACGTTATCCACGCAGCTTTCTGTCCGTCTTAACTGTATTTACCACTATTATAAGATTCAATACTCCGTCAAGACACAGATTCAGTCCAATAAGTCTTATCATAACCTTTGTTGTTTCACCTGGCATAAGTATAAGCATGATTCCAACTGCCGCAACCATAATTGCCATAACTAACATCAACCACCAGCTGCTTATTCCAAATCTTTTCGAATCAAGTGATGTCTGTATCTTAAGTGTGGCATCTATCAGCATCACAATTCCTATACACGTTGAAAGTATCTGTACAATGCTTGAGGTTTTACATATAAATACTATGCCTACTATTGCGGCAACTATGCCAAGTGCCAGATCGAACTGAAATGCAAGCTGATATACATCCTTTGCGAAGTAGCCTATTATCTTTACAACTCCATATATTATGAGATATATACCAAATATTATGCATACTGCATTTAATGCAATTCCAGGTATCGCCAGCAGCACAAGTCCTACAATAATAAGACAGGCTGTAAGCACACTGTACATATTCTTTATTCCCTTTATGTCATTCATAAGCATCCCTCCTTATTGCTTCATCTGATATATAGACATTAATACTTTTCTGCTTTAATTAATATAGACGAAACAAGGAGAATGTACATAATTCGTACATTCTCCTTAATCTGTCTGAATATTAAATTTTTATAAACCAATTGTTATTCAATACATTCCGTCAATCCGCTTTACCTGCCTTTGATATCATAACCGGAAGTGTTGCATCTATTGAATCTGCTATCTTACCTATAAAATGCTTAAAATCAGCCTTCATTCCACTTTCTATCCACTTATATGTACTTCCGATTATGGCATAACTGTAAAAATATGATATAAATTCAAGATCCTTGTCTGATATATTCTGTCCTTCACTTTTTCTTGCAATATATCCTCTTACAATCTCTGCTGTCAATCTTTCAAGATAATTCGTTACAATATCCCTGTTCTTTGAATTGTATACATGTATCACAACATCCCTATACTGGACTAACAATGAAGCCGCCTTTATGTATTCCTCGTAAAATGAACCACCTTCGGCTACATCTCTTAGATTCTCCTCTATTGCCTGCGTAAATATACTGTTTAATACATCATATATATCCTTGTAATTATAATAAAAAGTATTTCTGTTAATTTCACAGTCATCACATATATCTTTAACTGTAACCTTATCAATTGATTTTGTCTTAAGCAGCTCTAAAAGACTATTCATTATAGCTTTCCTTGTAAACTTAGCCATGTATACAACTTCCTTTAACTATATACTTCATAGTTTATTCTACACTATCTTTTTACTACTTTCACTATTTTTATCTTATTTTCACATATTTTCATCATATTTTTATCATAGCTTTCTTATAGCTTCTGTCATATAAGATAATCTGTATACCAATGTATACAAGCATAACTATCAGTATATATCCAAGCATATGCTCTACAGCTTTTATATTTTTTACTCTTTATATCACAACGATATCATCATATAAACAATAGAACATATCCTCTACTTTAGTATCCTCGTGAAAATGTCCGAAATACCAGGCCGTAAAAGCTGTATTATCAGCAACTCTCTGCAGATACCGTCTTAACTCTACTTCATCATTAGATATTTC
>FR886220.1:5261-11967 GCA_000436475.1 Eubacterium sp. CAG:248
GCCAGAATATAATCCACTTGAAAATCTGCTTTTACCTTTGCCATAATTAAATTTCTCCTTTTTCAGTTTTTATAAAACAACTAACCAACCCCATTTTCTTCAAAAAACATCTGGATCCACATCTTCCCGAACAGAAAGAAAATCAACAGCAGCCATGAAATCTTCTGTATTAGTTTAATCTTCCTGTTTCTACCTTAAGGTATTATGACAAGGAAGGCTTTTTCCCTAATCTGGAACGCAAAGGAAATATCCGTTATTTCAGCGATAATGAATTAGAAGCTCTTCACGTTATCGAATGCCTCAAGAAATCCGGTCTAGAGATTAAAGATATAAAGCAATTTTTTATCTGGGTATCTGAAGGCAGCTCCAGCTATGAAAAAAGAAAAGAATTATTTGAAACCAGGAAATCGGCTGTTGAAACTGAAATCCTGGAACTTCAAAAAAATCTTTCCCTCTTAAAATTCAAATGCTGGTATTATGAAACAGCAATGAAAGATGGTAACGAAGAAAAATCAGCTGTTGAAACTGAAATTCAGGAACTCCAAAAAACTCTTTTCCTCTTAAAATTCAAGTGCTGGTATTACGAAACAGCAATGAAAGATGGTAACGAAGATGCTATAAATGCTATGTTACCTGATAAACTTCCAAAAAATATACAAAAACTATATGACAAAGGGCATGAATGATTAAAATATCCTAATCATTATAAAAAAGGGTTGGGTGTGTTAGATGTAATTACCAAATTCCTCACTAACTCTCCACCTTCTTCCGATTCCAAAGCTTCAGCAATTGTTCGCGAATCGGTGCATAATGTTCCCCAATAAGTCCGAAATCCATCTCCTTATAAGTCCAGACAGCACAGCCGATACCGAACTGTCGGAATACGGTATCCACATCCGTGAACCAGCGCAGGGTATCTTCTACAGGAGCCTGATCAATAACACCGAATTCTCCACAGTACAACATCACTCCGGCATTTTTTGCAGCAGTAACCGCTTCCATGACCATTTCCGTGATAAATTCTGTTCCCATGGTCTGTGACTGTGCCTTACAGACTACTTCTCCCTGATATCCGATAGGCAGCGACTTTGTACGATAATAGTCCATTGCTTCCGGATAATAGATATCTTCTGTTTGGCTAATGGTCGATACCCAATGTGCTTTCTGATGGGTAAACAGCAACGGCTCATAGAAATGGAACGTGAACAATATATTTTCATCCTTGGGCTTCTCTAACAGTTTCAATGTCTTCACACTATTCCATTGAATTCCGCCGTATATAATAATAGTGTCTCTGGCTATTCGACGAATAGCGTTCACCGTCTCCACGATGAGCAGATTCCACGCTTCTGCATTTTCCTGCTCCACCACTTCATTCAGCAGTTCAAACGCAACATGAGTCTCGTTTGCATAATGCTCTGCGATCTTGATCCACAGCTTTACAAAACGCTTCTGCACCATTTTATTTGTAAACAGAATATTCTTTTTCTTATCTCCGGCATTATTAAAATCGTAGCCATACGCTTTATGCAGATCCAGTACAATGTTCAATCCCTGCCGTTTACACCATTCCACCACTCTGGTCACATAGGCAAACCCCTTTTCTCTGGTTCCGCCATATTCATCTTCCAGTACTTCATAATCAATTGCCAGCCGTACATGGTCAAATCCCATGGAAGCAATCTTACGAATGTCTTCCTCTTGAATAAATGCATCGTAATGTTCTGTGCTATGCACACACTGAGATAAATAGCCACCTAAATTGATACCTCTCTCTAATTTCATGCTCTTGCCCTCCTGATTCTTCGCAACGGGAATTTATAACCCTGCAGTTCTTCTTTTCTTTATCATATAATTTAAAACAAAATTCATATATCGTTTCTATGTTATTTTTATCATTTTTATGCTATATTATTTATAACTACCAGCGTGCCACTATCTTCACTCCACAAGTGAAAGAATCACATAGCGGTTTTGAAAAATACTGTAATAATTTCAGAAAGGTATCCATATGAACATTCCTCAGGAACTTCTCTATCAACAATATGTCCGCAGAGAATTAGAAACTTATCGCGCCCCTTATGATCCGGAACCAGAATTCTACAGCTATGTCAGACAGGGAAATACTGAAAAAGTAAAAGAATTGTGTCATGAATCTTTTCAGGAAAAGAAAGGTCTGGGTGTCCTCTCGGATTCTCCTCTGCAAAATCTGAAATACCACTTTACCATTACTGCTGCCATGCTGGCAAGATACTGCATTGAAGGAGGTATGGAAGTCACAGAGGCATATGATCTCAGCGACTACTACATTCATAAGGCGGATCAAATGAAATCAAAAAAAGAAATTTCCGCCCTGCACCCGCAGATGTGTCTGGATTACACTACTCGTATGGAAAAATTGCATAGAAATCATGCCTGCTCCCGTCCGGTTGCCCAGTGTCTGGAATATATCTATGATCATTTACATAATCGTATTACTGTCCCGGTACTCGCCGCTCATGCTGGCATATCTCCCGGTTATTTAAGTCATCTGTTCGCAAAAGAGATGGGAATTTCTGTCAGTTCCTATATACAGAATAAAAAAATAGAGACCGCTCAGAATATGCTTTGCCATTCCGATTATGCGATCTCTGTAATTTCTACTACCCTGGCATTTTCCAGTCAAAGTTATTTCACATCTGTTTTCCGGGAAAAAACCGGTAAAACACCAATGCAGTATCGTGCAGAACACTTCCGCACTTCCAGCATCAAATAAAAAGCTGGAAATATTCTTCCTCTGCCGTGTCATAACCAGATTATACATAAATCCCAGGCCAACCAGAACAAATGTGGCTCCGTACAGTAACAGATGCAAATTTCCCGCCTTTCCATTTTTAGTGCTCCATAATCCAGTGTCCCAACAGCCAGCAGATAGGTGGCCATTCTTCTCTGCTTTTTTTACCAGGAAAGAGGTGTGAATTTGCAAAATACAGAGTTACCAATTGATTTAGAAAGCCAGATTATTCTAATGAAATAATATGTCAGTTTCCGCCAGAAAAAGAAAATGAGAGATTTCCTTAATTACGCCGGTTATTTTAAACTCTTTTTCCTTTTCATCTACTTAATCTCCGTTTTATGATAAACATGATACATGAGTGGCACCATCAAAACACATAGGATTGGATAAATGACCAGCATGATTGGTATCGAGCCGACAATCTTACCGCCTATATGATATAAATCAAATGTATTGATAATCTCATTGATCTGCAGCAAGCGGTCTGGGAACACACCTAATATTCCCGATAAGAAGTCGAAATTTGATACGAACAGCGGTAAAAACAGGATTGCAAAAGGTATTGTCACTGCAACAACTGCTGTATGTGTCTTTGCTGACACAAGCATAGATAGAAACAGGCAAAATACTGTTCCAATATATCCGGCAACTACCGTGAGCAAATACAACTGCATATAGGTGATATTGTAAAAGGATTTCCAATGCCAGAAGCCTGTCTGTATCATGACTTCTCCACCACCGAAGCCAAGACATCCCAATACCACAAGTGAATACAGCGATATTACAATAAAGTAGATAGCTGATACCACGATAAATCCTGCTATGATCTTAGATCTTGTACCCTTGTTCCTTCCTAATTTTGTTGAGAAAAATATGGAATCTGATTTCCAACTAAATTCATGGGAAAAGATACCTGACACCAAGAATGCTGACACAAGCATAATGAGCATAATAATCGTCTGAACGTAACTCAGTACTGATTTCCAGCCATCATAGTCCTCATAGTATAAAGGTGCTTTCATCTCACTGTACTGCTCTATCAAAAATGCTTTCTCGTCTTCATCGAATAAACCATTGGCATCTTCGGAATTCAACCATTTTTCCAAACTCTTTCCACGATTCTCATAGATATGTCCCACTTCTTCTTTCGATAATGAATCAATGCGATAATAATTAAAATCTCTAAATTCGCAGAATCCCATATTAATCATGTCCTTGATTTCCGAAAACCCTTGTACCTTGGAATCATGTAATAAGTTAGTAGAATCATCTCCAGGGCGAATTGGATATTCTTCACTAATCTTTTTATATTCATCCATGACATCTTGTAATGCTGTTTCGTCCAGAATACCTTCCCACTTCTGCTTTTCTTCCCGCAGACTCCTTGCCGCTTCGATTCCTGTATGAGATTTGCCCTGCTCATCCAAAAAACTGACATTTGTGATTGCAAAATAGCATGATATCAAAAGTGAAAATAACAACACGACCAATGATACTTTACTGATGCTCTTAGAAAAGATTTTCTTAATTTCATATCTAATCATTCCATCTCACCGCCCTTTTCACCGAAATAATATAAGAACACGTCCTCCAATGTCGGCTCCACCACAGATGCTCCAGCAATCGGTGGCTCACTGGCAATAATACGAAGGTTCACCATTCCACTTTCCGCTTTCATATTAGACACCTTAAATTTTTTCATCATCTTCGTAGCATCTGCCTGTGATACTTCACACGCATATACCTTTTCCTGCATAGAAGCAAGTGTCTGATCAAGATTTCCCTGCTGCATGATTTGTCCGTCCTTCATCAGCCAGATTTCATTGGCAATATACTCTACATCTGAAACAATATGCGTCGATAAAATAACGATCCTATCCTCTGACAGCTCACTAATCAGATTCCGAAAACGCACCCTTTCTGTTGGATCAAGTCCAGCCGTAGGCTCATCCAGAATAAGAATTTTGGGATTGTTTAGCATTGCCTGGGCAATTCCTGCTCTACGTTTCATTCCGCCGGACAGCTTCCTCATCTTTTTATTTGCTGACTTTGTAAGTCCAACCTGTGCAAGCAATTCCTTTACCCGTTTGCCAGCAACCATAGGTCGAATCCCCTTTAAGCTGGCAATATACAGTAAATAGTCTTTTACTGTGAAATCCGGATAGAATCCGAACTCCTGCGGTAAGTATCCAAGCAGATTCCGATATTCTCCATCCATTTTGAAAATATCCTTTCCATCGCACAGAATCCGTCCACTTGTAGGTGGCAAAAGGGTACAGATCATTCGCATAAGCGTTGTCTTTCCTGCACCATTCACACCTAAAAGTCCATATACTCCATTCTCTATCGTCAGGTTTAAGTTCTCTACTGCCCGAAAGTCACCAAACTTTCTTGTAACATTAACCATTTGTAGTTTCATATAGATTTCCCTCCATCGTCCAACATAAGCGATTGCAGTCATGTATCACCTTATACACAGCACCAATCAGGAAACAGCTTGCTAATCCAAATAAGATACTCCATACAGGAAATGTAATCTTAGTATAAATAAAATCATTCATTGTAACCACCCACCAGATTACGCTCCACAAAAAGCAACCAAACATGGATGCTGCTTCATTCAAAGCTCTGCTGTTTAACATTGCAAAGCAGATTCCGGCAGCAACAACCATTGGGAACAAAAACTGCACCAAAATATCCATAAAATGCATTCTCATACCCACACAGCAAACGAGCATAAATAGCGTTATCATAAATACATCCGCTACTCCTATCAAAAATACTCGTGCGGAATAGATCTGTCTGAGGGAGTATAGGCACGTTGCCTCAATCTGTAAGGAATCACTTTCTTTGTTTCTCCAAAATTCTGGAATGATCATAACGATAAAAAGGACAGAGGAAGTTCCTATTGTTCTCATCAAATATTCGCTATCATCCAGATAATTCATGAGAAAAAATGTCACTATCAGTAATGCTGCCTGCAACATCCACCATCTCTTTCGGATCAGCCGAAATTGAGAAAATAAAAACGCTCCATAGCTCATCGTATGTTCAAACTGAACTTCCATCATAATTTCCTTAGATTTTTGAATCGTTTCCAGAATCTTTTCTTCTCTTGGAATAACTTTTGCTTCTGTTTTATAGTTTTGCATCATCTTTTCCAAATTCATCAGAGTCCTCCTCTCCCAAAAGTTTTTTTAATTCTTCTTTTGCCCTTTTATGTCGGTACTTAACTAGCGGCAAGCCAATTTGTAAGATATCAGCTACCTCTTTTAGCTTACAGTCTCCGAAATAAATTAACAGTATCACTTCTCTTAACTCTGAGGTTAACCTGCCAAGTGCCTGTTCCACATCCATTCGTTTTTCTTTCCTTAGGATACCGCCATCCGAAACCGGCACTCTTTCCAATATTTCCTGCTCTAAACTCTCTGCCTTCCATTTCTTTGCGTAGTTCTTACATAAATTACCTGCTATCACATACAGATAATTCTTTGCTTTCCCAATATGCTGATAAAATGCAATATTTTCCATGAATCGAAGAAAGGTTTCCTGTGTGAGATCTTCTGCTTCTGCCTGATCCAGACAGTGATATCTGCAATAAGACAGAATTTCTGCATAATATTTCCGTACAAATTTATCAAAAGCCTTTTCATTGCCCTGTTTCATTTGTAGGATCAAAAGAAAATCATTCAAGTTGCCCTCCTTTCCCATTTCAGTAATGTATAAACGTTTATTCCATTCTAATATGTATAACAACTGACTACATAAAAAAGATAGTCTATGTTTTAGATTTCTCAAAAAAAGACACCAACCCTCTATGGTTGATGTCCTATCAATAGCATTTGTACTCCTATATCATCTGAAAATACTTCAACGCATCTTCAATCGCTATTTCTTTTTCTTTTGGGCATTCCGGCTGTCCGCCATTCT
>FR886220.1:12010-14921 GCA_000436475.1 Eubacterium sp. CAG:248
TTATAGTTCTCTCTTTCTATAATTCCCTGCTTCTGCTTTATCTGTGCAATATACAGATTAGATACCTTCATCCCATCATTATGCTCAGCCACATATGCCTTTATTTCCTCATATGTCGCCTTACTCTCCGCAGATGTCAAATCCAGTTCATCCATATCCAGTCTCACATTCACATGATGCTTCGCCTCGTGAAGTTTGGACAAAAGACATACCGTCTCCACATACGGCGATATCGTTATTGAAACACATATCATCTGTCTCGTAAGCCGAAAAAAAATACATATCATTATCATTCAACAAGTCGTAATTATTGCTCATTTTAAAGCTCCTCATTGTTGTTTACGTTATCGTCAATATAATCTACTTCATTGCCATCAACTTCTCCTATCAGAATTTTGTCAAAATCACTTTGATACAGCTTATCCTGTTTTACTCTATATTTTTCAAACTCTGTAAGTGCATGTTCTTCTGCTATCTTTGCAGATATGCTACCTGCATTTGTTAATATTTCTTTCTTACTCAGTCTTAAAATCCCTTCAAACTGTTCAGCCCAATCTTCCATAGTCATCGGAACTTCTTCCTCTGCCCTCAGCTCTGCTAAATCCAGGTATGCATTGACTATTCTTGCCATTGAAGATAACTCTTCTTTTGTCAGATAGTTCTTCGCAATAACCACATCAAATCTTTGAATTTTACCATCCGGAGCATCCTTCCATGTTGTCAGCCCCATATTTTCCTTTTCACTATCTGCCCTGCGATAAATTGTTTCTGCAGCGGTTTCTCCATGAATTGCCCAATGAAGCTGATTCTGTACTCTTGCGAAGAATTTTTTTGTTGTTAAAGAATGTGCATCATAATCTATACTTGTTGCATATATATCTGTTATTTTTTGATAAAACCGTCTTTCTGAGAGGCGAATCTCTCGTACTCTTTCTAACTGCTCCTTAAAATAATCTTTTGTTAAAACAGTTCCAAAATTTTTTAATCTCTCATCATCCATAGCAAATCCTTTAACTGTAAATTCCTCAATTATATGATTTGCCCACTTTCTGAACTGGATAGCTCTCGGAGAATCCACTTTATTTCCTACCGCAATGATTGCACTCAGATTATAATGATTGGTATTATATGTTTTTCCATCAGCGGCAGTTATTCGAAATTTTCGAATAACTGAATTCTCATCTACTTCTCTATCCGTAAATATTTTTTTTAAATGATAATTAATCGTATTTGTCCCAACATTATATAATACTCCCATCATTTTCTGGGTAAGCCATACATTTTCATCAAAATATACAGCATTAACATCGCTTTCTCCAGTTGCAGTTATAAATGTAAGATACTCTGCTGCTGAAGAACGAACAATGCTAATTTCACGCTTGTTGTCTTTCATCTTGTCACCTCAATTTTTAATGGACTAAACTGCTTTATGAAGATTCATATATCTGTCTCTCGCATCCGGTATGCTTCTTTCATCCATACCTTTTAACACAAAGGTCAGCTTATATGGATCAACTGTGCCATCCTCTGCCTGCTCTCCAACTATAACCTTCTCGACCAGGCTTTCAAATACCACTCTGTCAAATTGGTCAAGAACATCTGCATCCTTCAGCTTTGCTCTGATAGTCTTCATCTTACCTGCAATGTTTTTCTGTAATAATGCACAGTCAGCAAATATTGCTTTCTCTTCCTCACATTTGTCCAGCTTCTTGCTGAGCTCACTGTATTTATCATCATAAGCTTCTTTAGTAAGTTTATCATCGAGATATATATCGGTCAATTTCTTTCTTTTCTTCTCAAGACTGGCTATATCCTTTTCAATGCGTTTTAACTTCTCGGTGCTGTCGTCTTTTGAAAGTGTTTCTTCTATCGAAGAGAGAACTGATTCAAGCACATCATCAAAATTTTTCGCAAGAAGCCCAAACATTTCCACAAATGCATTTTCAATGATTACCTCATCTATTGCCTTGCTGTGTGGACAATTCTATATCCCTTTGTTGGTTGCTGTTCTGCACTTCCACACAGGCTTTTTACGCTGTGTGTCCTGATGATGGGAACGCCTTGTCAGATTTGTACCACAGAAACCACATTTGCACATACTGCTGAAAGCATATTTTCTTGCAAACTTAATTCTTTCTGTTTCAGATACATTCTCGTTTGTCCTGTATCTGCTTTTAAGAATCTCCTGCCAGGACCATATGTATAAAAGAATGAGTCGACGTGCCAGCATGTTGTAAAAGACACTCTTTTTTCAGACATATGTGTCTGAATAGAACTTCTGATAATTTATCAGTTCTTATCGCTTAGGCTTTTATATATAATACCAAATGCACGCTTTTAAAAGTCATAGTGGGGACTGCTAGATACACATCAGAGACATCTCCGCCCTGATGCAATCTAGTTAGGGGGATTTTCCCCTAAAACCCCGATTATTTACTATATGCCGTCACTTTTTAACGGCATTTTACATTACTGACCTCTCTTTGTTCCGTCCTTACAAGAAGTGGCACAATCACTCCTTCTTTCTCAATACTTTTTATCAGCTCGCATAATTCCGTATTTACCTCCACCTTAAACGGATGATTCTTAAAATCATGCAACTGATTTATCTCCACATTCCGTATCGTCTCTATAAAATCGCCTTTCTCGAATACATCGAATTGATCTCACTTGAAATCCATCTGATACAATAAATTTCAGAAATAAAAAAGACCGCCCACTTTCAATTTCCTTGAAAATGAACGGTCTTTCACGCTTCTGTTATTTAGTTGAATGTGATATTGTTCAGAGCCAAGCAGATTTCCTGCAAAAAGTGCGAGTCAAGCTTGCTTACGAATCCATCCGATGTAGTGCAACTATTGTCTCTACTGTTTTTTCTTTGTCCCGAATAATTCTCTTAGTAAATTCACCA
>FR886221.1 GCA_000436475.1 Eubacterium sp. CAG:248
AGTATCCTTCTGTACCATACTTACCTGATGCTATCGCTGTTTTCTTTTCAGCTGTTGTTATAGCTGTTTCTGCCGATGCATCAAATGTATACACATTATTAGCTGCTGAAACTGCCTTAGCTGCGAATCCAGTAGGAATCAATCCAACTACCATCAAAGCAGCCATAACTAACGCCATTATTCTGCGTTTTGTCTGTCTCTTCATAACTTACCTCCTAATATATTACGGTATACCCGTTGTATCCGGCGAAGTCACCTCAACCGAACTTTGCATCTAGTATCTCATTTTTGTCCACAAAAATCAATGATTATTTGGGTATTTTCCACATTTTCGGCGGTATCGCTAGTTTTATTTTGGATAATTTGTACAAAACTAATGAAAATAATATAAAAAAGCTCTTAAATTTTTGTTGTATACCGGTACACCGTGATTTAAGAGCTTTTATAATAACATATTTAATTTTGTAATTATATGATGTAAGGATTGAAAGTCGAAAAGTCGTTTATGCTTACTCTTTTATGCACTTTAAATATTTTCAGCACAATTCACAGTTTTAATTTATTTATCTTATACAAAATCAATATAAAAAGTATTAAATAAAGCGTATGTCATTATTCATACACACGCTTCATAAATATTATATTCAATCCTTACTGTTATTACTGTCCTGTCGCACCTTAAGATATATTCTTCCTATCTGCTCTTATTTCTTAAGTATATCATGATACCTTCTCCTATTCTCCTCAGCTATATCCAACATGTCCATTGCCTCTTCTTCTGTCAGGCTTAGTTTTTTCATCAACTTTACTATATTATCTAACTGATTCTTCTCTATTCCTTGTTCTAGACCTTGCTCTAATCCTTGCTCTAATCCTTGCTCTATTCCTTTCTCTAGACCCTCTTCCAGAGCTCGTTCTAATATAGCCTCACTTATATTACACATATCACTCACACACCCTTCCAGTTCTGTTGTCATTTTCAGTCCATAGCCTTCTAGCTGCTGCATTTTTTCTTTCTTCTTTGTGCTCGACAGCAGCACTTCCAGCATTGCTATCAACTTATTCTTAGATTCTTCCCTGTTTTTGCTATCTCTTATTCTTATTATAGCACCATTCATTATACTACGCTTTGGCATCCAGTTACTTTTTCCATAAAGAAGCTTTGGCTGTATTCCTAACTCTATTATAGAATCTTCTCCATCCTGCGTATCCATGCATATCCATATGCTGTATATATCCTTTAACTCATCATAATTCGACTTTATGAACTCCACATTTTTCTGGGAAGATACCATTCTTGCCATATAGTAAGCTATTCTTGATTCTATGTGATATCCAAGTTTATTATTAGACGTGCTTCTCTGTGCCTCTACATTTACAAGGAACTTTATTGTTCTGTTATTATAATACAATGGAAATCGTATATCGTAAACTATTTTCCCATCATCCGCATCTATATCCTCTGTTCCTACGCTTTCTATCCTTATACATAGTTTTTCAGGCAATCTTAGTGATACTACTGTTTCGCCTATGCATGGAATTATCTTATCTATACTATATGACCTGAACTCTGGCACAATCACCTTTACAATATTGGCTAGCACTTGCGGATCAGCAAGAACCAGCTTTGCATAGTCATCATGCATGGCCTGCTTTTCTTCTATGCTGGTAAGCGTTTCTGCAAGATTTGTATTTACTTTTAGATATTTCATTTACACCTCCGTAACTCATATTATCTATGTATTAATGTACACACAATAGATTTTTCTCTGTTATTCATCAGCTATTAATAGTCTGTCATTCATATTTGTTTTTAATAATAGGGGGATTATAATTGAAACAAATTATAGCGGGTATAGTAATCTCACTCTTAACAATAATTCTTAACTATCCTGCTATCTTTTAAGATACATTATAAAAATTATAACTCTGAATTTTTAATTCATTATAATAAACTATAATTCCTGATTGTTAGTTTTATTTACTATTTTTCAGAATTATTTTTTAGCTTTGTTTATTAATTCTTATGTTAATTTCATTTAACAATATATCATACATTTATGTTTATTTCAATATGATATTTTAAAAATTTTAAGTAATAAATCTCAAGAAACAAAACAAGAATTAGGACATCAGAAATTTTCCTATAAAACATTAAAGCAGAAGATACCATCTTCCCTTAATATGGAATAATATCTTCTGCTTAATTTTCCACTTAGTTTTTCCTATTTTTTGCTTAGTTCACTATATTTTTCACAAGTAATATCTTATTAATAATTCTACACCGGTAATATCCAAAATTAATTAACTTTCTACGCCAGCGACCCTCTCTCAAGCCACTTGCCACTCACAAATCTTATGACAAAACATAATGACCTCGCAGCCCAATCTACGAACATTCCTATCCATACACCAAGCACACCAAGTCCAAGTACGACTCCAAATATATAGCTGCTGCCGACACGGAAAAGCCACATAGATATAATGCTGACCGTCATAGTATACTTCACATCGCCCGATGCCCTTAAAGGATTCGACAATGTAAATGAAAGCGGCCATATAAAAAGTGATACAACATTAAAACATCTTAATATAGTGAGAGTAATATGTGTTGCTTCTGGTGAAAGGTGAAACCATGAGGCTATAAATCCTGCTGCAAAGAACAGTGGTATGTTACATGCCCAGTCACCAATATAAGACCACCATAGCACCTTTTTTGTATACATTTTCGCCTGTTCTTTCTCACCTGCGCCTATACACTGTCCTACAACCGTTATAAGTGCAAGTCCCATAGAAGCAGCCGGTATATTAGCAAAATCAATAACCGTATAACCTACAGAATTCGCTGCTGTTGAGGCTGTTCCAAATGTAGCAACCATACTTACAACCATAAGCTTGCCTATCTGGAACATTCCATTTTCTATACCGGATGGAATACCTATTGTAAGAATTTTCTTTATATAGTTCCAGTCCGGAACAAAGTACTTTATATGGTCTATTCTTACAGGGTTCGTCTTACCACACACAAGCACTGACATAACGATACCTGCTGCCACACGGCTAAGCGCAGTAGAAAGCGCAACACCAGCTACACTCCACTTAAATACAAATACAAACAACGCATTTCCAGCTACATTAATCACATTCATAAGTATGCTTATATTCATGCTTACCTTACTGTTGCCTACACTTCTGAATATCGCCGCACCAGCATTATACATTCCTAAGAATGGATACGAAAGCGCTGTTATCATAAAGTACAGCACTGCACAATCCATAACAGACTCTTCAACTGTTCCAAATATCATCTTAAGCAGTGGTCTTGTAAATGAAACTGAAAATACAGTCATTATAACTGAAAATATTAACAAAACGGTCTCAAGCTGTGCCCCTGACTTTCTTGATTCATCATCCCTGCCTTTACCTATATACTGGCTGCAAACAACAGCGCCACCTGTTGCAAGTGCTGCCATAACCTGTATGATAAGCCTGTTGATATTATCAACAAGTGCAACTCCTGCAACTGCCGCTTCTCCTGACTGGGATACCATAAGTGTGTCCACAAGTCCTACAAGAACAGCAAGCAGCTGTTCAAACATAAGCGGGATTATAAGCTTCCTTAAATCTTTACCACTAAACAACATATGTAACTCCATTATCTTATAATTATTTTTTTAATCTGGTGTCTGTAATTAACACAAAAATTCGGTCAGAACGTACTTTTAACATTCTGACCGAATATAATAATTACATTATCAGCTGTAATAAACATCTATAAACCGGTTAGCTAAGCTTCTAACCAGCCTGTTAACAATCAGCGATATTAGTCTACTGTGTAAATCCAGCCCTTAGGAGCTTCGATTCTACCCATCTGGATACCTGTAAGTGTTTCGTATAACTTCTTAGTTACAGGTCCCATCTCGTCCATACCACTTGGTAAGCAGATTTCCTTGCCGTGATCAACTATCTTTCCTACAGGAGAGATAACTGCTGCTGTACCACAAAGACCACACTCAGCGAAATCCTTAACTTCATCAAAGAGAACTTCTCTTTCTTCAACTTCAAGACCAAGATACTCTTTAGCAACATGTACTAATGAACGTCTTGTGATAGAAGGTAAGATACTGTCTGACTTAGGTGTTACAACCTTTCCGTCCTTTGTGACAAAGAGGAAGTTAGCTCCACCTGTCTCTTCTACCTTTGTTCTTGTTGCAGGATCAAGATACATATTCTCAGCATATCCTTCTGCATGAGCTGTAACAATAGCATGAAGGCTCATAGCATAGTTAAGACCTGCCTTGATATGACCTGTTCCATGAGGTGCTGCTCTGTCGAAATCAGAAACCTTGATTGTAAGTGGCTTAGCGCCGCCCTTGAAATATGGACCAACAGGTGTTGTAAACACTCTGAACTGATACTCATCAGCTGGCTTAACACCAATAACTGGATTACTTCCGAACATATATGGACGGATATAAAGTGATGCACCTGAACCATAAGGTGGTACCCAGTCTTCATTAGCTCTTACTGTTTCAGCAATAGCCTCTACAAACTTATCCTCTGGAAATACAGGCATCTCAAGTCTTCTACATGAATCTGCCATTCTGCTTGCATTCATATCTGGTCTGAAGATAACTGTGTGTCCCTGCTCTGTTGTGTATGCCTTCATACCTTCAAAGCATGACTGTGAATACTGTAAAACACCAGCACATTCGCTGATAACTACTTTGTCATCATCTGTGATAACACCGTTATCCCATGCTCCATCCTTATAATTAGCTACGAATCTCTTATCAGTCTTTACATAGCCAAATCCTAAATTAGACCAATCAATATCTTTCTTTGCCATAATTCTACTTCCTTTCGTGTTCGACAGTTTACTCACCTACTGTCAGGAGCTTTCTATAAATAACTGCCGCAGACATTCTATCCTGCATAATTCACATACAGTACAATCAGCATATACTCCAGTCCACTAACCCCTTGGCATAACACATTCTTTTGTGTTCACTATAATGAATCCCATCGATTAATTAAATTACGGATATTTTATACCCACATTTTCTATAAGTCAATAAATTTTGTCTATCTAATCATTATATCCATGTATTTTTTATGTATTTGTGCGGTACAGATGCTTTTTAGCTGTTTTTTCCGCTATTTTTCACTGGCACGGCTCATTGCCTTCGCGATCATTCATAGCTTGTAATCTGTGTATAGAAGTTATCATAATCTGTTCTTCCATCTGCTGTAAATGCAATAGCAGTTCTTGGATGCTGGTTAGCATTTCCAGTTATCATATACTGGACATCACATCCCCATACGACTCCAGCCTTCTTAAGCGGTACCATATGCTTCTCAACAAACTTAAGTACTGGTGATATTCTATACTTAGGATTTCTTAAGAAGCCCATAAGAAGCTCTGAATAGCAGTTACCGGCGCCTCTTCCCATGCCACTCATTGTAACATCAAGATAGCTTACACCAATAGTACATGCTTCTATTGTATTGGCAAATGCAAGCTGCTGGTTGTTATGTGCATGGATACCTACGCTCTTTCCATACTTTTCAGCTACCTTAAGGTACTTATCTGCAAGTCTTCTTATCTGCTCTGGATAAAGTGAACCATAGCTGTCAACAAGATATATTACACTTGCCTTGCTCTGTGCTGCAAGAAGCTCTAACGCAAGATCTAACTCATTCTCACTTGCTGTAGATATAGCCATAATATTGATAGTCACCTCATATCCCATATCTGCACAGTAATTAATCATCTCAATAGCTGCCGGAATAGTATTAATATATGTAGCTACCCTTATCATATCTATAACACTTTCAGACTTAGGTATGATATCCTTTTTAAAATCAGTTCTACCAACATCAGCCATAACAGAAATCTTTAAGTCAGTATTGTTATCACCAACTATTTCCCTGATATCATTCTCATCGCAGAACTTCCACTTGCCATAATCATCCACGTTAAAGACTTCCTTTGATGCCTTGTAACCGAATTCCATATAGTCAACACCTGCTGCCACATTGGCCTTATACAGGTCACGCACGAAAGCCTCACTAAACTCAAAATTATTAACAAGGCCTCCATCCCTAAGTGTACAATCTACAACTTTGATATCTGGTCTGTATGATACTAACTCACCCTTCTGTTCCATAACCTGATTACCTCTTCTTCCTTAAATGTTCGCAGATAACTTTAAATTGATCCACGATTAAATATAATTCACTTTAAAGCGTTACACTTTAAAGTGCTAAACTGTTATCTATTATAACACTATTATTTAATTTGTAAATACCTTTACCACAATTTTTATGTTTCAAGCGCATCCTCCATAATATCCATCATATCAAGCATACCCTCAAGATACTCAGCTGCACTTGTAAACTTTCTTTTCGTGACTGTCCATACGAATTCAGGTGTACCTTTAAGCTTAAACTCCAGCGCACCGCCAAATGAATCTACAAGCTTTGGTATATTATCCGAGTTAATATCTGCTTTAGGATATATAGTCATAACCGTACGCCAGTTAGAGGCACCACCTGATGGATTATGCTGTGTAGCACCTTTTATATCCATAATCCCTATCTTATGTGCTTTCATCTTGATAAGTGCAATCATAAGCAGATTAGAAGCACTTGATGGCACACTTCCATATCTATCCATAAGCTCGTCTTTCATATCTGACAGCTCTTCTCTTGTTTCAAGTGCAGCGATTCTTTTATATATATCAAGTTTCTGATATTCACTTCTTATATAAGTTGCTGGAATATACGCATCTACTTCCATATCAACTGTCGTTTCAAACTCATACTCATTCTTCACGCCCTTAAGAGTATTCACCGCCTGGTTAAGCATTTTACAGTACAGGTCATATCCAACCGCAGCCATATGACCATGCTGGCTCTTACCAAGCACATTACCCGCACCTCTTATCTCAAGATCCTTCATAGCTATCTTAAAACCAGAACCAAGATCTGAGAATTCCTTTATGGCACTAAGTCTTTTTTCTGCCACTTCAGATATCATCTTGTCTCTTTTATACATAAGAAATGCATACGAAGTTCTTGTACTTCGTCCAACTCTTCCTCTTAGCTGATATAACTGTGAAAGTCCGAACTGATCTGCATTTTCTATAACCATAGTGTTACAGTTTGGAATATCCATACCTGTCTCGATAATGGTTGTTGATACAAGTACATCTATCTCACCATTAACAAACTGATACATAATCTTTTCAAGCTGCCTTTTATCCATCTGTCCATGAGCATATGCTACTACAGCATCCGGAACAAGATTCTGTATATATTCGGCTCTTTCTTCTATATTACGTACTTTATTGTATACATAATACACCTGTCCATTTCTGGCAAGCTCCCTTGTTATTGCCTCACGTATCATCTCATCATTATGCTCTGTTACAAATGTCTGTATAGGATGTCTGTCAACTGGTGGTTCTTCCAGAACACTCATATCTCTTATTCCAACAAGACTCATATGCAGTGTTCTTGGAATAGGCGTTGCACTTAAAGTAAGAACATCTATGTTATTCTTAAGCTCCTTGATTTTCTCCTTATGTGTAACACCAAATCTTTGTTCCTCATCGATGATAAGCAGCCCAAGATCCTTAAACTTAACGTCCTTTGACAGAATTCTGTGTGTTCCTATAACCACATCTATCATTCCGCTTTTAAGTTCCTCAATAGTCTTTTTATTCTGTGCTGACGTCCTGAAGCTTGACAACTGTCCTACATTCACCGGAAAGCCTTTCATTCTCTCTGCAAATGTTGAATAATGCTGGCTTGCAAGTACTGTTGTCGGCACAAGATAAGCCACCTGCTTTCCATCCTGTATTGCCTTAAAGGCTGCCCTTATGGCAACCTCCGTCTTACCATATCCAACATCTCCACATATAAGCCGGTCCATAACACGACCACTTTCCATATCGTTTTTTGTATCCTGTATGGCGTTAAGCTGGTCATCGGTTTCTTCATACGGAAACATTTCCTCAAACTCCTGCTGCCATACCGTATCCTTTGAAAACCTGTATCCTTCTGCCTTCTGTCTTATCGCATACAGTCTTACAAGTTCCTTAGCTACAACTTCAACCGCCCCATGAACCTTCGCTTTAGTTTTGCTCCACTCCTTGCCTCCAAGATTATTAAGCTTAGGTTTCTTTTCTACATCCTGGTCTGCATACTTCTGGAGTCTGTCAAGCTGAGTAGCAAGAACATAAAGATTACCATCATCCGCATAAGTTATCTTTATATAATCCTTCTCTACTCCATCCACCTTTATCTTTTCTATTCCCTTATATACACCAAGCCCGTGATTCTCATGTATAACATAATCACCTATATTCAGTTCGTTAAAGCTTGCTATATTTTTGCCATCATGTTTTTTCTTTTTAAGCTTTTTTATTCTTTTGGACGTAAATATATCATTTTCTGCTATAACAACAAACGAAAGAACTGGATACTCGAAACCCTTATGAAGACTTCCATATGTAACTATAATAAGTCCTTTTCCATAATCCTTACTAAAATCCTCACTGTAAAATGCTGGTATATCAAGTTTCCCAAGATCGTCGGCTATTCTTTGTGCCCTTGTCCTAGAACTGCATACAAGCACCGTTGTATAGCCACTCTTCTTGTACTTCATAAGATCCTTTGACAGGTACTCAAAGCTGTTGTTATAAGAGCTTATACTTCTTGCCTCAACATGCATCTTATAGTTTATTTCAAAACCTTCCGGTTTATAATCAAGAGTTGTAAGTATAAGTTTTTTATATTTTCTTATATCACCTGTTATCTCACCAAGAGTCTTTATCTTATGTGTCTGGCTTGGAAGGACATATCCTGCTGCAAGCCTGTTTTTCATGCTTTCACCATATTCATATAATGTAAGCTCGTTACACTCCTTAAGTCTGTTAGGTTCATCCAGCACAATAAGAGTACTTTCCTTAGGAAAATACTCTGCTAAGCCTACTGTGTCTTTAATTATTGTATCCAGAAACTTATCATAACTGCCTGTTCTTTCTACGTCCCCAACAATCTTATTAATATTGTTGCCAGCCTCTATCTGCTCCTGTGTACGCCTTCGTTTACCATAATCAAAGCACTGAAGCTGCTCATCTCTTTCTTTTCTTATCTTATCAAGTCCAGCCTGCTTTTCTTCCGCTGTAAAAAGATATTCTGTAGCTGGAAATATATGATATGATTTCAGCTTTTCTATCGACCTCTGGCTTTCTGCATCAAACATTCTTATGGAATCAACTTCTGTATCCCACAGCTCTATTCTTACTGGTGCCTCATCTGTATATGAAAATATATCTATGATGCCACCTCTTATTGAAAACTGGCCTTTCCCCTCAACCATTGCTGTTCTTACAAAACCCATGGATACCATTTTCTTTGCAAGTTCCTCTGTATCAATACTGCTTGTGCTATCAATCGTTATTATTGAATCCATATATCTTTTCAGAGGAATCAGTCTGTCTGATACTCCATCAATGGTAGTTACTACTGTCAGCAGACTACCTGAGTCAGCTCTGATGTTTCCAGCTTCTCCATTATGTTTATCCGCTTTCTGTTTACTGCTGTCTTTGTCCAATACTTCTACGTGTTCTGCCGCTTTTATATGTTCTATGATTCTGCTTATACAGCTTAATCTTTGTCCTGTTATCTGATTGCCTGTAACATCTGCACTATAGAATATCGCATCCTTAGCTGGATAATACAATGCATCGCCATTAAAAAATGCTGCATCATCACACATATTTCTTGCCTTGGCTTCATCACTTGTTATAACAAGCATAAAACGATAATCCTGTCCTATAGCACTTGCTATATGCACCTTCTGCGTATCAATACAGCCACTTATAAGTGCTGTTTTTCCACCATCCACTGATAATTCTTTATTAAGTTGCTCTATTGCTGCTGTATCACATACAGGCTTAAAAAATGTGTTCAAAACCATCCTCCCAATTAAATCTGTCTGATATAAATCAAAAATATATTCCGTCACTTACATCAGGTATAATTATCCGTTAAATTTATTCATACCACTTTCAATGCCTTCGCTTATTATGCATTCAACTGCTTCACAGGCTCTTTTATTTCCTTCTCTGAGTGTAGGATATAATTCAGCTGGAAACTTTCCAAGAACCCAATCTGCAAGATCCCATCCCTTTGGCTTGTCTCCTACACCATACTTTATTCTTTTGAATTTATCACTGCCAAGATGAGCTATTATGCTCTTTATTCCGTTATGTCCGCCAGCACTTCCCTTTGGACGTAATCTTAACCTTCCAGGCTCTAAGCTTATATCATCAAATATAACTATCAGGTCGTCAATATCAGCCTTATAATAATCCATAACCTCTCTTATACATTCGCCTGAATTGTTCATATATGTCATAGGCTTTACAAGCAGAACCTTTTCCCCTTCTATAACACCTTTTCCTATAAGTCCTTTATGCTTTGCTGTATCAACACTAATATTATACTTGTCTGCAAGTTCATCTATGCATGAAAAACCCGCATTATGTCTTGTCCCTGCATACTGTGTTCCCGGGTTTCCTAAGCCTGCTACTATATACATAAATTTATTCTCCCTGTTCTGTTTATCTTATCATTAAACTTTAATTGCTGCATTGCTATGCAATTCGTACAATCCTCTGACACTTTGATCCACCATCATAATATAAATGATATCCGTCAAAAAAGGAAGTATTTATATTATTTTTAACTATTTATGCAATATAAAAAAACTGCAATCATAACAGTTAGCGTGTTCCTAACTATTATGACTGCAATCTTTTTATTTTACAACTTTAAACAAATTTAACTTTATGAAATCTCATATTATATTATCTTATGCGTTTCTTTCCTGCTACTGTACAAGCCATCATTATAGCCATAACTGCAAGTAATAAGTAGATAGCAACTGGAGCTGCATCTCCTGTTGTAGGTGCTGTAACTGTTGCATCTTCTGTAATCGTTGTATCAGCTCCAGATGCTGACTCAACTTCCACATAATCAATAACAAATGGGCTTAATCCACCTGTTACGAATGATATAGCATCATCAGATACTGTTACATCAAGTTTTTCAAGTGTATTATCATCCTTAAGATGATAAACAACTACTGCATACTTAGTATAATCAATATCTGCATTCTTCTTAAGACTTATCTTAAGTGTACCATTAGAAAGCTTAACAACACTACCATCTTTATTGCTTAAAGAAATATCAATGATCTGTGCCTTGTCTGTAAGCTTTATATCCTCTGCATTAGCAACTGCTTCCTTAACTGCTGCTACCTGTTCCTCACTTGCAGCCTTTTCTATTGCTGTAACAGAACCTGTAGCTACGCCCTTGCCTGACTCGTCTACGAATTTAGCTTCCTTTGATACCTCAACGGCTGCTATTCCACTTTCTGTTGGAGTAACTATCTCAACTGGCTTAACATCATATGCATAATGAGCAGGAATCCATCCAAGTACTGTATTAACTGCTGAAACATTAGCTGATTCAATATAATCTGCAACTGCCTCAGCTGACTGATTTTCAGCCTTGCTGAACTGTCCTTTAGTTACAAAAGCATTTTCTCCTGAAACATTATTATATTCCTTGAAGATAGCTGATGTTCCATCTCCTGTGCTCATCTCACCCCATCCATCTTCTAACACATAACCATTAGTCTGTGTTCCAATAAATGTAGCATTAGAGCCTGCGCCCCATGTTCTACCATAATATCCTAATACTGTACCAGTGCTTACGCCATCTGTTGTCACTTTACAGTTTCTGAATACATATGGACTTGTCTTAGCTGCTGTAATATAACCAAGCTTTGCATTGTTTTTAGCAGCATCCTTTTCATCATCCTTATATGTCTTCCACTGTAATTCACAGTTATCAAATACTGCTGCAAATTCGCCACAAATATAATCTACATTACCACCAATCACACAATTGTTGAAATATGTATGATAGTTATTGTTCTTAGAACCATTTCTTCCAAGTGTATCCTGTGAAGAAAGAATCTTACAGTTATAACACTCAATGTTATCTGCCTCTATATAGAAAGCATTTGATCTTTCCTTAAAAGCATATGCTGTAACATCAGCATCCTTTGCAAGTCTGTTTACTGACAATGTTGTACCTGCAATATCTGTCTTCTCTGCTTCTGTTAATTCATAGTTATAAGTATTCTTAAATGTTGTATCTTCTGCGATGAAGTTATCACCTCTTACGATGAATACACCACCCCAGAGACTTCCGTTACCTTCTACATATGAATACTTATCTCTTGCAAGTACTTCATTGTAAAGACCTGTAACAGGATCTACTGAATAATAATATGTACCAACACCATAGTACCATGAAATAGTATGGTTATTACCTTTAAGTGTTACATATGGAGCTGCCATAACTGTCTGCTCGAATATATCTGCTTTAAGATTAATAGTAACTCTGCCTGCTTCTCCTTCTGGTCTGTCCTGCATTCTAAGAATTGCATCTGAAGCTTCATTTAATGTAGCATAATCACCAGGAACATTAAGCTCGCTCTTAAAAGCTACTGGTTCTGCCTCCTTAGCTGGAAGTTCTACATATACTTCATTAACTGTTGTTCCTTCAGTCTTAACTGAAACTCTATCATGTGTTACACCACCATTAGTTGTTACAACACTTGTATTGTATTCACCTGGCTTTAATGTACATGTATAAGAATCTCCTGATACAGTAGCCTTATATGCACGTCCGTTAACCATGTTTGTAAGTGAAAGTTCTTTAACTGTTCCTTCTGGAGTGCCTGTGATCTTACCTTCTACAGTTACATCTGGTACATCATAAAGAGAAACAACTATTGCTTCACCTGTAGCTGTAAATGTATCGCTGTCACCAACAGCAGCTCTTACACCACCATCATTAGTACTTAACTTATATTCATGTCCTTCAAGAAGGTCTGCATTTGTGCCATCCTTTAACTTGATAGCGTTACCACCAAGATTAGCATCTACAACGCTTATCTCTAATGAATCTGATAATTTAGCATCTACATTATCAAACTTAACTGGAACGCTTACTTCCTTATCTACAATATACTTATAACCTGCATAAAACATGTTATTAGTCTTTCCTGTTGTAGACATTACATATGTATGTCCTGGTATTACTGCAAATGTATATGAATTAATACTTGTTTCTGTATCTGTATATCCATTCTTAGAACCATCTGCTGTATTATAATCATGGATTCTTAAGAATGATGTTGAACTAAAGTATACTGTCATTGTACCTTTAGCTGCTGGAGTGAAGATAGTTAATGTACCATCTCCCTGTCCAGGAATAGTAGGAATATTGTTGCTATCTGCATGTCTTTTACCTGCTGTATAGCTATTATATTCTTTTCCGTCAACTGTTACTGTCTTTCCTGGTTTTACTGTATACTGTGTTTCTCCCTGACCTACTAATGTAAGTGTGCTGTCACCATATTTGTAATCACCTGTAGCAACAACATCTTCTTTAGCAATGTCATCAAGCATTAAAGTAAAGCTTTCAACTTTATCTGATTTAGCAAAATTATTTACCATTACTGAGTGAAGATATGCCTCACCTGATGCTTCACATGTTATTGTAAGTGTTGTAGCATCTCCGTTATAAGATATGCTCTGTGATCCTGCATCTGCATCTGACTTACCTGATGTTGAACCAACTTCCTTACCAGAAGCATCTGTAACCTTAAATGCAGTTCCACTGCCATACTTACATAAAGTTAATGCAATCTCTGCACTTCCTGCAACCTTAACTTCAATCTTGTCTCCATTATAAACTGCTGCACCATGCTGTCCATCATGCCAATATGCTTTATCAGCTTCTGATATTACCTTAAATACACCATCATCAGATGTATAACCATTAAGCTGTGTCTTTGTACTATATAATTTTGTAAAATCCAGTACATAACTCTTGCCAGCTTCTGGTGCCCCCGCTGCTTTTGCTATAGTTCTTACACCAGGTGCAAACTGGAATGTTCCAATCGCTAAAACGAATGTAAGAACAACTGCTAAAAGCTTTTTAGCTTTTCTGCCAATCTTCATAAAATACCTCCTGAAATATTACGGATCATTCCGCTAGATTGACTACTACTATATCCCATTATCGAATTGGTAACAACTTATATTTTTATATTTTCCTTATTGATTACATGTATTTTTAGTGTTAAAATACATATTGTTACAATATAAATAAATATTTGTTTATTTTTTGGTTATTTTGCATATATTTTATATGTGTATTAATTATATGCTGAACATATGAATCAACTCAAAATATTATCTTATATACAGAACGCTCCATTTCTTTATATTTTACAATTCACGCAGCTCTTATACAGCATCATATTCATTAGAAAGAAGGATTATAAACATATGAAACAGACGATACACAATATTTCAAGGTTCCGTATTGAACGTGGCATGCATGAACCACATTATTCCATGCACTCTGCACACAGTCATACATATTATGAACTTTTTTATCTCGTTAATGGTAATTGTACAATTTCCCTGGACAACAAGCTTTATACGCTTTCCGCTGGAAATATTATATTTATCCCTGCTAATGCAATCCACAGAACAAGCTATATAGGTGATAATCCATCCGAACGCATATACATAGAATTTTCTTCTGATTATATATCTACTATTGAAGATATCCTTGGAAAAAACTGGACAGACAAAAATCTGTGGGGACATATACTATATATAGAACCAACACATAAATCTTATATCAACTCTTTATTTGACAAGATTATCTCTGAATATAACATTATTGACCACTATTCAGACTGCTGTATCCGTCAGCTTTTTCAATATCTGATTATAATGCTCATAAGAGTTGACAGAACTAACATAGATGAAAAAAATTATATAACACATTCACATAAAAAAATAGAGGCTGATATGATAAGTGCCTCAAGATATATTGCTGAGAATTTCAAAAACAACATATCACTAAATGATGTTGCCGAATTTCTTAATCTTAACCCTGCATATTTTTCAAGCAAATTCAAAGCATTCCACGGTATAGGTTTCTCTGAATATTTAAGAAATACCCGCATTAATCATGCTGAATGGTATCTTATTGAGACTGACTTAAGCATGTCAGATGTTGCCGATGAATGCGGTTTCTGTAGTTCTAACTACTTTGGTGATACATTTAAGATTGTAAATGGCATCTCTCCTTCTGAATTCAGGAGAAAATATAAACCAAATAAAGCATAATATGCAAAAACTCTCTGCCATCCTACAATAATCTTGTTGGATGACAGAGAGGTATTTTTCAATCCTTACACTGCTTCTTCTATCTTTTCCCCATTCTTGCTTACAATCTGTCCTTCATAAATCTCATATATCTCATCTGACAGATAATTAAGCTCCTCTGTATCATGGCATGCTATAATTATAAGCGAGCCATTTGCCTTAAGTTCATCAAGTATGCCCTTTATAAGACCTGCACCTGCTTCATCAAGAGCATTGATAGGCTCATCAAGTATAACTATATCTGGTTTTTCCATAATAGCTGCTGCTATACCTAATCTCTGTTTCATACCTAAAGAATACTTCTTGAATGTTCTTGTATCATCAGGATCAAGTCCAACTTTTCTTATGGCTTCCTTTATCTCCTCATCATTAATCCTGTTCTGGATAGAAGCAAGAATCTTAAGATTCTTAAAACCTGTATAATTAGATATAAATGATGGATTCTCTATAAGAAGTCCGATACTTGGTGGAAATGATATCTGCTTACCAAGCTCCCTGTCATTGATAAATACCTTTCCTGATGTTGGAAGTATAAGACCGCTTATCGCTCTCATAAGCATTGTCTTACCTGAACCATTCTTTCCCTTAAGACCTATAACCTTGCCACTTTCAAGTGTAAGATTTATATCCTCAAGTACTGTTACTTTCTTGAATGACTTTGTGTAGTGTTCTAATCTTACTACTGTCCCCATATTAATACCTCCTCTTAATTAAACAATCATCCCAATCCGTATATTAGTTTTATGCCGGATAACACAGGATAAATGATTTATATACATGTATAATAGCACTTTTACTAGATAATGTATACTAAAATTTAAAAAATATCATATTATATAAAAAAGACGCCGTATTAATAAAGCAATATTAATATGACATCTTTTTTATTTAATCATATGCGTGTCAAAAGCGAATTTTAACACTATAATAACTTACAGTTTAGAATCTCAGTTCCGTATCTCTATGCTGCCAATCCTGATGTCTACTGCGCTACGTTCTCTGATAATTCCTCTACTTCATCAGCATCATAATATGCTTTCAAAACTGCACTTTGAAGATTTTCTCTGGCATGCCTATTGATAGGATGAGCTATATCCTTAAATCCTCCCTCAATAAGATGCTTACTAGGCATAGCTACAAACAAGCCTTTTTCTCCTTCGACTACTCTTATGTCATGTATAACAAACTCGTCATCAAAAGTAATTGATACATAAGCCCGCAGTTTACCACTGCCTGCAATCTTCTTAACTCTAACATCTGTAATATTCATTTGTTACCCCTATCTGTCTTCTATACAACCTTTTTCTACTCTGGTTAAGACCTTAAATATATATTTATAATCTTTAATAATATGATGGACTGTCTTCTATGACAATCTTTATACCATTCTCACCGACATATCGTGAATTAGCTTTAATAGTGCTGTTACTCTCAACTATACAGTTCTCAATATATGCATTATCTCCTATATATGCATTATTCATGATAATTGAGTTTTTAACAACAGCATTATTGCCTATGTATATCTTCTTAAACAGAACTGAATTATCAACCGCTCCATTAACTATACATCCACACGATATAAGACTGTTTGATACATTGGCACCATAATTATATTTAGCTGGTGGAAGATCATCCACCTTAGAATATATATCTGGATACTGCTTAAAGAAATAATCTCTTACATCTCTCTTTAAGAAATCCATATTAGTCTTATAATATGAATCCACAGATGATATGTTGTTCCAGTATGTATCAAGCTTGTAACCATATATCTTCTTAATGTTTCTATATCTTACAAGTATATCCCTGACAAAATCATACCTGTCTTCTTCTGCTGCCTTTTCAAGCAGTTCAATAAGAAGACGTCTTCTTACTACATATATACCTGTTGATACAGTTGACAGATTCGTTTCTAAAGGCTTCTCATCAATATCTGTAATACGTCCATCCTCTGCAAGTGCAACAACACCATATCTTCCTATGTCTGCTCTGTTATCAAGCTTCTTTACAACCATGGTAACATCAGCCTTTTTCTCTATATGATACTGAAGCACCCTGTTATAATCAAGCTTGTAGACACCATCACCAGAAGCAATAACTACATATGGCTCATGGCTTGACTTAAGGAAATCTATATTCTGATAAAGTGAATCTGCTGTTCCTCTGTACCAGCTGCTGCTCTCTGCTGTTATAGTAGGTGTAAATACATATAATCCACCCTGCTTTCTACCAAAATCCCACCACTTAGATGAACTTAAGTGTTCGTTAAGTGATCTTGCATTATACTGTGTTATAACTGCAACCTTCTGGATATGTGAGTTAGACATGTTGCTAAGTGCGAAATCAATCGCCCTGTAGCTTCCTGCAACAGGCATGGAAGCAATAGCCCGCTTGTTTGTCAGTTCACGCATCATCCTGTTGTTACCGCCTGCTAATACTATACCTATTGCTTTCATTCTACTTCACCTGCCTTAATTATGATTCCACCGCTTGGTAATAAGCCATCCGGATAATCCTCTGCTGATGTAACTCCAGATATCGCCGTATTCTTTCCAATCTTAACTCCATCAGGAATAACCGAACATTCCCCAATAGTGACAAGACCAGAATTATATATCTTAGGGAACTTGACATTCGGTGCTTCTTCGCCTACACCAAGTTCTACATTATCACCTATAACTACTTCTTCTGCTATTATTGACTTGTTAACTATTGTATTCTTTCCAATAACGGAATTATTCATAATGATGGAATCTCTTACTACGGCACCTTCTTCTATGGTTACACCTGAACCTATAACAGAATTATAGATTCTGCCATATACTTCTGTTCCATCGCCTACTATACTCTTTTCAATAAATGTATTATCTGCAACATACTGAGGTGGAATAGTATCTGTTCTTGTATATATCTTCCAGAATTCTTCATAAAGATTAAATACAGGAATTATATCTATAAGCTCCATATTAGCTTCCCAATATGAACTTAATGTTCCAACATCTTTCCAGTAACTGTTATATTCATATGCAAATATTCTCTTGTTGTTATTAAAGCAGTATGGAATTACATGCTTGCCAAAATCACATTCGTTCTGGTCTTTAAGCTTTATAAGTGCTTCCTTTAGCACACTCCACTTAAATATGTATATACCCATAGATGCAAGATTACTCTTAGGCTCTGCTGGCTTTTCTTCAAATTCAGTTATTCTGTTATCCTCATCCGTAACAACGATTCCGAATCTGCTGGCTTCCTCAATAGGTACCGGCATAGCTGCTATTGTAATATCAGCATTGTTAGCCTTATGATAATCAAGCATTATCTTATAATCCATCTTATATATATGATCACCTGAAAGAATAAGCACATATTCTGGATGATACTGTTCCATATATTCAAGATTCTGATAAATGGCATTGGCAGTTCCAGTATACCATTCACTGCTTGTACTCTTCTCGTAAGGAGGAAGAACTGTTACACCTCCCACATTACGATCAAGATCCCATGGAATACCAATTCCTATGTGGGAATTAAGTCTTAATGGCTGATACTGTGTCAGTACACCAACAGTATCAATACCTGAGTTAATACAATTACTGAGTGGAAAATCGATTATTCTGTATTTTCCTCCAAACGCAACTGCAGGCTTTGCTACTTTTGCTGTTAAAACTCCAAGTCTACTGCCCTGACCACCGGCTAACAGCATAGCTATCATTTCTTTTTTAATCATGCTACCACCTCTGATGTTTAATTTACTATCTTAAGTTGTATAAATTATACCATATAATTCTGATTAAGTAAAAATAATTTTGTCTTTTTTTGGTGATTTTTCATACAATTTATTCACCTTTTTATTGTTACATTTTAACATATGTATTTTTAGTTAATTTTACGCTTTATTTTACACAGCACTTATATGCAGTATACATTTTATGCATTCCACATCATTATTATTACAATTATATGATGCCGGGCTCAAAAGCCACCGACCTTGATACCTACGGATTGTTCTGTGCTACGCACTCCCACGTCTACGCTACGCTTCGGTCCGTGCTAAACATCTGCCACTTATTTCTCATAACCATAGTACCCCCTGCATATATAACTTTATGCGTTTTATGTTTGAAAAATATATGCTTTAGGCATATAATCTCTATGATGACTTTTAAATATCTTACTAAATATTAATATAATGTAATATAATTCTGGAACATGTATACAAGCCTGCTTAAGCTTTATGTTCTGACGTCATGTCATCATCAGTTTATTAACAATAATTTATAGAAAGAGGAATATCATATGTTTAATATTGATTTTAATCATCCGATACATGTACATTTCATAGGCATAGGAGGCATAAGCATGAGTGGACTTGCCAGGATTCTTCTTGACAGGCACTTCACTGTCTCAGGTTCTGATGCACACGAATCAGAACTTACAGATGAACTTGCAAAGGATGGATGTCTTATATCTTATCCACAGTCAGCAGACAATATCACTGGTGATATTGACCTTGTCGTATACACTGCTGCTATCCACCCTGACAACAAAGAACTTAAAGCCGCTATTGCTGCTGGTATTCCTACTATGACAAGAGCAGAACTGCTTGGTCAGATTATGAAGAACTATCACACAGCTGTCAATGTAGCTGGTACACATGGAAAAACAACAACGACTTCCATGATTACTGAAATTCTTCTTGCTGCCAACGCTGACCCAACTATATCTGTTGGTGGTATATTACACAGTATAGGCGGCAACATAAGAGTCGGAAGTTCAGACATTTTTGTTACAGAAGCATGTGAATACACAAACAGCTTCCTTTCTTTTAATCCTACGTTAAACATTATACTTAACGTTAAAGCTGATCACCTTGATTTCTTTAAAGACCTTGATGATATACGTCATTCATTTAAGCTCTTTACAGAAAAGCTTCCATCTGATGGAACCTTAGTTATCAACACAGATATTGATAATTACGAATACTTCTACCAGGATACAGACTGTGAAGTTATCACCTTCGGTTCCGATCCAGCCAGGTCAATGTACAGTGCTGCCGATATAAATCATGATGAATATGGACGCTGTTCTTACACTCTTCTTATTAATAATAAACCATCAGGAACTATAAAGCTTTCTGTTCCTGGCGTACACAATGTATACAATTCGCTTTCTGCAATCGCTGCATGTATTAAGCTTGGTATATCCATGGAAGCTATTCTTAAAGGTCTTGTGAATTTCACAGGTACTGACAGACGTTTCCAGAAAAAGGGCGTATTTAATGGAATAACAGTTATAGATGACTATGCACATCATCCAGATGAGATAACTGCAACTCTTAATTCTGCAAAAATGTATCCACACAGCAGAATATGGTGTGTATTCCAGCCACACACATATTCAAGAACTAAAGCACTTATGCCGGATTTTGCCAAAGCACTTGCACTTGCAGATAATGTTGTACTTGCCAAAATATATCCTGCCAGAGAAACAGATAATCTGGGAATAAGTTCTGCCAATCTTTGCAGTCTGATTAAAGCTGAAGGAAAAGAATGTTACTATTACGAATCATTTGAAGAAATTGAAGACTTTTTGAAAAAAAATTGTATCAACGGTGACCTGTTGATAACTATGGGGGCTGGTGATGTTTATAAAATCGGGGAAGACCTGTTAAAATAGGCATTTATCCCCTGTATAATATTTTTTCAACAAAGTTATCCACATTATCCACATTTTTATGTTGTTATACACAATATAAAAGTGTGGATTTTTTTGTTAACAACCTTTAAGTCAAAAATACAGCAAAATACATTATTTATACCACTTTGTCCACGAGTTATCCACAATATCCACATTATCCACAACAATATCCACCTGCTTTTAACACACTTTTCATTTAATTTTCACTATGATATAATCTGCACTGGCAGAATATCTGCCGCTTAACATTATGTTACATCATAGCAATCATTAATTATCAGGAGGATAGACAAGCTATATTTATAGCTTTTAATATCATATGGGCAATCTTACATTAACTACAAAGAACAATTATGGATACACAGCCATTTCCAATATATTTATAAGCAGCTTTGTACCTGAAGCCAATGGCGAATTCGTAAAGGTATATCTTTATCTTTTACACCTTATAAGCACTGGCAATTCCAATATAAGTATCTCTTTACTTGCAGATACCTTTAACCAGACTGAGGCCGATATTATGAGAGCACTCAGATACTGGGACAAGCTCAATGTCATATCATTAACATTTGCCGGTAACAACGACAGCCTGTCCAACATAACCATAAATGACTTCAGCTCTGACAACAGTGCCGCCAGCACTACTAAAGCTGATTTTAACAATACCACATTTCCTGAAACTGCCAAACTGGCATCCTCAGCAGCTATAGCACCAACAGTGCCTGCTGCACCTTCATATAACATATCAGAAGGTCCAAAACATGTCGAACCTTCTAGCATGCAATATTCTGCGGAAAAAATAAGCGAGCTTAACTCCGATGAGAACTTTTCTATGCTGCTTTATGTTATAGAATCATACCTTGGACGTCCTCTGTCTATTAAAGAAACCAATGCAATAGTATACTTTTATGATTCACTTGACTTTTCTATCGAACTTATAGATTATCTTTTTGAATATTGTGTAGAACACAACAAGAAAAGCATTAACTACATTGAAAAGGTTGCTCTTGCGTGGGCCGATAAAGGTATACATACTGTTACAGAAGCAAAGGAAGAAGTATCTAACCATACCGACTCTGTTTACCAGATTATGAAAGCCTTCGGAATCTCTAACAGAGATCCTGGACAGCATGAACGTGCCATGATATCTAAGTGGGCTGATACTTACTGCTTTGACACTGATATAATTATAGAGGCCTGCAACAGAACAATCAAAGCCATACACCAGCCAAGCTTTGAATATGCTGATACTATTCTTTCAAAGTGGAAAAGCTCAAACATCACAACTATGGCAGACATCAAAAAGGATGATGCAGCATATGCAGCAAGCAGCAATAGCAAAACCAGATATCAGAGTTCTGCCAAAACCGGTTCAACAAAATTCAACAACTTCCAGCAGCGTGATAAAAAATCCGATGACTGGTACAACTCTTTACTTAGCAATAACAATTAACCTGTCAGCATAGCTTATGTTTTACAGCTTACTGATATTATCAGATTTAACTTATCAACATATGATTTCGGGGTCAAAAGCCCCGACTTTGATACCTATGAATTGTTTTGTGCTACGCACTGGTATCAATATATTTAATTATATGAAAAGGAGTAGTTATGTCACTTACTAACACACAATATGCAGCTGTTATGCGGATGTACGATGATATTCATACACACAATGCAGCCATACAGAACGAGCGCTACAAAGAAGTAACAAGTCTTTGTCCACAATATCAGACAATCGAAGATGAGATAATCTCCCTTTCTATGCAGGAAGCTGCCAAACGTATCGGAAATGACTCATCTGACACGAATACTGATGAGTTCAATGAACGCCTGCAGTCCCTTATTAAACAAAAAGCTGTACTCCTTGCTTCTATAGGCAAGCCATCTGATTATCTTGACAATATTTATACATGCAAAAAATGCCAAGATACAGGATATATCAACGGCACCAGATGTTCATGCTTTAAGAAAAAAGCTATTGACCTTATATATCATGATTCCAATCTAAAGAACATCACTGCCAACGAAAACTTTTCAACATTTTCCTTTGACTGGTATGACAAAACGACTATTGATTCTGCAACAGGACTCACACCATACAATAATATTCACAAGGTATTTGATGTATGCCAGTCTTTTGTAAAAACTTTTGATACTAACTTTTCAAACCTTTTATTATTAGGAGAAACCGGTGTAGGAAAAACTTTCCTTTCCAACTGCATAGCTAAAGAACTACTTGACAGCTATCACAGCGTTATATACCTCACTGCCATAGAGCTGTTCAAATGCTTTGAAAACAGTGACTTCAACAAAGGCGAAGATGTGGAATATCAGGATGTCAGCTACTTTATTGACTGTGATCTTCTTATAATTGATGACCTTGGAACAGAAAGCTACAACTCTTATACCATTTCCAAGCTGTTTTATGTAATAAACGAAAGAATACTTAGAAGAAAGAGTGTTATTATATCAACTAATCTTTCTATGCCCCAGTTAGAGAATACATATTCAGAACGTATATTCTCAAGACTTATCAGTGCATATACGATACTCCGCTTATTCTGTGAAGATATAAGGGTACAACAGGCTACAAAAAGAAAACATTAATTTTAAAAAATGCCAAATATAATTGACTTCTATAATATTTATGATTATAGTTAATTATGTATGTGTATTTAGAATTTAATTCACTGGAAAGTATGAATTAGATTCTTTATATAATAAATATTTTATCTATACAATGGAGGATAATACAATGCCACGAGACGAACGTCATACTGCAACAATTCCATACGGAACACTCGGAATCATTCCTTTAAAGAGCTGCTCTGCTATGGGCGAAAAGGTTGATGAATACCTTGTAAACTGGAGAGAACAAAGAGAACACGAGAATCAGTCTAATCTTGCATTTAGCGGATATAAAAGAGACAGCTATGTTGTAAGTGCCAGCACACCTAGATTCGGTTCAGGCGAAGGTAAAGGTGTACTTAACGATTCTGTCCGTGGTTATGACTTATATATTATGGTAGATGTATGTAACTACAGCATCGAATATTCACTTTGCGGTAACACTAACCATATGTCACCTGATGACCACTACGCAGATCTTAAAAGAGTAATCGCTGCAGCCGGTGGAAAAGCAAGAAGAATCAACGTTATTATGCCATTCCTTTATGAAAGCAGACAGCATAAGAGATCTGGAAGAGAATCCCTTGACTGTTCTCTTATGCTTCAGGAGCTTACAGCTATGGGTGTTGAGAATATCATCACTTTTGATGCACATGATCCACGAGTACACAACTCTATTCCACTTAAGGGATTCGAGTCTGTATCATGCACATATCAGTTTATTAAGTACCTTTTACTTGGCGTAGATGATCTTCATATCGACAGCGAACATATGATGGTAATCAGCCCTGATGAGGGTGGTATGGGACGTGCTGTATACTTTGCCAATGTACTTGGTCTTGATATGGGTATGTTCTATAAGAGAAGAGATTATACTAAGATTGTTAACGGACGTAACCCTATCGTTGCCCATGAATTCCTTGGTACTAACGTAGAGGGCAAGGATGTTATCATTATTGACGATATGATATCTTCTGGTGAAAGTATGATAGATGTTGCTTCTGAGTTGAAGAAGAGAGGTGCAAGCAGAGTATTCTGTGCCACTACATTTGGTCTTTTCACTAACGGCTTTGATAAGTTCGATGAAGCTTACGAAAAGGGTATTATCGATAAGATTCTTACTACTAACCTTGTTTACCAGCCAGCAGAACTTCTTTCTAAGCCTTGGTATATCAACGTAGACATGAGTAAATACATGGCTCTTCTTATTGATACACTTAACCATGATTCTTCAATCAGTGATCTTCTTAATCCTGTTGACAGAATCCAGAAGAGAGTTAAAGAGTATAACGAAAGATGTGCTAAGTAATAGATGACCATAAGGTCTTAGCATTTATATATATAACAGGGAATATTTATCAGTATAATGTATGGCGGCGGCTATATAATGTATTGGTAACTATTCCCTTTTTATTGAAGCTTACATCTTATGATGATAAGGTACTTAATATAATTAATATTTAATGTAATAATACAACCATTCATAACTAATAATAAATAAAGCCTTTCTGCAGCAATGCAACAAATAAAAAACGGTTACTATATTATCGCTATGTAATATAGTAACCGTTATTCTAAGTTATTCAATTGTGTTTTCCTCCAAATCATTATTCTTTTAATTAACTATTCTACAATGAATATAATTATTCATAATGCTTGGTATGTGTCATATTTCCATTGGACTATACCTTCCTTTCTCACTCAATTCCTTACATCTATATTAACATTCTTAATGAATGGTTTCGATATATAATCTATCTATTAATATATTATCTTATGAACTTGTCTCTTTTAATATAGTTAATATATATCTTTTATATCGATTATTAATATGTTTAAGGTCTTGTTTGTTTGTAATTGTATATTAACACTCACTTGTTGTTTTATTTCCAACTTGTCATTCAGTTGTTTAATAGTAATGTGAATTGTTTGAATTGTGTAAAGATTGTAGCATATTGTATACGCATATTCTGATGATTGTACAATATTAAACCCTCATATATTGAACTCCTTATACAGCCTTTCTCTTTCACTTTCATCTGTCACCTTTGCTATATCTTCCACTCTGCCTCTTTTCTTTAGTTCCACCACTAACCTTGCTAGTTTCTCCGCTCCTCTTACTTCTCCTTCCTCATAGCTCTGCTTTTTCACGCCCTCTATATACGCCTTATTAAACTCTCATATATTGAATTCCCTATACAGTCTTTCTCTTTCACCTTCATCCGTCACCTTTGCTATATCTTCCACTCTTCCTCTTTTCTTTAGCTCCACTACTAACCTTGCTAGTTTCTCCTCTCCTTTTATCTTTCCTCTTGCTTCTCCTATCGCTTCTCCTATTGCCTCTCCTTTTGCCTTCCCTCTTGCTTCTCCTATCATCTCTCCTTCCTCATAACTCTGCTTTTTCACGCCCTCTATATATGCCTTTTCATCAAACTCTGTCAATAACATATCGGTCACCTCCGCCATATTTTTACTAAGGATATCCTTTAATACATTATCGCGTATTGCCTCATCAATTGCAAGTGCTACGGCCTCTGCAAATATTTCTTTCTTATTAACTGATTTCATTTCTTTCTTATATTCCTCTGTCAACATATCGCTTTTCACTCTTACAAGTGCAATAAATCTTGTACATTATCGCGTATTGCTTCATCAATTGCAAGTGCTACTGCCTCTGCAAATATTTCTTTCTTATTAACTGACTTCATTTCTTTCTTATATTTCTCCGTCAACATATCGCTTTTCACTCTTACAAGTGCAATAAATCTTGAATACTCCATCAGCTTCTGGCACTTTTCCAGCAGTTCCTGATTACACCCATAGTTGATATTAAGTAGTTGTACAGTTACTTCTACGCTAGGTTTATTAGCTTCTGCTTCTACTATATCCGTTCTCTGTGCTTCCCCCCCAGGCACCTGTACAAATGAATCTGACAATCTTAATTCCTGTTCCTCTGGTTCATCCTCCGTTCCATTATAAAAAACAACATATCTTGGAAATGGTAGCTTAACAAGCCGCTCATTATATATAAGCAGATTATTCTGCTCTATGTAGCCCTTATACAGCTCAGCAAAATAAATCAGCCCTCTTACAGGCATATTGGGATTCACGCTGCTCTGATGCTCATAAAGATTCAATTCGCTATTAATAATAAATGAAATATCATTCTTATACCCTATGTATATCGCATCCTCTATCGTGTTAATTGTAATCAGGCTCTCATCCGTATGTTCTGTATTGTTCAACGCGTTGTATAAACTTAACAAATCCCTCTTATTATTGAAAACCTTCCTGAACAATGTATCCTTGAACTTTCTGTTTAACTTCAAATTCATATCCCCTCCGTACTTTTAATTTCATTACTAATTTTATTACTAATTTAATTACGTTTTTTATTGTCATACTAGTAATAATAGTATTGGTATTATATAAACATATTTGCTGTATATTTACAATATATTTTTTATACGCTTGTTGTATGTTGCAGGATAAATGTTGTAATTGGTAATATTTTTGTTTCAACAAATCATTAACGGACATCATTAACAGTCTGCTTTTAATATATTCAGAATTATAAATGCATCCTCTCTTTTCAATAAAATATTTAGCAAAATAATTACAATTAAATAAAAATAAATCCCCCATTCATACTCACATGGGTTGTATGAATGGGGGATTATAACGATTACATACTAAATGTATTTAATGTGTATCGACAAACCTTTATAAATAAGCTGTTCTTATGTATTAGCTACATACTGCCTAAATTACTGAAGGAGTGTAAGAACACCCTGGTTAGCCTGGTTAGCCTGTGCAAGCATAGACTGTCCAGCCTGAGCTAAGATGCTGTTCTTGCTGTAGTTAACCATCTCTTCAGCCATATCTGTATCACGGATACGTGACTCTGCTGTCTGAAGGTTCTCAGAAGCTGTATCAAGGTTGTTGATTGTGTGCTCAAGTCTGTTCTGAACAGCACCCATCTGACCTCTTGCCTTAGATACCTTCTTGATAGCTGCATCGATAGTTGTAGTAGCTGTCTTAGCCTT
>FR886222.1:0-3809 GCA_000436475.1 Eubacterium sp. CAG:248
CTGTAGCTTATATTTGTCGTCCGTTCGTCAACTAATATTTAATTAAACATCAATATTGCTGGTTTTCTTCATACTCAGGATAGTCCGACATATGCTCATATCCGGCGGGCTGGACATAGTATGAATAGCTTCCACTGTTATCGTCATCATAATATCTTATTTCAATAACTGGTTTAGTTGAATCGAAATTCTTCTCAAAAGGATTCTCTAGCTCTTTAAGTATAGCCTTAGCAAGTTCTTTATTATTGAAATTATTATAAATTAAAGAACTATATTCTGTAGAATCAAGAGAATATACACTTACATACATTGAATAAGCTGCGTTTGAAGATGTATTTGAAAGTGCGCTTGAAGCTGCATTTGAAGATGTATTTGTATGTGATTTTGAAAATACATTTGATGCTTCATTACTATCATTTATTATATTTGTGAGTGCATTTTTCATCCGGTTAAAGGTTTGTGGATTATTGTCTGCACATGTCTTATTGGCAGCGTTGTAGTATGCATTTACAGCTTCAGGCATGAGACTTGACAGGCAGAATCTTGCTGAATACGTTGTTCCATTTCGTGAAAATACTGCTGTGACATATGATACGTCACCACTGCTATGGTTAGAGGTCTGGCTTACTAGCTGGTACCAGTCTGAAAATGGCATGCTTTTTATTTCTTTTAACATTATATTATATATATCACGTGTTTTATCTTCAGATATATAATCTGAAAAGGTGATATTAGCATCCTCGTATGAAGGAAGATTCTTATATTCTGAACAGAAATCCTCGTTTTTAGTGAGTGCACTGGCAAGCTTATTAACATCACTTTCCTTTAAAAATATCTTGCGGTATCTGCCTAAAATTCCATCTTTAAAGTATACTTCATATGTTACATAGTTCACAGAAGAACGTGTGTAATAAAGCTGTTCATTAAAATTATCAAGCTGTTCAGCGTTATCGTTGTATATATCAGCTATAAGCTTTATAGTGTTTTTGTCGTTTATTTTTATGTTTTTAATAACATTTTCAAAATAATCCGTATATTCAGACCTGTAATACCGGTTCTCGACAGATAATGTGATGTAATCTATGTTATCTGCGTTAGCACGGTAGGAAGTCATGTTGTTGATTCCGGCATTTAATAGAAATCCACATATAATAGCGAGCACATAGGCAACGATTATAGAAGGAACTGCGTTTAATACACGATGAAGCTTTTTGCTAGATATGAGTTCGTATACTATGACGACTATGGCAGCTATTATAAATGCAATTATTGTATACATATAAGGTGAGGTGCCATATGAGTAATCCTCTTTTGACATCTGCACATACACAAATGTTCCGAAAATACTTATAGTAAAGCCTATTACACATCGTATGGCAAACTGTAGCTTCCAGCTAAGGGCAGGTTTTCCAGCAGTTTCACTTTTTCTTATAGTAAATAATGCACATGCTATGACAGCATATATGATTGCAAGTATAAGAGTATATGTGTTTGATACACCAGAAAGCAACATGTTAGATAAGTAGTCTGATGAAAAATACGCAGGCTCAAATATTGACAGGAACTGTCCAGTCAGCATGTTGTATGAGTTGTCAAGCAAAGGCATAAAATGAGTTGATGATGCAGCTGCATATATGTTGCTGACTTTTGAATTCACAAGAATAAGTATGAATCTTGGCAGGAATATAATAATTCCCGACAGACATATATTACTGAATATATTTCCTGTGACAGAGCAGGCAAGTGCAATAGCAGCAGAGCATAAAAGTGCACATAAGAATTCTGCTGCATATACGTGAAATGTTGTAGAATAATCTACAATAAAATATTTACTGAATATGTGATAACATATAAAACCAGTTACATATGTTGAAAGCATTATTATAATCTGCCATGCTGTTATAGCAGCGAATCTTGAAAGAAAAAGATTCTGCCTTTTATATGATAATGAATGGTAGAAATCACTTGTACTTCTTTTGTTTAGAAAAAACCATGCATAAAGGCAGAGTACAGGTGTGATAAGTGCAATGACAATAAGCAGATAGGATGCCGATGATACAGGTGATACGATAGATGTGTAGTCAAAGCTGCTATTTGCTATAGCTACGCCTGAAGCCACAGCATTTTTATTTGCCTTAATCATGTTCTTTATGTAGATACCATCCATGATTATAGGAAGGGCAGTTATGCAGATCATAATAGCTGTTGATATAATACCTATTATTTTAAGCTGCAGGAATGACTGCCAGAATAGTTTGACACTGAATATATTTCTGTTATTAAGTTTGTTATTCATTATAACCTCCATTTCTATGTGTAATATAAATCACATTAACAAAAGCTGGGATATTGATTTTATTTATTTGTTGTTTATTTCTACTTCAAGAGCATCATTGAATTCATAACCAAGAGATTCCATCTCATATGTGAATACTTCTTCAAGAGTGAGTGGTAGTACATCCAATATAACAGGATTCATGTCACGAAGGTAATGTATAGTTTCTTCACGGTCACCATTAACAATCATGTTTGCAACCGAACCCTGCTGACGGTATCTTGTTATGTTAAGTCCTTCAAACTTTGACTTTCCGAATATGTCCTTAAATGCAATCTGTACTTTGAATTGTGATGTTTTAAGCTCAAGTACATCGCTGTCAAGTACAAGCCCGCCCTTGTGAAGAAGTGCAAGATGATCACATATGTCTTCAAGTTCACGAAGAGAGTGTGAGGTCACTATAACAGTTGCATTATATTCTGCTACATCGTTGCATATAAGCTTCTTAACTAGGTTACGCATAACTGGATCAAGTCCATCAAAGGTTTCATCAAAAAACATATATTTAGCTCTTGTTGAAAGTGCAAGAATAATAGCTGCCTGCCTTTTCATACCTTTGGAAAAATTGGCTATTGGTTTCTTTGGATTAAGCTCAAAAAGTTCAGTAAGCTTTAGATATCGATCCCAGTCAAAGCTGTTGTATATTGAACTGTATAGAGCAGCCATTTTGTTAATAGTTGCACCTGGCAGAAAAAATAATTCGTCTGCAACAAATACAATGTTTTCTTTTACTTTCGGATTTTCATATATAGGTGCATTATCAATGTATGCACATCCTTTATCTGGTTTATATATGCCAGACAATACTCTTAAAAATGTTGATTTACCAGCACCGTTGGAGCCGACCATGCCATATATGCATCCATCGCTTATGCTGCAGGTTATGTTATCGAGAGCGGTAAAATCCTCGAATGTCTTGTGAATACCTTCTGCTTTTATCATTGAAAAACCTCCTCTTAATTGTTATATTTTCATTTTGTTTTGGAATTATAGGTCCTTAAATACTTCATCAACAGCTTCCATAATCTCAGATTTAGTTATTCCGGCAAGAGCCAGTTCCTTGATAGCCTGCTTGAATTCCGGCATCTTTTCCCTTGAACTGGCTCCAAGAATATTAAGTGCTTCAGAAGATACGAAAGAGCCTTTTCCAGGTACTGTTATGATAAGCTTCATTCTGTCAAGCTCTGTATAGGCTTTCTGTATTGTGTTTGGGTTGATGGAAAGACTTACCGACAGACTTCTTACCGATGGCATCTTATCGCCGCTGTTTAAAAGACCAGTCAGAATCTGTTCTTCAACCTGATTAATAAGCTGTTCATATACAGGCACTCGCGACATGACATCTATAACGAACATAGTGCTATCAATCCTCCTTATGTAGTTTTATCAAATGCATTGATTGTACTAACTGTATTATTCCGAGTAGTACAGTTAGTACATTAAATATATTACATGTTATTTATAATGTCAAGAT
>FR886222.1:3843-18812 GCA_000436475.1 Eubacterium sp. CAG:248
AAAATTATTAGTCAGACGAATATGTCGTATAACTTTGACTTAAAATAAATATATGGTAAAATATACAACGATAGTCACATCATTTTATCATTAAATAAAGTAAGAAACAGGGAGGTATATGATGAGCGAAGCATGTTCACATGATTGTTCAAGCTGTGGTTCAGATTGCGCAGAAAGAGAAGTGCCACAGAATACAAGAAATGATAATAATAAAAATATAAAGAAGGTTATAGCTGTTGTCAGCGGTAAAGGTGGAGTTGGTAAGTCACTTGTCACTTCAATGCTTGCGGTTAAGTCACGCAGGGAGGGACTTAAAACAGCAGTACTTGATGCTGATATAACAGGACCTTCTATACCTAAGTCGTTCGGACTTTCAGGTAAGGCTACCTGCAATGAAACAGGAACAGTAATCTATCCACCAGAAACTAAAACAGGAATCAAGACGATGTCTCTTAATTATCTTCTTGATAATGAAACAGATCCGGTTATATGGAGAGGACCAGTTATAGCAAGTGCTGTAAAGCAGTTCTGGGAAGATGTTGATTGGGAGGATATAGACTGTATGTTTATAGACTGTCCTCCAGGAACAGGAGATGTACCACTTACAGTATTCCAGACACTTCCTGTAGATGGAATTATTGTTGTAACATCGCCTCAGGATCTTGTATCCATGATAGTAGAAAAGGCAGTTAATATGGCAAAGATGATGGATATCCCAGTACTTGGAATAGTAGAAAATATGTCATATTTCAAGTGCCCTGACTGCGGCAATATACACTATATTTATGGTAAGAGCAATATAGATGAAACTGCCAGAGAGCTTGGAATTAAGACAGTTGCAAAGATGCCTATAGACCCAGAGGTTGCTAAGCACATTGATGCGGGCAGGGCAGAGGAACTTGATACAGCTGCACTTGATGGTGTGTTTGAAGCTATTAAAAACTGTTGATCATGTAATTCAGTCTGCATTAGATGAAAAGTAAAAAATAGCCTGAATTATAAGTAGAAAGCATAGATATTGGTCAAATTGCAGTCAGAAATGAGGGTTAATATGAAGCATGTGATTATGTTTAAAGGTGGAGTAGAAACACTTGAATTTTTTTCAGTAGAGATATCCAGATATCTGCCAGAGGATGAATATGATGTGTTCTGGTATGACCTTTTTATGTCTGAAAGCAGTTTTGTCCATTTGCTTGAAATTTATAATGCACATAAAGATGAAGAGTTTGTTGTACTTACATTTAATTTTGAAGGACTTGAGGGAGAAACAGGACTGTATCAGAAGCTTAACTGGAATTTCTGGGATTATTCAGGAATAAAGGTTGTTAATATAGTCGTAGATCATCCGCTGTATTACCACAAATATCTTGCAACTAGGCCACAGAATTATGTGCAGATAGATATTGATAAAGTTCATATGGAATATATGAACAGGTTCTATCCGGATGTTAAAACTCTGTTTATGGCATCTGCGGGAACAGAGGTTAATAAAGACAGAAAAGCATATGAAAAGGGTGTATATATACCTGTTAAAGACAGACCGATGGATATTATATTTACAGGAAATTATACACCAAAGCATATATTAAGAAAGCAGATAGATAATCTTGAACAGGATTATATAGATTTCTATGAGAAAGTGTTATCAGATATTATAAATCATCCAGATATGACGATAGATGAGGCTGCCGAGAAACATTTAAGAGAAGAATTCAATGATCTGACAGATGAGCAGCTGTGCAATTGTATGCCAGGTATGATGTATGCTGACCTTAATGTGCGGTTCCACTACAGAGAGCTTGCCATAAGGGCACTGGTGGATTCCGGACTTAAGGTCAACACATATGGAGAAGGATATAACTATATAGTATGTGAGCATCCTGAAAATATCATACAGCATGGAAGTGCGAATTCCCAGCAGTGCCTGGATAATATAAGCCAGGCTAAGATTTCATTAAATGTTATGCCTTGGTTTAAGAAAGGGGCACATGACAGGGTATTTAACAGCTGTCTTAACGGTGCAGTGTGTCTTACAGACTCATCTTCATATCTTGATGAAATATTTACAGATGGCAAAGATATATTGTTTTATGATTTAAATATGTTAAAAGATTATGAAATGTCAGGATATGATTATAAGGTTATAGAACCAATGATAAAACGGGTCAGGGAATTGCTTATGGATGACACAGCTCTGCAGAGTATTGCAGACAATGCATATGAGTTATGCAGGATGGAGCATACATGGGAGAATGTTACATATAGACTTATGAATCAGGGAATATTGTAAAGCAGATGATTAAATGTCACGAAATATGTTCTTAACGAAAAAAGTTCTGAAAAGATGAAAATGTTTATAAAATAGGGTTTGACGCGGATATGATAATATGATATACTGATATATACATGCGGATGTGGCGGAACTGGCAGACGCGCTAGATTTAGGTTCTAGTATCGTACGATGTGCAGGTTCGATTCCTGTCATCCGCATTATTTTATAATTTGTTATCATAAAAAGTGGGAAGACATGTCTTAGATTTAAGGATGTGTCTTCCTGCTTTTTTGTGAAAGTTTTTTTGTGAAAAATACTTTACATATATTGTAAAAAGTAGTATATATAAAAGTATCAAAAAGCTACTTTTACAAAGGCGGTGAAAATATGTCGGATAATAAGTATATTCCGGGAGAGTTAAGAAAGAATAAAGACGGTCTTACGGAGAAAGAGTTCCTGGCACAGTATAATCCTGGACATTATGAAAGACCAAGTGTTACAGTGGATATGCTGCTTTTTGGCATGAGCAGTGACCTTAAAGGACTTAAGCTTCTTCTCATAAAGAGAAACAATCATCCGTATATAGGTTGCTATGCACTTCCAGGAGGTTTTGTTGGTATAAAGGAGTCAGCATATACAGCGGCATGCAGGGAGTTAGAGGAAGAAACCGGGCTTAAGGATATATATATGGAGCAGTTATATACTATGAGCCAGCCTGACAGGGATCCAAGAATGAGGGTTATAGATATTGCATATATGACACTTATACCTGTAGATACAATGAAGCCGCAGGCAGGGGATGATGCCAGTGAAGCATTATGGTTTGATATAACATTTGATAATAAGCTGCTTACTTTCAGTAACAGTGAGAAGAATATTAACATAGCCTATTCACTTAAGGAAAAGATATTTAATAACGGAAGATTAAAGGTTAAGAATTATATTCCTGAGCTTATCAGTGAGGAAGCACTTGCTTTCGACCATGCACAGATTGTTCTTGAAGGACTTATGAGATTAAGAAATAAGACAGAGTATTCTGACATAGTATTTAATCTTATGCCACAGGAATTCACGCTTCCAGACCTTCAGAGAGTATATGAGATCATACTTGGCAGAAAGCTTTATAAGACGAATTTTAAAAGAAATGTTGATAATAAAATAAAATCACTAAACAGAAAAGGCGTTTCCATAACTGGCAACAAGGCTTCGGAGTTGTATGAGTATGTTCCTGACTAAAATGAAAAGGATTAGGCGCACCACATACATTGTAAGAGAGGGATGTGCGCAGAAAAGAGGAAAATTATGAGATTACATCCAATAATAACAAGTTTATTAGAAACAGATATGTATAAGTTCAGTATGGGACAGGCGATATATCATCAGTTCTCAGATTATAAGACAACATGGACATTCAAGTGCCGTAATAAGGATGTGCATTTCACAGAGGAAATGGTTGAAGAGATAAGAGAGCAGATAAAGCATTTTTGTACATTGAGATTTACAGAGGATGAGCTTGATTATCTTGAAAATGTAAAGTGGATGAAGGGCAGTTATGTGGACTTTTTAAGATTATGGCAGGCAAGATATGCAGATTTTAAGATAACCACGGATGCAGAATGTGGACTTAGTATCGAAACGTTTGGTACATGGCTTAACACATCAATGTATGAGATACCAACGCTTGCTATCGTAAATGAAGTGTACTTCAGAATGGCTTACGATTATGATGAACTTCTTGACAGCTTTAAGGAGAGACTATCGGCTAAAATGGCAGCACTTGAAGCAGATGCCGCTGTTGAAACAGAAGGAAAAGAAACTGTATACAGATTAGGAAGCTTTAGCGAGTTCGGACTTAGAAGACGATTATCAGCTGAGGCACAGGAGCTTGCTGTTAAGGCGTTATCAGAGGCTGACTATAAAGGCAATTCATTATTTGTAGGAACAAGTAATGTTTATCTTGCAAAGAAATATAATCTCACACCAGTAGGTACTATGGCACATGAGTGGATTATGTGTACGGGACAGGGCAATCACAAGCACAATCCGGCATATTCTAACTGGTATGCACTTGATGCATGGGTAAGGGAATATGGCATACTTAATGGTATAGCACTTACAGATGCAATAACAACAGACTGCTTCTTAAAGGATTTCCAGCTCACATATGCAACACTTTTTGGTGGCGTAAGACATGACAGCGGTGATCCTTATGCATGGGGTGAGAAAATGCTTAAGCATTATGAGAGTCTTGGAATAGATGCAAGAAATAAAACTCTGTTATTTAGTGACAGTCTTGATTTTGACAGGGCTGACAAGCTGTATAGATATTTTAATGGCAGGGCAAAGGTAGCATTTGGAATAGGAACGTATATCAGTAATGATACGAAGGTTCCAGCACTTAATATCGTTATGAAAACGACAAAGTGTAACGGAATGGATGTTGCTAAGATATCAGATAACCCTGGCAAGGGTATGTGTAAGAATCCTGAATACGTTGAATATCTACAAAGATGTATAGACTGGAGAATGAACAACGACAGATAAATAAAAGAATAATCCGCAGGCATGAAAGCAGGGGCTTTTGATAAGAACATCAAAAGCTCCTGCTTTTTAAAAAACATATAAGAATATAAAATAAATCAAATAAATATATTGACATGTTAGAACTAACATGTTAGTATGTTATCAATAAAGAAATGCTGTAACAGTAATAATATAATTGTTATGGCTGCCACAGTTAATGGGTAACATAAAAGGTGGATGATTATTTTTTATTTAAGGAGGATTTTTTATTATGGATATGACATTAAGATGGTATGGACCAGGATATGACAGTGTAACACTTAAGCAGATAAGACAGATTCCGGGGGTTAAGAATGTTATTACAACACTTTTCGGCAAGCAGGCAGGGGAGTTATGGCTGCCAGAAGAGATAGCAGAGCTTAAGAGAGTGGTTGAAGCGGAAGGCTTAGGAATAGCAGGTATAGAGTCAGTTAATGTTTCAGATGACATTAAGATTGGTACAGCTAAGAGAGATGAGCATATTGATAATTACATCAAGACATTACAGGCACTTGGTGAAGCAGATATTCATATGGTATGTTATAATTTCATGCCAGTATTTGACTGGACACGTTCTGAGCTTGCAAGAGTAAGAGAAGATGGTTCAACAGTTCTTGCTTATAATCAGGATACAGTAGATATGATTGATCCAGAACACATGAAGGAATCAGTGGCAAAGATGTCTAACGGTTTCGTTATGCCAGGCTGGGAGCCAGAAAGACTTGATCATCTTAAAGAGCTTTTTGAGATGTATAAGGATGTAGATGCTGATAAGCTTTTTAACAATCTTGTATATTTCCTTGAAGCTATCGGACCTGTATGTGAGAAGTATGATATAAAGATGGGTATCCATCCTGATGATCCAGCATGGCCTATATTCGGACTTCCAAGAATCATGACAGGTAAGGATTCTGTTACAAAGCTTCTTGATGCAGTTGATAAGCCTTATAATGGCATCACACTTTGTACAGGCTCATTTGGTTCTAACCAGAATAACGACATCTGTGAGATTATTAAAGCCTGCAGAGGAAGAATACCTTTCGCACATGTAAGAAATCTTAAGTATAATTCTCCAAGAGATTTTGAAGAGGCTGCACATTTATCAACAGATGGCTCTATGGATATGTATAAGATCATGAAGACCTTACATGATACAGGTTTTGATGGTGTGATCAGACCAGATCACGGAAGAATGATATGGGATGAGGTAGCTATGCCAGGCTATGGTCTTTATGACAGAGCATTAGGAGCAACATATCTTAATGGCTTATGGGAGGCTATTGTTAAGTCAGAAAGATAAATCGTTTCAGACATATATCAATTGATTAGGTTATGTCCGTAAGCAGGGCAAGAATGGAGGATTATTATGAAGCTTTCAATAGAAGGTATTAAGGATAAAAAAGAATGGGAAAAGGCAGGGATAAAGCTTCCATCATATGATGTTGAGAAAGTTGCCACAGCAACAAAGGAAGCACCTGTATGGGTTCATTTTGGAATAGGTAATATTTTCAGGATTTTTATAGGTGGGATAGCAGATTCGCTGCTTGAGCAGGGATTATCAGATAAAGGAATCACTTGTGTTGAAACATTTGATTATGATGTGGTTGATAAGATATACACACCATTTGACAATCTTGTTATGGCTGTTACATTAAAGGAAGATGGAAGTACAGATAAGAAGGTGCTAGGTTCTCTTACAGAGGCTGTTAAGGCACAGTCAGCAGTAGAAGAAGACTGGTCAAGATTAAAGACAATATTTGCAAGTCCGCAGCTTCAGATGATTTCATTTACAATAACAGAAAAGGGATATGCGCTTCATGATGCAAAGGGAGAGTTTTTCCCATTCATCAAGAGTGATATTGATAATGGACCTGATAAGGCATCATCTGCTATGGCAGTTGTAGCTGCTCTTTTATTAGAAAGATTTAATACATGCAAGGCACCTTTAGCTGTTGTATCTATGGATAACTGCTCACACAATGGCGAAAAGTTAAGAAACTCAGTAACAGAAATGGTAAGTGAATGGGCAAAGAAAGGCTTTGTTGGGGAAGATTTTGTTAAATATGTCAACGATGAGAATACGATATCATTCCCATGGTCTATGATAGATAAGATTACTCCAAGACCAGCAGATTCAGTTGCAAAGGCATTGGAGGATGCTGGCGTTGAAGCTATGGCACCAGTTATTACATCTAAGAGGACTTATATAGCTCCTTTTGTTAATGCAGAGGGACCACAGTATCTTGTTATAGAGGACAGATTTCCTAATGGAAGACCACAGCTTGAAAAGGCGGGGGTTTATATGACAGACAGGGATACTGTTAACAAGGTAGAAAGAATGAAGGTTACTACATGTCTTAATCCGTTACACACAGCACTTGCAGTATATGGCTGTGTATTAGGCTATGACCTGATAGCTGATGAGATGAAGGATAAAGAACTTTCAGAGCTTGTAAGAAGAATAGGACTGGTTGAGGGAATGCCAGTTGTTACTAATCCAGGAATTATAGATCCTGTTAAGTTTGCGGATGAGGTTATTAATGTCCGTATACCTAATCCATTTATGCCGGATACACCACAAAGAATAGCAACAGACACATCACAGAAGGTTGGGATAAGATATGGAGAAACAATCAAGGCATATGTAGCTAAAGATGGAAGTGCAAAGTCGCTTACGGCTATTCCACTTGCAATTGCCGGCTGGTGCAGATATCTTCTTGGAGTGGATGATGATGGCGCTGCTTTTGAGTTATCACCAGATCCTATGGCTGATGAATTAAAAGACCAGATTAAAGGTATTATATGGGGTGAGCCATCATCTTACACAGGTCAGTTGAAGAATTTGTTGTCAAATGTTAATATATTTGGTATAAATTTATACGAAGCAGGAATCGGTGATAAGGTTGAAGAGATATTTGTAGAAGAAATATCAGGAAAAGGTGCAGTAAGAGAAACACTTAAGAAGTATCTTTAATTTATATAAATACATTGCCGTTCAGAGCTTGGAACTTATTTGTTATACAAGCCCTGGGCGGTATTTTGTTATATGATGTAAAAAACAGCTATATCTGCAGCTATACATATCATCATAAGGATTATTTTCTGAAAAAGGAACCATTTATCAATATACAGAAAGGTTGTACAGCTATGGAGAAATCATTAAACGAAGAAACATATGAAAAATTAAAATACGATATAATGAATTTTAAGCTGCTTCCGGGAGATTCCATAAGTGCCCAGAAGATTGCTTTAAGATATGATGTATCAAGAACACCTGCAAGAGAGGCAATAGTTAATCTTGAAAAAGAGGGACTTTTAAAAATCATACCACAGTCTGGAACATATGTAGCCTGTATTAACTGTAAGCGTTCGGAGCAGGAATGGTTTGTCAGAAAAAGTCTTGAGATTGGAATGGTGGATGCAATATTTGAAAATGCCAGCGATGATATGCTTGATAAGATGACACAGCTTAATAACCGTCTTATTAACTATAAAGAAGAAGTGGAAAATATTCCAAGAATAGAGATAGATAATGAATTTCATAAGTTGATATACGAATGTTCCGGTGAAAAGCTTGCCATGAATATAATCCAGACACAGATGAGCCATTATAACAGGATAAGGTATCTTGCGGAATTAAATAAAAGCATAAGCGCAAAGACCAATGATGAACATGAAATGCTTATAGAAGCAATAAAAAATAAAGATAAGAGAATGTATCTTCGTGTTATAAAGGCACATATAAGCAGAATATTTAATGAGCTTGATAAGCTTAAGGGAATATATCCAGAATATTTTGAAAAAAACTGACGTAATATATTATGATGTGAGTGTCAAAAGTGAATTTTGCCACTTACATCATATTATCCTTACGGCAGTCTTTTTTGATTTATAGCTTATTTGTGTTGTATCATTTCGCGGTATTGCGTAGGAGTCATGTTTTTAAGCTTTTTAAAAAGCTTGGTAAAGTAGTTCACATCGTTGATGCCACATTGTGCGGCAACATCCTGGATAGCTGACTGTGTTGTGTTGAGCAGATATATTGCATGCTCGATTCTTTTATTGTTTACGAAGTTTGTCAGAGTTACTCCCGTTTCTTTTTTAAAGAGCGTTGATAAATAACTGCTGTTTAACATAAACTCTTCTGATAAAGCGTTAAGGCTTAAATCAGCTGTGAGATTAAAGGATATATAGTTGATTATATTCTGTATAGGCTTGCTATATGCCCGTAATGAGTATGACTGGACAAGAAGACAATATTTTCTTGTCATTTCATTTTCTAATACTTCAAGCTGTGCGATTGATGTGCAGTCTTCAATTTTAATTGCAAATTTGCGCGATATTTCATCCAGATGTACTGGATGTATATATGCAGTCTGTGCAGCTTTACGGCAGATTGTATTTAGTATGATCATAAAGTTCTTTCTGTCACGAATAGAGTCAGATAAGCGTGGCTTTATATTAGCAGAGTTAAGATGTTCCATACTTTCAATTGACCTGTAATCTCCATGTGCTATACATTCCATAAGAAATGCTTCATTTTTATAGTGGGATTCCAGAACTTCGATAGATTTTTTTGTAGGCTCAGGTGCCTCTTCTTTATACATATATTGTGTTGAATTTTTATTAAGTATATGTTTTTTTTCAATAGTATAATTATTACCCCAAAGCTTGCTGCAAAGACAGCTTATAATAGCTGTAATACAGCGTTCATCAGCAAATACTGGAAGAGCAGAGTAGTACAGCTGCATAAATTCATTATACTGCACAGGAACTGAATTGTAAGAACATAAGTCATGTATTCTCTGGTTAGTGTATCGTTCATATGAAAATGGGCCTGCTATGAATACTCTTGTGCTGTCCGGAAGCTTAATATGTATATATTCACATGAAAAGCTGTCATGTATAAATAATGCAGTATTATCCCTGTTATAGGAGCTGATGAACTGGCTGAAGTTTTCTTGATTATTCATATTAGCATTCTGGGTGAAAATGTTATTTCTAAGTCCACCATCAATTTGATTATCCCATATGTAAGGAGTGTCAATAATGTAGGATGGAATTTTTATTTGTGATAAAAGCTCAATTGTATAATCTAAATATATTTTATATTCCATATATATCCCCCAAAACTATGTATTTGCGTTGTTTAAGGATTGCGTGAATTGTATAGCAATGTAGCAATCCTAATACATCATATTATAGCATAAGTTGTATAAAATATTATCTAATAATTATTATTTGTAAAATAATTTTTTGAATTATGATATGTGCGTGAAACATAAATTTAATGTCTGTAACAATTATAAAATAAAAAAAACTAACATGTCACAAACGCAATACTAACATGTCAATATAGACACAACTGACATGTTAGTATAATTTAAATATAAAAGGGTATAATTTTTAGTATAAAAATTGCAAGGGTAAAAATTGTACGATAAATACTAAATATAGTAATAACAGAAAATGTATAAAAAAGTTATTATAAGACCATAGAAAACAAGCACACAAAGGGGTGCAAACAAATATTTAAAGACGGTCTTTAAAAGAATTCAACGCAAAAATATAAGGTGTACATATTGCATATAAGAATGTGTATGTACAGAAATGGAGGATGTGTAATGAATGATACTAATGGAAAGGTAAAGCCTTTCGGTATAAAAGATAAGCTGGGCTATATGTTTGGTGATTTTGGTAATGATTTTACATTTTTGTTATCAGCAATGTTTTTACTTAAATTCTACACAGACGTTATGGGTGTTTCAGCAGCACTTGTAGGACTTATGATGATGGCAGCAAGATTCGTTGATGCGATAACAGATGTAACTATGGGACAGATAGTTGATAGAAGCAGACCTGGTAAGAAAGGTAAGTTCGCTCCTTGGATAAGACGTATGTGTGGTCCTGTTGCAGTTGCTTCATTTCTGATGTATGCAACATATTTCAAGGGAATGCCAATGGGCTTTAAGATATTCTGGATGTTCTTCACATATCTTCTCTGGGGAAGCGTATGTTACACAGGAGTTAATATTCCTTATGGTTCAATGGCATCTGCAATATCAGATAACCCAACAGACAGAACATCACTTTCTAACTGGAGAACAATTGGTGCAACACTTGCACAGACAGCTATTGGTGTTATATTACCACTTGTAGTATATTATACAGATGCAGCCGGTAATTCAGTATTATCTGGCGAAAAGATGATGATTGGAGCATTAATCTGTTCAATAGGTGCAGTTATATGCTATATGCTCTGCTATCATATGACAACAGAAAGAGTTAAGGTAGAACAGAATACACAGAAGTTCTCATTCAAGGAACTCATTAAGCAGCTTGTTCATAATAAGTCATTAATAGGAATTATTGTATGTGCATTAGTATTCTTACTTGCACAGTTATCATTAAGCAACATGAATGCTTATGTATATCCTAATTACTTTGGTAACATAAAGGCTATGTCTATTGCAAGTCTTGCAGGAACAGTTGTTATACTTGCACTTTCAACCTTTATAGTAAAGCTTGCTTCAAAGATAGGTAAAAAAGAATTATCAATGATAGGATGCTTTATAAGTGCAGCTTCTTTCATACTATTATTCATAATTCATACACACAATGTATGGGTATGGGTAGGATTAATAATCGTAGCTACAATAGGAACTTCAATGTTCAATATGGTAATATGGGCTATGATCACAGATGTAATTGACGAGTCAGAGGTTCAGACAGGAGTCCGTCAGGACGGAACAATTTATTCAGTATATTCATTTGCAAGAAAGCTTGGACAGGCTTGTTCATCAGGTTTATCAGGAGTGCTTCTTTCAATAATAGGATATACTTCATTAACAGCCTTTGATCCAAAGGTAGTAGACGGAATATATAACATTACCTGCCTTGTTCCAGCAGGAGGAATGATATTACTTTTACTTGCTTTACGGTTCTTATATCCTCTTAATAAGAAGAGAGTTGAAGAGAATGCAGAGAAACTTAGAATTAAGAGAAATGAAAAATAAAATTATTATACAAAATTATTAAAATCACAGGAGGAATCAATTATGTTATATCCAATTTTAACAGAATCAAGATTATTAAGTGACTTAAGCGGAGTATGGGATTTTAAGTTAGACAATGGCAAAGGCTTTGATGAGAAATGGTATGAAGCACCATTAAAGGATGCAGATACTATGCCAGTTCCAGCTTCATACAACGATTTAAAGGAAGGAGCTGATTTCAGGGATCATTATGGATGGGTATTCTATCAGAGAAAAATTTCAGTTCCATCATATGTAAAGAGTCAGAGAATTGTATTAAGATGTGCAGCAGTAACACATTATGCAAAGATTTATCTTAATGGTAATTTAATATGTGAGCATAAGGGTGGCTTCCTTCCATTTGAGGTTGAGTTAAATGATGTATTAGAGGATGGTGATAATCTTCTTACAATAGCAGTTAATAATGTTATTGATTATACAACTCTTCCAGTTGGTGGTAAGGCTAATATGATGAGCGGTCTGATGGGCGGAATGGGTGCAGGAGCATCTGAAAAGCCTCAGAATAATCCTAACTTTGACTTCTTTAACTACTGCGGTATCACAAGACCAGTTAAGATATACACAACACCAAAGACTTATATTAATGATATTACTGTAACATCAGATATTGACTTTGGAAAGGAAACACCATCAGCAGTACTTAACTATGCTGTTGATATTGAGGGTGTGGATAAGGATAGCACAGCTTGTAAGGTTGAGGTGTTTGATGCTGAGGGTAACAAGGTTGCAGAGGCAGCAGGAACACAGGGAAAGATTGAACTTGAGAATGTAAAGCTTTGGCAGCCATTAAATTCTTATCTTTACCAGATAAAGGTTACAGCAGGAGAAGATGTATATACTCTTCCATATGGTGTAAGAAGCGTAAGAGTAGATGGAGTTAAGTTCCTTATTAATGAAAAACCATTCTACTTTAAGGGCTATGGAAAGCACGAGGATACATTCCCTAATGGACGAGGAATTAATCTTCCTATGAACACAAAGGATATATCTATTATGAAGTGGCAGCATGCTAACAGCTTCAGAACGAGCCATTATCCATATAGTGAAGAGATGATGAGATTATGTGACGAGGAAGGTATCGTTGTTATTGATGAAACAACAGCAGTAGGTGTTAATCTTCAGTTTGGCGGCGGTGCTAACTTTGGTGGAGAAAGAATCGGTACATTTGATAAAGAACACGGAGTTCAGACACAGGAGCATCATAAGGATGTTATAAGAGACCTTATTTCAAGAGATAAGAACCATGCATGTGTTGTTATGTGGAGCATTGCCAATGAGCCTGACTCAGCAGCAGAGGGAGCATATGATTACTTTAAACCATTGTTTGACCTTGCAAAGGAAATCGATCCACAGAAACGTCCTTGCACATTAGTAAGTGTTCAGGGAACAACTGCTGATACTGATTGTTCTTCTAAATTAAGCGATGTTATATGCCTTAACCGTTATTATGGCTGGTATTTTGGTGGACCAGACCTTGAAATCTCTGAAAAAGGACTCCGCAAGGAGCTTTCAGACTGGGGCAAGCTTGGAAAACCAGTAGTGTTTACAGAATATGGTGCAGATACTGTCAGCGGACTTCACGATACAACATCTGTTATGTATACAGAGGAATATCAGGTTGAGTATTATGAGATGAACAATAAGGTATTTGATGAATTCGAATTCGTAGTTGGTGAGCAGGCATGGAACTTTGCAGATTTTGCTACAAGCCAGAGCTTACTCAGAGTACAGGGTAACAAGAAGGGCTTATTCACAAGGGATAGAAAGCCTAAGATGGTAGCACACTACTTCCGTAACAGATGGAGTGAAATTCCAGAATTCGGTTACAAGAAATAAGCTTGTATAGGCAGAATACATTTGTGCCTGTATAATATGATGTAAGTGTGATACTCACATCATAAAATAAAACAAACATACTAAGTGATTAGTATAAAAACTTTCCAATATTATAGTAACAACAAACAGGAGATATGCGGGATGACTGCATATCTCCTGTTTGTGTATACAATGAATATATAAGATATATATAATGAGCAATAGTAATAATTGTAATTAGAGCAATTATTATGTTAAAATGATGTAAGAGTCAGGATACATTCTGATTCTTTTATCATAATAGTATTTTGATTAAAATTTAGTGAGAGGGTAACAGAGTATGCAGTATAAACTTTATAATGACGATTTTGATATAATAATTGATTCAAAAGGATGTGAGATAATATCTGTAGTAAGAAAGCAGGATTCAAAGCAGTATATATGGAACGGCAATCCGGATGCATGGAAAAGACATACACCAGTTCTTTTTCCACTTGTAGGAAGATATAAGAATGATACTTCTGTATATAAAGGAAAAGAGTATCATATGACACAGCATGGCTTTGCAAGAGATTCTGAATTCACATTGGTTCATAAGGAAGATAATGTGATAATAATGAGTCTGACATCAAGTGAAGCAACAAAGCAAAAGTATCCTTTTGATTTTGAACTGATGATAACTCATAGACTTAGTGGAAATAATATAAGCACAATATGGGAAGTAAAGAATACTGGTGATGATGTTATGTATTTTAGTATAGGTGGACATCCGGCATTTGTATGTGGTGATAATGCTATAGGAGCACAGTTAAGGTTTGATACTGAGAATGATAATGTGGCTTATAAGCTGTTATCAGAGGATGGACTTCTTATGCCAGAGGAACATTATCTTACGCTTGTAAACAACAATGTTACAATCACAAAGGAGTTTTTTGATAAAGATGCTCTCATTGTTGAAAACAGTGGGATTAAGAAGGTAAGCTTAAGTAAGGATTGTGAACCAGTTGTAGAAGTTATGTTTAATGCTCCTGTTTTCGGACTATGGTCAGCAGCAGGAAAAGGAGTACCTTTCGTGTGTATAGAACCATGGTACGGAAGAACAGATGCCATAGATTCAGACGGCAGTCTTGATGCCAGAGAATGGGGCAACGAGCTGGCAGGAGGTGAAACATTTACAGGGAGATATAGATGTAAGTTTCTATAATGTATCTTTAACGCATTAAGAAAATGCGATTGAGTTGTATAATTTTCTTGGAGAGATTATA
>FR886223.1:0-221 GCA_000436475.1 Eubacterium sp. CAG:248
TGTTTTTATAATTCACATTTTACTCACATCTTTTACATATCACGTTCACATTTTCCCTCTAATATAATCATTGTTGAAAGACATATGACATTGCTTTCAATAAACTTTTTCATAAACAGATAACTACCTACTCCCTTAAATTTGTAGTTATCACTCTCCCAAAAAGAACCTGAATGATAATCATATCAATTGCCACTTGATATCATTATCATTCAGGTTCT
>FR886223.1:334-1443 GCA_000436475.1 Eubacterium sp. CAG:248
ATTAACCCCTGCGATATCCTTAATCACCTCTCCAGCAATTATAAGCCCTACAACAGATGGCACAAATGCCACGCTTCCCGGAATATCACGTCTTTCTGTACATTTGTGTTCTGCTCCTGGTGGGCATATGCAGTTAGTACGACAGCTTATCGACATATCCTCGATTGGCCTTGTTGGCTGTTCTTCTGAATATACAACCTTAAGCTTCTTAACGCCACGTTTCTTAAGTTCACGGCGCATAACCTTCGCAAGAGGACACACCCTTGTCTTATATATATCTGCAACCCTGAATGCTGTCGGGTCCAGCTTGTTACCAGCACCCATACTGCTTATAACAGGAATTCCAAGTTCATTTGCTTTCATAATAATTGAAATCTTAGCTGTAACAGTATCTACCGCATCAATTATATAGTCATACTCATCAAATGGAAATTCATCAGCATTTTCTGGAAGAAAGAAACAATTATGAATTCTTACATCAACATTTGGATTAATCTCCAACATTCTCTCTTTCATAACCTCTGTCTTATACTTTCCAACAGTTTTTCTTGTTGCTATAATCTGTCTGTTTAGATTAGTAAGACATACTTTATCATCATCTATAAGGTCAAATGCACCTATGCCACTTCTTACAAGTGCTTCACAGGCATAACCGCCTACTCCGCCTATTCCAAATACAGCAACTCTCTTATTAGCTAGTTCCTGCATTGCACTTTCACCTAGCAATAATTGTGTTCTTGAAAACTGATTTAACATCTTTATCTCCATTCCGAATTATTAATCACTAAACCTACCATTATGGTAGTATTTCAATAAGAGATTATATTATAATCAGCGGTTTCTGTCAAAGTAATACTTTTATTACTCTTTCATACATCTTCTATATATTGACATCTATATATTCACATCTATATATTTTCTTCTATATATTCACGTCTACATATTTTTATTTATATATCTGCATTTTATATTTACATCTATATATTTTTATTTATATATTCTCATTTCTTATTGTTTCTATAATATTCTGCTTTCTTATCTGGACTATTGAATATTTCATAATTCCAAGAAGCAGTATAATCACAACAACAACCGCAATAACTATAGCC
>FR886223.1:1528-2035 GCA_000436475.1 Eubacterium sp. CAG:248
ATAAGAAAGCAGGGTTCCTGACACTACACCAATTATAAGGGCTTTACTTCCATAAAATACACTTTCCATCCTTATCATTTTATCAAATTCTCTCTTTGTCATACCTATCGACTGAAGCATTGCAAACTCTTTGCCTCTTAATTCCATTCCGGTTGTAACAGTATTAAATATATTTGTAATTCCAATCAATGAAACAACAGCAATAAATCCATATAAGAATATCTTGATTGTCAGAATTAGATTTTCATTGTTTCTTCTTTCCTGTGCCGCATTAACTATGTTATTCTTCCCAATATCAAATTCATTCACAAGTATATCCTGTGCTTTATCAGGGTCGTCACAGTTAATATTAAGAAGTACACTGCAATCAATATCCCCGGGATTAAACTGATTCATATAATCATCACTTACAATAAGATAGCCATAAGAAGTATAAGCATTTTCATATCCGAATGGCCTTTCATTGCTAAGTGCCACAATCTTTATATCGTAAAATGTTGTATCATC
>FR886223.1:2118-2347 GCA_000436475.1 Eubacterium sp. CAG:248
CTATAAGTTAATACATCACCAGCTTTATAACCATCATATACATTAAAATATTTTACGTTATTTCCATTATTAATGTACTGATATGTATTATCTACAAGTATTCCTCCGCTCTGTGCAGTTTCCTTGCTTATACCAAGCTTTTTAATATACTTTTCATATTCTTCATTACCTAATGAAATAATACTTATATAGTAACCAGTATTTTCTGATAAACCTGCCTCATATTTAT
>FR886223.1:2434-5329 GCA_000436475.1 Eubacterium sp. CAG:248
AGCCTCTTGCAAATGTAAAATCAGTTATATTCGTTTCATTATTTATCCTGTTCACAATATCACTTACTTTTTTATCAGCCTCATCTACAGACATACTTTTATATGAAGACATATACACCCTTAAATCTATATTGCCATTAGCGTATCTGTTGGCTGAATCTGTTAATAAACTCATAAATCCATATAAAGCAATAAATGTCATTACACTAAGCGCAATAGAAATAGTGATTACCCTGTATTTTCTCTTGTTACGCTTCATATTCTTATAGGCAAGAACACCTCCTTCACCCCATACTTTACTGACTAATTCCGGTGTCCTTAATGACTTAGATTTTATCTTGATATCTTCACTATGATTGATAGCCATTATTGGTGACATTCGCGAAGCCCTTATTGCTGGTACTAATGCCGACAATACAATTGTAACTATCGCAAGTACAATTGATAAAAGTACTCCTAATAAAGATGGTGCATACACAATGCTCATTTCTAATGTATCAATAAGCATTTTGTTACTCAATATGACAAGAATATAACTTGCTGACAGACCCCCGACTATGCCTGCTGCAACACCTATTACACCCATAAACGCAGCTTCAAAAAAAACATTTTTTCTAATCTGGCGTGGAGTTGCACCGATTGAAGCTAACATTCCGTACTGTTTAGTTTTCTGGTTAATAGATATAGCAAAGCTGTTACTTATACATACCGCTGAAGTTATAATAATTATAACCATAACAACAGCCGCCATATTATATACAAATGCAACACTTGAATCATAAAACACTTCATACTTTATAATACTGTTATTAATGTAATATGAATGTGCCTTATCAAGCTGGTTCTTTAATATCCCTGCCTCTTCATCTGTTGGACTGCCTGAATACTGCTTGTTAAATAAAATTCTATCGACACCTAATATATCCGCAATTATATTATATCTGTCTTTAAGTACCTTTTTATGAAACCTGATATATATGTCCGATTTATTCAAAGATGTATCTGACTTATTTGCAAATGTAATGACCGAATAACCCGGTGCAGTTCTTGGTTCTTCACCATATGGAAGCCTGTCACATATTCCCACAACCTTATACGTCTTAGTCTTCTTTACATCAAGCAGCTCATCTTCTCTATAATCATCATTCTGATAAAGTTTTTTACCATTATATGTCCTGTCGCCTACATCAAATGTAATCTCATCTCCAATATTATATTTAACACCACCATTGGTCTTAATATGACTTGATATAACTATTTCGCTGTCATCTTCTGGAAGTCTTCCTGATGTTACATTTATTTCTGCCTTTTCAAATGTATCACCATCAAGTGCTTCAATATAAACATAAGGTTTACTGTCATTAACACAGCCGTCAAGCACTGCATAACCAACTTCGTGCATTTCGTAATAACTTTCCACCTGCCTGTTATTAATAACTGACTCCTTCTGCTTATCAGTCATATCATATAAGAGAAGATGAAAATCTCCATCTACCTTCTTTGCTCTTAACGTTATGCTTTCTTTTAAACTTACCGCCATAGCTGCAACCGCAGTCAGAAGTGCCGTTGCAAGTATAATACCAATAATTGTAACAATTGTTCTTTTTTTATTAAGCTTTAGATTCCTGATTGTCAACCTGTTAAGTATCTGCATATAAACTCTCCTTTCTAGCCCGTTTCATGAATTTACATAATTCTATATCTTATAAAATCTTATAAAATTATGAAACTATTTATATAAGGCTCGTGCCTGTTCATAATCTTTATACAAGCCTGCCATCTTCAATTCGTAATATTCTGTCTGCAATCTTTGCAATTTCAAGATTGTGGGTAATCATTACAATTGTCTGCTTATATTTCTGATTAGAGAGTTTTAATAATTCTACGATTTCATCACTTGAGCGTGAGTCAAGATTTCCTGTCGGCTCATCTGCAAGAAGTATTGCCGGGTGATTAATAAGTGCCCTGCCAATTGATACTCTCTGCTGTTGTCCACCTGATAACTCATTAGGCAGATGTGTCACCCTGTCCTTTAAACCAAGAGTGTTGATAAGCTCATCAAGTTCGCTTTTGTCTGGTGTCCTGCCATCAAGTTCACAAGGTAAAGTAATATTTTCTTTAACATTAAGAATTGGTATAAGGTTATAGAACTGATATATAAGCCCTACCTGTCTTCTTCTGAATATTGCTATCTTATCACTATTCAGTGAATATATATCCTCACCCTGTATATATACCTTTCCACTTGTAGGTCTGTCCACACCGCCAAGCAGGTGAAGAAGTGTTGACTTACCACTTCCTGAACTTCCCACTATAGCCACGAACTCGCCTTGTTCCACACTGAATGAAATATCATTTACTGCAAGTACAGCATTGTCATCTTTGCCATACTGTTTAACAAGATGTTCTACCTTTAATATCTCCATATACTGCCTCTCTTTCTGTCATAAATATAGATTATAAATATGCATTGATTTATTACATATCTCAATATACACAGACAAAATGACATTTCGGTGACATTTATTTTATGTATTTAACTATAAATACTGTTTCTTCATCATCGGACTCCACACTTATATAGCCTCCCTGCTTCTCAATTACTGCCTTAGCAAGAGGAAGTCCTATTCCCATACTGTTATCTTCGTATTTAGCTTCACTGTAATAGCGTTCAAATATCTGCTTCTGTCGTTGGTCACTCAGTTTATCACCTCTGTTAGTTATATACACTGCTGTATACACATCATTATCTGTTATATTTATCTTTACAGTACCTTTGTCATTACTATGTTCAATTGCATTTTTAATAATATTCTGTAATGCTTCCCTGTTCCAGTTGTAATCGCCATTTATATAGATGTCCGATTTATTCAATTTATTTTCTTTATTATCTGA
>FR886223.1:5353-9228 GCA_000436475.1 Eubacterium sp. CAG:248
ATCTGACCCTTTATGAATATTATCTGTATTTGAATTATGAACATATATGTCTATACTAACAGCTTTAATCTCTGCTATAACCTCAAGATTACCTACCGCTTCTTCTACAATCTTATTAATGGAAATATTCTCGTTATTAAACTCCACTACACCCGCATCAATTCTTGACAACTTAAGCATAGTCACAATCATCCAGCTCATTCCATTAACCTGATTTAAAGCTTCATATATGAATTTCTTTCTAGTAGCATATTCCATATCAGGATTATCATTAAGATTATCCAATAGAATCTGAGTTGAGGTAAGTGGTGTCTTTAACTGGTGTGATATGTCAGATACCGACTGTGCTAACATAACCTTTTTTATTCTGGCTGAGTCTGCCTGTTCCTTCATATATACCATAATTTTATAAAGTGAATTCTTAAGACTGCTAAGCTCATCTTCTGAATTATCATTTATTTCCAGCTCATAATTACCGCGTGATATTTTATCCATATAATCCTGCAATTGGCCGATGGCATTCTTTCTTCTCCTCAAATATATGTAAAAACATATAATAAACAATACCGACATTACACCAATAATTAAAGTGCTGACTATTATATTGACATTTCTTATGTCACTCATATCTTTAATATAAAATGTATTATCTGTTATTCCATTTTTTCTTAATATGTTGTAAAATTCTTCTGATGTTGTACTGCTTTCAAGTTCACCGTAGGACTTATTTAATATAATCGCAACTTCTTCCATATCAAAGTCCGGATACTGGCTGATTACATTTTCCATAATACATCTTATATATGTATTCTCAATATTCTTATACTTATGTGTATACCAGCCTATCCAGGACATATATACCACTACGCCGACAACCAGCACTACACCTGTTAATAACAGACTTTTAACAGCCTGCTTATTCTTATATGCACCCATATTCTCTCCAATCTGTTATTATATTCATTCTAATCTGACAATCTGTAACCTACACCCCTCACCGTCACAATCATATTTCCTTCTTTATCGCCTATCTTCTCACGAAGCCTTTTGATTGTAACTGTAAGTGTATTATCATTTACAAAGTTACCTGCTGAATCCCATATATGTGATAGTATTTCTTCCCTTGTAAATACTTTTTTAGGATTTTGTAACAAAATTTTTAATATCTCAAATTCAAGCTTTGTAAGCTTAATTTCATTGTCTTCCTTGTACAATTTTCTTATATCAACATTCATCTTTAAATTGGCATATGTAAGCTCATTGCCGCTCCGGTTTCTTCTTAGCACATTCTTAATTCTCGATAGAAGTTCCATATTGCGGAATGGCTTTATAACATAATCATCTGCACCTAACTCCAACCCCATTACAACATCTTTCTCCTCATCTTTAGCTGTAAGAAATATGACAGGGGCTATATCATCAGCTTTAATCTTTCTGCAAAGCGAAAAGCCATCCCCATCAGGAAGCATTACATCAAGTATTATAATATCTATGTTCCATACATCACCAGCTCCAATTAAAGTTCCATATTTTTCAGTTTCCTTTGCATTATCTAATATCTCCTTTGCCTGACATACACTTCTTGCAACCCTGACATTATAACCATTATTGGTAAAAAGGTATTCCAGCCCCATAATTATTGCTTCGTTATCCTCTATTAATAAAATATTACTCATAACTTTTCTCCCATCTTAATTCTTAATTACACTGTATATCCTGTTTAATATATCCCAGCTATGAAAGGTAAAATTATATTACAGCCAGACCTGATATTATTATAGCTTTATCACTCAAAACTATTCTTAATCCCCCAAAAATGCCTAAAATGCGCCATAATATGTATCTTTTTCCCCATTGTGGAAATACTAAATAATATGTATAATATTCTCTTATAGTCATACATCTTTTGGAGGCACTTATGTTAATTGGAGGATACAATGTAACCGCAGAAATATTCAGTCTTATCACCTGTATATTTCTTATTTTTCTTATGATTTATTCTAACCCACGTAAAACAAGCTCATATAAAATACTTTATTATGGTATTCTTATATCACTAACAGCTATTATTTCACAGCTTGCTCTTATATATTGTGCTGCCCATAATGATAATTATAGTACTACCTTCTGTATAGGTATTTCATTATTATACCTTGCACTATATTTTATCATAATTGCAGCATTATATATTTATATAAGTTTTCTTTCTTCTAAAATATATAACAACAGGGGGATTTTGTACAACTCTCTCACAATATTCGCAATAATATATCTGGCTGGTATCGTATGGTTTTATTCACAGAAAACACATTATTTTACAGCTGATGGCATAATAAGCATTGATTCATTTATGAACTTTTACCTTGCATATGGAATAATGACATGTTTTTTATGTCTTCTTACTGTATTAGTCAATCACAATACGATTCCAACTGTAGTAAACAGATATGCATTGATATTTATACCTGCTGATTTTATTATGCTTACCGTTCAGTATCTTACTAAAAATGCGATATACACAAGTCTGACTTATGTATTACCTTTTTTTATTTATTATATATTATTTCATAGCAATCCATATGATGAATTAATAGGCTGCCAGAACCAGAATTCCTTTAATGCAAGATTCTCTGACAGTGTCAAAATGAAACGTAACTTTCTTGTATTATATCTTAGCTTTCCACAGCTAAAGAATGTTAATTATGCTGTCCATAACAGCAAGATAGAAGTAATATCTGCCAAGGTGTGTCGTAAAATAGAACAGCAGCACCATATGGTACACATTTATCGTTTTAATAATGTTGACTTTGCTATGATAATTTATATTAAGGATGAAACCAGAATAAGACAATTTCTTAATAACGTGGAACAATGTATCATAGAGCATATGCACTACTCAACCTACAATGTCAACTATAAAATTGTTGCCATACAGAATAATCCGGTAATAACTAATATACACAAGCTTAATTCTATGTCTGATTATCTTTTTAATAAAATATACAACGAAACAGGTAATCAATGCTACCTTGCAACTGATAAGGATTACAGAGAATTCCACGAGAATTATAAGATAGAGCAGCTTCTTCTTGATATAAGAAACCAGAACAATCTTGATGATGAACGTGTGCTTTGCTATGCACAGCCTATATTCAGCGTTAATGAAAACAGCTTCAGAACTGCTGAAGCACTTATGCGCCTGTCACTTGATGGAACTATTATCTACCCTGACAGATTCATACCTCTTGCTGAAAAGAATCATTGTATACACACACTTACTATGATTATGATCAACAAAGTATGCAGAATTGTCAAGGAATTCGAATCTAAATATGACTTTGATGCCATTACAATTAACTGTTCATCATCTGAATTATCAAACCGCGATCTTTTTGATGAACTTATGAGTATTATAAACAATAATAATATTAATCCTCAACATATCAGACTTGAACTTACCGAAAGTGCTATATTTGATGATTTTAATATGGTATTACGGAATATGGAAAAGCTTAACCAGTCTGGAATCAAGTTTTATCTCGATGACTTTGGTACAGGATACTCGAATCTGGAAAGAATAATTGGATGTCCATTCTATACAATCAAGTTTGACAAGAGTCTGCTATATAAATCTCTTGACAGTACTGCTGTATCAGATATCGTATCCCATCTGACAAGCGTATTTAAAGAACAAGGCTTCATATTATTGATTGAGGGTGTAGAAAATGATGAACAGGCAGATTACAGTATAGGTAAAGGCTTTGATTATATCCAGGGTTATAAGTATGCAAAGCCACAGCCAGTTATTAACCTTAAAGACTATTTCAATAAGGCTACAGCATAAAATATTGTTGTTTAATTGAATATTAGTTGGT
>FR886224.1:0-4391 GCA_000436475.1 Eubacterium sp. CAG:248
CCTAGTATCATATAATAAAACTCATAACTTACTTTTTACTTACTATCCCGTTATTATAACACCTTGTTACATAATTGTCACTATCACTAACACCATCAGGAAATATCACTAATCCCACCATGAAATATTAAAAGCCGCGACCATGCAGAAAACCTTCCCACATAGCCACAGCTTAATAACTGATATCTATGAATCCGACGATAAGATGATATCATAGCTAGAAATTAGCATATATAAAATCTGAGGTAGTACTTGTGCTTCCATATATAAGTATAAACATTATAAATACTATATATATGAACCACCTGAGTACAATGTTCCTTGATGCTACCGCCTCTCTTATTTTAATGCCCTTTTCCTTAAGAACACTTACAACAAATATAATTATACAGCCAGCTGCAACAATGATAAGATCCTGTGCTGTAAGACCAACTGCCTTAACTGTTGCCATGGATATCTGTGACAAATGTGCTTTAGTCACTGTATCTAAAAGCATGACATTAGCTGCATGAAGATCCGTCGCCATATCAAAGTAAAAACCTATATTAACAAGTATAAATGTTCTTATGATACAGAACACCTGATACCACCAGCTTTTAGGATTAATGTGTAAGCTCTCATGTATCCTTGCATACACTGGTGCAAGCATGCCGCTTGCTGCTATGATAACACCATTATACATGCCATACATTATATATTTCCATGCTGCCCCATGCCATATACCTACTATAAAAAACACAAGCAGATTGGCAAGACTCACTGGCAGAAGCTTTCCAACATTATTTCCAAATGTTTTCTTACACCATTTGCCGAACTTATTCATACATCTTGATAAGGAAAATGGATAGAATATATAATCCTTCATCCATGTACCAAGTGTTATATGCCATCTTCTCCAGAATTCACTTATAGAACGCGAAAAATATGGCTGTCTGAAATTCTCATCCATGGTGATGCCAAACATCTGTGCAATACCAATTGTAATATCAATACCACCTGAGAAATCCGCATACAGCTGGATACTGTAAAGAATCACACCAAAAACGTTAATCCAACCCCCATAATTCCAGTAGTTGTTAAATATAAGCGTTACTGCTGCATTTACCCTGTCAGCAAGCACCATCTTCTTAAGCATGCCCCATAGTATTCTCTGTAAACCAAACTGTATATTTTTAAGGTCGTAGGCATGTCCCTCATACAGCTGCTCCCCAAGCCTTTCATATCGGCCGATAGGTCCCTGAAGAAGCTGAGGGAAAAACGATACAAACAACGCATACTTAAAGAAATTCTTCTGTGGCTCATGCTTTCCCCTGTATACATCAACAACATAACTTACTGACTGGAATGTATAAAACGATATACCAAGCGGAAGTGTAAGCTTAAGAACACTTAATCTTCCTGAACTTCCAAATGCAGATAATATCCCGTTGATATTACCTATCATAAAGTTAGTGTACTTACATACTGCAAGCACTCCGAACGAAAGAAGGATCACACATAGCACGACCTTCTTTTTTTTGTTAGTTATATCCTTCTTAAATGCTTTCTTTGTCTCTCTGTCTGCATCCTTATCCGGCTTTTCACTATTAAGCTTTCCAAGTAATATTCCACCTGTATATGTAACAGCTGTAGTCAGTATCATCATCCATACTGTTGTAACATGATATGAAAAATAATACATGTAGCTTAATATAAGCAGCCATCCCCATCGCACCTTTTGGGGGATGATATAATATACAACCAGCGCCATAAGCGCAAACAGAAAGAATTCAAATGTTGTAAAAGACATACTGCTCTCCATTCTTTATATCATAGGAAACCAATCTAATATGACTTCCATTCAAGTCCTGTGGCATCCTCATAATCCTGTACCATAGAGTTATACATACTCTCATATGAATCATAAAAATATCTGCTCTCATCCAGCGTTCCCTGTGCATCCTCGTAAAGAACCTCCGAAAGAAGCTCCGAATAGCTTTCTGCAAGCTCTCCATACATATGGCCTTCTGCATCCACATATGCAGAATCATCTCTTGGAAGTACTGACATAAGTGCCTTATTAAAATCATAATAGGCTATTCCATAGCTGTCAAAGAGCGCTTTAAGCTTCGTAACCGCCTTATCAACCTCTGCATCCCTGAATGCATCTGGTGTTATAGGCGATTCTACACATACTATCTGTATGTTGTTTTCCCTGCAATACTCAACAAGCTGCTCAAACTGTGCTATAACAGTCTTATCAAGCTCCTTGTTGGCATTTCTTTTCATCGTCTGTGTATATTCAGGATTTCCCGGAACTTCATTTATCCTGTATCTGTAGCAGAATCCCTTTCCCATATAAGGTCCACCTGCTGTAGCAAAATATCCATCTGTATCAAGTCCTGCTGACATATCGTAGTTTTTATATTCATCAGTTTTCTTTAACTCAACATTTGTCTTTGCCTTATTCAAAGTGCATTTCCATGTAAGCCTTCTTGAAAATACATTTCTTATATCCAGATAAGACTTGTTCTTCCACAGATATTCTGCTTTAATCTGCGGATCCTTTATCTGCTGATATATAAACGACCTTGAAAAATGATTCTGTGATTGTCCATTCATCCAGTAATAATAGTCAACATCTATAACTATTTTTTTAACGTCATTATCCTTGCATACAGACTTTAAAACATAATACATATCATCAACCGTTTCACCAGGGATACCCATATTAAATGAATTCACTCTCAGCTTTTCGTCTATATAACTTGTATCTATACTACATCTTGTATGGGATGCTCCAAGAATTATTGTATCATATCCACTATCTGTTTCCGCATTTTCAGCCTTAACCTGGTTAAATATGAACCTTATATATCCACTTTCTGCAAACAGATAGTCACATACACATATAACTGCCGCAAGTACACATATAAATATTACGCATCTAATGTGTGGCCATAACTTTTTCATACCACGCCTCGTTTCTTTTATTTGTTAGTTTTACATTCATTACAAAACATTACAGCTGATTATATCATTGTCAGGCATATTAATTGTTAACAATATGTTAACTCTTTTTGAATTTCCTGCGAAATACTCTAGCAAACATAAAATAAAAGCTGAATCTTTAACCATCGTTTTTAAGAATCAGCTTTTATTATTAATTACTTATATTTTATGTTACCACTGAAGCCTCTAAAGCATTTTACTGAACAGAAGCAGCTGTTAATCCTTTGGTTGTTTCTGTTGTAGCTCCTGTTGTTGTTTCTGCTGCGCCTGTTGTTCCTGATGTAGTACCTGTTGTTGTACCAGTTGTTGTATTGTCCTTGTCTGGTGCAGTAGTTTCAGGCTCTCCTTTTTTCTTTTCAACCCTGATTGTTATATCCTTCGTTTTAGTGTCACCCGACTTATATGTTGTAGCAAATGCAACATTCATATCACATGCACCATTAATTCCTGGGATATTTGCTGTACTTGTGTACTGCCATATATTATATCCAAAGTCAAGATCTGGAACTTCATCACCATCTTCATACAATCTGTTACTTGGACTGTTATAATACTTATAGAAATACCATGCAAGCCATACATTATACTTTGATGTAAGTTTGTTTGTGTGAACCTTATTTACCCAGTCATTCTTACTCATATATATCATAGGCTGGTATCCATGGCTCTTTACTGTATCGCAGAACGCTTCACATATGCTTGTAAGCTCATCTTTGTTAAGTCTGTCACATGTTCTGTAGCCGCTTGATGTCTCCCAGTCGAAGGCTACAGGATATGTTATGTTATAGTCCTTTATAAGATTAAGAGTATATGATGCCTCTTCATATGCCTCCTGGACACTTAATGCCTGTGAGAAGAAGTATACTCCTACCTTGATGCCATTAGCTGTTGCCTGCTCTATATTGTATCTGAAATAATTGTCCTCATACAGATTACCATCATCACCTATAGATCTTCCGGCTACCTTAATCATGGCAAACTTATAACCAGCATCTGCAACAGCACCCCAGTCAATTCCACCAGCATCGTTCTGCCAGTGTGACACATCAATTCCGTTGACTGTTTCTGTTACTGTCATACCTGGTGCTTCATATTCATAATGAACCTTGTAGTTTCCTGCATTCTCAAGTGTGACCTTTATATCCTCAGGATTACCACCATAATTCTTAACCTCATCACCTGTCATCGAAGCAACCACATTACCCGCTTCATCTGTTATAGTAAATCCAATAGGTGCTGATGAATTATAAAGATCATCAATCCTTACACCTGCAAGTGGTGCATATTCCTCACCTTCTGTAACTGTTTTATCAACATTATCAACTATAATATCATAATTCTTTTCTGTTTCATATACCTTACTGTTACCTGAATCAGGTTCGTCAACTTCTACATCGCCG
>FR886224.1:4419-4573 GCA_000436475.1 Eubacterium sp. CAG:248
CTATTTCAGTTGTCGAGTCATCTTCTTTAATCTTATCTGCAAGGTCCTCTTCTGGTATAAGCTCAACCGGCTTATCCGCGCTTATGACTATTTTCTTACCATCATATTCAAACTCAAGTGATGAATCTGTTTCTATCACCTCTGTTTCCTCTTC
>FR886224.1:4591-8007 GCA_000436475.1 Eubacterium sp. CAG:248
TTCCGCCTCAGTCTGTGCTGTAGTTTCCTCTGTAACTTCTTCAACTGTAGCCATAACTATAGTCTGCATAGTTTCTTCCTGTGCCGTTTCTACACCAGCCACTGTATCAGCCTTTGAGTGATTTCCAAGCACTACTGCAACAACGATACCTGTAACTGCCACTGCACATACCGCCCCTGCTGCTGACAGGCAGACAACCTTATGAAGTGAAACGAATTCTTTTAGTTTGTTTAATAGTTCTTTTGCTTTATTCACTTTTCATTCCTCTTTTTCGTATTCTGTATATAATGTCTATCAAGCATCATCCACAGCCTTATATCATATTATAACGATTTCAGGGTCAAAAGATATTCTACACATGATATTCACCATATACACCTCTAGTTTACAATTAACATATTTTAGCACATGCACTTACACTTTTCAATCAGTGTTTAATTAATTATTGCAATTGTAACATTAAGATATGCGGCAAATGTGACCCATAACAGATATGGAACCATAAGCCATGCTGCGGCCCTGTTAACATGAAAGAAACGCCATATTGTAAATATTATAAGCACCCACAAAAGCATCAGCCATATAAAAGCCAGCCATAATGCTTTAAACTTAAAAAATATCACAGACCAGCCTATATTCACAAAAAGCTGTACTCCATATAATACAAGAGCTTCTGTCCTTTCATCATCCCTTGTTTCACACACTATATATGAGGCTATCCCCATAAGTACAAAAAGTATTGTCCATACAACAGGAAAAAGCTGACCTGGTGGCGAGAGTATGGGCTTATGAAGATTTTTATACATCTCCATTGAATTCCCAGTAAGAAGCCAGGATATAACACCTGCTCCCAGACTCACAACCAACGCCAGTATCAGCCTTTTCCAATTAATTCCTTTATTTGCTGTCATAAACCTTCTCCAATCTGCTGCATATGCTTTTATACATAGCTGCATTTATAATCTAGGATATAGTTTATGTAAAGATATAATAATTATTCATAAATACATACAAAACCATTGTCAACATATATTCTGTCTTACTATTCTTTTACAGACGTTCTTCTGCCTTATCAAGTGCCGCTGCCACAACAGCATCCATATCATAATACTTATATTCGCCAAGTCTTCCGCCAAATATAACTCCATCCAGTTCTTCTGCAAGCTTCTTATATTCAGCATAAAGCAAACTGTTCTTCTCATCATTGACAGGATAATAAGGGTCATCCCCCGGCTTCCATTCAGAACTGTACTCCCTGCTTATAACTGTTTTAGGCAGCTCATTGCCATTCTCATCCTTACCGAACTCAAACCATTTGTGTTCTATTATTCTTGTATAAGGATTCTTTTCATCAGTATAATTAACCGCTGCATTGCCCTGGTAGTTAGGCATATCCAGCACTTCTGTTTCAAAACGTACACTTCTGTACTCAAGTGTCCCAAGCTTATAGCCAAAATATTCATCTATCGGTCCTGTATACACAACATTTGATGCAAGCTTATCCAGCTCTTCTTTTTCTTTAAGATAATCTGTGGACAGTCTTACCTCTATTCCATCAAGCATATTTTCAACCATTCTTGTATATCCACCTATTGGAATACCCTGATAAAGTGCATTAAAATAATTATTATCAAATGTAAATCTAACTGGAAGTCTTTTTATAATAAATGCAGGAAGCTCTGTGCAAGGTCTTCCCCACTGCTTCATTGTATAGCCCTTTATAAGCTTCTCATATATATCTGTTCCAACAAGGCTTATTGCCTGTTCTTCAAGATTGTGCGGATTACTTATGCCTGCTGCCTGTTTCTGTTTTTCTATCATCTTACGTGCTTCATCTGGTGTAACAACACCCCACATTTTATTAAATGTATACATGTTAAATGGAAGTGAATATAGCTCACCATTATAATTAGCCACAGGTGAATTCGTGAATCTGTTGAATTCTGTGAATCTGTTAAGATATTCCCATACCCTTTTATTATTAGTGTGGAATATATGGGCTCCATACCTATGTACATTTATTCCTTCTATCTTTTCTGTATATACGTTACCTGCTATGTGATCTCTTTTATCTACTACAAGTACTTTTTTTCCGGCATCTGCTGCCTGTCTTGCAAATACTGCGCCGTACAGACCGGCACCAACTATTAAATAATCATACATAACCTCGCTCCTTTCTCATGTTTGGGCGGGTCAGAAGGTTAAAAGCCTTTTCGTGCGAGCACGAACGGCTTTTCACTTTCTGACCCTGGCTGTTTTACTTTTTTGACGATGCCTTCGAATTGCTCCGCAGCTTCGCTGCTCCCACAATTCTGCAAACATTCGAACTCCGCTGATTTGCCTTGCAAATCGCTCCCTTCTCATGTTTGGGCGGGTCAGAAGGTTAAAAGCCTTTTCGTGCGAGCACGAACGGCTTTTCACTTTCTGACCCTGGCATCGTCATAGTAATGTTTAAAGTAGACACGGTAGAATATTGCCCAGGTATCGTTAAAAGCTCTTATACAATCTTTTATTCCAATCCTGTTTGAGTCTTTTTCTCTTACGAAAACTACTTCTACCGGCATCTGTGCTATCTTAAAGCCTCTTCTGTGAACTGCAACAAGAAGCTCTATGTCATACGCAAAGCCGGATGTCCTTATAAGATGCCCTACTGGTTTTATAGCCTCTGCCTTAAACACCTTAAGTCCCGTCTGTGTATCCTTGACATTCAGATGGAACAGTAAAAGAAGCATTATATAATAGCACATGCTTATGACTTTTCTTTTAAATGGATATTTAAGCTTTGAATCCTTATGGAACTTGCAGCCTATAACCACATCCACATTGTCGGTAAGCATCTTGTTAAGATATCCTTCAAGCTGTGATGGGTTAAGCTCTAAATCCGCATCTACGAATGCTATATATTTTCCGTTTGCCTGCGATACTCCTGCTATTATTGCATTACCCTTTCCCCTGTTTTTATCAGAGGTCACCAGTCTTACTCTCTTATCCTCTTTCTGTGCCCTTATAATCTCAGACTTTGTGTTATCCTTACTTCCATCATTAACTGCAACTATCTCTATATCTTTTACAAACGAGGAAACTATATCCAAAGTTTTCATTATACTTGAATATATAAGTTTTTCTTCGTTGTATGCCGGCATAATAACAGACAGCATTCCGTCAAGTTCAATCATATACTTCCCCCTATAAACAATACTGATAATTGTACACTAATATATATATTGTATCAACCATAGTTTATCACGCAGGTATAATGTAAGCAGCAAAAGATATTTTATATTTTCTGCCATATCATACTTATATATCACAGATATTAAAAAAAACAGACCTCTGTATTAATCTACTTAGAGGTCTGTCTTTAATCACCTATACAGCCTGTGGTATGAAATATTATTTTCTTCTACATGCTGTAT
>FR886224.1:8091-26292 GCA_000436475.1 Eubacterium sp. CAG:248
GATTTTAAGTCCTGTGCGTCTGCCAGTTCCGCCACACCGGCTCTTTGGTATATTTTAATACATAACAAGTACTTGGCGCAGCCTAAGTTAAGCTTTACTGCCAGCAAGTCTGTGCTATGTAGAATGGGCGGAGAAGGATTCGAACCTTCGAAGGCAGTGCCAGCAGATTTACAGTCTGTCCCCTTTGGCCACTCGGGAATCCACCCATTTATCATAGGCAGACATAACGAATCATATCTGCCAACGAAACTTTTTGAAGTTTACCACACATATCAGTTCATTGCAAGTCTTTTTTTATATTTCTATATATTTTCTATATATTTTATGCATAGCCCTGCGTGTATACACATAGCCGCTGCCTGTAAGCATACTGAATCACCCGGCTAATATCGCATTTCCACAGATGTTATTCTAAAACCTTTATATTTTTTAAAATTATCATTTCCTATGCTGTTAATATAATTATATATGCTTACAGTCTCTTCCGGAACAAATGTTATCTTAACAAGACCATCGCTTCCAATCGCATCTGCTGGAATAGTAAACATATTCTTATTATCATTAACCTTATCTTCCCTTATCTTGTCACCATACTCATTCTTATGATACATAACTGACACATCTGTATTATCATATGCTTCAACTGTTCCTATATACACATTGTTGGCATACACCTTTGTTGACGTATTATAGCTTGCACCATATACATCAAGCACTACATCAGAAGGCACATTTGTATTAAATCTGTAATATAACGCTGCTTCATTTCCATTGGTTGTATATATTCCAGTATGAAGGGAATAAAAGCCCTTGGAATATCTATATGGTATCTTTAACTTTAATGCTGTGCTTTTTTCACTGCTGTCAGTATCTGCTGTGTCAGGATCACCTGCTTTATCAGCCTTATCATCTATATTGTCAGATAAATTACTATTCTCAGCGGCAAGCATCTTCTGGAAATACTTATCTAAGGCTGAATCTCTGTTAGATTCCACGCTGTCTTTATCGGCTTCATTATTATCTGCATCGTCCTGTTCATTTCTTCCTGATGGATCTCCATATAGCTTTTCTTCTTCAAGAAGCTTCTTATACTCCTCAAGCTTTGATATATCATATATATCAACATCTCCAAAGTTATAATCAAGTCCATGCTCTCCCGGCCACTTTGAAAGCTTTCCATCAACATAATACAGATCATACTCCTGTGATACCTGCCTTTTTGATCCAAGCACAAGTGTTGCAAGGTAAAACACAGCAAGCGCCGCTGTTATAATATAGCATATTACATTAATTATCTTTTTATTCTTCATATATATCCTCATTTCTGTCATACTTACCGGCTGTATCAGGCTGTAAATGCGTTAACACCTGCTGTAAACCATAACCATATAAGAAACGCTTCCATAATAACAACTAAAGCTGTTGCACAGAGTTTTATATCCTTCTTATCTGCAAGATAATCATATATACCTATAAATATTACATAACTTCCAACTATAAAACGGCACATAGACATAACTCCACCTGTCAGTGGGATTATAAGAGTTATTATAGCAAATAGAACCTCTTCATAATATCCATTCCTTAGCATATATACATATACAACTATTGCAAGAATAACTACTAGTGGTATCCAGTATCTTTCAGCATATATGTTGTTGAAGAAATCCCATATCATATTACCTATGTATCCTGCGCCATCCTCTCTCCATGCTGTCTGCACATGTCTGAACGCCCACGCATCACCACATACCCAGTAAAGATGCAGCATATTTACGAATATTCCCGCAGGACATATAAATATCTGGAGCATTCTTACAGGTGTGCATAAGGTATCCTTTATAAAACTGCCAGCCTTTTTAAGGCTTATTTTTCCACTATATGAATCCCGATACATTCCAAGCACAAGCGGAAACACTAATATAACACCGACTATCCTTGTACAGCTTGCAAGCATTGCCGCAAATGCTGGTATCCAGTAATTTCTTTTACCATCCACATCCTTTTTCAGATAATAAAAGAATATTGAAAGAAGCATCATAAACAAGGTTTCAGAATAAACACAATGAAGATAAAAGGTGTATGGTCCCATGTATAAAAGCACCACTGCTATATATCCTAATCTTCCAGGTTTATATAGTCTTACTGTCTTTACAAGATAAAGTCCTGTTATATAAGTAAATATAGAACTAAGTATTATACCTGCCTGTTTATAGTCAAGGAAAAAGAATATATATTTAAACCATCTTATAAGCACTGGAAACAAAGGAAAAAACGCCCAGTTTGCCTGTCCATCCCCTGTTTTTATACTGCTGGCAAGGCTATAACCCTTCTCAGCTATTTTTATATACCAGTCTGCATCTCCCCCAAGAAACATCTTGGCAAAGGTTACATTATTACCAAATGCAGAGTTAGTAACACATCCTATAAATATATAGAATAATTTTGAAATAAACAAAATTATAAATACATCCCATGCAAGTTTACGGTTTTCTTTAGTAGTTAATCTGTTCCATACTCCAGACATTTTTTCTTTCATACATTCTCCATTCTACTAATTACTGTTCTTCCTTCATAAGCAATGCAACATATCTTTTTGTTGCATCCTGCCATGTAGGAAGTGGGGTAAAGCCATTTGCTGCAAGCTTGCTCTTATCAAGTCTTGAATTAAAAGGTCTTGCTGCTTTAGATAACCCATACTCTTTTGTCGTTACAGGAACAACCTTTGTATTAAGTCCTGCCTGCTTATATATTTCAAGGGTAAAATCATACCATGATATATATCCACCCTCATTAGTAGCATGATAATATCCATACTTATCTGTTTCTATCATATCCACTAAAAGAACTGATAAGTCAAGGGTATATGTAGGCGTTCCTATCTGGTCACATACAACTCTTACTGTATCATGTGTCTTTCCTACGTTAATCATTGTCTTTATGAAATTCTTTCCATTAACACCAAATACCCATGCTATTCTTACTATAAAGTACTTATCTAAAAACTCAGAAACCGCAAGTTCTCCCTCAAGCTTAGTCTGTCCATACACATTAAGCGGCTTATAATCCTTGCAGTCAGGCTCCCATGGCTTATCACCCTGGCCATCAAACACATAATCTGTACTTATATATACCATCTTGCAGTCAAGTTTCTTAGCTACCCTTGCTATATTTCTTGTACCACCTGCATTAACTGCACGCACCTTTTCTACCTTATCATCATCTTCTGCCATATCAACAGCTGTCCATGCAGCGCAATGTACTATAACATCCGGATTAACTTCTGTGATAATATCTTCTACTGCCTTTTCATCAGTAATATCCATCTGGACATATTCCATGTTAACAACAGCAGTCCCATCGTCAGCTCCACTGTACTTTTCTGCTATATCACTTCCTACCCCTGTATATCCTCTCTTTGCTAATTCATTCATTACATCATGTCCGAGCTGTCCTGATACTCCGGTAACTAATACTTTCATGCTTATCCTCCACGTCTTAGTTATTATTTCTATATCCATTTACAAAATCATACACTATTTTACCAAGCCTTTCAGGTAAATATCTGTTTACTACTGCTTCATAAGCTGATTCATCCACATTTGCATTATAATTGAGCATAATCTGTGCAAGATTCTTTATCTGTTCATCAGCACTGCAATATAAATCAAATGTATTAATATTTCCATCTGTTATCTCATCAAATATAGGAAGATTACTTGCAATTATTGGTTTATTGAATCTCATAACTTCTATTATTGGCATACCAAAGCCCTCTGCCTTTGACGGAAACACAAACGCAGACATTCCAGCATACAACTCAAGCTTTTTATTATGTGCAACATAATCAAGATATGTTATGTCCTTATCTTTTTCCATTGCATCGTGTACAAGAGTATTGATATCATCCTCCTGCATCTTTCCACCAAGAATAAGCTTCTTTTTTCCGCCAAGCTCCTTATATTTTAAATATCCATTTATAAGAAGATCAACGCCTTTTCTTTTTTCCATATTTCCTATATACAGGAAATAATTTTCGTCTGTACTGATCCATTTTTTCCTGACTGGATTAGATATTATATATGCATTGACATTATCTATATCTTTAGCTTCGGGAAAGAACTTCTCTGTTGTACGTTTTGTCTGCTCTGAATTATACAGAATCATATCCGTATTTTTTAATGTCTTTTTTAAATTATGCTTAAAATATATGTTATACACTCTTCCAAAATATTCAACATATTCTATTGGAAACATATCATGTATAGTTATCATTATCCTGTAATCACCCTTAAGCTTCACCGGTATGATTGTATTAACCTCCCAGAATATATCCGGCTTTATAAGCTCAAGCTGTTTCTTTACAAATGCGAAATATGAATACACTCCAGCACTTTTATAAACCTTTTTGCCCTGCGTATATACCTTTATCCCTTTATTCTCAAACGATTTAATATATTCGCTTTCAGCCACATCTGATATAAGAACGAATTCCATATCCTCATACTTTATAAGCTGTTTTAAAAAATCGTTAAGATACATGCCCACTCCACTTGGTCTGCTGCCAAGTGTTCTCGCATCAATCGCTATCTTCATAACCTTCCTCTGATTCCATACTTAATTATCACTCTATATACCAGCCGCATACCTGTCCATAAGCTGTGCCAGACCTGCTGCTGACTTCTTCCATGAATGTGTGTCAAGCACCTTAACTGCTGCTTCCTTTTCTTTTTTAGCATCACTGTTATCAAGCAGCTCATCCAGATTAACATCCGCGTCATTACAGTTAATATACAAAGCCGACTCTCCATATATCTCATGCAGTACCGGAATATCCCCCAGTATGATACGGGCACCCATACATAACGCCTCCATAGGTGGAATTCCAAAGCCCTCATATGTTGATGGAAAAACAAATGCCTTACAGTATTTCATAAGTGCCCTTGCCTCTGCATCTTTTGCATAACCAATCAAAACAACATTAGGCAGCTTTTCTATGCCTGACCTGTCACCAAGAGAACGGCCTGCTATAACATATGTAACCTCAGGATGCATCTTTGCATTTTCAAGTATCCATTTAAGATTCTTATTAGGAGCAAGCGATGCAAGGTAGAAATAATACCTGCCTCTCTTTATCCTTGAGGCATACCTGTCAAATATTATTTCATCTACGTTATCTATGTTAAAATGCTGCCATCCATTACCAGCAACAACTATATCTGTATTCTTCAGGCTGTAGTTATCAAGAATTTCACGCTTTGAATACTGACTTACCGTCATAATCGCATCAGCTTTCTTAAACGCTTTAAGATACATAAGCTTTCTAAACAGTATTTCATGCCAGTCACCCGGTTCGGTAAAGAAACCTGGATGCGTCTTAAATGCTATATCATGAACTGTTACTATTCCATTTTTCATTAAAAGTGAAACTTCGTTACACAGATACACCGGTTTTGCTTTCTGTCTGTTAACATAGTGCTGAAATGTAAGCTGTTCCCATTTTCTTCCAGATACACCTTTAAGTATGACAATTTTTATATTATCATACTTCGTTTTATAGCTGTTAATCTCTGCTGATGTCCCTTCTGAATCTATCTGCGGAACTGCTATTTCAACATCATATGGCTTGTCCTTAATCATTTTATCAAGCTGAGCTGTTATTTCTCTTGCATACCTTTGTACACCCAGAACCTGTCCATATAAAAATCTTCCATCAATAATATATTTCATACCGAACCTCGATTCCTGCTTTGCAACTGTTTCTTTGTTTTTTTACTACCTGTTACTGTTGCCGTTAGGCCTGTATGTCGGAACGAATTCCTTAACAAGCACCTTAACTGCTGCTGCATCTTCACTATATGCTGTTTCTTTAAGTATCTCTAACCTTTTCTCAAAATCCTTCTTTTCAAACTCTATTGGTTTGCCTATATGAATGAGCTTATTATCTGTATCCTGCATGCCTTCCTCTGCCATCAGAAGCTCCTCATATAACTTTTCTCCTGGACGTAATCCTGTATACTTAATCTCCATATCAACACCAAGAGTATAGCCGGAAAGTCTGATAAGATTCTTTGCAAGATCATCTATCTTTACCGGGTCACCCATATCAAGTATGAAGATTTCTCCACCCTTTGCATAGGCACCTGCCTGGATAACCAGTGATACTGCCTCAGGTATCGTCATAAAATATCTTATAATATCAGGATGTGTGACAGTTACAGGTCCTCCCGCTGCAATCTGTTTCTTAAAAAGCGGTATAACTGAACCATTACTTCCAAGGACATTACCGAATCTTACTGCAACGAATTCTGTCCTTGATATCCCATTATAATACTGGATAATCATTTCACATATACGTTTTGTGGCACCCATAATATTAGTCGGATTAACCGCCTTATCAGTACTTATCATAACAAAACGCTTTGTCCCATATTTGTCAGCCATATGTGCCAGGTTCCACGTACCTGCAACATTATTCTTAATGGCCTCATTAGGACTTCCCTCCATAAGCGGTACATGCTTATGTGCTGCTGCATGATATACAATATCAGGTCTATAGTGAGAAAACAGCCACTCAAGTCTTGTATTGTTTCTTATTGAACCTATGAGAGTGACTACATTGGCATCTGGATTACTCATTTTTAATTCCTGCTGGATATCATAAGCACTGTTTTCATATATATCAAATATTATAAGACACTTTGGATTATGCTTAACAAGCTGTCTGCATAACTCCGAACCGATTGAACCGCCACCGCCTGTAACAAGCACTGTCTTTCCAGATACATATCCTAATATAGACTCTACATCTACCTTGATAGGATCCCTGCCCAAAAGATCATCTACATCTACATTTCTGATATCCTGGACATTAATCTCTCCATCCATCATCTGATACACACCAGGTATGATCTTTAAGTTACAGTTAGTTTCCTTGCATATATTGAGTATTTCTCTTTTGGTATCTTGTGATGCTGATGGAATAGCAAATATTATTTCATCTATATCATAGTATTTTGCATACTCTTTTATCTGATTCCTGTTACCAACTATCTTTACTCCTCTTATATACTTTCCAACCTTTTTTGCATCATCATCTATGATACATACAACCTTTGAGTTATCAAGATATCTTGAGTTGGCTATTTCTCTCATGAGTACGTTAGCCGCCTCTCCGGCTCCTATTATCATTATCTTTACCTGTTCTGATGTATGTCTGTATTCCTGTATAACAGTTCTTAACATTCTATACATAAAACGGCTTGCGCACATTGCTACAACGAGAAATACACCTGTCATGAAATAACAAGCTCTTGGAAGCATTTCACCTGTAACTGCGGTAAGGCATATATGAACGCCTTCAGCAACTATACAGGCTTCTACTATCTTATACAGCTCAGCTATACTGGCATACTGCCACAGACTATGATACATCCTGAAGCACCAGAATATAATAAGTGTTATTATTGTAAATGGAATCCATGTATCCTTAAAGCTATCTATATATTGTGGTTCAATCGCTGAAAAATCAACATTAAACCTCATTACAAGTGATAGTATTACACTTCCATTAATGAGGATAATATCAGTTATTATAAGAAAAAATCGTCTTATAATAAGCTGAAGCTTATCTTTTCTTGTCTCTCCCATATCTAACCTCTTTCCTGCTTATCCATAAGTCCCACAATCGTTCCTGCTCCATAGCTTACATGAAGCATGAGGAATAATACTGGAAGCAGGATATTTGTTATATTTTTCTTTTCACCTGCTTTAACTGATGATACCGCCGCCATAGTACACGCCAATGTTCCATACAATACCCACATAACAACGGTAAGTGTTGTAATAATATTTTTTATTTTCCCAGGCAGCCATATGCTTTCCCTGCCATTTTTCTTTGTACCGCTGCGTGATAACCGTATTCTTACATCATCAGCCACTTTAAGTCCTGTTAAAGAGAGCGCAGATGCCATAATAGCACTCACAAACGCAAATGGCACAAAATGATATATGCTAAGACACCCTGGACACACTTTGCTCGTCTTTCCTATCCAGAAACCGTTTGCATACTTCTGTTTAAGCATAGATGAAAGACTGCTCCTTGTATACTGATATGAAATAATATCAGGATCAAAGCACAGCTTATATCCTGCCTTTCTCATACGATAATGAATCTCATTATCCTCTGTTCTAGCAAGCTCTTCATTAAAAAAGCCAACCTTTTCAAACACTTCTCTTCTGTATGCCGCATGGAATAAAGATTTAACATATGTTTTTCCTGGATTATTCCTGTAAGCTGCTATGCTTGAACCAAACATGCTGCTTTCTGCGAGCAATAACGTTTCCTTGAATGGTGTTGGCTCATCTATTATATTAGGTCTCTGCCCACCGCATATATACTCACCAGTGTTAAGAACTGCTACATTCTTACTCACAAAATCCTGTGGTATAACTGCATGTGCATCTACCTTTATGATTGCATCTCCCTTATACTCCCTTAACGCTACATTCCATCCACTTGGAAGTGTTCTTTTAGGATTATCAAGAACTACTACCCTGTCGAATTCATTTTCATTATTTTTTGCAAAATCAACCATAATATCCCTTGTCTTATCAGAAGACATACCATCAACAAGTACAATCTCCATAGACTTATGATCATAATCCTGCTCTTTAATGCAGCTAAGTATATTGTTTATGCTGTTTTCCTCATTGTATGCAATCACACACATAGTTATAAACAACTTGTCCATCTTACGTTATTCCCTTTCTGCACTTATTACCATACATTTATGCTCTGACACTATTTTCTATATATCCATGCTTTACTGCTTTATTATACATTTATGCTTCTTCCAGCAGCTTTGCTTCCTGTCCTTCCTGTTACTGATAATCTGTCATTTCCTGTTACTGATGTGAATGTATCCCATAACACCCTGCAGTCTTCCACAAAGCCAAACTTCTTAAGCGCCTCAAGATTATATTTCATCTTGGCAGGAAGTACCTCTTTAACATAAGCCTCATCCGGGTCAGCTGCTCCCGCAAGTATCTTATCTTCATCTTTATACGCTATGCTCGTCCTTGATGTAAGCCCTGCTGGCAGAAGTAATGTTGCATACATTTCTTTTGTATATTTTTTTACATATTCAGGAACCTCAGGTCTTGTTCCAACCAGTGTCATATCTCCGTTGATTATGTTAAATACCTGTGGGAACTCATCCGCTCTTATCTTTCTTAAAACTTTTCCAACCCTTGTTATTCTGTCATCGTTATCTACTGTCACAGAAGCTCCAAGCTTTGGTGCATCAACAACCATAGTACGGAACTTGTATATGCGGAATATCCTTCCATACTGTGTAACTCTTTCCTGTCTGAAAAAAACAGGTCCTCTCGAATCAAGCTTTATACAGACAGCTATGACAAGCATAGGAACCGCAAGAAACATAAGCATAATAGATGCCACAACTATATCAAACAATCTTTTTATCTTAAGTGACATCTGTCTTTTTTTTATTATATTGTAATATTTTCTGACTTCCCTGGTCCTCATAACCCCAGGAAGCTCATTCCATCTTCTTAGCTGCATATTAGCTACTCTCCGTTCACTTATGCTGTTATACCATCTTCTTAATGCTGTTAAAGTTTTCTATTACATAACCAACCTGTTCATCTGTAAGATTAGTATGCAAAGGAAGTGTCACCTCATTATGATACATTTCATATGAAGCCGGATAATCTGATATATCAAAGCCAAGCTTCTTATATGCTGTATGCATAGGTAAAGGCTTAAAATGTACATTAGTTGCAACACCTGCCTCTGCCATTTTTGTTATAAAATCATTTCTTGCCTGTGTATCTTTACCCATAAGGCGAACAAGATAAAGATGTCCACTCGATGTGTATTCATCTGTATAATGCTGTAGATACTCTATATCAGGCGCCTGTATGCCTTCGTTATACATGCCTATTATCTGTCTTCTTCTTGCAAGCAGACCAGGATATCTATCCATCTGTACAAGACCTATAGAAGCAACTATATCTGTCATGTTGCACTTGTAAAGTGGTGCAACTATATCATATTCCCACGCTCCAAGCTTTGTTTTTGCAAGTGCATCCTTAGACTGTCCATGAAGTGACATAAGCATAATATTTTTATATATTTCTTCATCATCAACACCAGGAAGTTCTCTCCATACAAGACCTCCACCCTCTCCTGTTGTAAAATTCTTTACAGCATGAAACGAAAATGATGTAAAGTCTGCACATTCCCCACTCATAAGTCCACCACGGCTGGCTCCATATCCATGTGCTGAATCTGCCAGTATAAGAACCCTTCCAAGTGCCTCCTGATATAAAGATGCTGGCTTAAACAGATGCTTTTTGCTTTCAAGTATGCTTCTTATCCTATCGTAATCTACCATAACTCCAGCGATATCAACCGGAATAACAGCCTTAGTCTTATCTGTTATTGCATGTTCAAGTGCATCATAATCAAGGTGATACGTTCCCTTCTCTACATCTATAAGCTTGAGTGTGGCTCCTACGTGACATACTACACTTGCAGATGCTGTGTAAGTATATGCCGGAACAATAACCTCATCTCCTGGTCCTATATCAAACAGTCTTAGGGCTGTTTCCATGCATGCTGTAGCCGAATTAAGGCATGCACCTCTTTTCGTATGTGTGAATTCTGCCATACGTCTTTCAAGTTCTTTAGTCTTAGGACCTGTTGTTATCCATCCTGATCTTAATACTTCACCTACAGCTTCAACTTCTCTTTCTGTCATATCTGGTGGTGAAAATGGTATATTCATCCTCTTTGTCATTATTAACCTGATACCTCTTTTCTATACATATCTATGATATAAGTGTCAGAAGTGAATTCTGACATTCACCTTAAACATCTTCTCTTAAATACCTGTCTTACATACCTGAATTAAATATCTACTTTGATGACGATGCTGTTGGTTCTGCTGCCGTATGCTCAGTTGATGATGCTACCTTAGTCATAGCTGGAAATGAATAAGTCATATCTCCTGCTGTGTCAGGAATCGACACTGTATAACTAACATTATTATATCCTGACTGCGATAACGTAATCGTCCTGTTTCCACTTGTCTTACTGAACGTGCATGGAATAATTCCAATATATACGCTGTCAACATATAAAGCCGCACCCTCTGGCGCTGTTATCTTTACACTATATCCGCTTGTATGACTAGCTGCTGTCGTCTTAGCTGTACTTGACGTAGTACCTGATGAGCTTGTTGACGTCATATCTATAACCTTAGTCGTATAATCCGAATTCACAACAAAGGTTTCTGTATAAGCCGTATAATGATTAGCCTGCAATACAAGACTATGCCTTCCATAGCTAAGACTTACCGGCTTAGAATAATCCACTTCACTTCCATCTATCGTCATAACTGCATTCGCAGGTGTTACCTGGAAGTTGACAGTTCCCTTCTTAGTAGCTGGTGTCTGATATTCAGAAAAATCAAGAGCTGTAGTTTCATCTTTCCTTACAGTAACTTTCTTTACAGCTTTCATATCTCCATTCTGTATCTCAACATCATAGCTTCCAACCGGTGCTGTAACCATCATATTATCTGTAACTTTGTTAAATCCATTGCTTCCAAGTGTTATATATCCTCCTACAAATGCATCTATGCCTGTAAGCTCGATATATCCATGTCCGTTATCAACCACTATGGAATAAAGCTTATCACCTATTCCGCGCAACGTCAGAATGTCCTCTTTTACAATCTGTGCCATACTTATCTGGCTATCCGAAGAGCTTATAAAAATATTGTCTGTATATGTAAGAACTGTCTGTCCTATAGTAATATTTTTCTTTGATTCATCAAAGGTAATATCCGATACATCATTTCTTTCCCATGCATCCTTAGAACCATATATCTTTAATGCCTTGCCTGTCTTATCACAATACACATCATATATCTCACCTGGCTGCATAACAGATGCTGCTTTTATCTTTCCATATGCATCCTGAATATCGGTTCCTCCTGTATATATCACGGAATATTCTGTTCCAGACTCTACATCCACAAAATGCATGTTCTTAAGGCTGGTATCCACAGCCACAAGCAGTCCTACAAGCGTCCTATCCTTATTATTGCCAGTAATATCTGATATATTTCCCTGCTTTCTTGCCGGTGTAACAGCACTTCCCGGTATAACTGTCCCACCACTTTTTGTACTTTTACAACCCGCTGCACATAAAACAACAATGACAACAAGCAGGAATGCCGTCATCCTTTTAACCGTTCTTTTGTAAGAGTTAGAATGTCTTTGCATATTATTTATTTTTGTATATATATTATTCATCTTTACTACCTGATTAAAGCCTATTTCCTCAAATAAATATACCCTCAATATAGTATATCTGGTTGAATTTTACCACACACAGCATATTTTATCAATCAATTCTCTTTTTCTTCCATTCTGCTCTATGACCTTCCTTAATTTTTCTACATTTTTCTCCGGAATCCATGACTTGTTTGCATTTATATACTGATTGATTATCTTCCAGAACTTCTCCGGATATGACAGTAAAACCATGAGCAGCCCCATCTCTTCATCGCTTAATGGACATATTCTGTCATATTCATCAACAAGCCTGTAAAACATCCGGCTGTCCCAGTTATACTTCTCCATCACCTTTCTTATAAACTGGTACAGATCATTAATCTGACATTCATTTTTGTATCTGTCAAAATTAACAATATACGTATTCTTACCATTGAGCAACACATTATGATATGTATAGCTTCCATGTGACAGCTCCATGTTTTGCACTGCCATCATAAGACGTTCATCAAATGCTTCACTCATAAGCTGTTCATTTGCCCTGCATGCTTCTTCGTAAAAGGCTTCAATATTTTTAAAGGCTATTTGTTCAAATATCTGTTTTCCCTTTTTTTGTTTAAGATAATTGTATGCCTTTTTCAGCTCCCTTGTGTGTTTTGCATATGTTTTTCTTAACTCTGTCTCTTTTGTATAGCCTGTAATCCTTCTTACCTTCTGACATGCTTCAAGTTCCGTGCTTTCATCGCATACATTATCCTGCACATACAACATATCTGGTGTTATCTGTCTTAACGCCGCATGCATATATGCCATAGCCGAAACAGCCATGCACATATCATTTTCATCTCTTACATTACTTTCTTTTGCATCAAACCAGTTCTTCATTATATATTTTCTTCCATCTTCGTCCTCAGATATAATTAACCCCTCTTTATTTCTCATGTAAGTATCAATACACGTATATCCAATCCCATCAAGCACCTGTGTCAGCTTGTTTTCTCTCTCATAGTATCTGTCCGCTTTTTCACATTGTATGAAAAGCTTATAGCCCTGATCTGTATGCACTATAATCCCCCCACGTCCCCTTACCATACGTCTTATTCCTATATCATACTGTTCTAATACCTTTTCTGACTTCTCATTCACAGACATAAACCTCCCATTAATCCTACTTATCATATGATATGAACTTATTAAAAATGCATGTCCTTATAAATTCCTGTGATATTAAACGACATAGGATTTTGACGTCACCAATATTTTTTGATAAAATCATTTTGCATTTATAATTAACAGCTTATTATGGCATAGTGCAGGATTGGAGATTTTATGAACAAAAATATATCTAAGAAACAGGCTTACAGCTTTAACACTTCGAATAACTTTAAAATAGAACTCCCTGAAGATGTTTCATTTATAATAAACACTATTGAAAAAAACGGACATCAGGCATATGCTGTTGGCGGATGTGTACGTGACACTATAATGGGTGTTGTTCCAAACGACTGGGATATCACAACCAATGCCCTGCCAGAAGAAGTCAAATCATACTTCAATAAAACAATTGACACCGGCATACAACATGGTACTGTAACCGTCATGCTTCATTCAACAGGTTATGAGGTTACTACATACCGTATTGATGGCGATTATCTTGATGGCAGGCATCCCTCGTCTGTTGAATTCTCTGACAGGCTTACTGATGACCTTTGCAGAAGGGACTTTACCATCAATGCTATGGCATATAATGACAGAATGGGTCTTGTCGATGAATATGGTGGCATAGATGATATTAATAATAAAATAATAAGATGCGTTGGAAATCCTGTAGAAAGATTTACAGAGGATGCTCTCCGGATGATGCGTGCAATCCGTTTTTCTGCACAGCTTGGATTCACTATTGATGATAACACTTTTAAAGCCATAGAAAAATTGAGCACAAATATACAAAAGGTAAGCATGGAGCGTGTATGTGTTGAGCTTAAGAAAACACTCATGTCTGACAATCCTGATTTCTGCCGCTTATATGGAGCCACTAATCTGTTCAGGGATATACTGCCACAGCTGCACGACAGTTTTACTTCAAGGCAGTCTAAAAAAATTCTTCTGACATGCAGATACGTAGAAAAGAATTTTGCTTTAAGACTCGCCGCATGCTTTTCTACTGGCAATCCAGAGGATGCATATAATACGCTCCGGCACCTAAGAATGGACAACAAAACCATTGATACTGTGGTAAAGATTCTTACATATTCAAAAGACCGTGTAGAAGAAACTGAACCTGCAATCAGGGAAGAACTCCATAAGTGTGGACGTGATATATTTGAATCCATTATCAAGTATGAGCTTGCTGCTGTAAAAGCAAGTGAGGAAGTAACCTTTATAACCAATCCAGGCAGACACAATCATCTTATAAAGCTAAAAACTATGGCTGATGAAATACTTGCGCGTGGCGACTGTTTTTCTATCAAAGATCTGGATATCACAGGACTTGACCTTATAGAATATGGCCTTAAAGGCACCCAGATTGGTGATACACTAAACTATCTGCTTGAAATCGTGATTGAAAATCCTAAGCTGAATGATAAAGCTACGCTGATTGGATTGCTGGATATGAAGTAGAATATGAGCTAGGCTATCAAGTAAAATATGAATCCGATATGATTTTTTATAAACTGATATAAAAGGGGATTGAGTGTGATGTGCACTTAATCCCCTTTGTATCAGCTTTTCTACTTTGCTATGAATCCTGACAATCCATACATCTATAACAGCTCTGGGCTGCAAAGCCTGCAAAAAACATTATTTACTTTTATTTAGTCTCTTTATTCTCGTTATATGCCTTTCTTGCCTCTGCTACTCCAGCCTTTATTCCGGCAACTCCGGCTTTAGCTACTTCTTTTCCGACTTTAGCAGCTTCCCTTCCTATGCGTGAAGCTTCCCTGGCAACTTCCTTTCCAACCTTTGCAGCTTCGTTTGCCGCCTTCTTAGCTTTCTCTTTTATCTCTTCCATATCGATATCAGCTGCTGCTCCAGCACCACTATCTGACTTGCTGCTGTCCGGATTAGATAATGCAGCCTGTGCTGCTGCAAGCCTTGCTATTGGCACTCTGAATGGAGAACAACTTACATAGTCAAGTCCTGCCTTATGACAGAATTCAATACTTGATGGATCGCCTCCATGTTCTCCACATATACCACACTTAAGTTCTGGGCGTGTCTTATGTCCTTTCTCAACAGCCATCTTAACAAGCTGGCCCACACCATTCTGGTCAAGTCTTGCAAATGGGTCTGATTCATATATCATGCTCTTATAGTAAGAATCAAGAAACTTTCCAGCGTCATCTCTTGAAAAACCAAATGTCATCTGTGTAAGATCATTGGTTCCAAATGAGAAGAACTCTGCTTCTTCTGCTATTTCATTAGCAAGAAGAGCTGCCCTTGGAATCTCTATCATAGTACCTATCTTATACTTAATATCAGAGTTCATCTCTTTCTTAACAGCTTCTGCCTCTTCTATAACAATATCCTTTACATACTTCAACTCTTTTCTTTCTCCAACAAGAGGTATCATAATCTCTGGTGTAATAGTATACCCTTTTTCCCTTGATACTTCTATAGCTGCTTCCATAACCGCTCTCGTCTGCATTCTCGCTATTTCTGGATATGTTACTGAAAGACGGCATCCCCTATGTCCCATCATTGGATTAAATTCATGAAGTGTATCACACTTTGACTTTACCTCATCAATAGTAAGTCCCATATCATCTGCAAGTGCCTTGATATCTTCTGGATCTGTAGGCACGAACTCATGAAGAGGTGGATCAAGATATCTTACAGTCATTGGTCTTCCTTCAAGCGCCTCATACATAGCCTTAAAGTCAGCTTTCTGGAATTCTCCAATCGGCTTAAGTGCTTCAACTCTCTGCTCTACTGTATCAGAAAGAATCATTCTTCTGAACTTAGGTATTCTGTCTTCACCAAAGAACATATGCTCTGTTCTGCAAAGTCCTATACCTTCTGCACCGAGCTCTACCGCTTTCTTTGTATCCTTTGGTGTATCTGCATTCGTTCTTACACCAAGCTTCCTGTATTCATCAGCCCAGCCCATAAGTCTTTCAAAATTACCACTTATAGTTGCTGCAACTGTCTTTATATCACCTTTATATATCTTACCAGTTGAACCATCCAAAGATATATAATCACCTTCTGTAAATGTGTATCCACCAAGTGTGAACTTCTTAGCTTCTTCATCTATAGATATTGCACCACAGCCTGATACACAGCATGTACCCATACCACGGGCTACAACCGCTGCGTGTGATGTCATGCCACCACGTACAGTAAGTATTCCCTGTGCCGCATGCATACCTTCGATATCTTCTGGTGACGTTTCAAGTCTTACAAGAATAACTCTCTCTCCTTTACCACCTTTACCAAGCTCCTTGGCTTCATCTGCAGTGAATACAATCTTACCTGCCGCTGCACCAGGCGATGCTGGAAGTGCCTCACCCACAACTTCACCATCTTTTAATGCCTCAGCATCAAACATAGGATGAAGAAGCTGATCTAGTGACTTGGCATCTATTCTCATAACAGCTTCCTGAGGAGTTATCATTCCTTCATCTACAAGATCACATGCTATCTTCAAAGCTGCCTGCGCCGTTCTCTTACCATTTCTTGTCTGAAGGAAATAAAGCCTGCCTTCCTCAATGGTGAATTCCATATCCTGCATATCCTTATAATGTCCCTCCAGCTTCATGGCTAGCTCCATAAACTGTGCATAGCACTCTGGAAGATCATTTTCAAGCTGTGTTATAGGCTGTGGAGTACGTACACCTGCAACCACATCCTCACCCTGTGCATTGATAAGATATTCTCCATATATTCCCTTTTCTCCTGTTGATGGATTTCTTGTAAATGCAACACCCGTACCAGATGTATCACCTTTATTACCAAACACCATAGTCTGGACATTAACTGCTGTTCCCCAGTCACCTGGAATATCATTCATTCTTCTGTATACAATCGCTCTTGGATTGTTCCATGAGCGAAATACCGCCTTTACTGCTTCCATAAGCTGAACCTTTGGATCCTGTGGAAATTCTTCTCCCTTTGACTCCTTGTAAAATGCCTTGAATCTTGTAATAAGCTCCTTCATATCATCAGCTGTAAGCTCTGTATCATACTTAACACCCTTAGCAGCCTTTACTTCATCTATAATCTTTTCAAACTCAGACTTTGATACTTCCATAACTACATCTGAAAACATCTGTATGAATCTTCTATATGAATCATACGCAAATCTTGGATTACCTGTTTTAGCGGCAAACCCCTCAACTGCAACATCGTTAAGTCCAAGATTGAGTATTGTATCCATCATTCCCGGCATAGATGCTCTTGCACCAGATCTTACAGATACAAGCAGCGGATCGCTATTGTCCCCGAATTTCTTTCCGTTGTATTCCTCAAGCCATGCAAGTGCTTCGAATATCTGTGTCTTTATTTCCTCTGATATATTCTGCCCATTATCGTAATAATTCGTACATGCTTCCGTTGTAACTGTAAAGCCCTGTGGTATCGGCATACCAAGTCCTGTCATCTCCGCCAGATTAGCTCCTTTTCCTCCTAGCAACGCTCTCATAGAAGCATTTCCTTCTGAAAATCTGTAAACCCATTTGTTCATAAGATTCCCTCCATTCATAACCCATGTTAAATTGTTCCGTACAATGTCATTGTTAAAATTATAACATGCATTGACTGATTAAGCAATAAGCTTGTACGGATTTTTATACATATAGTATGATTATATTCATATTATGGAAAAATATTCATGATAGATGTATTGTTGTTTAACACACATTCTTAACG
>FR886225.1:0-233 GCA_000436475.1 Eubacterium sp. CAG:248
TGTCTGTTAGCGTTCATTGCTGTAAGATTGTGTTGTACTACCATAATAGTTTCCTCCTTGAATTCTTGGTGGCGTCCCTGCCACCCATAATTAAATTGTTCAGGATCACTCCTGTTATATATTATATCGGACTATTGTTCATTAACTTTAGCCATAATATAAACTTATTTTAATATTTTTTAATGCACATGTCAAAATACCGAAATATACTTATTACCTAACTGCATTAAAAT
>FR886225.1:245-5140 GCA_000436475.1 Eubacterium sp. CAG:248
ATTACCTAACTGCATTAAAATATTGGTAAATATATGTATTATTTCTTATGATCCATAAACTGCGGTTCAGAACTTACCCTGCTCATATTCTGATAATACTTGTTCGCCATGCTTACGCTCCGCTTGGCAGTCTTAGTTTCCTGCTTGAGTTCACGGAACTTTCTTTCTATCTGTAGCTTGTTTCTTGACTCTTGCGCCTGTATAGTTGCACTTAATGCTGATACTTCTTTTATAAGCTGCTGCAGCCTCTGTATATCTGCCTTATAGTTCTGCTTATACATCTCAACATCTGCTTTAACCCTGTCATATACTGACTGGAAGCCTTCATCAAGTGCATTGAGCATATCTATACACTCTGCTTTATTCTCCATGTTCTTCTGGAACTTATCACCATCAAATTCTCCCGATGTAACAATACGTTCCTGTTCAACATTGTAATCAACTATGTCCTGTAATATCTTTTTCTTCTTTTCAAGACTGCTTGTCATTATCTGAAGATAATTCTCTGTTTCCATAGTCATCCTCAACTTTATAATCTTAAACTACCATACATTGCTTCTTAAATAGTTGTGATATATAGCTATTTTAAATCAATATATTATTTATTTCCTGCACGCTTCATTACTTCTTTCCATGTATCGCGCATTCCTCTCAGTTCATCTGTTGCCTTTTCAAGAAGCTCAAGGTCTTTCTTCATATTAGCATCAACAAGTAATCCATATATATACTTATAAAGCTTATCGAAATCCTCTGCTACAGGATACTTATGATTAAGTGTAGCCTGAAACTCTTCTATAATCATCTCTGCCTTAACAATATTAGTATGAGCTTTCTCCATGTCCTTTTTTTCTATAGCAACTGCTGCTATATTACAAAACTTAATAGCTCCTTCATAAAGTAAAAGTGTAAGCTCTGCTGGTGATGCAGTTAACACCTTATTACGATTATACTGTTGAGCCATATTCTGATTATATATCATAGCTTATCCTCTCCCGATGTTCATACATCCTTGTATTTATCAATATTGTGTGCATTACATATAATACATATGTTTATCACTTGTGATATGTTAAATTATATGCAATGCAACACAATGTAATATAAACAAATTATTCTAGATAATATTATACATTAATTACCAATAAATTCAATAATATTATTATATATTCACTTATATTTTCATGTATATTTTTATATATAATGTTAAGGTTCAAATATATTTGTCCCCAAAGCTTTTATCGATATTATCAGCTTCCAAAAAGTCCCGACATAGAAGATGACTGTGAATTAAGCTTAGCAAGTGCTGACTCCATAGCTGAGAACTTACTATAGTAGTAATCTTCCCATGTTGATACCTTTGATTCAGCATCACTTATCTTTGTATTGTATTCTGAATACTGTGTATTCATCTGCTTATCATTGTAAATCGTGTATGCGCTGCTTACAGATGATGATGCCATCTTGTTACCAAGATCAGTATATACCTTGGTACATAACTGTGAGAAAAATGAAACTACTGTCTCAGGATCACTTGCAATAGCTGCTCTTAGCTTATCTTCGTTTCCTGATGTAGTTGTATCATCCTTATCACCATCTATATGGTACACACCCTTTTCGTTCTCACCTGATGCGAAATATCCGAGTGTTGATATACCAAAGCTTGACAGCGCATAGCTCTTGCCATTAATAATAAATGATGATGCCATATCATTCTTTAATGTATTGGCAACACTGTTTAGTGTATCATCTTTTCTAAGAAGCGAATCCTTAATCTTTGTCTCCCACTTCTCAACCTCTTTATCAGACATAGCATCCTTTTCTTCATCTGTTAAAGGCTCATATCCCTTAGAGCTGTCTGCGTTATAAGCCTCATCCATAGACTTGATAAGCTTGTTGTACTCTGTGAACATGTCCTTGATAGACTTGTATATAGCATCTACATCTGTGTCTGTTGTTATAGTAACTGGCTCATCGTCCTTTGTTTCTGCTGTAGCCTGGATAGTAAGGCCATTGATAGAGAATGTGCTTGTGTTGCTGGTGAACTCAGCACCATTAAGTTCTATCTTTGCATCTACTCCTACTATTCGTACTGCACCTGTAGTACCAGCTGTTGATGAGTCTGCGGCTGTTGTACCTGAAGCTGCTCCTGTTGTTGCTGATGTAGAAGCCGCTGCATCTGCTTCTGCCACATATGCTTTAGCCGCACTTATTTTGTTATCAAGCAGTGTTTTGGCTTTTGCTTTGGAATCAGTGTTCGTATTATTAACCTCTTCTACAACTTTAGTATTAGATGCATCTGCTACTGCTTCTCCAGAATCAGCTTTTGTTACATACTTTTCAGTGTCTTCCATGATTTTCTGATTTTTTTCATAATCAACAATCATTGAATTGTAGCTTTCAAGATTCTTTGTGTCTGCAACATATTCAGCATACAATGTTGCATTTTCTTCTTTCATCTTGTCTGTATCGTATTCATATACATCATTTCCGTCAGCATCCGTTTTTGCATGTTTATACTTATTATAGTCACTATTGTTATCAATCTTGTTTTTTAATTCATCTCTTCTTTTTTTTACGTCATCAAGTGTACTATCTACGCCCCATGTATCACTGCTTTTCAGTGTATCTACAACCTTCTTTGCTGCATTATACTGGTCAGCATATTTCTTAGCAACCTCATCAGCAGTCACCTTTGTATACATAGATTCCAGCTCATTATTATATGCAGTGCTGCCATCTGTCAGCTTGGAAAGTCTATCACATTCTTCGTATTCCTTTGAAGCTTTATTCGGACTTACATATAAGCCAAGCTTCTTAAGCGAATCATTTCCGGCGGTATCGTTAGCCGTAAGACTAAAGTCTCCCTTTGCTCCTGATGTCTTTGAACTTATAAAGAATCTTGCATTATTCTCATCAAAGCTGGCCTGTACACCAGCATCCTTTAACTTTACAACGAACTGGTTGACAGTCATATCCTCTGTCAGCTCTATATTAGTACTCTTGCCGTCTACTGATAGTGTAACACTTCCCTGTGATGTACTTCCTGTTATATCTGACAGCTTTGATGAGCCTGTAATCTTGGAAGAACTGTCTTTTGCATTCTTAACCTCACCACCTGTAAGGTAACCTGATGATGCAAGCTTCTTTACCTTAAGCTTCTGTGTACCTGCAACCGCACTTGAGCTTGCTGTTACTGTAGCTACCGTTGAGTTAGATACTGTTGACTTCTTAAGGCTGTATGCGTTAGATAATCTTCCTGCTGACAGCTTTCCACTATAGAAGCTATATATACTTGTATTCATAGTCTTCCATTTTTCCTGTTTCCATGAAAGCTTTGTCTGTGCTTTGACAAGATTGTCTTTTTTTAGCTTATATCCTGATACAAGTGCAGATACAAGTGTCTCTGTATCCATACCTGAAACCATACCCGATAATCTGATTGGCATATTATTCCTCCATTCTTATATATTTCTTCATAACATTATGTAATTCTTTATCTCTTCTCATCCACAAGTATACCAGCAAGCTCCCATGCCTTAGCAAGCATCTCAAGTGCCTTTTCTGATGGTATCTCCTTGATAACTTCATCTGTATCCTTATCCTTAATCTTAATCGTAATACGGTTAGTTGGCTCGTTGTATCCGAACTCTGCTACTGTATTATGATTGATAACCTTCTGGATATCTTTAAGCTTCTGCATAGAAGCTTCTTTCTGTTCTTCCTGCTGCTTAAAGCTTGATTGTGCACCACTGTTGCCATTGTTACTGCTGTTGCTGTCTGCATTAGCTCTCTGTGATGTACTCATCTGCATAACTGCAGCTATATGTGCTGCGTTGTTTACTGAATCCTGTGAATTATTAGTTTCTGCTGCTGGTGCTGCACTAACCTTATTAACCTGTGCAGCCTGCGTTGCGTGGCTCTGATAAGCTGCCTGGCCACTTATCTTCTCAATTCCCATTATCTTTCACCTCCGTGTGCGTATACATATACGAGTGACAGATTTTCCACATCACCCATACAATCGTCGTAAATATATCAAACCTTATGCCCTGCTAAGAAATCCTTTTCTTTGCATACTGGTCATTAGTTTCTATTTCTTATATCGGCAATACATGTAAAAATATAATACCTGCCTTTTTATTTGTCCTGCTTCGTAAACAGTTTATTAAGTGCAGCCACATCTATCTTCTGTTCGACAGCCTCTTTGTTAGCATCTTTTATCTGTACATATACTTCTTTACGATATATAGGAACGGACTTTGGAGCTGTGATGCCAAGCTTTACCTGATCGCCTTTTATCTCGATTACTGTTATCTCAATATCATCATTGATGATGATTGCTTCGTCCTTCTTTCTTGATAATGCCAGCATTCTACTCCCCCTTCCTTTCGTTAAGAATATCATAAATAGGGTATCTGACAGCATAATCCTCATTATCTGCTATAAGCTGGACTCCCTTCATAGTGTCAGCATTGATTATGATAGGAGCCTTTAAGTTAATAGTCATCTTTGTAAGATCCTCTGGTACTGTAAGTGTACAGAATACTGCCAGATTGGCTGACTGTATGTCCTCACCAAGTGTGTTAAGTATCTCATCCTCCACAACAGGATCATAACCTTTCATGATATACTCCGGCTTCATGACAGGAAGTGCCAATGCTGCCTCATCAAGCGACTGAAGCCACATGATAGCTGCTTCATCTCCCTTTTCTACATCATATATAAGTGTGAATTTCTTACAATCCTCAAACCCTATTATTCCAAGGTCAAAAGTAACTATTTTATTATCATCAATATCCACAGTGCCAAACCACCTAGTATCAACCTGCATATATACCTCCTTGTTTTTGCGAAGCAAAAATCCGAGCTCCACGCGAGGAGAGGTATTTGCCTCC
>FR886225.1:5169-13498 GCA_000436475.1 Eubacterium sp. CAG:248
CCTCCCCTGTTTTTATATACTGAATCTTTCATTTATGGATTCAGCATATTTTTAGCCTATAAAATCCAGCAATGTCTGCTGTACAACCTTACTTGCTGCTGAAAGTGCTGCGTTGTATACAAGCTGTGCTGCTGTATAGTTTACTACCACTTCCTCAAGGTCTATATCTTCGTTCTGTGACTTAAGACTTTTGAAGTTGGTCTTCTGTTCTGTAAGTCTTGTCTTTGTAAGGTCAAGACGCTGGATTCTGTTACCTACATCTGCCTTTGCATTAGATATCTTCTCCTGATATCCCTGCATCTGTCCGATGCCCTTCTCGAAAGCCTTTGTCATCTGATCCTTTGCAAGATTCTTCTGCTTATTTAGTCCTTCGAGCATGTCATCAAGCTTTTTCTGGTCGTCAGTACCTGCATACTTTTCTTCCTTCTTCATGCTCTCGACTTTACTTATCTGATTCTCGATATCTATAGTATTCTGCACAGCTGCCATGATATCATCTACATTTCTGCCAAGATATATATCAAAGCTTTCGTCTGCCTGTGTATTAACCTTAAGCTTCTGTGTAAAGTTTACGTTATATTCAATATCTTCGCTCTTCTTTACGTAGCTTATACCTGTAACATTGTCTACACATGTAAAATACATTGTCGGATCCACATCGCCCTTTTTAAAATTGGACTTTTCATACTGTACTGAAAATGAGTTGTTGGTGTATGTATTGTTGTATACATTCTCACCAAGAAGTACTTCTCCAAGCTGCGAGTTAATAGCTATTTCATCATCGCCAGGTATATAGTTTGAATCTGCTGTAAATGTTATACTCACTGGATTGCCGCTTCCATCATCCAGAGAATCTATAGTCTCACCATTGGCATTTACTATTCCTGTTACATTAGCCGTTCCATCATCATTCTTAGTTACTGTAGCCACATTTCCACTGGCATCTGTAATCTTAAATGTTCCGTCAGCATCAACCTCTGAGTAACCAAGCTGTATTCTATGAACTGTAGCCACATTAGGTGTCACTATCTTGCCGTCTGTATCCTTCTTGACATTCAGATTAATGATATCTTCGTTTGTATATGCATTGGTATATACCTTTTTTTCACTGATGCTCTCTCTGTCAAAGCTCTGTGTTATGGTATAATCTGCCTCAGCTGCTTTAACATCTGATGGATATGTGAGCGGTCTGTCTGTAGCAAAGCCTGTAAATACATATCTTCCGGCATAATCTACATCACCCTGCACATAGTATGAGTTCTTCAGCTTGTCAAGTGTCTGTATGATTGTATTACGCTCATCTGATGAATAAGAATCTGAAGCACCCTGGTTGCAATATGAATACAGCTGGTAAACTATATCATATCCCTGTGCAAGTGCATCCTGCGTAACTGAAAGCCATGATGAAGCATCGGGTATATTCTTGTCTACATACTGTGTTACCTGGTCAAGGCTGCTTCTGAGTCTTAGTGCTCTTATAGCTATGATTGGGTCATCAGAAGGCTTGTTAATCTTCTTCTGTGTAGATAACTGTGTATCCATGGTATTTATCTGGTTCTTATTAGCCTGTATGTTAGCTATAGAACTGTTTATCATCATCTGATTCGTAATTCTCATATATTCCACCTCGTATCTATATTGATTTATGTGATATCTGCATTTTTAAAATCTTCTTTTTATGAATAATCTTCTTTTATAAATATTCTTTTGCACTTATCTTATCTGTGCCTGCGTGCAAAGCATTTATATAAAAATGTTATTAAGTATATCCAGCATATTTCACATTTTATAAGCCTGTCTGGTTAATAAGCTTATCATATATCTGATTCATAACTGACATCATCTTTGAGTTTAGATTATAGGCCTGCTGGAACTTCATGATATCCATGACTTCTTCATCTGTATCTACACCCATGACTGAAAGTCGCTGATTCTGTATAGTTGTCTTCATATTGTTGTAGTTTGTTACAAATGTCTTAGCCTTGCTTGCATCTATAGACATATCACTTACTATAGTTTCAAGGAAGTACGAACCTGTACCACCATCAAACAGTCTTTCCTTCTGTAATGCATTAAGCTTATCCATAATGCTTGCACTGCCTTCGCCTTCGCTTACTGTTGTCTTTGTTGCAAGCTTGTTGGCATCCTTAAGAAGCTCAGAATTAACTGATACTGTTGAGGCTGTAAGTGTCTTTGAATTATCTCCCACTACAAACAACGCTATACCCTTATTAGCAGCATCCTCTGTTTTAGCATCTGATACATATCCACTCTTAAATATGTTGTTGACTGCCTGTGAGAATGTCTGTATGAACTGGTTAAGCTGTGACTGATAGTAAGGAATACCTTTATAGTTAACATTTGATGAAGCCTGTGGATTCGTCTCTGTCACTCTGTTTCCATCATCATCAAGCTTATAGCTGCCATCTGCATCTGTTGCAACTGATTCTATCTCACCGTTACAACCATCCCTTATATCTACAAGTGCCTTAAGCTGACCGCCAAGTGAAGAACTATATATGTCAAAAGGATCATCATCGCTCCACTGTACGTCATATAAGCCTTCTGCATCGCTTGCGTTTCTTTTCTGCGTTCTTGCGACTACCTCAAGTGTCTTATAATCATAGTTGTTTACAAGCGACTGTCCGTTAACAGTTATCTGGAAGGATGTAAGTCCGTTTGCTATCGGTGTCTCGTTAGTTGATATATTGATATACTTTGACAGATCATCAACAAATGCATTTCTCTGATCTCTTAAGTCGTTAGCATCTCCATAGCAGGCTTCTATCTGGTTAATCTGCTTATTAAGTGCTGTTATGTTCTGTGCAAGTGTATTGATATGGTCTATAGTATCTTTAATCTCATTGTTAGCATCTGACTGCACATTTCTTAAGTTAACTGACAATGTGTTGAAATAATCCGACATACTTTTTGCGTTATTTATAAGCTGGTTCTTTGCCGATTCATCAGATGGTGTTATAGTCAGCTGGTTAACTGCTGAAAAGAAGTTGCTGTATTCTTTAGAGAATCCGTTAAGTATAAACTCATTCAGATAGTCCTCTATCTGTGTCATGTAGTTGTTCTTTGATTCATACTGTCCATAGTTAGACATATTGTTTCTATACTTCTGGTCATAGTAGCTGTCTCTTGTCTGATTGATGCCGACAACATCAACACCGGAACCTATAGTTCCATATGATGAAAATGTTCTTAATGAGTCAGCTGCCTTTAACTCTGCACTCTGCTTTGTATAGCCTTCTGTATTAATGTTTGACAGGTTGTGCGCTGATGTTGTTATGGATGTCTGCGCTGCCTGAAGTCCTTTATATGATATTGATAAACCAAAAAATGTAGATGCCATATTATTTCTCCATTCTTGTTGTTTCCTATAGTCTCTTTAACCAACTTACTGTTTCTAAGTCTGCTGATTGCTCTAAAATCAGCCAGCCATTATTATCAAATCATGATGTAAGTGGCAAAAGGTTCATCTGTTATTCATCATGCATGTCCAAGTGATGTAACAAGATGTTCTATCATCTCACTTACTACGTTGATATATCTTGAAGCCGCATTATATGCGTGCTGATACTTAATCATCTTCTGAAGCTCTTCATCAGATGATACTCCTGATGTCTGCAGCCTCTGGTTGTCATAACCATTAACCATGGTTGTCTGGTTATTGACATACTTGGTAAGCACGCTTCCCATAGTAGCAAACTCACCTATATAATCATTGTAAAATGTGTTGAAATCTGCCTTTGCATAGTTCTCAGGGTTAAGTGATGCAAACTTTTTGCTGAATGTATCTATAAGCTCATTTACCTTTGAGAAATCCTCCTTGCCATGCTCTGTAGAAAGAGGGAGTGTACCTACATTCTGTGAAGCCTCAGGATTGACGATCAGATTACCAAGTGTATAGTCAGTTTCAAAGCCAGTAACATTCAGGTTGTTTCTTACGTATATTGTACTGCCATCTGCACCTGTGATCTGCTTATATCTGTCTGTACCGTTTCTTTTAAAGAGTTCAACACCTCTTGTTTCATCGTCATCCATGCCATATCCAGACTTGCTCATATCAAGTATATTGTATGTCATGCTGTCTATATTCTCTGTTTCTTCCTGATTAGCATCAACATACAGCTTTTCAGATGCTTCATAACTGTATGTTCCATCACCATTTTCTTTTCCGGCAACTGCGTTGCCATGGCTGTCATAAAGCACATCATGTGTCGATGCATTGTATACATACTTCTCTGCCTTTAATATATTGCCATCTGCATCTGTGAGCTCTTTTGTTGTATCCATGGTAGTTTCCGGACACAAAACATCATTCATGGCTGTTACTATTCCATTTACAAGCTTGTCAAAGCCTGCTATAGCACTAAGGATAGCTGATGGCTCTATATACTTGTTATAGTAATCCTGCTTCTGCTGATACGCATCCATGGCACTATTATATTCTGCCATACCCTGCTCTGTTGTAAGATCATAGTCTGCTCTTTCAGGCATTACTGGAATATCTGTATAGTTTACCTCTATAACACCTCTTGCGATAAGCAGTCCTTTAAGCTTGCCTTTATCTGTGTCATTGGCATTGTTTGCCTGCTTGTCAAAGTTATATACATCCTGCTGATATCCCTCCCACTGAGGTATAAGCAGTCCATATGTTCCTTCTTCTCTTACGCTCATCTTTGCGATATCATTTTTTGTTATAAATGGGACATTCTCAGCACTAACTATTACTTCGCCATCCTTTGTCTCATAATAATCAATATCTATATACTTACTAAGCTCATCAAGTGCAAGATCTCTTGAATCTCTTAAATCGTTCGCACGCTCCACACCTTCCGCTTCGACCTTAACGATGCCTTTGTTAAGATTATATATCTTCTGTCCAAGTGAATTAATCTTTTCCACCATGTTGTTTACTTCGGTATTCAGTGTGACCTGATAATCCTTAAGTCCACTATATATAGCCTCTGAACGGTCTATGAAGGCTGTAGCATTCTGTATAAGTGATGACCTTGCTATAGTACTTGTTGGATTCTTTGTAAGTTCGTTTACTGCATTGTAAAGGTTTGTGATATGCTCCTGATAAGTAACTCCCTGCATTTCACCAAACCAGTCTTCAACCTCGTATACCGCATTAGCCTGGCTTTCATAGAATCCCAGTCTTGAACTTTCAGTTCTGTATGACCTGTCTATGAACTCATTCCTTATACGGCTTATCGCATCTATATCTACGCCTAAGCCATACTTGCCTTTGTTAAGGCTCTTAGAAAACACGTTAGCATATGTTGAATCTGCAAATGTTATCTGCTGCCTTGTATACCCTTCTGTATTAACATTGGAAAGGTTATGTGCTGTTGTATTAAGTGCTGTCTGCGACGATCTTAAGCCTGTGGCTCCTACCATCAGCGACCCCATTCCGTTTGCCATAATTCCTCCATTAAAAAAATCACACTATCAAAAATAAAACTGGTTCTAATACCGCAGTACCATTAAACATCCCAATTCAATCCTTTGAAAATGTGATTCTTATATTATATCTGATATTATTCTATACTTATATGTAAGTCCAGCCTGCTTCAATCCTTTTCCACATACCAGACTTATTGTAATCTTTTATAATCTTTTATCTGTTTTAATACTTTTCTTTAGTTTATATCACTGCTTTGCATCAAATCCTGTAGCACCTGTTATTTCCTGTTCTTCATAAGCTGTTCTTCCATAGTTGCCTGTCTGTGGCTTCAACACTGAGTTTCTTGCTAGATCAAGCTCAAACTGAATCATATCCATAGATTCTTTAAGCATCAGCTTATTGTTCTCGTTAACCGCTGTAAGCTGGCTAAGTGTTCTTTTAAGCTTAAGATATATGTTCTGAAGAGCATCATGCTCTTTGGCTTTCTTTTCAAGTATCTGTACTATGTGTTCAACCTTTATCTCTTCATATGGAAGTCTTAGCACATTACATATATCCTTCACATCTTCCTGTCTTTTTTTCTCATATACATCTACTTCTTCTATGAGCTTCTGCTCTCTTGTAAATATCTCCTGAAGCTTTTCGATATTGCCACTTACTATGGCAGATGTTTTTTCATTCGACAGACTAAGGAGCTTCTCATATCCATCATTCTCATTCGTAAGGTCTTCGATTAAACAATCTATCAGGCTTGCCATATATGCTCCTCCGTCTTAAGATTATCGTGTCAGCAAACTATAAAACTGTACAGCAATGCACAATCCCAATGCATCCTCTGACCATATGCATTCTTTTTCATCAGAATGTCAATGTAGATACACTGCCAAGCATCTTCTCGGCTACTGCCTCTGAACTTATATTATATGTTCCGGCTGCAATACGTGCCTTAATGTCGTTGACTTTATCAAGTCTTACATCAGAAGCTTCACTAACTGCTGCCTTAGCTGTATTATATAATCTGGCTGTATCTGATAATTCATACTTGTCTTTTTCAGTTTTCTTAACAGCCATGCCTTTTTCCCTGGCATAAGCACTTGTCTTGTATACCTGGCTGACAGCATTATAAGCATCTATACGCATACTAACCGCCTCTCTTTCTATCATAAACAAAAAACTTTTTTATTTCTTTATGATAAGTTTATCGGTTGTCTTGATGTTTTACTTAACCCCCATTTGCATTACAGTGTCAGTTTTTCGATTTTGCATGTATGTTTCTTAAACTGCCCGTTTTTATTATCTGATGCATCGTAGCTTATACCTGCAATAACAACTTCTCCTTTGTAATCCTTCAGGCTTTGTATATATTGTTTTTCTTTAATCTGCTTGATGGCTGTTTCAGCCGATTTATTCCATTTAAGTTCAACAATCACCGCTGGCTTATCAACATTTCTTTTCGGTACAAAAACCATATCTGCGTATCCTTTTCCCCCAGCCAGTTCACGATATATAGAATACTCTTTTTTTGCTGAATAAAATGCAAGCGAAATTATACAGGAAAGTGAATTCTCATCATTATACTTTAATATAGATACATTTTCCTGATGAACCTGTTCTATCATATCTGCAACCTTTTTCTCATCACCTGACAACGTAGCAGCAAGTAGTTCTTCTGAGCTTCTTATTGCATCCATAACAGGCTCCCATCCACCATCTTCTATACAGTTAATAAACTCCTTCTGCACCTCCTGGTTAGGTATTGAAACAGTATGCTTATAGAAATCATAAGTAAGATACCCTAGATGTATAAGCAATGTTAAAACATCATCTGAGCTTTCCAGCGTTGTCATATCATTCTGGAACTTATCCGGATTAACCACCACACTTTCACCAGCTATAAGTCTTATAACAAGAGCCTTAAGATTGTACATATCTAGTTGTATATACTTTTTAAGTGCTTCATAAGTTTCTGTTTTCGTCCAATAGCTGTCAAAATCATGGCCAAGAAGTGACATAACCACTGATCTTGGATTATATATCTGTATTCCTTTAAGATCGTATCCATCATACCACTGTTTCATCTTATCATATGGCATATCATATTCATCACAGAGTTTCTCCACCTCTTCTCCCGTGAAACCCGTAAACTCTGCCAGTTCCCTCTGATTCGTCATGCTATACTCATCAAACATATTAAGATCCGAATGTCCCCCATACTTCTTAACTGGAAGTATTCCTGTCATATATGCAAGCGAAACATAAGGCTGATTTTTAAGCATATCCCTAAGAAAGTCAAGATACAGCTTATAAGTATCTTTATTACTCTTTTCGCTATCACGGAAAATACAGTCCCACTCATCTATAACAAATATAAACTTACTTTTTGTCTGCGAATATATTTCTTCAAGAACAGAAACCAGATCAGGCTCATAATATTCAACTTCACTGAATTCCTTTTTCAGTTCCCTGGTAACTTTTCTTGATATAAGTTCAATCATATCTTTTATAGATTCTGATCTGCTTGTAAACTGCTGTATATTAAGATGTATTACATTATATTTATTCAGATATTTTTCAAAATCAGCATCCTTAGCAATCTTATATCTGCTAAAAATTTCTTTTGAATCACAACCCTTTCCATAATATGCAACTATCATATTTGCTGTAATTGATTTTCCAAAACGACGGGGACGGCTCACACATATATTTCTATGTTCTGTATCCAGATATCCATTAACAGCTGACAGTATTCCTGTTTTATCTACATATATTTTAGAATTAACAGCTTTAATGTATTCATCATTGCCTGGATTTAAATATATACCCATTACCTTTTACCTCCATTTTAAAAATCATTCTATATTTATTGACACACAAAGCATCTGAAATGTAAATGTCTGCTTCGCAGCC
>FR886226.1:0-39433 GCA_000436475.1 Eubacterium sp. CAG:248
TAATAAAATGGTTTTCACATATATAATTTAATATATAAGAATTGAGGAAAAATGAAAGTATTATATTGTAGTTGGTATGAGAATTCACAAGAAGATTTAGAAAATGCACTTAATAAAATTACTGATGAGGTTATAGTTATTGAGCATAAAGTTAGAGAGTATTTAGGAATAGATGAAAGTGTAAGGCAAGAAATAATAAGTATTGTTGAGAATGGGATTGATATGATTATCTCATTTGATTTTTTCCCAGCTTTATCACAAATATGTGAAAGCTATAATATTAAATATGTGTCGTGGGTGTATGATTGGCCGAATTATACATTGTTTCATAAAGAGGCATATAATAAATGTAACAGAATATTTTTATTTGAGAGAGATGGCGTTAAATTATTATCGCAATATAATATTAATAATGTATATTATTCAAGTCTCGCAGTTGATATAGACAGGCTTGATTTGCAATTAGGAACAGATATCAGCAATACAGAATATGAATATGATGTGAGTTTTGTAGGAAATATGAATTCAAATTTGAATAATATTTTGATGTTAGACGAAATTCCACAATATTATGAGGGATATATTAATGGATTAGCACAGGCACAGCAAAAAATATATGGATATAATATTGTAAATGAAATAATTAATGATGAGTTTGTGGGTGAATATCTGAAAGCTGTATGTGCAGATATGGATAATTTTGTAATCCCACATAAGCATATATTGTCATCGCAGATTAATAAGTATATAACGGGAATGGAAAGAGTTAATTTGTTAAAAACAATCGCTAATGAATATAATCTGGATGTATTTACAGGTAATGATAATTTGGCAATACCTAAAGCAATTATACATAAAAGTATAGATTATTATAGTGAAATGCCACGGGTGTTTAGAAAGTCAAGAATTAATTTGAATGTAACATTACGTTCAATTACATCGGGTATTCCATTGAGAGTATATGATATATTAGGGGCAGGTGGATTTTGTCTTACGAATTATCAGGAAGATATAGTACAATTGTTTAAGGCTGGAGAAGAGTTAGTTGTATTTACAAATAAGGATGATATGTTTAATAAAGTAGAATATTATCTCAGTCACGAAAAGGAAAGATTGGAAATTGCATTAAATGGTCGTGAGGCAGTTAAAAAGTTCAGCTATGAGAATGTATTAAAATATATATTGAATTATTAATGGATACGTAATTGATATATAGTGCAATAAAAGGAGAAATGAAATGAAATTATCTGTATGTATAATTACAAAAGAGGAGTCGGAACAATTGAAAAGGTGTTTAGCGTCATTGAAAAAATATGATATGGAAATTGTAGTTGTAGATACAGGTTCGGTAGATAAAACTAAGCAGGTTATAGATGAATATGCAGATATAGGAGGATATTATCAGTGGAATGATAATTTTGCAGCGGCAAGAAATTATTCAATTACACTTGCAAGTAATGATTGGGTTTTGATATTAGATAGTGATGAATGGATTGAAAGCATCGATGCTGATAAAGTGAATTCAATTATAATGCAGATAATGGATGAGAGTATGGTGGGACGTATTGAGCGTATTAATGATATAAGTTCATTGGAGGGCAGCACAAAGGGAATTGAGAGGATAAGCCGTCTGTTTAATAGGAAATATTGCCAATATGTTGGAAGAATTCACGAACAAATCGAGAGTGTTAATAAAAATATAAAGTATATAGACATTCCAATTATAATTGGACACAGTGGGTATTCTGGAGATTTACAGGAAAAAAAGAAAAAAGCTGAACGTAATATAAGACTTTTAAAAATGGATTTAGAGGAACAGGGACCTTCAGCGTATACATATTATCAGTTAGGAAAAAGCTATTATATGCAGGGAAATTATGAAAAAGCATCTGAAAATTTTGAACAGGGATTGTCTTTTGATTTGAATCCTAAACTGGAATATGTTCAGGATATGGTTGAAACATATGGATATTCATTACTTAATCAGAAAAGGTTTTCAGAAATGATGTTTCTTGAAAATATTTATAAGGAATTTGCATTAAGTCCAGATTATGTATTTCTTATGGGGTTGGCATATATGAATAATGGCTTTTTTGATAAGGCAATTAGAGAATTTAAAAAAGCCTTAACGTATAAATCAAGTAAAATTGATGGATGTAATAGTTATAAAGCATATTATAATATTGGTGTTATATATGAATGTCTTGGATACAAGGATAAAGCAATGGAAAGCTACAAATTATGCGGAAAATATGATCTGGCATTGAAAGGGATATCAAGACTTGGCTGAACTCAGCCAAGTCTTGATATTATAAGGTCTATATTGTGTATAAGTTTAATGTTTTCTTTGCTCATTTTATTCTGTATATATTTGTTATCAGATATAGGAAGCCTTATATAGTTATTTATATAATATTGAATTGTTTTAAGTCTTTGCTTTTGAATGAAGGCGGCATCAGACTGACCTATAGTTATACAAGTATTGAGTGTTAAGGAACATAAGTTGTATATAGAATATTCTACAGCATATTGGATTTCAGGATAATTAGGCAGAGGTGATAATTTGTTGTAGATGGCTTCAATTGCGGCAGATGCATTTTGATAATAATTATTGGCATTAACACATTTAGAAATTGAAGTCTCATTGTTTTTATAGCAATAAAGGATTTCTTTAACATTGCCTATGTTGGAAGCTGTAGCAAATAAATACATAAGTGTTTCAAAATCTTCAAGTATACAGTGTTCCCTGAATTGAAGTTCTATGAGGTCAAGAAAAGATTTTTTAATAAGCTTTGACCAGAAATATCCGCCGCTTGCGATTAATTCACTTCTTTTATAGCCATTGAGTTCACCGGTTAATTCATCAGAAGCGTGTACAATGGCTGAATCTTTTGCTTCGTTATAATATCCACAATCAACAATATCATAATTGCCTGATATTGCTTTAGCATACATTTTCTCAAACATATCAGGAACTGCAATATCATCACTATCCATAAAACCAATATAATCGCCGGAAGCATATGATAAACCAATGTTTCTGGCACCACCTGCACCGTGGTTTTCGTTAAGATTAATTAGAAGAACCTTATCAGAAAATTGTGCCTCGCAGTCAGCAAGTATTTTCAGTGAATTGTCGGTTGAGTAATCATTTACAAGAATTAACTCAATATCCGTAAGAGTCTGGTTGACAAGACTACTTAAGCTGTCAATAAGAGTTCTTTCGGAATTGTAAACTGGCATAATAACTGATACTTTTGGCATATTAAACTTTATCCTCCCTGATATATGTGATAAAATTATTATAACATATACTTAATGATAAAAGGAGATGAGTGTGGAAATAAATTTTCACACGGGACTTTGTGTCTGCGCACATTTGACACAAAATCGCTATGAATAAAATGTGCGTAGGAATGAGGATTAGTATGAGTATAATTAGAATTTATTGTATGGCTCATAAGAGATATGAGAAGATTGACAATGATATATATATTCCGCTTCAGGTAGGTGCAGCGATCCACGAAGCATTAGGTTATGCTGGTGATAATACAGGAGATAATATATCAAGCCGCAATCCTTATTATAGTGAGCTGACAGGGATGTACTGGATGTATAAGAATGATACAGACTGTGATATTACCGGATTGTGCCATTATAGAAGATACTTTCTTAATGAGCATAATGAGGTTCTTATAAGCAAAGAAATAGAGAATATATTGGACGGTTATGATATTATAGTTTCAGAGCCTTTAATGCTTGATAATAAATCATTGTATGAAAGTTATTCTGAAAAACATAATAAGAAGGATATGGATTTGACGAGGGAAGCAGTGTCAAAGCTGTATCCAGATTATTTAAGCACATTTGATGAAGTGATTAATAGCAATACAATGTATTTTGCCAATATGCTTATTGCGTCAAAAGAGAAGGTTAATACGTACTCTAAGTGGCTTTTTGATATATTATTTGAGGTTGAGAAGCATCTGGATATGACAGGATATGATGAATATAATCAAAGAGTATATGGCTTTATTGCAGAAAGGCTGTTAAGAGTATGGATTTTACATAATAATTATAAGCCTTATGAATGTGTGGTTGGTCTTACAGAGAGTAAGGTTGAAACTAAGAGTGCAATTGAAACGACCGCAAAGTTATTAAAAAGTGGAGATTATAATAAGACTTTGCAATATCTTGATGGTGTTAAGGAGAAAAGACCAGATGCGTTTTATCTGGACTCGGATATAGATAAAAGCCTTGGATATATATATACATTTGCTAAGATAATGCAGACAGAGGAACAGGCAGGAATGAATAATCTGTGTGGATTGTCGCTTGATTATAAGGAACTGATTAATGTTGGCAATGAGCTTGCAGATATAATAGCTGGTACTCCGGATAAATTATATGATTATATTCAGGCAAAGAATTTGTCAATATATTATATGCTTGTTATGCTTCCAAAGTTATATGAGAATAAAGAAGATCTGATTAGCATATATAATTATCTTGCCAATATGTATCTTGACCATAGCAATCTAAATATGGCAAAAATATATGTTAATCAGGCGCTTGAGCTTGAACAGGCAGGGATTTGAGCAGATTATAATTAGAAGTGAGGAAATATGAAAAAAGTAAGCGTGATTATTCCGTGTTTTAATGCCGTAAAATGGCTGCCAAAGTGCTTTGTGTCACTTGTTGGACAGAGTATTGGAATTGATAATCTGGAATTGATATTTGTTAATGATGCCTCCAAGGACGATGGACAGACGTGGAATATGCTTAATGAAATAGAAAAGGCATATCCAGACTCTATAATAATAATAGACCTTCCTCATAATAGAAGACAGGGTGGAGCAAGAAATGAAGGATTAAAGTATGCTTCTGGTGAATATATAGCATTTGTTGATGCAGATGACTGGGTGGAAGCGGAATTGTTTGAAAAGGCATATTCCAAGGCGAAAGAGAAAGATGCTGATATAGTACAGTTTAATTATAATTATTATTTTGAAAATGTTGGCATTATTCCTAATAAGAATGAAATGGATGATGAGTATTTTGAAATAAAGTCATCAGACGATAGAAAAAAGATGCTTATTATGGAAAAATTCACATATGGGTGCTGGAATAAGCTGTATAAAAGGTCAATGGTTATTAATGCCAATACAGCATTTGCAGAAAATGTTATATACGAAGAACCATTATTTGTGTACCCATTACTGTTTTATGCTAATAAATTGGTGAAAATGTCCGATAAATTATATATATATAGACAGAACAATAACGGAACTATGCGTAATGATATGAAGGAGAAAGAAACTTTATTTCAGCATAGTCAGGTTCAGTTAATGGTCTGGGAGTTTATGAAGAATACTTCATATTTTAAAGAATATTATGAGGAGATTAAGTTATATTTTCTTCATACATATTTATATGAAATTCTTGATTTTGCAAAGCAGAGAGAAATAACAATAGATTACGAGCAGTATGTTCCACTTGCTAAGAAAGCGTTAAGCGAGGTTAAAGATATAACAAAGTCGCCTTATAGTGCAATACTTGTTAAGCAGATGGCATTATATAAGATGATTGAGAGTGGACTTACTAAACAGCAGTATATTGGATATATTGATAAGATTTAAGAGGTAGCAAGGATGCTGGAGTTGGATGATAATTATTTCAAGGAAGAAGAAAGATGTGGGTTTAAAGTTCTGTCAATGATGAAGCGTGTATGGGCGGTTGAGATGGATGTACTCACAGAAATAGATCGAATTTGTAAAGAATATGGACTTACATATTACGCAGCTTTTGGAACAATGCTTGGTGCGGTAAGACACAAGGGCTTTGTTCCCTGGGATGACGATATTGATATATATATGTTAAGACCTGATTATCAGGCTTTAATGAAGGTATTGTCAGATGAGCTGCCACAAGGCTATTATAATAGTAGTTCATATTCGGATTCTACGCATATGCAGCCGTTGACATCAGTTATGAATACTAAGTATATAATTACTGATGTGTCTGAAAGAAAAAAGTTCTATGGATGCCCATATATATGTGGTGTCGATATTTTTCCATTAGACTATATTCCAAGTGATGAAGAAGAATTACAGATGTTTAAAAATATGTATACAATTGTATACACTATTGCAAGAGAATTTAATCAATATACAATAGAAGAACGTGAACAATATTTAAAATATATTGAGAAAATGTGTAATATAGAGATAAACAAAGAGAAAAATATATCTAATCAGCTTTGGTTGTTACTAGATAGAGTAGCAGGAATATATGGTGGGGAAGAATGTACAGAAGTTACTTATTTGCCGACTAATATATGCTATAACAAAGACTTTAAATTTAAAAAGGAATGGTTTAAGAGAGCAGAAAGATTGCCATTTGAGACGATTTCAGTTCCTGTGCCAGTTGGGTATGATGAAATACTTAAGCAGCAATATGGTGATTATATGACACCTGATAAGGATAGAGGACGTGCACACGATTATCCTTTCTATAAAGAACAAGAAGAGTTTTTGATTAAGAAAAATTTGTTATAGATATATTAATTTTATATATGAACATTTGTAAAAAGAGCAGTTAAGGTATGTTAATCATGGAGGATAAAATGAAAAAAGTAATTACATATGGAACATATGATTTGTTTCATGAGGGACATTATAAATTATTAAAAAGAGCAAAGGAGTTGGGAGATTATCTTATAGTCGGAGTAACAACAGAACATTTTGATGAGGCAAGAGGAAAGCTTAATGTTGTTGACCCAATTATGAAACGTATAGAGAATGTTAAGAATACTGGTCTTGCTGATATGATTATAGTTGAGGACCATGAAGGACAGAAGATAGAAGATATACAGAAATATAATGTAGATATATTTACTGTAGGATCTGACTGGATTGGAACATTTGACTACCTTAATGCTTTTTGTAAGGTTGTGTATCTTGAGAGAACTCCTAACATATCATCAACAATGCTTAGAAGCAGTTCATTTAATATAACAAAAGTAGGACTTGTTGGAACTGGACGTATAGCAGAAAGATTTGTTGCTGAAGCAAGATATGCAAGTGGTTTGGTTGTAACAAGTGCATATAATCCAGATATAGAAAGTGTTAAGGCGTTTAAAAATAATTGTTCTGAATATGAGATAGATATAGATACAGATAATTATGATAAGTTTCTTGAGAAAATAGATGCTGTATATATAGCTTCTACGCATGAGACACACTATGAATATGCAAAAAAAGCTTTGAAGCAGGGGAAACATGTCCTTTGTGAAAAGCCGTTGGCATTCACTAAGGATGAGAGTATAGAACTATATGATTTGGCAAAAAAACAGGGAGTAGTCTTAATGGAGGCTATTAAAGCAGCATATTGTCCAGGATTTCAGCAGCTTCTTAATGTTGTACAGAGTGGAAAGATAGGAGAAATAAAAGATGTTGAGGCCTGCTTTTCAAGAATAGCCAGAGTTGAGTCAAGAGAGCGTAAAGATCCTAAATATGGTGGCGCATTTCTTGAGTATGGTGGTAATGCGTTAATGCCTATTATTAAGATATTAGGTCAAAATTATCAGTCGGTCACATTTGACAGTCTTGATAATGAATTAGGAACAGATGATTATACAAAAGTTCAGATTCGCTATAAAGATGCAATGGCAGCGGCAAAGGTAGGAATGGCAGTTAAATCAGAGGGACAGTTGGTAGTTGCAGGTACTAAAGGTTATGTGATTGCACAATCACCTTGGTGGCTTACTGAAAAGTTTGATGTAAGATATGAGGATGAATCAGTAATAGAACATTACGAACCCAAATTTATAGGAGATGGACTTCGTTATGAGATTAGTGAGTTTATTGCAAAGATTCATAAATCAGGCGAAAATTCATATAAACTTACTGCGGGAGAGTCTATTGCTATAACGGATATAACAGAGAAATTTATAAGACAGAGAAATATTATTTAACTGTTAATTATAATTTATATGATATTAAGTATGTTTGGCGGCAAGTTGGAAAGATAGTGAATTTAGATTTAATATGAGGAGTAATAAAACTATGCAAGAAGATAAAAATAATATTGTTAAACTTAATAACGAGCAGTTACGTCTTTTACAGCTTAATGAATTAGCAATGTTAATTGAAGTAGATAGAATATGCAGAAAGAATAACATTAAATATACGCTTGCGGGTGGAACTATGTTAGGTGCAGTAAGGCACAAAGGATTTATACCTTAGGATGATGACATAGATGTAAGATTTAAAAGAGAAGAATATGAGAAATTTTATGAGGCTTGCAAGAAAGATTTGGATAATGAACACTTCTTTCTCCAAGAGTATAGAACTGATCCTAATTACAGGTGGGGATATTCTAAAATGAGATTAAAAGGTTCAGAGTTTATCAGGATAGGGCAGGAACATATGCATTATGTTACAGGTGTAAATATTGATATATTTATAACGGATAATATACCAGATAACGCTATTCAGAGACGTATACAGATAATAAAGTCATATTGCCTTAGAAAGATAATGTATTCAGAAGTTGGTATGAAAAACAGTAAAAATGTACTAATGAGGTTATGGTATAGGATTTTATATTTAATTCCAAGAGATTTTAGTGTGAAAATATATAACAATATGGTGAAGAAGTCTAATAAAATGAAAGCAACAAATGGACGTTGTTTATTATGGTGGGAATCTTATGTTTCATATCGTGGAATGGCATTGAAATTTTTAGACGAGTATACAGAACTTGAATTTGAAGGTATGAAATTTAGTGTTGTAAAGGATTGGGACGAATATTTAACAATAAGTTATGGCGATTATATGAAACTTCCTCCAGTTGAGAAGAGAGTTTCAGCGGCACCAGCATCAAAAATAGAGCTGTTAAATATTACTTTAAAAGATTTACAAGATAAATATAGTAAAGAGAATGGATACTATTAATAAGGAGAAAGATATGAAGCCAAGAATTATACAAAGAAGAGATATTAATAAACAGGAATGGGATAAATTTGTAATGGAAAGTCCATATGGATGGGCGTTTCATTTATATGATGTTATAGGTGTTGATAGATATAAAGAAGATAAAGATATATCATTTGCAATATATGATGATGATAAAGATGAAATTGCATTATTATCAATGCTGCATATTGAATATAAAGAAGATGGGGCAGTATTACACTCAAGATATGGTCTTGTATTAAAGGGGGGGGTAATGCCGCATAAGGAAGAAAGAAAACTTTGTAATGCTTATAAAGAGTATATTGATAGTCTGTGTGTAAAGTATAATGTGAAAAAATTATTAGCTGGTACAGTACCATTGGTTGAAGCATTACAGCCGGAAAAGAAAGAACTAATTAATCCGTTAATGAAATTTGGATATTGTCCGGCAGCAACAACGCCAACATATACTTGGATATGTAATTTAAATGGGGCTGAAAGTGAACTTGTTAAAAAATGTGAGCAGACAACAAGACAGGCATTACGAAAATTAGAGGCTGAGAATAGATATAAGATTATAGAAGCAAGTAATAATAAAAGTGATTATGAAAAATATGTTGAACTTCATATAAAGACATATACACGTACAGGAGCAACAAAACAGATAATTCATGAAGAGTATCAGAAAAATATTTTTGAAAAATTAATACCTCAAAAAATATGTAGGGTATTTTTTTTGAAAGATAAAGATAAGAATGAGATTGTGGCATCAGTGGCTATAATCATTCACAAGAATTCGGCATATTATTGGTGGGGAGCATCAATTGATGAAAAAGAAGTAGGAATTAATAAATATCTATTATGGAAATCAATGAATATTATAAAGGATGAATATTATAAAAATGGTGGAGATGGGGATTTTTGGTTTGAAACAGGTGGTGCATATATTTATGCAAGAAATGGGAAACAAAAAGGATTGAGTGATTTTAAAAAGAGTTTTGGATGTCAGCTTCATCCAATATATAGAGGAGAATATATTATATCATAATAGTAAATTATAATATTTTATATAAAATTAATAGAAGCAAGGTGAAAGTGTTGAAAACAAGGGTAATACAAAAACAAGATGTTGGAAAAGAACAATGGGACAAATTCGTAATAGAAAGTCCATATGGCTGGGCATTTCATTTGTATGATGTTATAAGTGTAGATAGATATAAGGAAGATAAAGATATATCATTTGCAATATATGATGAAGATAAAGGTCAAATAGCATTAATAGCAATGTTACATATTGAATATAAAGAAAGTGGAAATTTATTGCATTCACGTTATGGGATTGTACCGAGGAGTGGATTAGCACATAAAGAACAAAAAAAGTTATGTAATGCTTATAAAGAATATATTGATAGTTTATGTGTTAAATATAATATTAAAAGATTACTGGCTGGAACAGTGCCTATAGCTGAGGCATTGCAGCCACAAAAGAAAGAATTGGTAAATCCTCTGATGGAATATGGGTATTGTCCGGCAGCAACAACACCTACATACACTTGGGTATGTGATATAAATGGAGATGAAGAAGAACTTATTAAAAAATGTGAACAGACAACAAGGCAGGCTTTAAGAAAATTGGAACAATCCAATAAGTATGAAATTATAGAAGCTGATAATAATCCAGAAGATTATGATGATTATGTTAGATTACATATTGAAACATATACAAGAACTGGATTAGCGGATGAGATATTGTCTGATGAATATCAGAGGAATATATTTAATAATATGATTCCACAGGGAATATGCAGAGTGTTTTTTCTGAAAGAAAAAGAAATTAATGAAAATATAGCATCTGTTGCTATACTTGTTTACAAAAATACAGCCTATTATTGGTGGGGTTCATCAGTAGGAGAAAAAGAAGTTGGAATTAATAAATACCTCTTATGGAAGTCGATGATGATAGTGAAAGATACCTATTATCGAAATGGAGGTATGGAAGATAATTTTTGGTTTGAAACAGGTGGCGCGTATGTTTATGAAAGAAAAGGAAAGAGAAAAGGCTTAAATGATTTTAAAAAAAGTTTTGGATGTCAGCTTCATCCAATATATAGAGGAGAGTATATGCTGCCATAACCAGAGATTATAAAAAGGAGATACATAAAGTGAATAAACAATTAGTAGTGTTAACTACGAGTGACCTTGAGAATATGCATAAAATTCAATTAAATATGCTTATAGAGTTTGATAAGATATGTAGAAGAAACAATATAAAATATATATTAGATGCAGGTACGCTTTTAGGAGCTGTGAGGCATAAAGGATTTATACCTTGGGATGATGATATAGATGTAAGAATGTTAAGAGATGATTATGAAAAATTTTGTGTTGTAGCTAATAAAGAATTACCAGAGACAATGTTTTTTCAAAACTATAAAAATGATAAAGGTTATCCTTGGATGTATTCTAAAATTAGAATGAAAGGAACAAAGGCAGTAAGAATCGGTCAGGACAGACTTAATATGGAGGAGGGAATATATATGGATATATTCCCTTGTGATGGAGTTCCGGATGATAATAAAAAAAAGAAAAAGCATAACAGATTGGCTAAAATATATAGAAAAATATTGTATGCAAGAATTGGAAAATATTCTTGTGATAAATGGTATGAGAGATTATGGTGGTCTTTGGTATGCGTTATACCAAGAAGTTATGTGTATAAGCAGAGTGATAAACTTGTGAAGAAATATACAGAACATAATTGTAAAAGAGTTGGAACGATTGGGTGGCATGAGCTTCCAGATGTTAATGGATTTTTGAACGGGTATTTCACAGATTTAACGGAGGTTGAATTTGAAGGACATATGTTTTATGCACCAAGAGATTGGGATGGATTTTTAACATATTCATTTGGCAAGGATTATATGCAATTGCCGCCAGTTGAACAACGATTTAAAGATCCTGGGTTAGTAGAATTTAATTTAGGAGATAATTTTTAGAAAAGAGGTATGATATGCTGAATTTTACAGTAGGTCCTGTGCAGGAAAGTAAAGAAGTACTAGAAGTTGGAGCACAGCCAACACCATATTTTAGAAATCAAAGTTTTTCAAAGATTATGTTAGAAAATGAAGCTATGATGAAAGAACTTACATTTTCAGATGAAGAGTCCAGAGTTGTATTTCTGACTGCTTCTGGTACAGGAGCTATGGAAGCGGCAGTTATGAACTCTTTTACTTCTGATGACAAAGTCCTTATTGTTAATGGCGGAAGCTTTGGCAAGAGATTTGTGCAGATATGTCAGATACATCAGATACCATATACAGAAATAACTGTTCCAATGGAAGAACCACTTACCAAGGAAATGCTTGAGCCATACGATGGCAGAGATTACACAGGCTTCCTGATAAATATGCACGAGACATCAATTGGTAAATTATACGATATAAATATGGTGTCTGAATTCTGCAAAAAGAATAATTTATTTTTAGTGGTAGATGCAGTAAGCGCATTTTTAGCAGAGCATATTAATTTAAGTGAATTAGGAATAGATATTATGCTTACTGGTTCGCAGAAGGCACTTGCAGTCCCACCAGGAGTATCAGTTCTTGTTATGAATAAGAGAGCTGTTGACAGGGCATATAATTTAGATGTCAGAAGTATGTATTTTAATTTAGCAGATGCTTTAAAGAATGGGGAAAGAGGACAGACACCATTTACTCCGGCTGTTGGAATTTTATTACAAATTCACAGACGTCTTGAAGAACTTTGCAAAGTAGGAGCAATAGCAGAGAATAAAAGAATAGCCAATCTGGCAGCAGATTTTAGAAATAAAGTAAAAGATTTGCCATTTAGAATGTTTAGTCCATCACCATCAAATGCGGTTACGGCAATGATGATGGAAAATGGAAAATCAGCGTATGCTTTATTTGAATTATTAGAAAGTGATTATGGAATGTGGATATGTCCAAGTGGCGGAGATTTGAAGGATAAGATATTCAGGGTCGGACATCTTGGAGCGTTAACATTTGATGATAATGATAGATTAGTAGAAGCTATGAAACAGGCATTAGAAAGATTGTAGATAATATATTGTGAATGTTTTTAGCATAGGAAGAAGGTTATAATGATAGATTTTCCTGAAGATTATTTTAAAACAGAGATAAGAGATGGCTTTGAAATTACATCAATGATGAAAAGAGCCTGGGCAGGACAGATGGAAGTGTTACAGACAATACGGGAAATATGCGAAAGGCATAATATATTATGGTTTGCTGATTATGGTACTTTACTTGGAGCAGTAAGACATAAAGGTTTTATACCTTGGGATGATGATATGGATATCGGAATGACAAGAGATAATCTTACTAAATTTATAAAGTATGCAAAAGATGAATTGCCTGAAGAATATCGGTTATTGTGTATGGATTTAGAGCCTAAATATGATTCGTTGATTGTAAGAGTTGTTAATTCGACATCGGTATCAATGGATAAAGAAAGATTGGACAAGTTTCATGGCTGCCCATATGTATTGGGAATAGATATATTTCCAATGGATTATTTATCAAGGGATGAAGAAGAGAGAAAATTACATATTGAAGTTATTGGAATAATACTTGGAGCGGTTGAGGCAATGTCATCACCAGAAGCTGATCCAATGGAAGTTGAACAGTTCTTACAGAATGTAGAGATGCTTACAGGAACTAAGGTTGATAGGAATAAGCCGGTAAAGATTGCTTTATTATCATTAGTTGAAAAATTGTTCTGCATATATGGAAGTAATGAAGCTGATGAAGTGACAGGATTGTGGAGAATAGTGTATGAACCCGAATTTCATTTTCCAAAAGAGTGGTTTACAGATTTAATAGAAGTTCCTTTTGAAAATATTATGATACCGATACCAAGAGAATATGATAAGGTACTTAAATTAAAGGTTGCAGATGACTATATGACACCTAAAATGTACGAAACACATAATTATCCATTTTATAAAGAACAGGAAGTTATATTAGAGCGTAAATTAGGATATAAACCAGAATAAATACGGAGATAAATAATGAATATTAATATGCAAGATGAATATATAGATGGATATTTTGTGAGTTCTAAGACTAAAAAGATATGGAATATAGAATTAGATATGTTAAAGCTACTAGATGATATATGCAAAAAATATTCATTGAAATATTTTGTCGCATATGGAACACTTTTGGGGGCTGTTCGTCATAAAGGGTTTGTTCCATGGGATGATGATATAGATGTATTTATGTTGAGGGACGATTATAATAAATTAGCAAGGATAGCACCAGCAGAAATACAATCACCGTATTTTTTTCAAAATGTATATACAGATGATATGGTATGGGCAATTTCCAAGATAAGAGATAGCAGAACATGTGCGGTTGAATTTCCAGATATGGCAGAAACGTTTAATCAAGGGATTTTTATAGATATATTTCCAATTGATAGTTCGGGTGATGGCACTCCAGCTATGCAGAATATAGTAGCAATTAAGCATGATATTTGGAAATGCATATATGGAAGAGATGTTATAGCTAAAAATATTAATAATCCAGATATATGGAAAGAGTTTCTAATAGATAAGGATATGGCATTAGAAATAGCCAATTTAAGTTATAAGGATGCTATGAGATGTTTTGAAGATTTTTGTCTGGAACATTTTATGGATTCAGATGTTTTGAGTTCATGGTCATCAGAGGTTATGAATGTAAAGACAAGATATAAAAGAGAATGGTTTGATGATGTTATATATATGCCATTTTGTGGTTTTGATGTGCCAGTTCCAATTAAATATGATGAGGTATTGACAGAAGCGTATGGAGATTGGAGAACTCCAATAAAGGGAAAAGGCTGCCTTCATTCAGATATTGTAATAGATCCTGACATATCATATGTACAATGGCTGAAAGAACATAAGAAAGATAGTGGAGATTAATCATGGTAAAAACTGATTTGGATAATTATAGTGTAATGTTAAATGAAGTTATTAAATTATGCCAAAAGGTGAAAGAAATACAGGATGCTGATTTAACATTACAAATACTTATAAAATGTCAGGAAACTGTAATAACAGTTGGCGAAAATCTTGAAAAAAACTGTAATAAAAAAGATAAAGATGCAATTAAGAATTTACATATTATAAAGAGATTAGAAGAATTCTGTGAATTGGATTATAAATTTTCTAATAGTATAGAAATAACACTTGTTGATGAAATGATGGATGTTATTAAAGGTGTACTGCGGGATATTAATAAAATACCAAGGACATATAGAGTTGTATTTTTACCATATAAAGCAGCAATGTGGGATAGTTTAGAAAGTATATGGAAAGAATTTGCAGTGAGTGATGAATGCGAAACCTCGGTTGTTCCAATTCCGTATTTTGAAGCTAATAGAAAGACTAATCAGTGGGATACTTGTTATGAAGGAGATAAGTATCCAGAAAATGTTCCAGTTGTACATTTTCAAGATTATTTATTAGGACAGAAAAAGCCAGATTTAGTCTTTGTACATAATCCGTTTGATCAATTTAACAATGTAACAACAGTCCATCCAGCATATTATTCAGCTGAGTTAAGAAAGTCATGCGGAAAAATAGTATATGTACCTTATTATGTTAATCCAGGTTTTATATCAGAGGATTATAATGAATTACCTCTTTTATATCGTTCGGATTATATAATTGTTCAATCGGAAAAGGCGAAAGAAACATGTAAAGGATTTCCTTATTACGATAGAATATTGCCATTAGGTTCACCTAAATTTGACAAGGTAATAAATTTATATAATAAAAAAACAGCCCCACCAGAAGAATGGAATATTAATCTTGATGGAAAAAAATGTATTTTATTAAATACAACCCTTACAGATTTTCTTGAAAGTGGTGAGCTTCTGATAAATAAACTGTACAAGGTGTTTAAAATAGCTTTATCAAGAAAAGATATAGTTGTTGTATGGAGACCTCATCCATTATTAAAAGGTACAGTTAAGGCAATGAGACCACAATATATAGAAAAATATGATGAACTTGTGCAATATTTTATTGATAATAATGTGGGGGTGTATGATAAAACAGCAGATGTATCAAGAGCAGTGGCTGTTTCAGATGCTTATGTTGGTTCTCATTATAGTTCTATAATAGCGTTATTTGAAGTTCTTGATAAACCAGTTTTTAGAATAGATAGTAAGGAATTTTTTGATAGAAATTCTGTAAACAACAGAGAAAGAGCTAATGCGGTAGATGTATTCAATAAAACAGAAGAAAGAAGTTATTTTGGATGTTTTGAATCTATGAATTATACGTTAGAAGATTTCCTTGATGATTTGGTTGGGGATAATTTATATGAAGTTATAGAAAAACAAAAGAAAGAAGCTGATATAGCTGTTAATCTGGATGGAACTTGTGGAAGAAAGGTTTATCAATATATGTTAAATATATTAAAAAATGGATGATAATAAAGCTGATTAATATGATTATTTGGAGGTAAAGAAATGATATATGATAATTGTATAAAATATATTTATGATGAAATGGATGAGATATCTAAAAAAGAAGATTTAAAAAATTGTAACTGTGTTATTTGGGGAATTGATTCCTTAGCTAAATGTATTGTCGCTTATCTTAGAGATATCGGTAATTCTAATATAAGAATATTTGATGATGAACAGGTTGTAGATACATACTCTGACATAATAATAGAGAAAGAAAATGTTGATATAGATAATGTAACTATATTTGTAACTGTTAAAAGTTATTTGAATAAAGTTAATCAGATGGAATTGGACAAAAAAAATTGTAAAATTATAGATTTGACATATTTAAGAATGGATACATATTTTCCTAATCCAATTAAGCCTAAAGATAATATTAGCACTTTATCGCTTAGAGAGTGTCAGTTAGCACAGGTTCCATTATTAGATGATTTACACAGAGTATGTATAAAGCATAATTTAAGATATTGTTTTGATTATGGAACATTGCTTGGTGCTGTGAGACATAAAGGATTTATACCATGGGATGATGATTTGGATGTTGCAATGCCGATATATGATTATTTAAAATTTTGTGACATTTATTCAGAGGAAGGGCAATTCTTCTTTGATAGTCACCATAATTTGAAAAATGACAATCTTCCTATAAGTGTGCTTGCCAGAATTAAGCATAAACAGATTGCGACAGAATATGTACATTTACCATTGAGAACAATGACAGGAGTTGGTATAGATGTATTTCCATTAGTAGGATTTCCAGATAGTGAAAAAGAACAGGATGATTATGTTAAACTTTTTGCAAAATGGGGAGATATATGGAAAGAGAAAGTTATTATTCCATTTGGAACAGAAAAATACTCGAGAGAAGAACATTTAGAGATATGTCATAAAATGGAAGAGGTTTTGCTGAAATATGATTATGAAACAGCTAATTATGTAGAGCCAGCTTATTTTGGACTATTTCCAATAGCATCTTATAATAAGAGAGCATTACCAAAGAAGGCTTATGACCCAGTTATGTATGGTGAGTTTGAAGGACACCAATATTATATACCACAAAATTATCAATTATCGCTTACAAAATGGTATGGAGATTATATGCAGCTTCCACCAGAAGAAAAAAGAGTACCACATAATTCAAATGGATTTTATAGAATGGAGTATGGCAGTTAATAAGATGTATTGTTCTAGAAGGAGGAAAATATTATGAATAAAAATGCAATAATTTTAGCTGCAGGCAAGTCAAGTAGGTTTGCTCCTTTCACCTACGAAAAACCTAAAGGTTTATTTCGGGTTAAAGGAGAAATATTAGTAGAAAGACAGATAGAGCAGTTGTTACAGGCAGGTATATCAGACATATATGTTGTTGTAGGTTATATGAAAGAGAAATTCTTTTATCTGGAACAAAAATATGGAGTTAAATTAATTGTTAATAATAAATTTGGTAATAAGGGAAATTTGTATTCATTATATACAGCTAAAGAACATTTGGGAAATACCTATATTTGTTGTGCAGATCATTATTTTATCAATAATCCATTTATAGACAACAACATTGATAATGTTTCTTATAGAGCGTGTACATACTATTCAGGTAAGTTTAGCGAATTTTCGGTTATCTGCTCAGATGCAGATGTAATTACAAGAATGGAAGTTGGTGGAACTGATTCGCTGGCAATGGTTGGACCAGCTTATATGAATGAGAAATTTTCAAGAGTTTTCTGCGATCTTATGCAAAAAGAAATTATGGATTTCAGGGTATCATCTATGTTTTGGGAAGAATTTTATGCAAAGCATATTACAGAATTAACATTTTATAAGAGGGAATTTGCTAATAATGAGATATTGGAATTTGAAACAATAGATGATTTAAGAAGCTTTGATTCGGAATTTTTAATGAATGTTGATTCAGAAATTATAACTAATATATGTAATACACTTATGTGTAATCCTAACGATGTAACTAATATTGATGTAATTAATGCTGGATTGACTAATGTATCCTTTTCTTTTTCCGTAAATAATATTAAATACGTTTACAGACATCCTGGGGGAACAGCTGGAAATCTTATAGACAGAAGAACAGAACTGTTTGCGCAGATGAAAGCCAAAGAAACAGGGATAGATAAATCAGTTATTCATATGGAATTAAGTGGATGGAAGATATCATACTATGTCGAAGGTGCTAATGAGTGTGATTTTGAAAAATCCGATAAACAGCTTATAACAGCAATGGAATATCTGCATACTCTTCACAATATAAAGCCTGACAATACCGTGAAAATATTTGACAATATTGTTGAAGGCAAAAAGTTGATGAAGATAGCTTCGGCTACAAAAGGCCATTTGGAAAAAGAATTTGAAGGCATAATCAATAAGGTAGATAAGCTGTATAGCTATATAAAAGAAGATGCAAAAGAACTGGGATACGAATTGGTTCTATGTCATAATGATACATATACGCCTAATTATTTAGTTGACAGATATAATAATGTATATTTAATTGATTGGGAATATGCTGGCCTTAATTATGCAGCTAATGATTTGGGATGTATTTTATGCAGATATGACTGGTCAGATGAGCAGATTGAAAGGTATATGCGCTATTATTTTGGAAGAGAATTAAATGATAGAGAAAGAAGATTTTATTATGCTTTTATTCCTATATCTGGTTTTTACTGGTTCTGCTGGGGATTATATAAAGGAAGTGTTGGAGATGACGACAGCTTTTTCTTTTTGCCATCATATAGAAATATTGTAAGATTTGTTGATAAAGCAATTGAGAGTTATGAAATGTAAGAAAAGAGGTACATATATGATAGCTGCAATGATACTTGCTGGGGGAACTGGTTCACGAGTTGGATTAGACAGACCCAAACAATTTGTGGAGATATTAGGAAAACCGGTAATTGCATATACAATAGAGATATATGAAAAGTGTGAAGAAATTGATACTATTCAGGTAGTTTGTCATAAAGAATGGAAAGAATATTTAAAAGAAATAGTTCGATTATATAATTTTACAAAAGTAAAATGGATTGTTGATGGTGGAGAAACATATCAACAGTCAGTAATGAATGGTATTGATAATTTAAAGAATTATATATCTGCTGATGATATGGTTATGATTCATTATGGAGCAGCACCATTTACAAGCCAGCAAATAATAAATGATGCAATAGAGGTATGCAGGAAGCACGGTAATTCTGTATCCTGTACACCGTGTTATCAGCTTATGGGGACGAAAGATGATGATAAGATAAGCACAAAATGGGTAGATAGAGATAAATATATACAGATTGCCTGCCCACAGAGCTTTAAATTTGATTATTTATTAAGTGTATATGAACGCGCCGATGAGAAAAATCTTATAGCTGATACAGAACCTCATACAACGAGCTTAATGTATGCCTTGGGTGATACAATATATCAATCATATAGTGATCAGACTAATATAAAGATAACAACTAAGGAAGATTTGTATATGTTTGAGGGGTATGTATTAATGAAGAATAAACATAATAATGAAAGGTAATATTTCAATTTATATGTGTTATAAAGAGAACAGTGTTTTTTTAAAAGAAGAGAATAGGGATGGATATATAGTATCAGCGTTGATGAAAAAAGTATGGGCAGTTGAGCTTGATTTATTGTCAGAATTAGACAGGGTGTGCAAAAAGTATAATATTAAATATTATGCTGCCTTTGGTACGTTGTTGGGAGCTGTAAGAAATAAGGGGTTTATACCATGGGACGATGATATAGATGTATGTATGCTCAGAGATGATTATGCTAAATTTAAAGAAGTAGCAAAAAATGAGTTTGGGGGTAAATATTATTATCAGGATTGGTATAATTCTTGTGGCAGAACATGGATTTTTTCTAAATTAAGGAATAGCGAAACAACAGCTATTGAGTATCCAGAAAAACCTAAAGAATTTAATCAGGGAATTTTTATAGATATATTTCCTATTGATGAGTTTAATGATGGGGTGAATAGTAATTTAGAATTTAAGGTTATTCAGAGAGAACTGTTTAACTGTATTAATAATCCGGTTAATGTTATGAAGGGGATAATTGCAGGTGAGAAATATTATCTTGGAATGGATAATACAGTAACATTATGCAATGATTATATACAGGCACAGAAGCTTTTTGAGCAGTTGACTTTGGAGAATTATGGACAATCGGATATTGTTGGATATTATTATGATGAGATAAGAGGTAATGATAGAAAATATCCAAAAAATTGTTTTGAAGATACAATATATATGCAATTTGAAAATATTCAGATACCGGTGCCAATAGGATATGACTATATATTGAAAAAATACTATGGAGATTATATGATTCCGATTCATGAAAAAAATAATCATGAAGATAGAATAATATTAAATCCGTATAAGTCTTATATAGAAGTATTAGATGAGCTAAAGAATGATATATAAATTAATTAGAGTTACAAGTATATACAAGCAGGTTGTTGATTGATGATAATAATTCAAGGAGGAAGGTATGTCAGATATAAAATTGTATGATGCAATTGTGGTGGTAACACCAAAGGATTTTAAAAGAGTTGAAAGTAATAACAAAAGAATAGTTGAATATCTTCCTGTAAGAAAGGTTTTATTTGTTGGAAGCAAAGAATTAGGTGAATTGGTAGAACAATCATCGTTTGGAGACAAAGCAGGATTTGTAGATGAAAATGATATTATACCTTTTGATGATGTATATAATTGTCTTAAAGATGTAATGGCGGACATATTATTGGGAAGAGAGCTTCCAAGAGGACTTGTTGGATGGTATTATCAACAATTTTTGAAATTACAGTATGCTAGAATGTGTAAAGATGAATATTATATGTCATGGGATGGGGACACAGTACCTTGTAAGAATTTTTCAATGTTTAGTGATGATGGAAGACCATATTTTGATTTAAAACACGAATTCCATCAGGAGTATTTTATAACTATGAATAAGCTTCTCCCTAATCTCGATAAAACTATTGACAAATCGTTTATATCAGAACATATGATATTCAATTGTAAGTATCTGGTTAAAATGCTGGAAGATATAGAAAGTAATGAAAATATTGAAGGTGTGACATTTTGGGAGAAGATATTACATTCAATAAGATTAGAACATATACAGGAAAATAGTTTTAGTGAATTTGAAACATTTGGTACATATATGACTATTAATTATCCAGATGTGTATAATTACCGTGATTGGCATTCATTTCGTTACGGGGGATATTTTTTCCACCCAGAGGCAATGACACAAAGAGATTATAGCTGGCTTGCAAAGGATTTTTTTGCTATATCATTTGAAAAATCACATTCAGTAAGAGAGGATCACGAAAATCTTTTTAATAATCCTGTTTATCAAAGTAAACTTACGGCCAGACAAATGGTAGAAATCGCACAGGAAGAGGCTGAAGAAGGCTATGAGGAGGTATGGGATTAATGAATGTGGCTACTGCGTTAAATAGAAAATATCTATTATATACAGGTGTAATGCTGACATCGTTATGTGAAAATAATCCATGTCATATAGATATATATATTCTTCATAGTGAATTAACTGATACAGATATACAAAGATTAACAGAATGTGTTGATAAATATGATATAAGTATTCATCCATTATATATAGAGAAAGATAAATTTGAAGGTAAAATGTATACGGATAAGATGTGGAGTATAGAGGCTTATTATAGATTAATGCTTTTAGATATATTGCCTTCTAACGTGAAGAGGATGTTTTATTTTGATGTGGATATTATTGTAAATAAATCACTTGAAGATTTTTATAATATTAATTTTGAAGGAAATGATTTGGCAGCTTGTGAAGATGATTGTGGTAATTGTGTTCCAGAGCATTATGGCCCTATGCATAAAAAAATATTTGGTTCGGAAAAACTGCGTAATCATAGATATTTTAATTCGGGTGTATTATTACTCAATATTGAACAAATGAGACATAAGTATAATTATAAGTATTATATGAAAATAGCAAAAGATGTATGGAATTATAAAATGGAGGCTCCAGATCAGGATATATTAAATTATGTTCATTATGATAGTGTGAAATATGTACCATTTGAAATATATAATCTCTTTGCAAGAATAGCATACTATTGTGATATAAAGTATGAAACATTGAGAGATAAAATATCTATTATACATTATGCGTGGTACAAACCTTGGGATGGAAAGGTGACACATTATAATTTGGAAAAATTATGGTGGGATTATGCAAAACTGACTCCTTTTTATTTAGAATTGGCAACGAAATTTGTAGATGAAACAATATCAGATAATGATGCAGAGAAGCAGATAAGAGAACTTAATGAAAAAGTTAAAAATTAGTAATTATACTTTAGGAGTAAAATAATATGAAGGATAGAGTTATATTGATGACTGGAGTGTATGATACGCTTGATATATTTACTTACGAATTGAAAAAGGAATTTGAAAAAATTGGACTTGAAGTTATGATATTTGATACACAAGATATGGAAGGTTCTATGATTAAGTTGGGAAAATTTATACAACAGCCGGTAAAGGCAGTTGTTACATTTAATAATCTTGGATTTAATATGGAAATTATTAAAGGACAAAATATATGGGAGCAGTTACAAATTCCCTGCATTAATATTCTGATGGACCATCCTTTTATACATAAAAAAGCATTAGATGAAGCACCCTCAAATGCTGTTGTAATATGTCCAGATAGAAATCATATGAAATTTGTTCAAAGATTTTATCCACAAATTCAAATAGTTGGATTTTTGCCACATGGAGGTAAAACAAAAAATATTCAAGCAAAACCGATAGTTGAAAGAAATATTGATATATTGTATGCTGGTGGAATTTCATATAAATTTATTGAACAGAGTAAACCTGACTTTAAAGAATTCACATTTGATGCGGAAAATATTGCTGATGAGGCATATGAGGAGCTTATAAAGCACCCATATAGGACAACAGAAGAAGTTATAGAAGAAAAGTTAATTGAAAGTGGAATTAATCTATCAGATAATGAATTATTAGATGTTATCGAGAAGCTGCATTATGTTGATATGCTGGCAGTTTCGTATTATAGGGAAAAAACAATTAAAACACTTGTGGAAGCTGGATTGAAAGTAACTTTGTATGGGACTGGATGGGAAGTATGTGAATGGATAAATAATAAAAATCTGGATTATAGAGGAAGAGTATCAGCAGATGAGATCGTTGATTTGATGTATGATAGTAAAATTGTACTTAATACTATGACTTGGTTTAAAGATGGAACTCACGACCGAGTATTTAATGGAATGCTTGCTAAAGCAGTAGCAGTTACTGATTCATCTATTTATATGGAAGAGAATTTTACTGCAGATGAGTTGGTTATGTTTGAATTAGAAGACATAGATAAGCTTCCACAAATTATAAGTGGTTTATTATCGGATACAGATAAAATGCAACAATTAGCAGATGCAGGATATGATAAGGCAGTACAGTATCATAGCTGGGAAAAAAGAGCTGATGAATTATATTATGACTTGATATCACAATTATAGGAAAGTTTTATATAGAGAAGATTATTTCAATAATAGCTTAAGTAGGGATTAATATAAATATTAGAGCGCAAAATTAAGGATTAGAAATATGGAGAAAAGAAAAGTTAGTGTAATATTACCCACATATAATAGAGCATATATTATAAAGAATTCTATAAGGAGTATATTAGATCAAACATATAAAGATTATGAATTAATTATTGTAGATGATGGTTCTACAGATGAAACTGAGAATGTCATAAATGAAATTAATGATGATAGGATTATTTATCATAAATTTGTTGCTAATTCAGGGGTATGTGCGGCAAGAAATTATGGAATAGAAGTATCAAAAGGAGAATATATAGCTTTTCAGGATTCTGATGATATATGGATTGCGGATAAACTGGAAAGGCAGATGAAATTGTTTGAATTTGATGAGCAATTAGATTTTGTTTACAGTAAGCTGAGATATAAGATTGATGATACACATAGTATGATTTTGCCAGATGAGAGAATATCGTATGACAATAAAATAGGAAATATATATAACCAACTATTGTGGGATAATTTAATACCATTTTCAAGTTTAGTGGTAAAGAAAAATCGTCTTAATGCCGTAGGAAAGATGGATAATAGCTTTTCGGCATTAGAGGATTATGATTTTGTATTACGCATAGCAAAAAATTATAAAGCTGGCTTTGTCGATGAAGTATTAGTTGAGGCAGCTATTTCTAGTGATGGAATTTCATCGAATTCATATAACTATTTAATATCAAGCTGTAAATTACTTGGTAAATATAAAAATGATTATATAAAAACCGAAACGTTCAATCATCGTGTAGAAATAATACTTCAGGATGCCCAGAAAGTTGGTATATATGAACAGATTTTAAAAATGTTGGAATTAGTATTAGTATAAAGATATTATAATAATATGCTTTTAGATATGTTGCTTTAAGTAGAGATTAAAGTATACATAATATTGGAGAGGAGGGCATAGATAATGGGAATATATTTGAATCCCCCAAGTGATGAATTTTACAATGCAGTTAAAAAATCTAAAATATATGTTGATAAAACTGCATTGTTATAATTGGCTTATTGGGTTTTACATATAATTGAAAAGTATATACTTAGTAAATTATTGCAAAATAAATTTAGGTGCTTTATACTCTAATTAAGATAATAAAGATGGGATTGATAGGAATTCTAATGGTTGTAGTGGGGCAATACATAATATATATAATAGAATTATAAGCCATTCGGTCCGTTAGGATTTGGGTGGCTTGTTGCTTTTAGCGGATTAAAAGTATTTTAAGCTAAAATAGGAGGTGGGGTGAAAGCATATTTAAGAAAATGTAAAGTACAATGTTAAGATAAGAGGAGATTAATATGTCAGATGTAGAGATAAAAGAAAAGGAAATAGAAAAAGAAGAACTTAAAATAAAAAATAAAAAATAAGAAATGGAAGTTGATTATTATAATTGCTACAGCTATAGTGGGTGCTTTAGGAGGAAGCACATATGAGAAAAAGAAAATTTATAAAAATATTAATTCGAGTGTTATAGGAGATGGTAATGTAGTAAGTTTTAATAATGTAGATGAATTTATAAAAGATTATCAAAATACGATAGAAGATAATGGAAAATTGAATGATCAAAATACAGAGTATTATAAAAATTATGTTGAAATTAAAGAGCAAAATGAATTATTAAAAAATCAATTAAATGATAGAAGTTCTGTTGTTTATAGGAATCTTGGATTATATGTTGATAGTAGTAATATTTCAATCGTATCGGATAAATCACAAGCAGTTATTGATGGCAAGGAATATTATGCAAAAAGTGTAATTGAAGGAATAGTTGGAAACAATAAAACTATTACGACAGACGATAATTATATGTATATTGGGAAAAAAGTATCAGACAGAACAAGCTTGTTTTCAGATAAAATATGGGTTGTAGATAAGAAGAATTGTGATGTAAATGTTTCAAAGAAGGACTCCAGAGGAAATAATAGATCAAATGCTTTGCAATTGACCTATAATAATTCATATATAATATATAATACTGATAAAAAATATAATTATATAAGCTTTATAATATCAATTGCAGATGGAAGTAGTAATACTAATAATGTGACGGTTTCTTTAAAGGATGAAAATGAAAATGTAATATATTCAACTGAAATATCAAAATTAGATGAACCAATTAAAGTAACAGATGTAGCTATTAACAGTTGTTCAACTTTAAAGGTAGAGGCAACGACCGCAAATTATAATTTATGTTATTGCTTGATTAGTGAAGCATATGTGTATAATTAATTACAAAATATTTGATACAAAGTTGAAAATTGTATTGTAAATAGTGAACTTATGATTCGCATTTAGTGGAAATATATTTGATTATATTAATATTTATCTTTGAATTTGTAAGAAGTAATTCCAATAAAGCAAATTGGTGTACTTCCAATTGATAAGATTACATATGGTAGAGCTAATGCACGAGGAATTGGATGCTTGTATCTGGTAAATGATGCTAAACTACGATATATGAGGTGAGAGCTGGTACGTATGATTATGTAATGGTTGGAAAATTTGAATTAAAAGAAGATAGTGTTGTTGTTGATTTAAAGAAAATTAATTAAATTTGAATAATACGCAGTTGAAAAACCTCTTATACGGACGAGCGATATCGCTCGTCCGCTCATATGATATCAGCTATCCGCTATTATGGCTGCCCACTTTTTAAGATTGTGCTGTGTTTCCAGCTCTTTAGCATTCAATAATTATAACCCCCCAAAAAAATTGTACTGGTTGTACGAATTGTACAATTTGTTAAAATCGTACAACTGGATTATTATGGTTATATCAAATTTTTCGGGGCGTTTGTAGGTACATAGGTTGGAGCGTTTACGTTTCACACACTCATTATTGCTAAATTAACAATAGATATTTATTTTACCATGGTCATAAGCTTCTCATTAATAGAAATCAGAGATGATACTTTGCTTTTAAGTTCTCCATTTTCTTTAATAAGGTCGTCAACAATTGTTTCCAGAGTGTTATCGGACATAAGATTTTGTTGAAGCTGTTCAAGAAGCGAGTAATAGAAAGGTGTTTTTAAAGCGTAATCCCACCATAATTGTTCAATATCATAATGGCAGTTAGTATTATTCCAAGGTTTGTCACCTGCAAAATGAATAATTTTGACAGAATTTTTAACATCATTATATGAATATTTTTGGTTATGGGCGATTCTTGCAAAAAGATTAAATTCTTTGTAGTCATAGTCAATATATCCAGCTTTATATCCATGTACATAGTTAAGAATATCCTGGTCAGGAGCTTCCATTTCATAGTTCCATTTTTTTATGGCTTCCATATAAGTATTGAAATTATTTGTTTTTCGGATCTGAGCAACATTAAAAAGCATAACACCTGCGTTAAAATAGCGAAAACCTTGGGCGAGCATATCGTGGAACATTTCAATTTGCTTTGAACCGAAAGTATCTAATGTACGTTTTCCATTACTGTCATCGGCGGCAATGACATCATCACCAGCAAAATCAATGTGGTAAAATTCTTCAATGGAGCCATTTATTATTAAATCAACATCAAGATACATTAGACGATCTACGCTTTCAGGGAGTATATCCATTAACATAAGTCTATAATAAGTTTCAATGCTCCATTGTGTATTTCTTGGAAGCCTGTCATCAAAATCAGATTTGTTTATTTCAACTGAAATTATTGTAATATCATATTTTGATAAAGAATTTTTAATAATGTCAATATCCTGCGTTGTAAGTTCACTGTGCAGAAGATAGGCATCAATATGTTCATTGTTATTTTCACATAATGAACATAGCATAACGACTGTATATTCAAGATACTTTCTGTTTAGTGCAGTTGCAATATTCATAATTTAATCTCCTTACTAGAATTTTTATTAATCTGGACGATTGAGGAACACACAAAGTCATATAAACATAAAAAAATTGTTTATAATTGAAAGAAATAACTCCTTAACGAATATGGTGTAATAAAATTATATAAAAACCAACATATACCGAAGAAAAAAGTTATTTATACTATTATGATACCATATAAATTGCTTTCATTGACAGATAATTTTCATATTTGAAAAATGAGAACGAAAACCTAAGTTTCGTTCTTTAATATAAATAATAGTGATATTGATTAATATATTCTTAAATCAGTTAGGTGAGAGATATTTAGTTATTCCACTCAAGGATGAATTAGAATTAAGAGGAATGTAGTTGCTATATAATGAGAATAGTTTATAATTAAATTATTACACTATTGATTATTAGAAAGGATTACCTATGCGTTTCGTACTATTTTACTCCACTGTAGAATCCTTCAACTATTTTACGGATAGAATTGTAGAAGAATTAATAAAAAGAAATCACGAGTGCTTTATATTAGATTTAACTAACAGCACGCAGGATGAGAGTCATTCCTTTAAGGCATTTACGGAGTTCCTTTCGGTAAGAGCAGATGCGGCTATAGGATTTGATGGAATAGGCTTAAAAGACGATATGTTTATAGAGCTGTGGGATTCTATGGATACGGTAGCACTTAATATTTTGATGGATCACCCATTGAGATTTCATCCGACTATGCAGAAGCATCCAAGAAATTATGTGCAGTTCTGCTGTGATGATAATCACGTTGATTATGTTAAGAAATATTTTGGTGGTACTGTAGGCAGAGTAGAATTTATGCCACACGCGGGTACTTATAATGGAAAGTTAAATCTTGAAGGTTATGATAAACGTCCATATGATGTGTTATTTTCTGGGACATATTACAGACCACAGGGCTATCTGGAACAGATTGATAATACATTTAAAGATAATGAACTGCTTAGGATATTTTATCACAATCTTGCTGGGTATATGATTGACAATAATAGTATAACAACGGAGCAGGCGGTGCTTGATGTTATTGATATGATGGAGCTTTCATTAGCACAGGAGCAGGTTAAGCAGTTGTTTAGATTTTCTGAACCTATAGACTGGATGGCGAGAATGTATTACAGGGAGAAGATTATTTCAATAATAGCCGAAGAAGGAATTGATATATGGCTCTTAGGAAGAGGCTGGGAAAATCACCCTTCTGCTAATTTAAGCAATGTGCATATTATTAATGACCGTGTTCCATTTGCGAGGACACTTCCAGTTATGTCAGAGGCAAAGATTAATCTTAATGTTATGCCGTGGTTTAAGGCGGGTACTCACGATAGAATATTTAATATCCTGCTGTCAGGTTCTTTACCATTGACGGATTCAAGTGAGTGGCTTAAGAAGCATTTTAAAGATAAACAAGATATTATTTACTATAATCTTAATTCGTGTGAAGAAATACCTCAGTTAATAAAGTATTATCTGGATAATTCGGATGAAGCGAAAGTGATAATTCAGAATGGTTTCGATATTGTGGCAGACAATTACGTGTGGAGTAATATTGTGGAACAGCTGATAAGAAATGTGTGAACTATATTCTGTGTTGGAGAGGAGGGCATAGATAATGGGAATATATCTAAATCCTGAAAATGATGAATACAAAAGGGCAATAAATTCAGAGATATATGTTGACAAAACAGAATTGATTGCAGTTACAAATCGTAAATTGAATACAGAACATCAGAATATATGTGTAAGCCGCCCTCGCAGATTTGGTAAATCTATGGCTGCCAATATGCTGGTAGCATATTATTGTAAAAATGTTGATTCCAGAGATATATTTAGTGGATTTAAGATTGCAAATGATGAAACATTTGAAAAACATCTTAATAAATACAATGTAATTCACATTAATATGATTGATTTCCTTAGCAGGGCAGATTCGGTGGATGATTTGATAGATTATCTGCAAAGAAGATTATTGTGGGATATTAAGAAGGAATATTCAGATGTAGACTGTTTCGACTGGAATGATCTTGTTGATGTTCTAGAAACTGTATATAGTGAAAAGAAACTGCCATTTGTTATAATCATAGATGAATGGGATTGTATATTCAGAAAATATCCGGATAATGTCGAGGAACAGAAGAAATATCTGGACTTTTTAAGATTTTTTATAAAAGGTAAATCGTATGTTGCATTAGCATATATGACAGGTATTCTTCCTATTAAGAAATATGGGGAACATTCTGCTTTGAATATGTTTGATGAGTATTCAATGACTAATCAGAGGGAACTTGCAGAGTTTACTGGATTTACTGAAGAAGAGGTTAAAGAATTATGTGTCCAGTATGATATGCCATATGAAAAAATGAAACAATGGTATGATGGATACGAACTTAAAGGTGTGCAGATATATAACCCAAGGTCGGTTGTTATGTCGCTTCTTGGGCGTGATTTCGACAGTTATTGGACTAAGACTGAGACTTATGAAGCACTGAAGAAATATATACAGCTTGATATGTATAATCTTAAGTCGCTTGTAACAAGGCTTATAGCAGGAGAGAGTGTTCCTGTTAATCCTGATAAATTTCAAAATGATATGACCACGCTTGAGAGTTCTGATGATGTGTTAACATTACTTGTACATCTTGGATATCTGACTTATGACTTTGATAATAAGAAGGTGGCAATACCTAATCAGGAGGTGCAGAAGGAATTCATCAATTGTATTGAAGATGGAGGCTGGGAGCCTGTTATGGATGCGATTAGAAGCTCGGACGAGTTACTGTATGCTACGTTACAGGGTGATGAGGAGAAGGTTTCATCAATGATAGAACAGGCACATCAGGAAAATACATCAATTTTAAAATATAATGATGAAAATGCACTTGCCTGTGTTATATCACTTGCATATTATTCTGCTAAAAAGGATTATTCAATCTATCGTGAACTTGCAGGTGGCAAGGGATATGCAGATATGGTTTTTGTCCCAAGGAATAATGTTAGTAAACCGGCAATAGTAGTAGAGCTGAAATGGAATAAATCTGTCAGTGCAGCTATAGAGCAGATTAAGGAAAAACAGTATGTACAGAGCCTTAAGGGGTATTCGGGAGAAGTTGTTCTTGTTGGAATTAATTATGCTGTTGGTAAAGAGGATAATGGAGGGTTTAAGAAGCATAAGTGTGGAATTGAGAGGATAAGAAAGCTGGAGGCATAGCCTCCAGTTTTTATTATTTAAGCCCAAACGCAATCTCCAGCATCTGAGTAAGCCTGATATCATAAGTATGGTACTTTTTAACTTTTTCAAAGCCATTATGTGCTATTTCCTTGCGTTCTTTATCGTGTAAAAGGTAGTATTCACATTTGCTTATTAAGTCATCAAGGCTTGTATAGGCTTCCAGGTCTTCACCAATATTAAAATGTTCTGGCAGTTCAGCCTGATAGTTAGTTATAAGAAAGCCTTCACAGCCAAGTACGTCAAATATGCGAAGGGACAGGCCGCTTCTTATTGATTTGGCGGTTAAGTTAAGGTTGATTTTACTCTGGTTAAAGATTATAGGCATTTCAGTGTTAGTCTTGGCAAAGCCGCGGTTGTGAATTAGTGGCATTGAAGATGTATCACTGCCTGTATACAAGTCTACATTGAAGCGTTCAGATAAGGCTTTTAAATAGCGCAGACGCTCCTGTTCGGCAACCTTTACGCTTATAATATGCTGTGCAATTACGGCTTTGGTGTCAACTTTCATACTGCTTGGAAAATTGGTTAATTCAGGACGAGCCTTTGTAAATGAATCTATAAGTTCTGGAGTTACACATTCCTCAATAAAATTATATCCATACACAAGAAGCTGTGCTTCTATAAGACCATCGACATAGCCACGCATTTTTTCAGGAAGAGTAATCTTGTTATACAGACATTTTTCGGAATATAAAGAGCCGATAAATGATATATCTGATGAAAATCTGGCTCTGTCAGCAGCACTTGCCATAGTTGCAGTAGCATAATTGTCACGCACGTTAGTGGCAAGCGGAATATGAAATATTCCGTCAGGGTTGATGTGGTGGAAATCGTTGTACAACTGTCTGTCGAATAAGAATACCTTATTGCAGGGATTAGCTAATGAAGTTGAGAATAATTCAAGTACAGGGCTGTCCACGATAAGGCACAGATACGGAATACCCCATATATTACATACATCAGATACTGAAGGAAAAAAGTTAATTGAGAATATAAAAGAATAAGTGTCCTGCTTTAAAAGCTCGTTAAGCCCCTTAATGCAGTCTGATGGAAGAAGCTGTTTGTTGTATACTTCTCTTGTATCTTCTGTTATATTGAAACCTAGGTGTTTAAAGGAAGCGATAATGTCGGGTTCGCATATACTTCCATATCTATAAAAAAGTATGTTCATAATTCTCCTTTGCATATATACTATATAAGTAATTGAGAATTATATTTTATCATAAACAAAGACGTGTTGCCAGTAAGAAAGCGTAAAGCAGCTGGCGAAGTTATATACATAAATATAAGAATTCTTATAGGAAAGATAAGAAAGTGAGATGGATAATATGGAAAACAGCAGTTATCACAATGATATAATTAAAGGGTTTGATTTTAATAGAGAGGATTTTAAAAGTCCGGCTAAAAGAAATCTTATGATTGGGGCAGAAGAGGCAGATTATGTGATACTGGCTGATGAAAATGTAACAAGTGAGGAAGAGATAAGACAGATAATCACGGAAAATGATTTCCTGCTGGATTATGGTATGGCTATATTTGGAGAAAATGTGCAAGACGGAGAAATAGATTTTAATAACATAATTGATTATTTTAAAATGAATGTATATGGTGTGGTCATTAAGAAAAGCATACTCGTGTATACAGGCTGTTATAATGAAGAATTAACGGCTGGCATAGATTATGAGCTTGCGGTAAGAGTGGCATATTATGCAGAAAAGTATAATTACAATGGAATATATGGCGTGCTGTGTTCAAGCGAAGAGAACTTATTTTCACAGGAAGCAGGCTCATCAGACATACAGGAAGCAGATAATGCAGCGGGTTCATCAGACGTACAGGAAGCGTATAATGTGACAGGCATATCAGATGAACATACAGCTGCCCAATTCCTTACATATGCTTATGTTTTAAAGCTTTATATGAAAGAATTGACACACAAAGGACTGCTTGAAAATGCAATATATGCAATGAAGGCATATGCTGACAGTAAAGGGTGTGCAGATTTATACAACGGACAGTTATTGGAAATACTTAATAATGATGAGCTGTTTGCAAAGATTAAGATTAATACAGCACCATTTTATGTAATTATGGGCGATAATACGTGCCATGGAGTATTAAGAAGATTTGCAGGTGATATAACCAAGTCTCTTATCAAAAAAGGACAGGCTGTAATAACATCTGATGGAAGTTATGGAATGACTGTAAATCTATCTGATATTGAGGATAATTCATTAAAGGGTTTTATAGGTTTTCAGTCTATTGTGTTATTTAAAGACTATTTTAGAAAGATGAAATGTCCTAAGTACATTTTCTGGTTTGATAATCCAATGTATTTTGGAAATCTGTTTGAAGGAATAGATGATAAATATTATCTTTTGTGCCAGGATAGATATTATGCTGAATTTATAGAGGAGCATTTTGGCGCGGTCAATGCTTTGCAGCTTCCGCCGGCAGGAGAAGATGCTGGATGGGCGGCTAATAAGGACAGACCATTTGATATAGTGTTTATCGGGGCGTGTAATTATGTAGATGAGAGTGTTATTAAAGATGAGTTTCAAAAAGAATATTATGAGTATATGAAAGCACATCCTAATATAACATTTGAACAGGGGCTTAAAGAGCTTCTTGTATACAAAGATTTTAATATTGATGAGCAAAAGTTTCTTTCACTGCTTGATTCTTTGCAGGATGTATGCCGCAATATAGTTAATTACTATAGGACGAAGGTGCTTGAGACACTTTTGGCAGCAGGTATTAAGATTGATGTATTTGGAGATACCTGGGACAGATATTCGGGACTTGGCAAAGATAATCTCATAAAGCATGATGCTGTAAATGTAGATGAGTCCCTTGAAATATGGGGCAGATCTAAGATAGGACTTAATGTGATGACCTGGCATAAGGCAGGAATGACGGAAAGAATAGCTAATATATGCCTGTCTGGTGCGGTATGCTTAAGTGAGAGAACAGAATATCTGGATAGAGAATTTAACAATTATGAGGATATTGTTACGTTTAATCTTGAACATCTTGAAAAGCTGCCAGATGTAGTAAGAGAATTACTTGCAAATGACAGCTTAAGAGAGAGTATAGCACAGAACGCATATATAAAAGCCTCTAAAGAACATATTTGGGATAATAGGGCAGAGAGTATCTTAAGAGGCTTATAAATTACAATTATGATATTAAATCAACCCAGCAATTTTGAATATATCATTTAACCTGACCTTATAATTGTGGAATTCTTTAACTTTATTGTAACCATTTAGCGCGATAGCCTTACGTTCATCTTCGTGCTTTATGTAGTAATCACATTTTCTGATAAGGTCATCAATTGATTCGTAATATACAAAGTCCTTATCAGGTGTGAAGTATTCAAGGAAATCTGCCTGATAATTAGTGAGTAGAAATCCACCGGCACCCATAATATCCATACAGCGGAGCGGAATACCTGATTTAATGCTTCTCAGAGTGATATTCAGGTTGATTTTGCTGCATTTGAATACATAAGGCATATTGTCGTAGAAATCAATAGGTCCTTTGTTAATCACATCAGGAAGCTCTGGAGTTGGGTTGTGTGTATAAAGTTTGGTTGTAAAATGGTCAGATACAGCCTTTAATATCTCAAAGCGTTCATTCTGTGTGACCTTTCTTGCAAGAAAATAATTCGCATATACATAAGAAGGAGTTTCAATGCCATCTTTATTAGGTGTGTAAGGTGTTATTTCCTGTATGGCTTTAATTATGTCAGGAGAAAGTACATCTTCAAGGAAATTAGCACCATATATATGCTGTTGTGCATTTATTACAGCATCGAGGTAGCCCTTAACATATGGAGATATATTCTCTAGTCTTTCATAGAAATTGCCTTTTTCGTTGTACATAGAGCCGACAAATGATACATCACTGTCAAATACCTGATGAACCCTGGTGTTCATTGGCATACGGTCAAGACGTGCAGTGTTGACAGCAAGAGGCATATAATATACTGTATTTATTCCCCCATTCTTAAGCTGTAGATATTGTTCACTGTCGAATAAGAATATGTAATTGCAGGGGTTGGTTATAGTGTATGAATACAGTGTAAGAAGCGGGCTGTCGTATATCCATGATATGTATGGAATGTTGTGGCGGTTGCAGTTAGTAGATACGGCGGCACTGTAATTAAAGCTGAATACGGCATCGTAGTGCTGTCCTGTAATCTGTTCTTCAAAAAGCTTATCAAACTCTTCGCTTGCTCTTTCCAGAAAAAGTGGTGTTGATACAACTGTTAATTCATGCCCCATCTCAGTAAGGGCTTCTTTAATATCTTCAACACCAAAGTGGTGGTTCTCAAATTCAAGAATTCTCATAGTATTCCTCGTATTATTTTTATTTTATCTCTGATATTATATCATAAATTTTGTGCAGTTTTTCAGCGAATATAAAGTTTCGTAAGGAACTTTTAAGATGAGCACATTAGTGCTCATTATAATCATAAATTAAATATATGTTTAATTTATGATTATATCAGTATAAGATGGAGTAAAGATTTTGTGCGTTGGATTCATAGTGATTGTTTACGTAACTGGTATTCCATTGTATTATAATTCAGTAAGGTTTTGCCATGAGAATGTTATGAGAATATCATAAGAATGTAACAGGTGTCATAGACAGATGCCAGATGAAAAATGTACAATACTATATGATGGTATACAATAGAAGCAAAGAGGGTGATAGGAACATGAATATATTATTTTTCCAATGGTTCGCATTCATGCAGAAGGGCATAGAGAATGCATTAAAGAAGATGAATGTAAGCTATGATGTGTTTTACTATGACATGAAAGACTGGGATAATGATGGTGAGCTTGAGAGAAAGCTGTCTGACTATCTTAAGAATAGTAATGTTACGTATGATGCTGTGTTTTCAGTGAATTTTATTCCTATGGTTTCGGATGTATGCTGTAGATTAGTGTCTGAGTTTAATACAGATAGATACAGGAAGCTTAAGTACATATCATGGGTATATGACTGCCCTGTCAATATAAGAAGGACAGCTGCGTTAAAGAATGACTGCAATATCATATATTTTTTTGACAGAATCCAGGCTGAAAGCTATGCAAAGCAGGGAGTAAGAGGTGCTGGGCATATGCCACTTGCTGTTGATACTGATATCTTTGCCGGGGTTATTAATAATGCATTTGGTAATGTTGTGAACAATGTTACAAACAATGTTGGAAATTCTTGTATTAGTGATGTGGCTGTTAATGAACGGGCTGAGTTTAAAGACACAGGCATTTTGCAGGAAAGTATATTATGTAATAACAACGTTTTACCGACTTATGCATGTGATGTTGCATTTGTAGGCAAGCTTTACAGGTCGGATTATCAGTATATAAGCAAGTATCAGGATGAGTATACAAGGGGCTATCTTGAAGGTATAGTATCTACACAGGAGAAGATATATGGGGGATATATTATAGATGATTGTGTGAATGATAATATTATGAAATGTATCAATGATAACTTTGCGAAAGTATCAGGTGGAACTTATTCTGTTATTAAGCCGGAGGTTACTTATGCGCTTGCAACTGAGGTTACGGGGAGAGAGCGTTATAAGGCACTTGCGCTGCTGCAGAACAGGTGCAGGGTTAATCTTTATTCAACTGATAAGGATGACAGGCTGTCAGGACTTAACCAGTGTGGTCCGGTGGATTATTATAATCAGATGCCGCTTGCTTTTAATCAGGCAAAGATTAACCTAAATATATCTTTAAAGATTATACAGTCAGGGATTCCGTTAAGGGTGTTTGATGTTTTGGGCTGTGGAGGCTTTCTTATAACGAATTACCAGCAGGAGATAGCAGAGAACTTTGAGGATGGAAGGGAACTTGTAATATATGAGGATATTCCTGATCTTATTGCAAAGGTGGATTATTATCTGTCACATGATGATGAGCGCCTAAGGATAGCGAGCAATGGATATGAAAAGGTAAAGAGTGAATGTACATTTGAAAAAAGAATGAATAAAATTTTGTCAGGAATGTTATAATTATGCTTGTATAAAATCATTGATTAACTTACAATAAAGGCATATAAGTAATATCATAAAGCCAGATTATGAGAATTTAGTAATGCATATTGAGAAAGATTATAAGAGGCAGGTTGTACAGATTATGGAAAAGCTTAATTCATTTTATAAAATGCTTAAAAATAATGCAGAGAAATATCCTAACAAGGAAGCTATAATATATGATACTATGACTATTTCATATAGCAAGCTTTTTGAGGATGTATGTAAGAAAGCACTTCACCTTAAGAAATTTACAGGAAACCGTATTGCATTATATGGACCTTCATCATACAGGTGGATTGTTAATATGTTTGGTATAATACTTGCTGGTAAGGATGTTATGCTTGTTGATTTCTTTCTGCCACAGAATACCCGCAACGATATACTTAAAAAGGTCGGGGTTGACTATGTACTTACATCTACGAATCAGTATATTCTTGCAGATAGTAACGCGATTATGATACCGGATGCCGAAAAGGATGATGTGGAAGGCTTTGTGTATGATGAGGATTCGGCTGTGGAGGGCAATATACTTATGCTTACGGCTGTTCCACAGGAGTGTGATAAAGCAGTAGTCCTTACTGTATCTAATATTTTTAATACTATCAATGAGATTAATGAGTTCTGCTTATGCGAAGAGAATGATAAGGTTCTGGCACAGATAGCACTTCATCATATATTTGGTTATATATATAGTCTTATATGGCCGTTGCATAATGGTGCGTGTGTGTGCATAGGAAGAGGCTTAAGGCATATAGATGCGGACACATATTATTATAATCCTACAATTCTTCCTGGTTCACCATCTATGATAGATTATTTAAAGAGAATCAAAGCATTTAACAACGATTTAAGGACGGTTATTATCGGTGGTGCCAGCTGTCCGTTCAGGCTTTTTGAGGCTTTAAGTGACAGGGACTTAAAGATATATAATGTATATGGCATGACAGAAACATCTGGCTGTATAGGAATAAATGATACAATGGACGGTACTTATAAGCTGTTTGGTGAAACGCAGGTTACAATCGCAGCTGATGGTGAGATTCTTGTCAGCGGAGATTGTGTCATGAAGGGTTATGATAAGGATGAAGCTTATACAGCACGTGTACTAAAGGATGGTGTGTATCATACAGGCGATCTTGGAAGGATTAACGAGAAGGGACGTCTTGTGCTTCTTAAGCGTAACCCTGAGATTATTCTTCTTCCAACAGGTGAGAAGATAAGCCGTACTGTTACAATAAGGGAAATCACAGCACTTGATGGTGTTTCAGAAAGTTATGTAACCTTGTATAATGATAAACTCACAGCATTGATAGTACCTATAGATAAGGAAGCAAGGATAGACCGTTTTGTAAGGCTTATCAACAGATATAATGAAAGAAAGGGATTCCGCTGGGAGATACAGAAGGTTAAGCTTATAAAGGAGCCGTTGCCAAGACTTGATAATGGAGATATAGATCAGGATGCTGTTGATGATTTAATGGTTGATCTGACAGATGTTGGATAGAAAGTTCATGGATAAAGGGTGAAAGGGTGATATCTGGTATGCCGGGGTTAAGAATGACTGGCGTGTGCCGATATATTTATCGTGTATTATGAACCGATAGTAAACATGATGGTATAATAATATTATTATTAGAATGAGAGGTAGTATATCATGGAGGATATAAGAAGTAAGCAGTTAGAGGTGTTAGGAGAAGCTAAGGATTATTGCATGAAGGTGCTTCACAGTATAGATACTGTTATTCCTGAGCTTAAAGGTGCTAAGAAGGATGATACAGATGAGTATCTTAGAATGACAGTAGATGCGGTTAACAACACATTAGAGATGTATAACGCAACACGCACGCTTGTAAAGAAATACTCAGATATAGATGAAACAGAGGTAAATAAAGCGGTTGGGAAGCTTGGAGCTGCACTTAAGGGCAGTGTTGATAAAGATAAGGCAGCAGCACTTGAAGATATAAAGGACTTCATAAGGGCTTATGGGGAGGCAGCAAAGAATATTACAGAAGCATAGATACATTTATTTGTAAGTATTGTTGTTTAATTGAATATTAGTTGGTGACGAACGGACGACAAATATAAGCTACAGGCAGTCCTGCACACTATGTTCAATGCCAGAAGCTTTGATTGGATATTTCTAAGTCTTTCCATGTAAACTATGGTAACTGACGCTACCGCTCAGACGC
>FR886226.1:39543-43100 GCA_000436475.1 Eubacterium sp. CAG:248
TGAGCACGAGGTACTCAATCCCACCTTTTTCTGGCTTTTCACTGTATCAACGTAGTTGAATTTCAATACTATATTATGTCAAAGACAGCCATAAGGCTTGTGAGGTATTTTAAGAATAATGCGCAAGGAACACTTGAAAGCTGATTGTGATAGTTCTTAGATATTCCCTCAATATCCAGCAACGATTATACATGGATGTATAATCGAGCGAAAACGAAACATGGATGTTTCGTATGAGCGGTTGTGTCCGTAAACAATACCTACATGGAATATCTTAGAAATATCCAATCAGCTTTCTGGTGACTGTAGAATTATTCTTAAAATACTTCACAAGCCTTATAGCGTCCGTTCGTCAATATAAATACGTCAATATAAATACATCAATAAAATACGTCAAAATAAATAATATGAATCAACTGTGCTAAACACTATATTTATATGTATCCGTTAAACATCATGCCAGTATAAGCTGAAAGGTTATACGGATCATTGTATGTACGGGTAGGGTTTTTATAAGCAATAATCTTATTGTTGACATAGTCCATAGGATTAAGTGCTATATTTTCAGCTTTTGTTTTAATAGAGTCTTTGAATGAGTTAAGACTTTCAAAAACTTTGCTTAACTGGTTGTCATCAGCAGCCTTGCTTAGAACTTCTTTGTTAGTGCTTATTGTACCATCCTTGTTAAGAGTAAGTCCGTTGCTTTCAAGCTGTTTTTTGTGTGAACGTGCTATAGCAGTTATTTCTTTGTGAAGGCGTTCTGTACCCTGGAACTGATTGTGGGCTTTGTCGTTGGCAGCAGATATAAGATTGTTATATCCTGATACCAGTTCATTAATACTTTCTGCTATTGAATCAGCATCAGCTTTGAGGCTGATAGTTACTGGATTATCTGTAACCTCTGAAAGTTCAAGTGCATATGACTTGTTGATTGTTACAAGGTTATTCATGGAAGAACGTTCTTCATCGTTTATGTTAAATATTGCGTTTGAAGGATATTGTGCAACACGGTCAAGTCCAAGAGTGCTTATCAATGCAGCGTTGGCAGATACATCAGTCTTATCGCTGTTCTGGCTTGGTTCAATCTTGAATATAACAGGTGAGGAACCGCTGATTCCGGTTGCTTCGGACTCTATGTTTATGGCTGTGTTGCCAAGACTGTCTTCCTTGATAGTTGCAGTAAGTCCGATGTTTGATCTGTTTATAAGCCTTGCAAGCTTATTCTGTATGTTGTTTAAGGTTTCACTGCTCTCCACACTAAACTGGAATTCATAAGTTACATTATTAATAGACAGATCAAAGGAATAATCACCTGCTTTTACAAGTCTGGAGCGAGGATGCAGATAGTTGCCGGTATTAATCTGGGATGCTGCAAGCTGCTTTACATTTATGTCAAATGATTCATCATCTGAGGCAAGGCTCGAATCTCCGATGTACTGTGCTGATACAGCATCAGAATTGCTTGACACAGCAGATTTTTTAAACGTCATCTCACCGTTTGAACTGTCTGATAAGTCCTGGGTTATATTCTCAAGAGCACGTGCGTTTTCCTTAAGGTCTATTGCATATTTCTGGGCAGCGCTCGATAAGTCAAGCTTGTATACAGGGGTCTGGCTGTTAATCTTTACAACCTTGCTGTATGTGTTTTTAAGCTGGGATCTTGTATGGGTATCATACTTGGAATTCATCTTGTGTCCGTACTGGGACAGGTAGTAGCTATATACACTACTGATCATAACAGTCACCTCCTTGTCTGTATAATCAATCTGTATTATATCTGTAGTGGGCAGCACTGTTAAAAAAGATTATAGTTATATAAATAATTATTAATGTAAATAATTATTAAATATATTAAATAGAAACAGTGCTATATTAATATGTATCGGTACGTATAACAAATATATAATTATCAGGAAATCCATTTCCATAAAAAATATCGACCAGATACATTGATACATTGCTGGGTGGTAAACTTGCTTTTAACACACACATCATAACATTGTTTATAATAATGCACAATGTTGCCATATTCTTATTTTATAAGCATAATGTTGATTTTGCAATCATTTTATAGTAATATTTTGATAAGAAAATTTTGTAGATGAAATTTTTGATTTATAAGGCATTGACATCACTATGATTGTTACAATATAAGTATGAATGAATATAACAATGAAAACATAATTTTAATATAATGCAAACAAATACAATGTAGATAAATATAATAAAAGAAATAAAAGTTATAAAATTAATAACAAATGGGTTGACGGATTGATAAATAATGTGATATATTAGGCTGGCTATGGAAGCGGTCTTTTTTTTATGCCCTGAACTGACCCAACGGTACAGGATATAAGAAAAAACCAATTGGTGTTAATAACACCTGCAAAATAAATAATTGGAGGTGGAAGTTGTGCGAGTAAAGATAACATTGGCATGTACAGAGTGTAAACAGCGCAATTACAACATGACTAAGGAAAAGAAAGCCCATCCAGACAGAATGGAAACTAAGAAGTATTGCAAGTTCTGTAAGTCACACACATTACACAAGGAAACAAAGTAATTAGTATCAGTGAGGTATTAAGATGAGTGAAGCTGTTAAGACAAAGAAACAGAAAAAGAGCTGGTTCAAGGGACTTAAGGCAGAGTTCTCTAAGATCATTTGGCCAGACCAGAAGTCACTTACAAAGGAAACCATCGCTGTATTGGTTGTATCCGTATTATTAGGTGTAATTATTTCAGTTGTGGACTTGATTGTTCGCTTTGGAATTGAATTCATTGTAAAGTAAGGAAAAGGTGATCAGATGGACGAAGCAAAATGGTATGTGGCTCATACGTATTCTGGCTATGAGAATAATGTAAGAGTTAATATCTTAAAGACAGTTGAGAACAGAAATCTTCAGGATCAGATCTTTGATGTGCTTGTGCCGGTTGAAACAGTAGTTGAAGTAAACAACGGCAAGCCAAAGACAGTTGAGAGAAAGATATTCCCTGGCTATGTATTTGTTAAGATGGTTATGAATGATGACAGCTGGTATGTTGTCAGAAATACCAGAGGTGTAACGGGGTTTGTTGGTCCTGGATCTAAGCCAGTGCCATTATCTCCAGCTGAAGTTAAATCATTCGGAATCGATGATGAGAATGGTTCAGTTGAAGAATCTAAGCCAGTGGTTGAGTTCGCTGGTAAAGTGGGTGATCAGATTCAGATTCTTTCAGGTGCCTGGGAGAATACAGTTGGTCAGATCACAAGCATTAATGAGGGCAAACAGTGTGTCACTATTAATGTTGAAATGTTCGGTCGTGAAACACCGGTCGAAGTTGACTTCACAGACGTGAAGGTACTGTAATCAAGGTGATCAAAAGCTGTACGGGCTGCATATAAAGGCCTGGCATCAGTTGTTTTGACTGCCTGTGGGAGGCTTAATAGCCGCCATAAACCACATTTATAATTAGGAGGTGCCACAATGGCAAAGAAAGTAACAGGTTATATTAAATTACAGATTCCTGCCGGCAAGGCTACACCAGCTCCACCAGTTGGTCCAGCACTTGGTCAGCAC
>FR886227.1:0-1125 GCA_000436475.1 Eubacterium sp. CAG:248
AGCCGCTTCCTTTTCTTTTGCGCTCATTACATCATAATTTTTTCCTATAATACATATATGAGTAAACTGCTGGAAGAATACAAGGAATAATAGCTGCTGCAATGATTATCCATATATTTTTAAGTGGTGATGTAATTATTAGTACTATCCCTCCGATTACCATACATTTTCCGCCAAATCTATGCGTATTGAACCAGTTATCTGCATCGTTTAATGCCCATGAAACACGAAAACCTATCGTATAGTTCTGCTTAATCTTAGGTATAAAATTACCTAATATAATATATAAGACTCCAATAAGAAGTGAACTAAAGAATCCCATATCCAACTGATATCCAAGATTATATCCATAGACAGTAGTACAGACAGCAATAGAAGTCAATGGACATATCCACATAACTATTGAACGCATTTTGCCATTAATATTTTTTGCCTTTGGATCTATAGAGGCTGCTATTATGCTTATCAAGTGTACAGCTGATAATATAGCTGGAAGTCCAATAACTGCAAAACCTTTAGATGAATAACCATCTGGCTGGTTATTAGCTCCCCAATGTGTTACGACCGTATCTGGTAACTGATTCCATAACAATAATCCCATAATAATTGGAAGAAGTATTATTCCTAATGTAATTAACAGCATTTTTTTATTTTCTTTAATCATATTATTTTTCTCCTTTAAATTCACTAATCCATAACATAAGCTCTTCAAGAACAGATGCATTAAGCTCATAATAAATAAACTTTCCTTCACGTTCGTCCCGAATTAGATCAGCCTCCTTTAATACCGATAAATGCCTTGAAATAGCCGCACCAGATACTGAAAAATGATCACTAATCTCTCCTGCCGATAAGCGCGAATGTTTAAGAAGTTTAAGTATCTCACGCCTTGTAGGATCTGCAAGTGCCTGAAGTGTATTCTGTAGTGCCAAATTAACACCTCCCTGCTTGATATTTAATATTTAACATTTAACTTAAATGTTAAATATATTGTAACACAACCTATAAATATGTCAAGTAAAAAACAGCCAGACCAAAAACGGTCTGACTGCTGCTATGTATTCATAGCTTCTTTAATTCCAAACACCTTGTCAACCTCTTTCCACCCCTCACATCTTATAAACC
>FR886227.1:1194-7468 GCA_000436475.1 Eubacterium sp. CAG:248
TAAATACTGCAATCCTGCAGCCTTCAAAGTGCGAAACATGCCAAAAAGCAGCCGGTGAATCCTCCACCGCAAAGTCAAAAGACATTCCATATAACTGCTCTAAGGTCAGATTATAAACATAATCCTGCTTACAGGTTTCACGCCCATATTTATCCACACAATATAAAGGCACTCTTTCAAGCTTATGTTCATCAAGCCAGAGCCTTGAGGGTTCATATGAATTAAAAGGTCTTCCAGTAATAATGGAAACCTCGTGTCCCATATCAACCCACTTATTAATCGTCTCTGATGCTCCTGGCGTTTCCTCATAATTCAGAAGATTATCCGGAAAATGTCCTGCTTTCATCAATTCTTCATATTGACTATCCGTTAAATCAAAGGTTTTCTTAAGATTGAAAAACTGCACCTCTCTATATGGCACATCTATGCCAAACATTTGCTTTGCAATTTTTGTGAAAGCAAGTGCAGTTTCACATAATACATCATCAAAATCTATATATATTCTCATCTATTATTTACTCCTGTTATAGGTTTTTGGCGTATCAGATTGACCATGATATCATTATATTACTATATTTTAAAAAATCCCTCAAGCAGACATAGTTGTTCTTTCTACTATCTGCTTGAGGGAAATATTAACTGGTATAACAAATGTAAAATCTGTTTTTATTATGAACGGTGATGAAGCTCCTGTACAGTCCTGCTTATCTCTTCCCTGACCTTTTCATCCTCCTTAGGAATCTTGTTCAGCTTTTCAAGAAGATCTGCAGTGTTATGCTCACAACCGACTTTTCTTAATGACTCACATGCTGCAAACACAACATCCTCATCATTATCATCAATCAGTCTTAACAAAAGATCAACACTACTGTTATTATCATTGGCTCCTAGTGTCTTTGCAAGTGCAAGCTTTTCTTCCTTTGTGCCATGTACATAATCTGCCAGCACATAAAAATCATTTTTCTTTACAAGATGCTCTATCTTTTCACTAACTGTCTTTTTCTTAAATAACATATTCATTTCCTCGCTTTCATGCTAAAGGTTAAAAACCGCATACCCAAAAAACGATATGTAATAATCAGCCTCTTTCTTATAACTTATTATATTATCGCGCTTAAGATATGTAAAATGTATATTTTATATAACGCTTATATAATATTTACATATACATTTTTTATGGTTATACTAGATCTTGAATGAAGAATTGCATAAATTACAGAACAATTAAGCAATCCTAAATCATGAAAGGACAACAACATCATGACACTTGATTATTACAGAATCTTTTACTATGTAGCAAAATATAAAAGTTTTTCAAAAGCTGCACAGATTCTTGGCAACAACCAGCCTAATATAACAAGATATATCAATCTTCTTGAACACGAGCTTGGATGTAACTTATGTGTAAGGACTCACAAGGGAATATCTCTGACACCGGAAGGACAACTATTGTATGAACATGTCGAAGCTGCTATGTATCAGCTAAAGAATGCACAGGATGCCCTTAAGAAAAACCAGAGTCTTGAAAGTGGAACTATAACTATCGGAGTTAGTGATACAGCACTCAGGCTTTATCTTTCAGATAAACTTGAAACCTTTCTTTCACTATATCCCAATGTAAGAATTAAACTTACTAATAATTTCACCGCTCAAGCTATTACAGCACTTGAAAAGGGACTCGTTGACTTCTGTATTGTTACAACACCTTTTTCAATCGACAGAGCATTTACACAGAATACTCTATATACGTTTGAAGAAATATTGATAGGCGGAAGAAAATATGAACACCTTGCGGATAATATCCTTAATATTAATGATTTAAGTTCTTATCCTTACATATCATTAAATGAAGGCTCTGGTTCATACTCGCTGTATTCAGAGTATTTTTATAATAACCATCTTCATTTTGAACCTGAAATGCTGGTATATTCCACAGACCAGATTATGCCACTCATACGTTCTAATCTGGGACTAGCCTTCTATCCGGAAGAGCTTGCCACCGATGAGCTTAATAAAGGAAATATATATAACATTAAACTGAACGAACCCGTACCACAAAGACAGGTGTGTCTAATACAGGACACCAGAAGAATTCAGAGTATAGCTGTAAAACGCTTTTTAGATATATTATTACAGAAATGATATACTTTTTCATATTTTTTAATATACATTTATTCAACTCAAACTACCAATCTGCATATTATGTATAAAGCCGCCCATGTAACAGGATACACAGGCGGCTCACTTCCAAGCAACAAGTAGAAAATTTTAATTATTTAATTAATTTCTACCAACAATTCTTTTATATCATTCACCATAGCCTCGTTTGTCATGCCAAGCTCCTTTAGAAGCTCTGCCGGATTATAACGGTCATAGAACTTCTTTTCAAGCCCATAATTCTTAACTTTAACATTACTTGCTGAATAAAAGGCTGCAATCTTGTGCCCAAAGCCTCCATCGACAATACCATCTTCAAGTGTAACTACAAGACTATGATTATGACCTATTTCTTCAAGTAAATCTGTATCAAGCGCCGAAGCGAATCTCGGATTAATAAGTGTTGGCGTAAAACCCAATTTTTCCTTTACTGCTGCTGCCAGACTTTCACCCATCTGATAGAAATCGCCAAGTGCAATTATAGCTGCTTTCTCACCCTGTTTTTCTACCTTAAACTTTCCTATATTGTCATAATCCTTATCTGACTCACGTTCGGTTACTTCATTACCAGGAATGAGTATCATAACCGGATGTTCCTTCTGGTCAAGCGACCAGTCAAGCATATTAATATACTCACTCTTTGAACTCGGTGCTAGTATTACAAGATTAGGTATGTTAGAAAATGCTGATATTCCAAAAATACCAAGATGTGTAACATCTGTAAGTCCTGCAAAACTTGTATAATTAAGTAATATTGTAACCGGATTATTATTGATGCATACATCCTGAGATATCTGATCATATGTCCTCTGAATAAATGTCATGTTTGTTACAACAAGTGGCTTTGCTCCATTCTTAGCTGCTCCTGATGCCATTGCAACTGCCTGCTCCTCTGCTATTCCAACATCAATATACTGATCTCCAAGTTCTTCTCTTAACTCTGGTGAAAGTCCTACTGCCATTGGCATTGCAGGAGTAATGACGAGCACATCTTTATCTTTCTTTACTTTCTTCACTATATAATCCGCTGTTATTGATGTGTAATCTTCGCCATCACCAAAATCTATTGTTGAAAGTCCTGTTTCCCTGTTAAAAGGCATGCACCAGTGCCATGCTTCTTTATTTTCCTCTGCTATCTTGTAACCAAGTCCCTTTTCGGTATGAATATGGACAACTATTGGATGTTCAATATCTTTAACCTTCTTAAAAGCATCAATAAGTGTTGGTATGTCATTACCATTTTCCACATACATATAATCAAGACCAAATGCCTTAAATATGTTGTTCTCAGCCCTTCCTTTAGTTTCACGAAGCTTTGAAAGGTTCTTATATATTCCACCGTGGTTCTCTGCAATCGCCATTTCGTTATCATTAACAATTATGATAAGGTTAGAGTCAAGCTCACTTCCTGCTACGTTTAAAGCCTCCATGGCTTCTCCACCTGATAAAGAACCATCTCCTATGAGTGCAATAACATTTCTCTTTTCACCCTTTAAATCTCTTGCCTTAACAAGTCCTGTTGCAAGTGAAATAGATGTAGATGTGTGTCCCACATTAAACAAATCATGCTCACTCTCATCCGGATTAGTATAACCTGAATCCTCCGAAAAATGATCCTCATAAATATATCCTGCTTTTCTGCCCGTCAGTATCTTATGAGGGTAGCTCTGATGTGAAACATCAAAAACAAACTGGTCTGTTGGTGAATTGAACACGTAATGTAACGCTATTTCTGCTTCTACTATACCAAAATTAGGTCCGAAATGTCCGCCAATCTTTGTTAATCTGTTAAATAATGCTTCTCTAATTTCTGCTGCAAGCTTATCTAACTCATCAACCTTGAATTTCTTAACATCCGTTGCTTCATTTATACGTTCTATTAATTCATACATATTCTTTCTCTCCACAATATATAAATATTACCCGTATTATACGATATATATTCTACTCATAACACGAATTTATATCAGTTTATCACCTAAAGTTTACTTTAAGTCAATTCGTATATATTAAAATACTATTAACATTTTATTAAATTCAACTTAATACTGCTTTATTTGTGATAATTAGTAAGCTTTTCATACATCTGCTTTATATATCCATCCTCTTTAGAATTCACAAACACTGTTTTATTGCTGCTTTTTATCATAAGCACCGGAGAATAGCCATCCCATATAAAAAGCATACATTTACCATATGTCCTGCCCTTATAATTACCTATATCATATTCGTTAGTAGAGCCTCCATTAGTTCTTGTAAAGTTATCCTTAGGCATCTCATTAAAAAGCTGCACTTCCTGTATGTCATTTATATTTATACTACATTTATAACCTCCTCCTGCTGCCATAAATGTATCATCTGCTATATAAACATTCATCTTTACATGTATAAATGGAACAAGTACCGCCACAGTAAATATGCATGAAGCTGTTATAACAACAGTAAGTATTCCTACAAGAATCTGTGCGCCTCTGTTCGCATAGTTAAATGCATAATTCATGTCATACATTCTGTTCTTTATAAGCATATGTCTATCATTAGGATTGTAATAAAATCCGTACTTCCAGTATTCATCATCATCTACATACAACGGTGTATCATCGGCTGCCAGTACCTCTGTTCTTTTTCTTCTTGCCAGAACGAAAAACACTATCATAATTATACTTCCAGTAAAATTCACGATTGAATATACAATAATATCAGTTCCATACAAAATACCATGCAGCATATACTCTGTGGCAATATAACTAAATGCTATCGTATTAAACAGGCTCATCATTATAAGTCCAAGTGACACATATTTTTTATATATCTGGTTCATTGTTATATTAACATCGGAATTCTCGCTATATACTGTGCGTTCTCTGGAATTAACATATATATTAAATATATACAACACAACCGCTACTACAATTGATACTATAAAATATATATTCATATCTCTGAATAACATATCTGAATGTCTCACAAGAACAACTGGTATGTATATAACTGCTGTCAGTACTATAAGCATCCAGTGATACTTCATACTAACAGAGGTCTTTCCATTAGAAGCTGAAAGCCTTGTATCAATATATACTTTTTTCTGTTCCTCAATAAGCCAGCCATTTTTCATCTTAAGTTCATACATTTTCCTGTGGCCGACTATGACAATAAGCTGTATTCCTACGGTATATACGAATATCCACAATATATATATGAATATCGATATAATCATATTCACAACACATATACCACATATTACAATCGATAATACAATATTAATATTGTTAAATACATTAAACTGCTTTTTTGTCCTGCTCATCAAAGAAGTTACTTCTGCAGCTTCTTTCTTCTCTGCTGGTATATGGACTCCCAGATACATACCAGCCTTATATTCAAAGCTTGACACCATCGTTAATCTCATAATCATTATTATAAATAAATTGGTTACAAAAAACATAACTGCCATAAATATTTCCATATATGCTCCAATCCGCAGCGAAGGAGGATGTTAACCTTTATATCCGCTGCTTTTTTTATTTATTCTTTATCTGCCCATACACTCACGAACCCGCACTTTCACGCTCTTGCGTCCTTCTTCGCAGCCGTTTCCTTTTCTTTTAAACTCATTATATTATAATTTACTCAGTTATAACTTGCTTCTCTTCTACACACTTCATCTTAGAATATATCTTGTCACACATATTAAGAAAATCTTTTTTATCCATACCTGTTATACTTGCTTCTGCTGACAATAGCTCAAGTTCTGCTTCCAACTTTTCCCGGAACACAATATCCATATCAATATTCTTAGCAACAACAGCACCATGTCTTCTGTCTATATTTATATAGCCTTCTGTCTTTAATATCTGATATGTCTTATTGACTGTCATTGTATTAACGCCTGCATCTTCTGCTAACTGCCTTACCGTTGGAAGACTTTCACCAGGCTTTAACTCACCATGTCCTATTCCCATAACTATCTGGTTACGCAGCTGGACATATATTGGAATACTGCTGTTCATATCTAATTCGATAATCATAATAATTCACTCTTTCTTTTTATACTATATATTAAGCTTTGTCTTATTTGTATTATTCATTATAATACAAATAATATTTTTGTCAATAAATT
>FR886227.1:7560-13400 GCA_000436475.1 Eubacterium sp. CAG:248
TTCCTGCCTATCCATCCGTCAATCGCACAAAAAGAAAGGTAAGTGTCTGCTTAGCAGCCGCCTACCTTTCTTTTACATTCATTACTACTTATTTTACTTATCTTACAGCCAGTTTATCTATAATATTTCTGGCTACATATACACCACTAGCTGAAGCATGTGAAAGTGAATGTGTTACACCACTTCCATCACCAATTATATATAATCCCTTGTATTTAGTTTCAAGATTATTATCAATCTCAACTTCCATATTATAGAACTTGACTTCCACACCATAAAGAAGTGTATCATCATTGGCAGTACCAGGTGCTATCTTATCAAGCGCGTATATCATCTCTATGATACCATCAAGAATACGTTTAGGAAGCACCAGGCTTAAGTCACCAGGTGTTGCCGCAAGAGTTGGCTTTACAAGTCCTTCCTCTATTCTCTTTTCAGTACTTCTTCTTCCTCTCATAAGGTCGCCGAATCTCTGCACAATAACTCCGCCACCAAGCATGTTAGAAAGCCTTGCAATACTTTCGCCATATCCGTTACTATCCTTGAAAGGCTCTGAAAAATGCTTTGCAACAAGAAGTGCAAAGTTGGTATTCTCTGTCTGCTTCTCAGCTCCCTCATAGCTATGTCCGTTTACAGTTACTATTCCATTTGTGTTCTCATTAACAACGATTCCATTAGGATTCATACAGAAGGTACGAACAAGATCCTCGAACTTTTCTGTTCTGTATACAATCTTGCTTTCATATAACTCATCTGTAAGATGGGCAAATATAACTGCTGGAAGTTCAACACGTACACCAATATCTACACGATTGGACTTTGTTGGAATATCTAAAGCTTTACAGACATTTTCTATCCACTTGCTGCCGCTTCGTCCCACTGAAACGATACACTTGTCACAGTCCATATGCTCATCCTTATAGAATATCCTGTATCCTCCATCTATAACCTCAATATCACTTACAGGCGTGTTAAAGTAAAAGTCAATATGGTCTTTCATTTCATCATACATGTTTTTAAGAACAATATAATTAATATCAGTTCCCAGATGCCTTACAGAAGCATCAAGAAGCTTTAGCTTATTCTGCATACATAGTGTTTTAAACTTGGTTCCAGCAGTTGAATACATGTGTGTTTCTTCACCACCATGTGAGGTATTGATTGTATCAACATACTTCATAAGTTCAATAGCCTCGTCTCTTCCGATATACTCGTAAAGCGTTCCACCAAAATCATTCGTAATATTATATTTTCCATCGGAAAATGCTCCTGCTCCTCCAAAACCATTCATAATAGCACATGTTGGACACTTAATACACGATTTAATCTTCTTGCCATCTATAGGACACTTTCTTTTCTCTAAAGTATTTCCCTCCTCAAACACAGCCACCTTAAGCTTTGGTGACTTTTTCATAAGCTCATATGCTGAGAATATCCCACCTGGACCTGCTCCTATTATTATTACATCATATTTATCACTCATGCCATACCTCTTTTCCACATAATTAAACTTTACAATATTAGCTGCAATCAATCTTTTTGCTCCTGCTTTTTTATAGCCTCATTAAGATTATTTTCTATCTTTTCAAGTGTAACACACATGCTTTTAAGCTCTTCCTCTGATATATTTTTACAGAATACATCTTGTGCCATATTGAATAAATCAGACACCTTATCTGCCTTTATTTCTCCCTCCTTAGTAAGCTTTATCACCCATGAGCGCCGGCACTCTGGATTACTCTCTCTTATTATAAGCCCCATCTTCTCCAGCCTGTCAAGTGTTCTTGACATAGTAGTTACATCTATCAGGCAGACATCTGACAGCTCTCTTTGTGTCATCTGTCCACCTTTTTTTAATTCATATAATATTCTTGGCTGTCCCTGTCCTACTGTTAATCCCATATCTATAAAATAAGGTCTTAAAAGTCTTCTTCTTAGCATTTCCACATCAAAAAGATAATGCCTGACCTCTCCATATTTCATACTAATCCTCATTTCTTTGCATATTTTTACACATATCAGTTAAATATTACTAATAATCATCAGATTATAACAATCTGAAATCTTTAACTAAGCTCAAACTGTCCTGTATACAGCTGATAATATCTGCCTTTTTGTTCAAGCAGCTCATCATGACTTCCTCTTTCTATAATCTGTCCTTTTTCAAGCACCATTATAGCCTTTGAGTTTCTGACCGTAGATAATCTGTGTGCTATTACAAATACTGTTCTTCCCTCCATGATAGCATCCATGCCTTTTTCTATCAACCCTTCAGTTCTAGTATCCACTGAGCTTGTAGCCTCGTCAAGTATAAGCACTGGTGCCTTTGCTATCGCTGCCCTTGCTATGGCAAGAAGCTGCCTCTGTCCCTGTGATAAGTTGCTTCCATCAGAATAAAGCATGGTATTATATCCATCTGGAAGACGTCTTATGAATGAATCTGCATTGGCTATTAAAGCTGCATTTCTAACCTCTTCATCAGTTGCATCCAGTTTTCCATACCTTATATTATCAGCTATTGTTCCTGTAAACAAATGTGTATCCTGAATAACCATGGCAAGTGATTTTCTTAAGTCATCCTTCTTAATATCCTTTATGTCTATGCCATCATAAGTTATTGTGCCTGACTGTATATCATAGAATCTGTTTATAAGGTTAATGATCGTTGTCTTTCCAGCACCAGTCGAGCCAACAAATGCTATTTTCTGGCCTGGCTTCGCATAAAGAGTGACGTCATTTAATATAGTTTTTCCTGGAACGTATCCAAACACAACATTTTTAAATCTTACGTCACCACGCAGCTCAACCAGATAAGTTCCATCATTAGCGGCTGCCTTATCCATGTTTTTATCTATCGTCTGGCTTTTAACCTTTTCTTTATAAGAATCTGAATTCCAGTAAGTATTAAGCTCTGCTGGCACCTTCCATGCAAATACACCCGTATATTGACTACATTCTGTAAGACTTCCATCAGCATTCTTAACTGCGTTACATAGTGTTACGCTGCCTTCATCAATCTCTGGTTTTTCATCCATCATATCAAATATACGTTCTGCACCTGAAAGTGCTGATAACAGAAAATTGACCTGCTGGGTAAACTGATTAAGCGGCATGGCACTCTGACGTACATATATAAGATATGATGACAGACTTCCAAGATCCATAAGTCCTTTAAGCGTAAATAAACCACCCACACATGCTGATATCGCATAATTAAGATATGACAGGCTTACAATAGTTGGGATCATCATTCCTGCAAAAGCAAGTGCATTAGTAGACTCTTTCCTGAAACTTTCATTCATCTCACAAAACTTCTCAAAATTCTTTTGTTCATGGTTGAACACCTTTTCAACCTTCTGTCCTGCCATCATCTCCTGTACAAAGCCATTAATCTTACCAAGCTCCTCCTGCTGCCTGTTAAAATATTTCTTGCTATGTTTACTGTTAAACTTAATAAAGAAAAACATGATAACAAGAAACACAATAACTATAACTGATAATCTTACACTTAAAACCATCATCATGATAAGAGTGCCAAAAAGCATTATAAAGCTCTGGATTATCATAGCGAAGCTGTTATTCATAGCTTCTTGTACAGTATCCACATCATTGGTAAATCTGCTCATAAGCTCACCATGTGTATGAGCGTCAAAATATTTTAAAGGAAGCTTCTGTACATGTGCAAAAAGATCATTTCTTATATCCTGTATAACCTTCTGTGATACCTTTACCATAATGCGGTTATAGCCAAATGTACATAAAGCCCCGCAGGCATACATAACACCCATGGCAATAACTGCCTTAAGAAGTCCTTCCATGTCTCCCGGTACTATAAAATGATTTACAACTGGTTTTACAAGATATGTGCCTGCCACATTCGCTCCTGCACTTATCAGCACAAGCAGTGCAACAAGCATAAACATCCATTTATAATGACCAAGGTAAACAAGCAGATGCTTTATAGCTTTCTTAGTATCCTTAGGTCGTTTATATCCAACATACTTTGCCATTATAAATCTGCTCCTTCCTTTTGTGATTCATATATTTCCTGATATATCTTATTGGTTCTTAATAATTCCTCGTGTGTTCCTATTGCATTTACACAACCCTTATCGAGTATAATTATCTGATCTGCATGCTTAACAGAAGATATCCTCTGTGCAATAACAAGCTTAGTCATATCCGGAAGCTTCTTTGCAAGTTCTTCCCTTATCCGGCCTTCAGTTGCTGTATCCACAGCACTTGTAGAATCATCCAGTATGAGTACCTTCGGTTTCTTTAATATAGCCCTTGCAATACATATACGCTGCTTCTGTCCACCAGAAACATTGACACCTCCTTGTCCCATCTCTGACTCATAGCCTGCCGGAAGCCTGTCTAAGAATTCATCTACACAGGCTATATGACAAGCTTCATCTATCTCTTCCTTCGTTGCATTTTCATTACCCCAGCGAAGGTTTGATATCAGAGAACCAGAAAACAAGGTATTCTTCTGCAGAACAACAGCAATTGCATCACGCAGATGTTTTACCGGATAATTCTTAACATCCACTCCATCTATACGCACCGTTCCCTTAGTGGCATCATATAGTCTTGGAATAAGCTGTACAAGAGTAGTCTTTGAAGAACCTGTCTGTCCTATGATACCTACTGTCTGTCCTGGCTTTATATGAAATGAAACATCTGAAAGTACGTATTCCTTTGCTTCATTTTTATACTTAAACCACACATGGTCGAACTCTATTTCACCATGCTTAACACTTATATCCTGCGAGTTTTCATCAGTAATGTCGATTTTTTCGTCAAGTACCTCGACTATTCTTGTGGCTGATGCTAAAGAACGTGTCATCATAAGGAATACATTTGACATCATCATAAGTGAATTAAGAATAAGCAAAACATAGCTTAAAAAGCTTGTCAGTTCTCCAATCTTAAGCTGTCCGTTATTAATAAGATGTCCACCAACAAAGAGAATCGCAATAATAGTTCCATACATAACGAACTGCATAGCTGGCATGTTAAGTACTGCTATTCCAAATGCCTTTTCAGATTCTGACTTAAGCTTAGCATTAACATACTTAAACTTATCTACCTCATACTCTCCTCTGACATATGACTTTACAACCCTTACCGCTGTAAGATTCTCCTGTATACTACGATTAACAAGATCTATAGCATTCTGCATCTTTGCGTACAATGGTCTTACATTCATAATAATTATGATAAGCAAGACCGCAAGTATAGGAAGTGCCACAAAGAATACAAGGGCTAGTGTTCTGTTAATAGTAAATGCTATTGACGATGCAAATATAAGCATAACAGGGCTTCTTCCAAAAGGCCTCATACCAGTTGAGACTGAATTCTGGATATTGGTAACATCACTTGTAAGACGTGTAACAAGCGACGATACCCTGAAATGATCTATATTAGAAAATGAATAAGACTGAAGCTTTTCATATTCTGCCTTTCTTATATTCGCGCCAAGTCCCTGTCCGGCAAGTGCCTGGAATCTGGCGCTCCCTATTCCAAGCACAAGTGCTATAAGCGCACATAAAGCCATCTCAAATCCTTTGACATATATATAATGAGTATCGCCATTGGCCACACCATTATCTATAAGGTCAGCCATGATCATAGGCACCAGAAGTTCAAGCATAGCCTCAACAGCTATACATATAAGTGCCAGATAAGCATATTTTTTATATTGCTTCATATAAGAAAAAATTCTTCTTAGCATTATTAGTCGCACCTCCGATTGTTGTATATGCAACTATTGTAACATCAATTATTGCAATGTCAAGTTATGTTATGTAATGCCAAGTATTATTATGCAATGTCAT
>FR886227.1:13519-17266 GCA_000436475.1 Eubacterium sp. CAG:248
ATATCATAATATATTGCACTACCAAATTTACAATATATTATTGCAATATATTATGTAATATATCATTGACATCTGCATATAAAGATGATAAGCTATAACCATAATGATTGTTAATTATTTATCAATCTTATTTTTATTAGCATAGTTACATCTTGTAACGCTATACAATATACATTTTACAAACATCTATGATTACTTATAAAGTGTATATAATTATCTAAGAAAAGGGGAACTAATCATGAACAAAGAAAAAGCTTTAGTTGTCGATAACATCCAGTCTCTTGAGGAGCTTATAAGCTCTGTAAAAGAGGCACAGCGCATCTTTTCAACATATTCACAGGAACAGGTTGATAAGATATTCACCGCTGCCGCCCTCGCTGCTAATAAGGCAAGAATACCTCTTGCCAAGATGGCTGTTAAAGAAACTGGTATGGGAATAGTTGAAGACAAGGTTATCAAGAATCACTATGCTGCAGAGTATATCTACAACGCATACCGTGATACTAAGACATGTGGTGTCATCGAAGAAGATAAAGCCTATGGCATTAAAAAAATCGCAGAACCTATCGGTGTTGTAGCTGCTGTTATTCCTACAACTAATCCAACATCTACCGCTATATTCAAGACTCTTATTTCATTAAAAACCCGTAATGGTATCATCATAAGTCCACACCCACGTGCTAAGGAAAGCACTATAGCTGCTGCTAAGGTTGTACTTGAGGCTGCTGTTGCTGCCGGTGCTCCGGAAGGCATAATCGGCTGGGTTGATGTTCCAAGCCTTGAACTTACCAACACTCTTATGAAAGAAGCTGACATAATACTTGCAACTGGTGGTCCAGGTATGGTTAAATCAGCTTATTCATCTGGAAAGCCTGCACTTGGAGTAGGTGCCGGTAACACACCTGCTATTATTGACAGTACTGCCGATGTTATACTTGCCGTCAACTCTATTATACATTCCAAAACATTTGATAATGGTATGATATGTGCTTCTGAACAGTCAGTTATTGTTGACTCATCTGTATACAAGCAGGTTAAAGAAGAATTCACTAAACGTGGCTGTCACTTCCTTAGTAAAACAGAGCTTGATAAGGTAAGAAAAACTATCATTATCAATGGTTCATTAAATGCCAAGATTGTTGGCCAGAGTGCTTATAATATTGGAAAGCTTTCTGGTATAGAGGTTCCTGAAAGCACAAAGATTCTCATTGGTGAGGTTACCTCCGTTGACCTTTCAGAGGAATTCGCACATGAGAAACTGTCTCCTGTTCTTGCCATGTATAAGGCAAAGGATTTTGATGATGCCGTAGGTAAAGCTGAGCGTCTTATAGCCGATGGTGGCTTTGGTCATACTTCTTCTATATATATTAATTCTGCGACTGAAACTGATAAGCTTGCCAGATTCGAGGAAGCTATGAAGACCTGCCGTATTCTTATTAATACACCTTCTTCACAGGGTGGTATTGGTGATCTTTACAACTTTAAGTTAGCACCTTCTCTTACACTTGGCTGTGGTTCATGGGGTGGAAACTCTGTATCTGAAAATGTAGGTGTCAAGCACCTTATTAACATAAAGACTGTTGCTGAGAGGAGAGAAAATATGCTGTGGTTTAGAGCCCCTGAAAAGGTATACTTCAAAAAAGGCTGTCTTCCTGTTGCACTTAACGAGGTAAAGACCGTATTAGGAAAGAAGAAAGCATTTATTGTAACAGACCAGTTCCTATACAAGAATGGCTATACTAAGTGCGTTACTGACAAGCTTGATGAACTTGGCATAACACATACAACCTTCTTTAACGTTGCACCAGATCCTACCTTAGAGTGTGCTATAGAGGGAACTAAGGCTATCAACAGTTTTGAGCCAGACTGCATCATAGCTATCGGTGGTGGCTCTGCTATGGATGCTGCCAAGATTATGTGGGTTATGTATGAACATCCTGAGGTTGACTTTATGGATATGGCTATGAGATTTATGGATATAAGAAAACGTATATACACATTCCCTAAAATGGGGGAAAAGGCTTACTTTATAGCAATTCCTACTTCCTCTGGTACTGGCTCAGAGGTTACTCCTTTTGCAGTTATTACTGATGAAAAAACTGGCATAAAGTACCCTCTTGCCGACTATGAACTGCTTCCTAAGATGGCTATTATTGATGCTGATATGTGTATGGATCAGCCTAAGGGACTTACTGCTTCATCTGGTATAGATGCACTTACTCACGCACTTGAAGCTTATGCATCTATTATGGCGACTGATTATACAGACGGTCTTGCACTTAAAGCTATGAAGAATATATTTGAATATCTTCCAGCCGCATATGAGAATGGGTCACACGATGCCAAAGCAAGAGAACAGATGGCTACCGCCTCAACTATGGCTGGTATGGCATTTGCCAACGCATTCCTTGGTGTATGCCACTCCATGGCTCACAAGCTTGGCGCTTACCACCATATACCTCACGGCATTGCTAATGCACTTCTTATAACAGATGTAATGCGTTTTAATGCTGCAGAAGTCCCAGCTAAGATGGGAACCTTTTCACAGTATGCTTATCCTCACTGCAAGGAAAGATACGTTGAATGTGCTGACTTCCTTGGAATCCAGGGAAAGAACACTGATGAAAAGTTTGAAAATTTCTTAAAAGCCATTGAAGAACTTAAAGACAAGGTTGGAATCAAGAAAACTATCAAAGACTATGGTGTTGATGAGAAAGATTTCCTTGCTACACTTGATGAGATGGTTGAGAATGCCTTTGATGACCAGTGTACAGGTGCCAATCCAAGATATCCTCTTATGAGCGAAATAAAGGCTATGTATCTTAAGGCTTACTATGGAAAATAGATTACTAGCATAAATTACAAGAATAAATCACTAGAATAAATCACGAAAATAAATTAATGTAAGAATATATTTTCACACGCGGGATTTGTGTCTGTGCGCACCTGGCACAACCCCACTATATTCAGGAAGTGTGCGCAGAAATGAGGATTATTATGAAAAAATGTATATATAAAGGTGCATTAAAGTCAGTCTATGTTGATAAGGATAAGGCTGAGAAGGTATTTGCACTATCTTACAATAAATCTGATGTATTATATGAAGCACTTAACACAGCAAGAGTCGAGGATACAGGCCTTGATATACCACGACTTCTTAACGTATCAGTAGTTGATGGAAAGTGGACTATAACAAGCGAATATGCCAAGGGTGAAACACTAAAGGAGCTTTTAGCCAAGCATCCGGAAAATTCTGATGCATATATTGAGGCTATGGTTGATTACCAGATAGCCATAAACAAACACAGCAACCCTCTTCTGGTTGATATGAAAAGCAAACTTGAACGTCAGATAAACGAGCTTAATATTCCTGCTGATACAAAATATGAGCTTGAATCAAGACTTTCAGAGCTTCCTTACCATAAAAAGCTATGCCACGGTGATTACTGCCCTGAGAATATAATTGTCCAGACTGATGATAAGAACCAGATTGTTGCTATTACCGCTGTTGACTGGGTACACGCAACTAAGGGGAATGCTTCTGCTGATGCTGCAAACACCTACCTTACACTTAAGCTAAGTGATGAAGCACTTGCTGATAAGTACATAACCATGTTCTGTGAGAAAACATCTACAGATAAGCGCTACGTTGACAAATGGATACCTATCGTAGCAGCCGCAAGACTTACTAAGAAAAAGCCTGAGGAAAAGGAAATGCTTGAGGCTATGATTGATATATGTGACTTC
>FR886227.1:17479-31662 GCA_000436475.1 Eubacterium sp. CAG:248
TATTTCACTATGTCAGTGTACTAGCAAATAATTTGACCTTATATGCAAAATAGTTAATCTGAGTCAAATTTACGCTTCAATATAGTATAGTTATCTATATTAAAAGTCTTTAAACTATCTAATCAATACTTCTGGCATCTTATTAAATCTGCATATCAGTCAGACACATTTATTACAAAAAACATTTAATTAATGAAACTCACTTAAAAAACAATCAAACACCCCCTACAGGCTTTGTCTTACATTTGCCGCGGCAACGACCATATTCTTAAGGCTCTTCTCTGTTTCCCAAACGCCTCTTGTCTTAAGTCCACAGTCCGGATTAACCCATAGCTTAGCTACATCAATCTTAGTAAGCATAAGCTGTATTGTCTGTGTCAGCTCCTCTACCGAAGGAACCCTTGGTGAATGTATGTCATATACTCCCGGTCCAACCTCTGTCTCGAATTCATTTTCGCGTAAGGCATCCAGAATCTGAAGGTCTGAGCGTGATGCCTCAAACGTAATTACGTCTGCATCCATATCATCTATAGCTGGAATAATATCTGTAAATTCACTATAACACATATGTGTATGAATCTGTGTTTCAGGTTTTACTCCACTTGCCGTAAGCCTGAAGGCTGGTATTGCAAAATCAAGATATTCTGACTTCCAGTCAGATTTTCTTAACGGAAGCTTCTCTCTTAGCGCTGCTTCATCTATCTGGATAATCTTAATTCCATTAGCTTCAAGATCCAGCACCTCATCTCTTATTGCAAGTGCAATCTGTGATATAGCTTCCTTTATAGTAATATCCTCTCTTGGGAATGACCAGTTAAGTATTGTTACGGGTCCTGTAAGCATGCCCTTCATAAGCTTATCTGTAAGTGACTGTGCATATACTGACCAATCCACAGTAATTGGCTTCTTGCGGTATACATCTCCCCATATTACAGGAGGTTTAACACATCTTGTACCGTAAGATTGTACCCAGGCTTTTTCTGTAAATATAAAGCCTCCAAGCGACTCGCCAAAATATTCAACCATATCATTTCTTTCATATTCACCATGCACAAGTACATCAAGTCCAATTTCTTCCTGCCATTTTACACATTCAGCAATCTTTCTTTTATTGAATTCTTCATATTCCTGTTTTGTAATCTCTCCTTTACGAAAAGCAGAACGGTTGGCCTTTACATCCTTCGTCTGCGGAAATGATCCTATCGTAGTTGTAGGAAGTTCTGGTAAAGCAAACAGCTTTTTTTGTATTCTCTGTCTTTCACTTCTTGCTGGAAATCTTATGTAATCCTGTTCCTTAACCTCTGATAATCTCTTCTTTACCATTTCATTATTGCAGTTCCTTACACCTGAAAAAAGCTGTTTGTTGGCATTTAAATATTCTTGAGTGGTTATGTCTCCACTTAATGTAGGTTCACTTATTTTACTTGTTTGACTTATTTCACTTATTTCCTTTAGTTCTATAAGCTTTTCTTCTGCAAATGCAAAATATTCAAAATATACAGTAGATAATTTTGTTTCATTTTTTAATGTATATGGAACATGCTGTAAAGAACAAGAGGTTGATAATACAACATTTATGCCTTTTTCTTCTAAATCCTTAATTGTATTTAGTGTTTTTTCATAATGATTTTTCCAGATGTTCTTTCCATTTACAAGACCGGCAAATAATAGCTTATCCTTTGGAAATCCGTATTCTTTAATAAGTTCTATGCTCTTCTTTCCCTCTATAAAATCAAGTCCTACTCCATCAAATGGCAGCTTGATTATGTCCTCATATACATCTCTTACATCACCAAAATAAGTCTGAAGAAGCAGCTTGCATGACCTTCTGGCATCTGATATTTTACTATATATTTTAACAAACAACTCCCTGTCTTTATCAGTCATATCCAGCACAAGCGCAGGTTCATCGATCTGAAGCCATTGTATCCCGGCATTGTCACATCTGCTTATGATTTCTTTATATGCATTTATGAACGCGTCAACGAAATCTTCCTGAGTCTTTTTACCTGTAAATCTACATAACTTAAGAAGTGTATACGCACCTGTTATTACAGGCTTTGTTTTAATCTTTAGCTCCTCTGCCTCTTTATACTCATCCCACAGCTTACTTCCCGATAATTTAACATCTGCATCATCCTCAACCTCAGGTACTATATAGTGATAATTAGTATTAAACCACTTCTTCATAGCAAGTGCCTTAACATCACCGCCGTCTTTCTGATAACCTCTTGCCATTGCAAAATATCTGTCAAGTGATGATACCTTAAGCTTTTTATATCTTTCCGGGATTATATTTAATAAAAATGCTGTATCAAGCACAATATCATAATATGAGAAATCATTAGATGTAATATAATCAATTCCTGCGTTCTTCTGAGTCTGCCAATGTTTTTTCCTTAGCTCTTTTGCTGTATAAGCTAACTCATTTGCATTTATCTCCTGTCTGAAATATTTTTCAAGAGCAAACTTCAACTCTCTTAATGATCCTATTCTTGGATATCCTACAACTGCTGTCTGCATTACTATTCCTCCTGTTATATTCGTTCATATGATATACATTATATATTCCTTCAACTAATGAGCTGTTGTTGTTATTATAGATATCTATGCAGTTCTTGTATAATACATAAAAAATTACGTTTGACATAGTTTTAAGCTATGGCAGTTCGTTTTTTATTGATTTTACATTATTAGTGGGGTATATTTATCCTATGATTTTCAATGAATGGTTATCAATATGTCAACCATTGACTTACTATTGATCAATGATGAATCAAAAATATTATAATTATATTTATAAGATATCAGGGTCAAAAGGTCTAAACCCACATGAACTTGCTCATAGGTGGATGTAAGACCTTTTGACCCCGACATCATTTATAATAATCCATTTGATTATATCTATATATCTTTTTAACTACGAAAGGAACTAAATTATCATGGAATTAATAAAGGGCAGACCAGCCAACGAATCAGACAGACTTGCTAAAGAAATAAGAGTATATGACTTACTTGATAAGCTTGGAATGGAATATTACAGAACTGACCATGAACCGGCAACTACTATGGAGGTATGTAATGATATCGATAAGATTCTTGGAGCACTCATATGCAAGAATCTTTTCTTATGCAACCGCCAGAAAACCCAGTTTTACCTTCTGATGATGCCCGGTGACAAAACATTCAAAACAAAAGACCTTAGCAGACAGATTAACTCAGCAAGACTTTCCTTCGCTGATGAAGAATATATGGAAAAATATCTTGATATAACTCCAGGCTCTGTATCTATTATGGGACTTATGAATGATACAGATAATAATGTGCAGCTCCTTATGGATAAAGAAGTACTTGAGGATGAAACTCTTGGATGCCATCCCTGCATCAATACCTCAAGTCTTAAGCTAAAGACCAGGGAAGTCTTAGATAAGTTTCTGCCAGCAGTCCATCATAAAGCCATAATTGTCGAACTGCCACGATATGAAGATTAATTACACAGATTATAAAATAATTAATTAGTCATTTATGTTCACGAACGGACACGTCCATTCGTGAACTATTAATATTCACTAAATATACAGGGAATTGCAACTCCTATAGCTTACTAACCAGCTTTCCAATAATGTTTTTTCTGTATCTTATCAACATTATCAATAAAATGTTTTTTATAAACCAAAAGGTCTTCTATATCCATTAATATGTGAAATAATAATGCACTACTTTCGAACTCTTCCATCGTTGTTGGAAGCTCATCACATTTTATATGCTCAATAATTTCTTTTAAACTGCTTAGCTGTTCTTCAGGATTATTATATTCTGTTATATTTTCCGCGAGATTCAATAGATAATCTGCTGCTATTTTAGCATTCTTAGGCATAGTACGCATTTTTTTCATTTCATAATGAAGATTATGAAGTATCTGGCACTGATTTTTACGCATCTCAAAGTATGATATATAGTACTCTGGATGAGAATAAAATGTATTATTCTGATATTCATATGCCTCTTTGATACAATCCTGTATATCCTCCTCAAGCTTTTTTATATTCTGCCATACATCCGTTTCCATTTTCTTATTTGACAGATATGCTGACATAGCTCCAATAATCATCTGCATCCTGTTTTCTATATAACTAGTTTTTTTAACTATATGCTTTTTATGCCCATAGTTGCCATTAAACAGATTAAAAAATATGGCAAAACCGACTCCCACAAGTACTATACTAAGTTCATTCCATACTGCCATATCATTGAACTTCTCATATGTAACAAGATGTGCTGCTATAACTCCATTTACAGAAATAGTAGCCCGCCATTCGAGCAGCTCCGCCATAAACACAATAAATGTCAGCAATATTCCATATGCTATCCACATACTGCTTATATTGGTAAATAAAATCCATCCTGCAAGTACTGTTATTAAAAATGAAGCTATCCTGCTTCCAGACAGCCTTATTGTTTCCCACTTTGAATTCATAAGTGAAAGTAACGTTACAGTTCCAGCCGATACCGCATAATTAAGTCCCAATTTCTGAGCCGTATAAAGTGAAATACTGCTGCCTATTCCTATTTTAAGAGATAATAATATTATTTTTCTATATCTATTCATATAGCATATCTCCATTCTTTTTATTCATCTTTTTTATTCATCTTTTTCTTTCCAACTTTTTTGTATTTTTTGTATATACTATTGTTCTAGTATTTTATATACATTATATAAAACAAAGGACTGTTACATCCTATGTCTTTGATGCAACAGCCCTCTGCTCTTAAATATTAGGTTTGGGTTTAATGTAAGTATAAATATTGATTAATACTTTATCTTTTGTACTGTGTTTTTGTAGGTTATGGTTTATTGGCACTTTATAAACCATAACTTACCGATGATTATACACCATTTATTGCTGGTTAGAAGTTGTTTGCACCAGCATTATTATGTTTTGAATAAACATATGTTATATAAATAATCACATTGCTATATAACATAGGCTCGTTCTATATATAAACATTGTGTATTGCACATTATGCACAATGTATATATCCTTCCATATAATCAGTTTGATTATTGGTCAGATATTGTCAGATATCGCTGTTATTTAGCTGAATTATTTGATAAATCCAACTTCCTTAGATATCTTCTCATATGCTGCATCTTTTTTCTGATTAAATGTAACTTTGTTTTCTTCAAACATATTGTTGCCCTTAGTATCTATAGATACAATAAGCGGACCAAATTCTTTAACACGGCAGTTCCAAAGTGTTTCTGGCATTCCTAAGTCACGCCATTCAGCTCTTACTATTTCTTCAACCTCAGTAGCTGCTACTACGGCATTTCCTGCTGGAAATACACAGTGAATAGCGCCGAATTCCTTACAGGCTCTCTCTGTATTTTCCTTCATACCACCTTTACCGATGATTACTCTTACACCAGACAGCTTAACGAATTCATACTCAAACTTTTCCATTCTCATACTTGTTGTAGGACCTACAGAAACCATCTCAAACTTATCATTTTCAAGTGGTCTGATTATTGGTCCAGCGTGGAATATTGCATTATTTCTTACATCTACTGGAAGCTCTCTGCCTTCTTCTACAAGTCTTCTGTGTGCAACATCACGGCATGTTGTCATGCTTCCATCAAGGTATACTATATCTCCAACCTTGATATCTTCTAAGTCCTCTGCTGACACAGGTGTAATAAGTACTTTCTTACCATTTCTTATCTCTACCATTATAAAGTCACCCCCGTATGTGTTGTTATTGTATAGTTAAGGTCTTTATCAAATATAATGTGTCCTCTTCTATGGCTCCAGCAGCCTACATTTACTGCTACACCGATTGCAGATGGATGACGAGCTGTATTCTCGATATTAACACCCATAACTGAATATTTTCCGCCCATACCCTGAGGTCCTAAGCCTATAGAGTTAATTCCATCTTCAAGAAGTCTTTCCATCTTTGCTGCTCTTTCATTATCATTATGTGAACCAATAGGTCTCATAAGTGCTTTCTTTGAAAGGAGAGCTGCTGTTTCAACTGATGTTGCAACACCTACACCTACAAGAAGTGGAGGACATGCATTTAAACCATAGCTTGTCATAACATCAAGAACAAACTTTGTAACGCCCTCATAACCTTCTCCTGGCATAAGAACCATAGCCTTACCTGGAAGTGTACAACCACCACCAGCCATATATGTATATATTTCACACTTATCACTATCTGGAATAATATCCCAAAATACTGTTGGTGTTCCCTTACCTACATTTTTACCTGTATTATATTCGTCAAATGTTTCAACACTATTATGTCTTAATGGTGCTTCAAATGTAGCCTGAACAACTGCTTCCTTAAGAAGTGTCTCAAGTTCACCGATAAGTGGGAAATTAGTACCACACTTTACCCAGAACTGAAGTACTCCTGTATCCTGGCAGCTTGGACGATTAAGTTCTACTGCAAGTTTCTGATTTTCAAACATTGTATTATAGATTGTCTTAGATAAAGGACTATCCTCCTTATCTCTTAACTCCTGAAGTTTTGCAATTACATCATCTGGAAGTTTCTTTGCTGTGTAAGCAACGAACTTTGCCATATAATCAGTAAGCTGTTTTACTTGTGCTTCTTTAGACATATTATTCCTCCTTAATAATTCTACTATTATTGTTTTGTTTTTGTTTATGTTATAAATAAATTATTTAACACATCTTTTTCATCATTCGCATTCTTATACCTTCATTATCTTTTATGGAAAGAATGGATATAAAATTGGTAACAGTATCATACTTACAACTGTTGACACAAGTATCAAAGGTACACCTGCTTTTGCATAATCCTTAAAGGTATATCCGCCTGCACCAATTACCATAGTATTAGCTGGCATTCCGATAGGTGTTGCATATGCACATGAACCACCTATTACACAAGCCATAAGTACTGCACTTGGATCTGCTCCTATTCCCTCTGCTATTGATAAACAGATAGGAACCATAAGTGCTGTTGTTGCTGTATTACTCATAAAGTTAGTTAATACACAGCACAGCATAAATACTACAAATGTCAACAAATATGGAGAAGGATTATCTCCTAACATTCCAATAACCTTATGAGCTATAAGCTCTCCAGCTCCAGACTTTGAGAGTGCTGATGCAAGTGAAAGTGTTCCTCCAAATAAGAATATAGTCTTTAAGTCAATTGACTTAAGTGCCTGTTTCTCTGATATAACACCGGTAAGTACAAGTGCAAGTGCTCCAATACAGCCTGTTATACATAACTTAATTCCTATCTTATCCTCAAATATCATTCCAAGAAGAGTAAGTATAAGAATTATAAGTGATAACCACTGCTTCCACTTTGGCACATCACTAAAGTCATCCTTGCTGCTGTAAGCTGAATCATCATCTGACAGTTTATTATTAGGAAGCAATTTATTTCCTATTAATGCAAAGAAGATTACACCTACAATAAGTATTGGAAAGCCTACCTTTGCATAATCAAAGAAGCCGAATGACTTACCAATTTCCTGCATCGCTGACTGTGCTATAAGATTACCAGGTGCACCTATAAGTGAAAGATTACCACCCATAGCTGCTGCAAAAACAAGTGGCATAAGCAGTCTTGACCTTGAATATCCAGACTTGGCTGCTATTCCTATGACAACCGGAATAAGTACCGCGGCTGTTCCAGTATTAGAAAGCACTCCACTCATTAAACCTACGATAACCATAATCGCTATAATAAGCTGTTTTTCTGATTTGGCAAAGTGAGTAACTATTCCCCCAATCTTATTCGCCATTCCAGTTTCAAAAAGTGCTCCACCTACTATAAACATTGCTACAAAAAGAATTACATTGCTGTCAATGAATCCCATAAATGCTGTTTTCCAATCAAGTACCCCTGTGACAACCAAGCCCACACAGACTATCATCGAAGTAAGTCCCAATGGGATTTTTTCCCACATGAACATAATGATTGCAAACAACAAAAATAATAAAGTTATTGTTGCGTGACTCATAAAAATCCTCCAATTCATTATATATTTACTTGAAAATATCCTGCTAGCTTTTCTATTTTCTTTGCTTGTCTGTATTATATAAAGGCTTTTACTTGTTGTAAATTTACAAAAAACTATGATATCATAATTTTTTTTTATGTGTTTTTAACAATTTTAGGCATTTTAGACAAAAGTATGATATAATTTTAACATTTTTTTAATATTAATTATCAACTTTTAACAATTGCACTATGTATACAAATAATGTATATTTCTAAAAAGACTTAATTAATGCTTATATAGTACATAAAAATAAGGATTTTTAGTTCTAAGATGCTTTATAAAAAGAAAAATAGATTATAACAAGTACAAGGGAGAAATGAATATTATGAAAATTGTTCAATTAGAATACTTCTGTGCTGCAACAAGACTACACAGTATAACCCAGGCTGCTGCTGAATTATATGTCACACAGCCTGCTATTTCTACAGCTATTAAGGAGCTTGAAAAGGAGTTCTCCATAAACCTTTTTACAAGAACAAAAAACCACCTTTCACTTACTAAGGAGGGAGAAGTGTTTTATCAGAAAGCACAAAAGCTCTTGGCAGAATATAACGATACTATGGAACAGTTTCACGATCTTGGTAAAAATATATCTCCTTTACGAATAGGCATCCCACCTCTTCTTAGCACAATATTTTTTCCAGATATGCTGATTGAGTTTAGAAAGGAATATCCTGACATTCCATTTGAATTATTTGAATATGGCTCTATCCGTGCTGCCAATATGGTTATGGAAGGTAAACTTGATCTTGCACTTGTAAATATGCATTTTTATGAGATAGATAAGCTGAATACCTATAAGCTGATGACTGACAAACTGGTATTCTGTGTATCAAAGGAACATTCACTTGCCAAATGTCATGAAATAACTATTGATATGATTAAAGATGAACCAGTTATTATGTATAATACTGACTCTGTTCAAAATGAAACACTTGAAGCAGCCTTTAAGAGCTTAGGAATCAATCCTCATACCATTCTTCATGCGAGCCAGTTATATACAATAAGAAACTTCGTATGTAATAATTTAGGTGGTGCATTTCTTTACTCCTCTATGCTTCGCAATCTGCCGGGTGTAATTGGTCTTCCTATTAATCCTGCCATTTCACAGGATATAGGAATTGTATGGAGAAACGGCAGCTACACAACAGATAGTACAGAAAAGTTTATTAATTACGTTAAGAATCGCAGTTTCTGATATTACACCAGCTTTTCATATGCGATTCTTTCTGATCCGTCATTTACGTGTATAATTCCGCACCTCTTAAAACCGTTCTTTTCTATAACGTGCTGCATTATTTTATTATCATTATGTGTATCTATTCTAAGATGATTTATGCTCTGTTCACAGAATTGCACTGCCATGGCCAGTACACCATGTATCCTTCCATCGCCTGCAACTCTGTGAATAGTTCCATACATGTCATCTGACAACCAGCTTCCACGCTCTATAACCTTATATGTTGGATCTTCTCCTATCTTAAAGAAAAACACTCCATGGACTATGCTGTTTTCATTATCTGCACCTTTCTTTATCCCATCCAGGGTTTCTGTGCCAGTTTCCTCTATTACATAAAGATTACCAGCAGATATATCTTCATCTATTACCTCTTTTGACGGATTATTATTTTTCCATTGATTTGGATTACCATTGGCTGCCATAAAGTTTCTAGCATACGCATATATTTCCAATATTCTGGCTTTATCTTTTTCCTGTGCCATTCTGATTACATATTTATCCATATTCATAATACACTTACACTCCTAACAATATTATGATGTAAGTGTCAAAAGTATACATTACGTTTGTGCTCGCAAAAATAAGCAATTTATACTTTTGATACTTACACCATATTACCCATCAATATATCGCATTTATCGTATTTTAGCAATATAAAAGCATACATCCTGCCTGCCATATATTATAGCTGCCGTACATCATACCTGCTGCTCTTATTAATTAAAAATATAAGATGCCTGATTATGTTTCCTATAAAAACAATAACCAGACATCTCTTTCACTTACTATATGTCTATATATAACAATATGCTGTAAATCATCTGAAATTATATTAAACAGCTATATTAGAAAGTCCTTCCAGGATTACTTACTAAGGCTTTCTACTGTTTCCTTAATAATCTCATATGCCTTATCACAATCCTCCTCTGATACTATAAGAGGTGGAACCATACGGATAATATGTGCTCCGATTGCTGTAATAAGAAGATGTCTGTCAAAGCATCCATGCTTTACATCTACTCCACCGATAGTATCATCGAACTCAACACCAACTAATAAACCCTGATGTCTGACCTCCTTAACATGAGGCAATGTTTCTAACTTAGCGCTGAAATAATCTCCCATTTTCTTTGCATTACCAGCTAAATCCCTGTCAAGAAGTTCATTAACCTCTGCAAGAGCTGCTGCACATGATACTGGATGTCCACCAAAGGTTGTACCATGTGAACCAGGAGTAAATGCCTTTGCAACCTCAGCTGTTGCACATATAGCTCCGATAGGCATACCACCTCCAAGTGCTTTAGCCATAGATACGATATCTGGCTTAATACCATAATTCATATAAGACATTACAGCACCAGTTCTGCACCAGCCTGTCTGAACCTCATCAATAAGAAGTAACATCTCATGTTCATCACAAAACTTTCTTAAGCCTGTCATGAATTCCATAGTAGCAGGATGTACACCACCTTCGCCCTGTACTGGTTCAATCATAATAGCAATTGTGTTCTCTGTGCAGGCATCCTCAAACGCTTTAAGATCATTATATGGTGCATATGAGAAACCATATGCCATAGGACCGAAACCAACCTGACATCCATTACCTGGCTGACCAGTTGCAGACATAGCACCAAATGTTCTTCCATGGAAGCCATCCTTTGCTGTTACAATATGATATCTGTTTGGTCCATACTTTTCAATACCATACTTTCGAGCCATCTTAATCATAGCTTCGTTAGCCTCTGTACCTGAATTCTGATAAAATATCTTATCCATTCCAATAGTTTCACATACTTTCTCAGCAAGCAATGCCTGAGGGATTGTATATGGATAGTTAAATGTATGCATTATATCTGAAACCTGATCCTTAACAGCAGCAACAACCTTCTCATTACAACTGCCTGCGCTATTTACCGCAATACCTGCATAAAAGTCAAGATATGGTGTTTTATTTTCATCATATATATACATATCCTTAGCTGTTTCAGCAACAAAGTCAAATCTTTCATATGTATCAATCATATACTTACTTACTTTGTCCTTAATATCCTGTGCTGTTAATCCTGTATCCTTTAATTTCATAATTGACTCCTTTCTGCGTACCCTTTGGTACGTATCCAAAAATTGTTTTTTCTCACATCTTTCAATAAATGTGTTAATAAATAGTTGGTTACTTAAGCAGTGTCAACAAATGCATTCTTATAATAACGAAAATAAAAAAGGCAAAGGCGAACAACTTGTTAGTTGTAATGGCGCCTTTGCCTTAATTAATTCGTTCTATTTATTTGACATTGATACATTAACATATAATATATTGGATGTCAACACTGTATTTAAAAAAATGCAGAAATTGGATTTTTTTCACCGCAAAAAAGTTTTTTGCGGATATTTTTTATAATATTCAGTTAATTATCTGTTAAAACTGTATTTTTATGCATATTTTTAATTATTTATCGTTCTGTTTTTTTATGTTAATTTTATCCAAGCTATATCATCATCTGTTTCTGCAATTATTTGTGCATTATATTGGACACGATGTGCATTTAATGATAATCCATGAATACACATAGAAGCTCTAACCTCTCATCTGTTTCGTTTCTATATGTATGAACCTTATCTGTTTCAAACCGATACACCTGCCCACACTCTACTATCTGTATATCATTATTGCACTCAATTGTAAGCTGTCCCTTAAATACACTTATATATTCCCTGGTTTTCTCTCCATGAGCACCACTTACATATTCATTACCAGCTTCAATATTTATCCTGTATATCTCAAAAAGATGATTATCTTCATATGGAAAACAAGTCCACACTGTATACTTTCCTTCCGACTCTTTAGTCGGGATCATATCTTTGATATCAACAAGACAAGACTCCATAGGTGGTGTATCTATAAGCTCATGAAATTCTATTCTTAGTCCACTTGCAATCTTTCCAAGTGTACCTAACGATGGATTGGCAGCATCTTTTTCTATCTGTGCAAGCATGCTTTTGCTTACTCCTGTCTGTTCTGACACAGCATCCAGACTCATTCCCTTAGATGTCCTTATTCTATTAAGATTAACTGCTACATTGTGAGATAAGTAATCCATATAACATCTCCCTGTGCGCTTTTAGTTTTTTCATAGGTCATTTGACACTATCTGATTAGATTTATTATTCAACATGTATGTCCTCTAAAGTCTTGCCTCAAGTGCTTCGATAACTGTCTTTAATGCCTTAATTCTGGCATACTTTTTATCATTGGATTCCAATATATGCCAAGGGGCATAAGCTGTATTAGTCTTTAAAAGCATCTCATTAACAGCCTCCTCGTAGCTGTCCCACTTTTCTCTGTTTCGCCAGTCTTCTTCTGTTATCTTCCAGCGTTTTTCAGGAGTATTCTCCCTGTCCTTAAATCTTTCAAGCTGTGTATCTTTATCAATCTGTACCCAGAACTTTATTATAACTGCACCCCAGTCTGAAAGCTCCTTCTCAAACTCATTAATCTCAACATATGCTCTCTGCCAGTCATTTACGCTACAGAAGCTCTCAAGTCTTTCAACCATAACTCTTCCATACCAGGTTCTGTCAAATATTGCTATATGTCCTGTCTTTGGCAGCCTGTTCCAGAACCGCCATAGATAATGCCTTGCTTTCTCGTGTGGCTCAGGACTTGCTATAGGATGCACTTCATATCCTCTTGGATCAAGTGCCTCTGCTATCCTTCTTATATTGCCTCCCTTTCCAGCGGCATCCCAGCCCTCATAAGCTATGATAACAGGAATCTTCTTTTTATATAATTCATTATGAAGTTCTCCAAGCTTTTTCTGATACATGCCCAGAAGTCTTTCATATTCTTCGTCCGAAAGGCTCTTATCAAGATTAACCTCTGAAAGCTTATGGATAGGCTTAAGTGGAAATGCATTCTGCAGCAATGGAACTGACAATGCACTATTGGCAAATGCTGTATCTATACCCTGAACGATTGTTTCAAGCACCTGCAGCTGTGCCCATTTTTTATCCTTTGCATTAACCAGATACCATGGTGCACTTGAATGGTTAGTATCACAAAGATACTGATCATAAACAATCTGACATTCATCATAGTGCTTATTCTGCCATTTATCATGCTCACTTACACGCCACTTTGTATTCTTATCTTCCTTAAGCTTATTAAGCCGCTTTTTTTGTTCTTTTTTATCTATATCAAAGAAAAACTTAAGAAGCAGATATCCATTATCTGTTAATTGCCGTTCAAATCTTTTAATGCTTTCTACCCTCTTATTATACTGTTCGTCTGATAATTCTCCTCTTAACTTCTGTCTTGTAACCTCTGACATCCATCCACTATCCATAAAAACGAACTTTCCAGCCTCTGGAATTTTTATAAAATGTCTATATAAAAATGGTTTTCTTTTCTCTTCATCTGTAGGTTCATCCATGACTGCAACCTTAAAAAATCTTGGATCAATATTTTTTATTACTTTTCCTAAAACACTTCCTTTTCCAGCTGCACCCCATCCTTCAAACAAAACAATAACCGGAAGCTTTTTTTCTTTCATCATGATCTGCTGTTTAACAAGCCTATCTCTTGCTGCTTTAAGTCTGTTTTCAATCTCTTCATCTGATGGCAATTCCATTTTATTCCAATCCTTTAACATATTAATAATCTCCTTTCCATAATCATGACAATTCTATTATTATTTTATAATGCGTAAATAAAGTATTACTATCAAACAAGTATCTTTACTAGTATATTTATGATATACTGTATCTATATCTTTTTATTTACAGCTATTATACACTATAATTATAATAAACACCACTTTTTGTATATTATTTTATATTTCATTTTTTTATTTCATTATTTTTAATACAATACAGATTCATTAGTGTACAAAA
>FR886227.1:31702-33325 GCA_000436475.1 Eubacterium sp. CAG:248
GTCAGATAACTAACAGTCTTTTTCTTACGTATATTATTTATTATTCTGCTGTCTGCACCACTGGATTGTCTCTACAATACCCTTTTCAAATGTATATTGTGGTTCAAAGCCAGTATCAGCCTTTAAATCTTCTATATCTGCACACAGATACATAACCTGATTAGGACTATAAGGTATATCCCCGAATCCTATTTGGATCGTACTATCTATGCTTTCTCCCATTATATTAATATATTCCTTAAGCGGTCTTGCCTGACCACTTCCTATACAATATATTTTTCCATCTATGCCCTTCTCACCAAGCAGTCTCATAGCCAGTGCTGCATCTTTTGAATACAGAAAATCCCACATCTGCTCACCCTTCGTACATGAAGGAACTTCTCCTTTAAGAAGTCTGTCTATCGTACTCATTACCATTGTTTTTTCGCCATCATATGGTCCATATATACTGAGTATTCTCGTCCAGATATGCTTAATTCCTTTCTGCTGGCACATTATACGTGTCATCTGACCTGCGCATAATTTAGCTATTCCATATCCATTTTCTGGAAATGTTGGGGTACTTCCATTAAGTTTTCCCTCAAATCTTCCATATTCTGCCTGTGAGCCTGCTCCTACGAATGTTTTACATCCTAACTTTGAGGCAGCTTCTACAGCATCAAGTGCATATTTAACATTTAGGTTCTGTCCTTTCATGTTGTTACGGCTGTCTCCGAATGTTCCATCCCATCCAAAATGATAAAATACATCTGCTCCATCCGGTATTAATTCTGGCAATTTATCAAGCTTAGAAAGATCACACTTAACACATTTTACTAAAGAACTTTCTTTTATTCTGTCAGCTCTTTTAGAACCAGGTCTTACAACAGCAACAACTTCAATACCATTAGCTTCAAGTTCATTAATCAAAGCAATACCTATAGAACCTGTTGGTCCTGTTATTACAGCTCTTTTCATATAAATTGTACCCATACCTTTCAAATATATCTTATTTTACTACTTTTTACCAAAAGCCCATATTTTATTTAAGAAAAAGTTAATTGGGATGTTGATTATAAGATTAATAATTGGTGCTATCATTTTGCTTACATGTAGTACTGAAACCCATATAACTGATAAAACATTATTTAATATTAATCCTGTAAATCCATATGATACATATGTTTTAAATAATGCTGCCCATATATTTCTATGTTCACCTTCTTCTTTCTTAAACACAAACTTATTATTCCAATAAAATGACCAGAGAACACTAAGCACCCATGAAACTACATTAGCTATAATATAGTCAAATGTCACTCCACTTTTAGAAACAAGAACAAGCGTTACAACATAAAGTAAATATGATACTACAGTATTAGATACACCTACTAATCCAAACTGTAGAAATTCTTTAAATGTCTGTCTGGTTTTATCTGTTAAATCCTTTCTAATAATCTTAAAAAGCAATTCAACAAAAAACATGTATATTTTTTCTATAAATCCGTATATCATTTTTCCCATATCAATATATACCCTTACATCATTATAATCCAGACATTAAATATAATGTCTGGATTATAATATTATTTATTTTTAATATATATCAGACTACTGATTAACTGCTTCCTTTATAGTCTTAGC
>FR886228.1:0-2471 GCA_000436475.1 Eubacterium sp. CAG:248
CACCAACTAATATTCAATTAAACAACAATAATATTATTCGTCAAAGATACTTACGATTTCCCCATCCATAATCTTATTCATATTCTTAACAGCACAGAAGTTTCCACACATAGAGCATGTGTCTTCTTTTTCAGGTTTTGCTTCCTGTCTGTATCTTCTGGCTTTCTCAGGGTCGATGGCAACATCAAACTGTGCATCCCAGTCAAGTACTTTTCTTGCGTTATCCATCTTAAGATCCCAGTCAGTGGCATGAGGTATGCCTTTGGCGATATCTGCAGCATGTGCAGCTATTCTTGTTGCTATGATACCTTCTTTAACGTCGTTAAGATCAGGAAGTCTTAAATGCTCTGCAGGAGTTACATAGCAGAGGAAAGAAGCACCATATGTAGCGGCAATAGCTCCTCCGATTGCAGATGTAATATGGTCATAACCAGGGGCAATATCTGTTACTAAAGGTCCAAGTACATAGAAAGGTGCCCCCTTGCATATTGTTTTCTGGATTTCCATGTTAGCCTGAATCTGGTTTATAGGCATATGTCCTGGACCTTCAATCATAACCTGGACATCCTTTTCCCATGCGCGTCTTGTAAGTTCACCAAGTGTAACAAGTTCTTCAATCTGTGATATATCAGAAGCATCCATGATACATCCAGGACGGCATGCATCTCCAAGACTCATAGTAACATCATATTCTCTGCATATATCAAGAACCTCATCATAGTATTCAAAAAATGGGTTTTCATTGCCTGTCATTTCCATCCATGCATAGATGATAGATCCACCTCTTGAAACTATATTCATAAGACGTTTATCTGCCCTGAATTTTTTAGCAGTTGCCTTGTTTATTCCACAGTGGATTGTCATAAAGTCAACACCATCTTCTGCATGCATTCTTACAATATCAAGCCATTCCTTAGCGGTGATATCCTTGAGTGCCTTGTGATAGTAAACAACTGCATCATATATTGGAACAGTACCTATAATGGCAGGACATTCAGCTGTAAGTTTTCTTCTGAACTTCTGTGTGTCGCCAAAAGAGCTTAAATCCATAATGGCTTCAGCACCCATTTTTACAGCATTGTTAACCTTGTCAAGCTCCATATTAAGATCAACACAGTCTCTTGAGGTACCAAGATTTACATTGATTTTAGTGCGTAGCATAGAACCAATACCATTAGGTTCAAGACATTTATGATTCTTGTTGGCTGGTATGATGATTTTTCCACAGGCTACAAGCTTAACAAGTTCGTTAACATCCATATATTCTTTTTTAGCAACAGCTTCCATTTCTTTAGTGATAATGCCTTTTCTTGCGGCATCCATCTGAGTTGTGTATTCCATAATAAACCTCCATTCTTGCGCTGCTTCTTTGCGCATCTCAAGTTTGTGCGAAGCACAAATCTTGCGTGTGAAAAATCTTATTTTTCACACTAAACCTCATTTCTGCGCACTATTGTGTGGTTAAAGATTTTGTCAGGTGCGCACTGAACAGATAAAAAAGATATACAGGGGAAAATGTAAAATGCCATGGAAAATGAATAATCATGTATAAATAAATAGATATAAGATAGATTAAAATATATTATAAAAGTATTATCGTAATATAAAAATATATATTTATATAGAAAGATACACGAGAACTCCCTACGATGGCATTATCCATATCAGGTAATGGGTCGGAATCAGATTCCCTCTCAGCCAGGCACTAAGCCTTAAGCTCCCCAGGTGATATCTTTGTTTAGTATAACATTACATGTACAAAAGTCAATAATTTTATTCTTCAACACTTATGCAGGATTTTTGACTTGCAGGCTGCTTTTGTGCCTTTTTTTCAGGAAGTGCATACAGCAAATGATATATTACGCCAATAAGGATAATGCCTCCGGCTACATCATATAATGAATGCTGCTTTAAAAATACAGTTGACATACATATAAGTATGCAAAGTATAAGTGAAGCATTTTTTACTGGCTTGTGATTCTTTAAAGCTGTACATTTGACAAGTGCAACATGAACGGCAATGGAGTTATATACATGAATACTTGGAAATACATTGGTTGGCGTATCAGTTTTATATAAGCTGGCAACCATTTTTCCTAATATTGTGTCTGATGTTGACTCAGGTCTTAATGTAAGACCATTAGGGTATATCATGCATATAATCATACATACTGACATGCCGATTATAAGTGAAAGAGCAAAGCTTATGAATTCCTGATTGTTTGCTTTAAGCAGCATGAATACACAGGAAGCAGCTATGTATACAAACCATAGGAAATAAGGGATTACAAATATTTCACAAAACGGTATCATATCATCAATAGGACCATTGATGATGTGTATTCCTGGATAGTCCGTAGTTATCTTGTTTTCAAGGAAGAAGAACCATGGAAGATATATAAATGTGTATGAAGCAAAAAGCAGACGCCACCATATTTTTTTAAATGTTTTCATAATAATCCTCATTTCTT
>FR886228.1:2503-2734 GCA_000436475.1 Eubacterium sp. CAG:248
ATTCTTGCGTGTGAAAAATCTTATTTTTCACATTATCCTCATTTCTGTGTGGAAATCTAAAATCAAGTATATGTAAAATGTTTGGAAATTATAGCATTGTTTTAAAATAAATTCAAGTGATTAATATCAGGCAAAGCTGGTATGTGTTTACAAAGTAGGTAATCTTTAATATAATATAGAGTAATGATTGCGTGAATTATATAGTAATGTAGCAATCCTGATACATCAGTG
>FR886228.1:2756-8548 GCA_000436475.1 Eubacterium sp. CAG:248
TGATACATCAGTGAGTGGTAAAATTTGCTTTTGACACTCACATAATTATATCAGTATATGAATTTTGAGAGTGATTTAAAACCGGAGTCTGCCGGGATTGAATGCTGTACAGAATATTAGAAGTGGAGATTAATATGCTTAAGTTAAGTCATATAAAAAAAGGATATAATAAAAAAGATGTCCTTATAGATGTGGATTATACGTTTCAGGAGGGAAATATATATTCGCTTCTTGGAGGCGCAGGTGCAGGAAGAACAACATTGTTTGAATGTATATGTGGAGATGTTCCTGTAGATGAAGGAGCTATAGAAATACCACCTAAGGCTAAGATATTCTATGCATCAAAGCAGAGCATACTGCCAGTATATATAACAGGCTATGAATTTATCAGTATGCTGTGTGATATAAGTGATGAAAATATAAAGCCTGAGGCTGTTTTTGAAAAAGTAGGGCTTAGTATTGGGCAAAGAGATAAGCTGATAGTTGATTATACTTTTGAGGAAAAGAAGCTTTTGCAGTTAGCTTCAATATATGTCATAAATCCATATATAATTCTTTTTGATGAGCCTCTTGATTACTGTGATAATGAATATATTGAAAAATTTATTGAGGTGATTAATTCAGTTAAATCAGGCAGGATAGTTATCATTTCATCGGGTCTGTTAGAGATATCATTAAGAATATCGCCTGACACTATTGTTCTTAATAATGGTGAGTTTAATTATATAGATAAACAAACGATGGCTATACCAGAAATTAGAAAAGCAGTATTAGATATATTAGGGGAGGCAGACAATGAAATTGTTTAAAAAGCTGTTTGCTGAAAAGTTATTAAGATTTTATGAGGGGACTAATGCAGGAATCAGATATATGGGCATGATACCAGGCATTAAAAACCACATAAAAGAAGAAACATTCGCTGAGAATTCAAAGGCAAGGCTTGCTGTGGGCATATTTGCACAGTTGTTTATGGTTTTGTGGGAGTTTATAAAAAAGCTTTTATATGTATTTGCACTTATTTATATACCATATAGAATTATAAGTTTTGAATGTCCTCTTATAAAGGCGAACCAGGAGCTTACTATCATATATATGTTTGTCATGCTTACTATTGTATGCGGAAGTCTTGCAAACAATATATTGTTTACAGTTGGTGACAGGGATTATCTTATGATAAGGGTTATGTTTATAAGTCCATATATGAATTTCCTTGGCAAGCTCATATATAAAATGGTAACAGAATTCATATTTTATTTTATCATATTAATGATATTTGGAGTATCTCCACTGCATGCGTTTATGCTGTGTATTCTTACATTAAGTGTAAGACCTATAGGAGAAATGTTTGCGATTATGTCATTTGATCATTTTATATGGATATATGAGAACAGAAGCGTATTTAATGGTACTATTATGGCAGCATGTGTATTGCTTGCGTATGGAGTTCCTTTGTTTGCAAGAAGAGTATCATATAGCTGGATGTATGCTGTGCATCCTTTTGTTATAGTCATATTTCTTATTGCGGGTGCTGGAGCGATGTATTTCTTATGGTGGTATAAGTACTACAGAAAGATAGTAAGGGCAGCGGTTCATATGAAACATGAGTAAGAGCTTAAGCAGATATTGGAAATGGAGTGCAGTTATGAGAAAGATAAGTAAGAAAGAAAAAGAAAAAAGAAAATTAATTGCATTCAGGGTAATGATAGCTTTGTTATGCATAGCTGTGGCATTAGTTTTTATTCGCTCGTATTATATAAAAAACAAGCAGAATGATCTTGATATAAAGTCAAGATATACATTTTCGGTTGATATTGATGCATATGGAGATGCAATAACAGAACAGTATAAGACAACGACTATATCGTATGATGATTCCAATGTTTTAAGCACGGTTCCAGATGTGTATTTAGTGAAAACAGAGAAAATAGCAAGAACATGGATAAATGCTTATGTAGAACAGTATATGAGTGAATATCTGCCATATAGCAAGGCAGTCAGAAAAATGAATATAGATAATATAGAAGTTCTTAATGAAGATGAGCATATAGCTTTGATTAGTTTTTCTCTCATTCTAAAAAATGCTTCATCAGATTATTTTCTTTCATGGGATGGAGTTACTGATGATGGAAGGCTGAAATGTGAATGGGTTATGGAATATTATATTGATGCACATGCTGATAATACTGCTACTATATATGTATCATCAGCCATGAGCCCTGAGGAATATGGCATAGCCAAGTATAATGAAAAGGCGGGAACATCAGCAGGTAAGGAAAATACTGCTAATACATCTACGGATTCTCTTTCAAGATATGTTATCAGAGATAATATATTAAGTGTTACATATGATGGTGGAGAACATTATACAACTGTTCCATTAGATGTTGAGAATCTTATGTATGAAAACAACAGTTCAAGTACACTTAAAGAGGGCAGTTACATGATAACAACCTCTAAAACGGCATTTATATATGGAGGGAAGCAGGGGCTTAATGATAAGATGCCTGTAACGATATGCTATTCAAGCGATAAAGGTGCTAACTGGACTACAAGCGAACTTGATAACATATATAATGCAGAAGACTATTATGTGGATTTTTTTGACGAAAGTAAAGGTGTGGTTGTATGTGGATATGCCATGACTGACAATGACAAAGAGTCATACAAGATATATAAAACAGACAATGGTGGTGAAAACTGGACTACAGTAGGCAGCGGCCCTGCCAATTATCTTCTTAAAGGTATTATATATGTTGATGAAAATGTGGGCTTTTTCTGTTTTAATTATATAGATGGCATGGATGGCAATCTGTACATAACAAAGGATGGTGGAAAGACATTTTCCAAGGTCGTTTTTCCTGAACAGGAACTTGACAGTACAGCAAGGTCAGAGACAGGAACATCTTCCATGCAGCAGTCAGATGAATTAAAGTGGAGTGATGTTTATAAGGAAGCACTTGTTCCGGTTGTTGACGATAAAGGCGTGATTACAGTATATGTTACACAGGGAAGCGATGGAACGTATAATGATGGAAAGACAGCAGCCAAGTACCAGTCATCAGATAAGGGTGAAAGCTGGGTATATATAAGCCAGCTTGAGATAACCAAGAATCAGAATAACCAGAATAATAAGAATAATAAAAATAGTGGTACAAAGACAACAACAGCTAAGTCATAGTCCAATTAATGCATTCAAATGATGAATTCAGATTTAAAGTTAACTTAAAAGTCATATGTATTTAAATTTATACTGTTAAATTTACGTGACAAATTTATAGTACAATTTATACTTGAATTATTATGCACAGTATGATAATATTTATAGAGTTTAAGAAAAAAAGGCATTTTTGTGTCTTTTTTTTTGCGCAAAAGTCAATTGAAACTATATAAAGACTATTAAAAGTTGTGATTTGTGCGCTATATAAAATCTGAAAAATATATAATAATGAACTTCATTTTATGACTGCATTTTCGGGGTTTATGATCTTAAACAATAATCAATTTAATATACGAAAGGAAATAGGTGGCATTCATGAAAGCATTTTTAATACTTGAAGATGGAACAGTATTTAAGGGAACAAGTATTGGTTCCACTCGCGAAGTTATTAGCGAAATAGTTTTTAATACTTCGATGACAGGATATCTGGAGGTGTTGACTGATCCTTCATATGCAGGACAGGCAGTTACAATGACATATCCTCTGATTGGCAACTATGGCATCTGCTATAAAGATATGGAGTCTGAAAAAGCATGGCCAGACGGATTTATTGTGAGAGAGTTATCAAGGATGCCAAGTAACTTCAGAAATGAAGCTCCTATACAGAAGTTCCTTTTAGATAATGATATACCAGGTATCTGTGGTATAGATACAAGAGCCCTTACTAAGATATTAAGAGAAAAGGGTACTATGAACGGAATGATTACAACTAACGAAAACTATAATCTTGATGAAGTACTTCCTAAGATTAAGGAATACAAGGTTGCAGGAGTTGTAAGAAAGGTTACATGCAAGGAAAAGTATGTACTTAACGGAGATGGACCAAGAGTTGCACTTATGGACTTTGGTGCTAAGAAGAACATTGCTAAGTCTCTTAATGACAGAGGCTGTGAGGTTACAGTATATCCAGCGTATACAAAGGCAGAGGAAATCTTAGCTTCCAATCCAGATGGTATTATGTTATCAAACGGTCCTGGAGATCCTAAGGAATGTGTAGAGATAATCGAAGAGATAAAGAAGCTTTATGCAAGTAATGTACCAATATTTGCCATATGTCTTGGACATCAGCTTATGTCACTTGCAACAGGTGCTGATACACACAGATTAAAGTATGGACACAGAGGGGCTAACCACCCTGTCAAGGATCTTGCTACTGGAAAGGTATATATATCAACACAGAATCATGGTTATGTTGTAGATGAAGCAACACTTAATCCAGAGGTTGCTGAACCAGCATTTGAAAATGTTAATGATAAGACTAATGAAGGTCTTTCTTATAAGGGCAAGAATATATTTACTGTACAGTTCCATCCGGAGGCTTGTGCAGGACCACAGGATACAGCGTATCTTTTTGACAGATTTATGGATATGATGAAGAAGGAGGACTAAGACAATGCCAAAGAATCCTAATATAAAGAAGGTTTTAGTAATCGGTTCAGGTCCAATCGTAATCGGACAGGCAGCAGAATTTGACTATGCAGGTACACAGGCTTGCCGTTCTCTTAAGGAAGAGGGAATAGAAGTATGCCTTGTTAACTCTAACCCAGCTACTATCATGACAGATAAGGATATTGCTGATGAAGTATATATCGAACCTCTTACAGTTGAAGCGCTAAAGCAGATTATATTAAAGGAAAAGCCAGACAGCATTTTACCTACACTTGGTGGACAGGCTGGTCTTAACCTTGCTATGGAGATAGCAGAAACAGGCTTCCTTGAAGAGAATAATGTACAGCTTATCGGTACAACTGCACTTACTATCAAGAAGGCAGAAGACAGACTTATGTTCAAGGAAACCATGGAAAAGATAGGTGAGCCTTGTGCTCCATCATTAGTTGTTAATGATGTTCCATCAGGTGAAGCATTTGCAGCTAAGATTGGTTATCCTGTAGTTCTTCGTCCTGCTTACACACTTGGTGGAAGTGGTGGTGGTATCGCCCATAACGTAGAAGAATTAAGAGAGATTCTTGAGAATGGTTTAAGACTTTCAAGAGTTGGAGAGGTTCTTGTAGAAAGATGTATCGCTGGCTGGAAGGAAATCGAATACGAGGTAATGCGTGATAGTAACGGAACATGCATAACTATATGTAACATGGAGAATATCGATCCTGTTGGTGTGCATACAGGTGATAGTATCGTAGTTGCTCCTTCACAGACACTTTCAGATAAGGAATATCAGATGCTTAGAACATCTGCCCTTAACATTATAGATGAGCTTGGTATCACAGGTGGATGTAACGTACAGTATGCACTTCATCCAGACAGCTTTGAGTACTGTGTTATCGAGGTTAATCCTCGTGTAAGCCGTTCTTCAGCACTTGCTTCTAAGGCAACAGGTTACCCTATTGCTAAGGTTGCAGCTAAGATTGCACTTGGTTATACACTTGATGAGATTAAGAACGCAGTTACAGGAAAGACATATGCAAGTTTTGAGCCAGCACTTGACTACTGTGTAGTTAAGATACCTAGACTTCCATTTGATAAGTTTATCTCTGCTAAGAGAACACTTACAACACAGATGAAGGCTACTGGTGAGGTTATGAGTATATCAGATAACTTCGAGGGTGGTCTTATG
>FR886229.1:0-146 GCA_000436475.1 Eubacterium sp. CAG:248
CTGCTGTTGCAGCAGTACCTGTAACCTTAACAGTTGTTGTAGATGAATTACCATTCTTATCTAAAACTGTAACAGAATATGAAGATTCTTTACCATCATCTAATGCTGTAAAAGCTGCTGTTGTGTTAACCTGATTTGATGATTCC
>FR886229.1:206-3989 GCA_000436475.1 Eubacterium sp. CAG:248
CCTTACTTACAGAAGCCTGTACCTTGCTTCCTGACTGTGAACCATCAAGTAACTTCATTGTGTTGAACTCTGTTGTATCAGAGATTCTTGTAAGCTCGCTCTGAAGCTGCTCGATTTCGTTCTGTACTGCTTCTCTATCGTCGTCTGTCTCTGTTCCGTTAGCTGCCTGTACTGAAAGCTCTCTCATTCTCTGAAGGATTGAGTGTGATTCATTTAAAGCACCTTCTGCTGTCTGGATAAGTGAGATACCATCCTGAGCGTTAGTTGAAGCCTGATTAAGACCTCTGATCTGTCCTCTCATCTTCTCTGAGATAGAAAGACCTGCTGCATCATCTGCTGCACGGTTGATTCTGTAACCTGAAGATAACTTCTCTGTTGACTTTGACTGTGCTGATGAAACTCCGCTAAGCATTCTGTTAGCGTTCATAGCTGACATATTGTGTTGTACTACCATAGTATGTACCTCCGTGTAAATATAATAATTTTTTCTGGGGAATCCGTTCCCTCAAATGCTTCATGCACATTTGCTTACAATTTACTTGAATATAAACAATTCGCATAAAGCAAATCCTTTATAATAAGCAGAACTTCCATGCTAATTCTGCGTATTATCTTTGTTTGCCATCTTGTCTTCTTTAATCAGACGGCGTATCTTGGTAAGTGTGTCTGGTGAAAGCTTGGATTCTGCATAATAAGGAGAAATGAAGCGTGATGCTTCTTTGCCTTCCTTCTCTTTGTTTCTTGCAAGCACCTTGCTTCTTACAATATTCAGTTCCCTAGGAGCATCTATCAGAAGGTGGATATTTCCCTCTGAACCTCCCGAATAAACAACCCTTATATCCTCACCTATGTTGATAAATTCACCAGGCTTAATCGTAAGCTTTAACATATAACCTCCTTGTTAACCTGTTATCTGCAACAATTTATCTTAAAATGTTGCATCCTTTTGAATTAAATGGAGGATTTGATATGGGAACAGCACAACCAATACGTAACGATGAAGAATTAGAAGCATTTAGAAACTACTATCTGGAGCAGAAAACGAACTACCGCAACTATGCCTTAATATGTCTTGGCGTTAATTCAGCATTAAGAATAAGTGATATACTGAAGCTGAAATGGAACGATGTTTATGATTCCAGGAAAAAATGTTTCAAAAAACATATAATAGTGACAGAGAAAAAGACTGGAAAAGAAAACCGAATAGCTATTAACGCAAGTACAAGAACCGGATTGCAGACATATCTTAACAGTCTGCACTATTTTGACGTAAATGAATATATATTTATGGGGCAGAAAGAACACACCCATCTATGCCGTTCACAGGCATTCCGGATAATAAAGCAGGCAGCCTCTTCCCTTAATATGGAGAATGGAATAAGCTGCCACTCTATGAGAAAAACATTCGGATATTATGCATGGAAGTATGGAACACCACCAGCAGTTCTTATGGATATATATAATCATTCATCATACGAAATAACTAAAAGATATCTTGGGATAAAGCAGGATGATAAAGATTCGGTATTCTTAAGTGTGAATTTATAAGGTGAATTCATAACTCGAAAAAGTTGTGAAAGAATATAAAAATAATAAGAAAATAAAAATATAAGATAATAAAAAACAAGATAATAAAAAATAAGATAATAAAAATAAGATAATAACATTATAACCCAAACTATTTTTATAATTTTATTAGTAATCGCAGTTAAGTATTATTATTATATGACGATATAGAATATGTAATTGAGTAGAACAAACATTCAAAGGATGCAACATTTTAAGATAAATTGTTGCATCCTTTTTTATTAATTATATGAATTCTAAAAGATTTTATTCAATATGTTTATCCATTACATCTACTGATATAACGCATGATACAGCTTTAAGAACTTTTCATCTCTTTTTGCTATTGTTTCTTCATCCTTACCATCAGAATAATCATAGAAACCTTTCTTGCTCTTAACACCATATTCTTTTGCATCGTAATGTTCCTTAAGAAGTTCTGGTCCTTTAGAAACATATGTCACCATGCACACATCAAAGGCGGACCGACACCTTAGACCTTAGTATCGCTCCGCCTTTAACAGCATTATATTATAACACTATACATCATTATATTTCTAGAAATCTACTTCTGTATCATAGTAGCAGCACTTAAGAAGCTTCTCCATCTCTTCCTGGCTTGGCTGACGTGGGTTAGAGCCTGTACATGCATCCTTGATAGCATTAGCTGCAACATCTGGAAGCTTAGCAAGGAATTCATCTTCTGGAACAATTCCCTGTTCTGCTGGAAGTCCACCCTCACCATAGTTCTTAATACACTGTGGTATGTTAAGCTCGTCATTCATCTTACGAAGCATAGCGATTAAGTTATCAATCTTAGCTTCAGTTGTATCTCCACCTAAGCCTAAGAAATCAGCTATGTATGCATAACGCTTAGCTGCTGTCTCGTCCTTAGAGTTAAACTTGATAACCTTAGGAAGATACATAGCATTAGCTGCACCATGGATAATATGTCCACCTTCAAATGCTGCACCTGTCTTATGTGCCATAGAGTGTACAATACCAAGTAATGCATTAGAGAATGCCATACCTGCAAGACACTGTGCGTTGTGCATTGCATCTCTCTTCTCCATATCTTCGTTATATGAACCAACAAGATCATCCTTAATCATCTTCATAGCATGAAGAGCAAGTGCATCTGTGTAGTCACAGTTAGCAGTAGATACATAAGCTTCAATAGCATGTGTCATAGCATCCATACCTGTATGTGCTACGAGCTTCTTAGGCATAGTCTCTGCAAGCTCTGGGTCAACAATAGCAACATCAGGAGTAATCTCAAAGTCTGCTAAAGGATACTTAATACCTTTCTCATAATCTGTAATAACTGAGAATGCTGTAACCTCTGTAGCTGTACCTGATGTAGATGAAACAGCACAGAAATGAGCTTTAGTACGAAGCTTTGGTAAACCGAATACCTTGCACATATCTTCAAATGTTGTTTCTGGATATTCGTACTTAATCCACATAGCCTTTGCTGCATCTATAGGAGAACCACCGCCGATAGCTACTATCCAGTCTGGCTGGTATTCTTCCATAACCTTAGCACCCTTCATAACTGTATCAACTGAAGGATCTGATTCGATACCCTCGAATAGCTTAACCTCCATTCCTGCTTCCTTAAGATAATCCTCAGCTCTCTGAAGGAATCCGAAACGCTTCATAGAACCACCACCTACACAGATGATAGCCTTCTTTCCTTTAAGAGTCTTAAGTGCTTCAAGAGCTCCCTTACCATGATATAAATCTCTTGGTAATGTAAAACGTACCATAATCCTGTACCTCCTAAAAATAGAATTAAATAATAAGTGATTAATATGGATTAATGTAATAATCCACCGGTTGCACCCCACAATGCAATCATTCATTTGTTTGATTAGATTGTTAATACTCTAACAATCTTTATATCAATAGTATATACCCATTTTTTTGTTATTTCAAGTAATTATATGTTAATTTATTGTATTTTATATGTATTTTATTTGTATTTATTACATATAGCTTTTCAGGCATAAGAGTTATCTTACAAATATAAGCTCCTAATATGCTAAAAGCCCTGATTCAGCCAGCAGCACAATGCGATATATACAATATTGCAGTACTGCTGGTCAAACCAGAGCCTTATTATTATCTATTTAATTGTTGTTTGATTGTTATCTATTTTATTATTTCATAAGATTAATCCAGATATAGATTTATCCAGATATTTATCCAATAACT
>FR886229.1:4022-24842 GCA_000436475.1 Eubacterium sp. CAG:248
ACTGTCTTAACAACATTATCAACTGTGAAGCCAAAGTGCTCGAACAATGTAGCTGCTGGACCAGAAGCACCAAAGCCCTCCATAGCAATAACCCTGCCATCAAGTCCTACATACTTATACCAGCCAAAGTCTGAAAGTGCCTCAACTGCAACTCTCTTTCTTACAGCATTAGGAAGCACGCTTTCCTTATATTCTGCTGACTGCTTATCGAACAGCTCCATACTTGGCATACTTACAACTCTTACATCTATGCCATCCTTCTTAAGTTCTTCCTTAGCATTTACTGCAAGGCTTACTTCTGAACCGCTTGCAATTATAATTGCATCTGGAACTTCCTTCTGTGAGTCAGCTATAACATAGCCACCCTTAAGTGCATCCTTAGATGAACCCTCCATCTGTGGAAGATTCTGTCTTGTAAGTACAAGTCCTGTTGGTCCACACTCGTTCTCAACCGCATACATCCATGCTGCTGCTGTTTCTGTTCTGTCGCAAGGTCTGAATACTGTGAAGCCTGGAAGTGAACGGAATGCTGCAAGCTGTTCAATAGGTTCATGTGTTGGTCCATCCTCACCTACACCTATGCTGTCATGAGTGAATACATATGTTAATGGAAGCTTCATAAGTGCTGTAAGTCTCGCCATTGGCTTAACATAATCACTAAACACAAAGAAAGTTGCAACAAACGCCTTAAGTCCACCGTGAAGCATAAGTCCGTTTCCTATTGCTGCCATAGCCTGCTCTCTTACACCAAAGTGAAGATTGCTTCCTGCATAATTATCCTTAGAAAAATCTCCTGCATCTTTCATATTAGTCTTGTTAGATGGAGCAAGATCTGCTGAACCACCTATAAGATTAGGCATAGCCTTCTTTATCATATTAAGGATAGCTCCACTTGTATTTCTTGTGGCTTCAGCTTTATCTCCCTTTGCCCAATATTCATCAGAATTGAATAAATCGGACATGTCATAGCCATCAAAGTAGTTATCCCACAGCTCCTTCATTTCAGGATATTTCTCTACATAAGCTGCAAACAGCTCATTCCACTTATCCTCTGCCTTTGCCATATTAGCTGAAAGCTCTTTATAATGATCATATACTTCCTGTGGAACCTCGAAGTCACCCTTACATGGCCATCCGATATTTTCCTTAAGTGCGGCAACATTATCAACACCAAGTGGCTCACCGTGTGCACTAGCCTTACCCTGCTTAGCAGGACAGCCGTATCCGATAAGAGTATTAACTTTAATAAGTGATGGTCTTGTCTTATCAGCCTTAGCTTCTTCTATAGCCTTTCCTATTGCACAAAGATCGTTGCCATCCTCTACTTCTATTGTCTGGAAACCAAATGCCTTGAATCTTGTCACAACATCCTCTGTGAATGCTATATCTGTGCTTCCTTCAATAGATATATTGTTAGAATCGTAAAATACAATCAGCTTTGAAAGTCCTAATGTTCCTGCGAGTGAGAAGCATTCAGATGAAATACCTTCCATCATGCAGCCATCTCCTCCTAAAACATATGTATAGTGGTCAACTACAGGATATCCTTCCTTGTTGAATACCGATGCAAGATGTGCTTCTGCCATAGCCATACCTACTGCCATAGCCATACCCTGTCCAAGTGGACCTGTTGTAGCCTCAACACCTACTGTATGTCCATACTCTGGATGTCCTGGTGTTAAAGAACCAAACTGTCTGAAGTTCTTAACCTCATCAAGTGAGAGATTACCTATTCCAAAAAGGTGGAATAATGAGTAAAGTAACATAGAACCATGTCCACCTGAAAGAACGAATCTGTCCCTGTTGATCCATTCAGGATTCTGTGGATTATAGTTCATATGCTTTGAGAATAACTCATAAGCTATAGGTGCTGTTCCAAGTGGCAGGCCAGGATGTCCTGAATTAGCCTTCTGGATAGCATCAGCGGATAACACCCTGATCGCGTTTACTGACATTTCTTCAATATTCATATTAATCCTCCATTTCTATGATGTATTTCCACATCTTATGTTTACTCTTTTTTTCAATCCTTAAAGTCTGCCTCTGTAAGGAATATCACATCACCAGTATCACTGCGCTTCTTCTTAAGACCACCAAAGAACTTTCTTGATGCTCTCCTTTCAGAGTTTGCGATTGCTTTATTAACAACTTCTTTAATATCATCAAGCTTGATATTATCATTTATGTTATGAAGCTTATCTATCTTAAGATAAAGCTCAAGAAGTGCATCATCACCTACTTCATACTGTCTCTTTCTTGCAAATCTTTTAGCCATTTCCACAAGCTCATTAACATTATACTGCTTAAGAGTTATCTTATGGTTAAATGTTTTAGTAAGCTCTGGGTTAAAGTTAAGAAGCACATTCATTTCTGCATCTGAATCTTCAAATATAACTATCATTCTGTCTGTCTCTTCATTCAGACATGAAACTATCTCATTTATCCTCTTAGGCTGGATAGTTCCTGCTCCTTCTACGATAAGTGCTGTTCCCTTAAGCTTACCCATCGCCTTTACTATACCTCTCTGGTTGATACTTTCGCCAGATGTTTTGGCTATCTTCTTAGGCTTGTCAGGGTATACATAATTAATCGCCCTTACTATTGTTCTTGCAAGATCTGTCTTGTCAGAGCTTGAGTTACCAGATATAAGAATATTACCGCATGCTGATGTTTTCATATTCATCTCTTTATCAAGTGACTCAAACAGCTCGACGAGCTGTGCCTCAAGTCCCGGCATTTCTCTGTACTTTCTGAATATCTTTGCTAATTCTCCAGAAAGCTTCTTCTCTGACTGTTCTTCATCCATATCATCCATCTGCTTACCTTCCTTGCTATCGCTATCAGAATAAACAGATGCTGTTTCTGAATATGATGCTGCTGTTTCATTTACCTGCACTGCTATGCTATCAGCTGCATATGAAGCTTCATCTACCTTATCCTGTTTCTGTTCGTATTCTTTAAGCATTTCGTCAGTTACAGGACTTATCTTTGCTGTATCAAGTGAAAGCTCCTCATTTAAATCATCTTTGTTATCTTTCTCCACCAGACTGTCAAAGTTCACTACCTTAGAGTTATTCTGTGGTGTCTGTACAGCCATATCAGATGTATTGATAACCTCTTTAGCAGCCTCTTCCTCTGCATTCTTAAGTTCTTTTACTGTATTCTGTTCAAGGATAAATGCTGCTTTGCCTGTTCTCATGGCAAGGTCACGTCTGGCCGAATCAAGTGCAACCTCTGCCTCTGCAAGTCTTTTCGCCTCTGCTTCATCGAATTCTGTGCCTTTGTTTAAAGCCTCTTCCTTCTTCCTTGCGATTATACGTTCATAAGCCTTGCTCTTCTCATCCTTTTCATCAAGCATACGTTCAAGTTCTGCCTTAGAGAACTCCCTCGTATCCTGCTTTCCATACTTTTCTTCCCTTACAGATTCTATCCAGTCTGTGATACTTAGCTGGCCTTCTATCTGCTCATCCTCTGTCTGGTCATCATTATATGGCTGCTCACTGTCTGTATCAGCTGATGCAGTCTTTGCTAAGGTATTATCAACATTCTCGTTATTTCTACTATCCTTTCTTTCAAAAGGTGGTCTGAATGTTTCTTCCTGCTCATCTTCAAAAAGATTCTTTACATTCTTTGCAAGCTCTTCCTGAATATTATGTGTATCGTATATACTGTAATTAGGAACTGAAACTTCTATATTCATGGCATCAGCCTGTTCATCTATACGCTTCTGAGCTACACGTCTTGCTTCTTCTTCATCTTCCCTGCTTATTTTCTCACAGCTGTTTTCTATCTTTTTCTTAGCATTTTCGATAAGCTCTTTAAGCGATAACGAAGCTTTACTTACATTCTCTGAGAAGCTGTTATCTGAACTATCTGACAGACTTTCTGACAAACTATCCGGCAGACTGCCAGCTGGATTATCCTCTACGGCTTTCTGCTTTTCTTTATTCTCAGCTATTGCAGCTGCTGCTTCTTTATTCGCTTCGTTCTGTCTTTCAATAGCTTTTACAATCGATTTCTTTAATGCACTGTTCTGGTTATTCTGCACAAGGTCTATTGACAGTTCATCACTATCTTCTGAGCTGTCATTATCATGTTCTGAAGCTATATTCTCTTTGGCTTCGGATGCAGGCTGCTCTTTTACACTGTCAGGCTCAGTTTTCTTAAGCTCATCTGCTTCAAGCACATCTCCAACCTCATCCTTTTTAAGCCGTGCAAGTTCCTTCTGTTCCATGAACATTCTTTCCTTGTTAGCCTCTTCGTCAGACTTTCTTGCATTAATCTCTCCAAGTATCCTTCTTTGTGTATTAGAAAGATTAACTCCAAGCTTTTCCTTAAGTTTGACTGCATTCTCAACATATACGCCATCCTGGAACCATAAAACAAGGTTATCGCATGTCTTAATACAGTCTTCCCTGCGTCCTGTTTTATAATATAGGTTAGCAAGCTCATACATATACTTCTCGTCTATCTCTGATTCCTTATAATCTTCCAGTATCTTTACAAGCTCAGCATCTGGTGCTCCCTGTGCCCTTCTTAAATCATAATATAAAATATATCTGTTAACATCATGTGCTGATATCTTAGCATATTCTTTATATAATTCTTCTGCATTTTCAAAATCATTTACCTTTATGAAAAACTCTGTAAGCTTGTATATAAGCTTTCTTCCACCAAGGTTACGGTTGTAAGCAAGTATAGCCATATCCCTTGCTTCCTCGTAATCTCCAGCTGCCTCCTGCACATTGATGACTGTTGCTAGAGTAGACCAGTCTTTGACCTTATTCCAGTTCATTTCTTTAGCTATCTGTGCAGCCTGTTTATACTCTTTCTTAGCGGCAAGCTTCTTAATCTGTTCCAACTTTATATTAAACTCGTATTTATCCACGTTAAAGACCTCCAATGTGTCAATAAATTGACCCTCATATCTAAACACTCCATATAATTTTATCACAGCAGAGTATTGTTGTAAACCGCCAGTTAATGTAAAAAAAGGCTTAAATCCGGCTCGAATCCGGCTTGAAAAGCAAGCTGTTATAACACATACAGACTATAAGAAATCAAAGCTTGCCTGCTCATAATTCATTCTGGTGTATTCTAACTCCTGTTGTTTTACGTTGCTGTAATAATCAACAACAACTGTCTGCTGCCTGTTATCTGCCATCTTCTGTCCTAATATGTAGTTGACATCAAAGCGGGCTGTTATAGCAGGAGTTGCACCTCTTGCCGGAACTATAAGCTGTATATGATTAGCCTTCAGAAGCTTAAATATAGGCTCCCATATATATATGTCCTTTGCAGCGCCAAAAGGATTATCTATAAATATAGTATTTCCCACAATTCCGCCATCCATAACTGTATTAATATTCGATATATAGTTTATTATTGCAATAAGGAACTGTATATAAATACCCTGTGACTGTCCTGTTGAGCCTACGGCTTCCTCATATCTTAAGTACCTGCTCTGATCTTTTATACGTTCTCTCTTATACAGATTAATCCTTATTGAATTCATATCTGTTACTATAACAGAGAAAAGTCTTTTCCATGTAAGTCTGTTTCGTATATATCTGAACCTTTCCTCAGGATCTTTAAAGCTTTCTGCTGCCTCTATAGTCTCATCTATATACTCTGACATTCTTTCCTTGTATACGCTCTCCTTAACATATGGAATATTAAGACCTATTATAGATATATCTTCTTTATCCATCTTAATATGTGAAAGCTTAGGAAGTCTTTCAAGTTCCGTACGTATATTGCTGCACGTCTGTATACAACGGTTTTCGAAGTTATCCTTTATTCTCTCCATATCTTCGATTCCCTTGTGTACTCTTGTCTTTTCAAGTTCAATATAACTATTCGTCTCATCAAGAGAAGCAATCAGTGCACTTGTCTGCTGCTCATCCTTTGGCATGTTTAATGACATACTTATCTGCACAGCAAGATCCTCTGCATTATAGCTCTTTAGTGAATCTATAAGCTTACTCTTATATTTTACAAATTCATCTGTTTTTTTATACTCCAGCTTAAGTATTGCTGAATATTCTTTTGCAGTCTGCTCATATTCCTTATTCAGGTTATTATAATCCCGATACTTTATGTCCGTTTTTTTCAATATTTCTTCATCAGGTATATTTATTCCTGCACCTGACATGATTCTTTCAATATCTTTTCTGCATACCTGGATATCTTTAAGCTCATTCTCAAGTTTCTTTCCTGCTGCCGCTTCCTTCTTTATATCATCCTCAAGCTCTCTTGTTATGACAGTATTATTCTTAACGTAGCCATCCGGATCGTCACACTCAAACTCTTCATATGTTCCATACCTTTCTTCAATCTGTGATATAGCATATGAAACACTTCCCTCAAGTCTGTTAAGCATAGCCTCCTGCATGCCAAGTTCACGGTCTGAATCATTATACTGTTTGTTAAGTTCAGTTAATTCATCTGATATCTCATGAAGCTTTTCCTGGCTGCTTACCGATATCTTTCCCTGAAGATACAGCTCTTTAAGTTTTTCAGGTTCTTCACCTCTGTAGATGATAGAATCAATACATTTTTTCATTGATGCTTCAAGATGACTCTTAAGCGCTTCCTTATCTGTAAGGTCTGCATTCTTATTCATAAGAATATCTTTAAGTCCTGCGAAACGTCCTGTAATCTCCCTTATATTTTCTTCATCATACTCTGTAGTATCTGGCTTTTTGTTTCCATCTGCTGGTGTATCATCCTGCACATAATACTTTGAGAAAATATTTTCCCAGTTGTATACAAGTTCTGTGTATTTCTTATCAACATTATCCTTGTATTCGTTAATCCTAAGATACTCTTCCCTTGACTTGTCAAGCTGTGCTGCATACCCGATTATCGCACGCTCTGCCTTGGCAAGCTTGTCATTGTATGCTTTCAGGCTGTTCCTCTCTTCTGATATTTCCGCATACAGGTCTGATATCTTCTTTAACCCTTCTGCCTGACCTAGTGCACTGTCAAGCTGTTTTTTTAGATTCTCAAGTTTATTGGCATCCTCTGCCTTTTTTTCTTTATATATGTCTATGCTTCCATCCACCTGTGAAAGCTGTTCTATAACCTGGTCAAGCTCCTGCCTTACATTTTCAACTGCTTTAGTATGGGTATTTCCTGAAATAGCTTCGTATTTTACAACAAATGTATAATCCTCCCATACTATCTGTTTTCTGCCTTCAAGCTTCTGCATATCTTCATTCAGGTTGTCGAGTTCTTCCTTTGCTGTCTTAATCTCAAGTCTGCGTTTCGTATCATCCCTTAAAAAGCTCATATCTTTAAGTGCGAATACCATCATATCCTTATCTATGGCAGCCTGCTGGCTATCAAGTACCTTCTCACTTATGACTGGATATATCTGTGTACCTCTTCCAAATGTATTTAAAACATTATTATTCTTAACTCTGTCAAAATCATTTTTTATTATAAAGCTGTATTCAACAAACGGAATTCTTTTTAAGACGTTTTCTCTTTGGACATCATCAAGCTGTGAAACCCATACATGACCTTCTATAACATCTGTGCCATATGTATTGTAAAGATAATCCTTAAACGCCCTTCTATCAGGACTATCCATATAATATGAGCCGGAATTAAGTGCTTCTATATACTGGTTAAGCTTATCATACTCCCTGGATTTTTCATTGTACTCTGTATTTATCTTTGTATATGCTTTAAGTACAGCCTCATCAAGATCATCGGCTAATCTTACACCATATACCTTCTCTATATCTGCAAGTCTGTCGGCATTATCCCTTAACAGCTGTGACTGTTCATCCATTCTGCTGATATTTTCCTGCAGCATAACCTTTTTGGTCTTTAACAGATTAATCTGCTCCTGTACCTTATATATCTGCTTTGTGTCCTCTTCAAGCCCGCTCTTTACACTATGTATATCACCGCTTATATCTGATATATGGTTATTACATTTTTCAAGCTCAGACAAAGCTGTATCTGCAACAAGTACTCCATACTGTCTGCAAAGCTCCTGCTGTCTTATCTCATCCCTGCTTATTTTTTCCTGCATGTTATCCCTTAAGCCAAGAACAACTGCGCAGTCTTTTTCTGCATTTCTATGATTATCTTTTGCCTCTGCAAGTATGTCATATGCCTGTTTTTCATCCTCTGCTGCGGCATGTGTCATATCCTCAAGTTCACCTACATGCTTTTCATAGTATATCCTGTACACGCCTGCAAGCCTTTCAAGCTCAGAGGTTATGTCTTCATCTTCCCTCATTCTGTTATCAAGTGCTGTATCAACCTTTAACAGTTCTTTCTCATACTCTATATAATCATAATAATCATTGGCTGATTCCATAAGCATAAGGCGCTTCTTTACAGCAGCTATCCTGCTTTGCTTCTGTGAAAGAAGTTCTTTTGACTTCTTTACAAGCCCCTCAACATCCTTAAGTGACTTCTTTTCTGATAATACTTTGGCAACAGCAATACTCTTCTTTTTATCTTCAAGCCTGTTTACAAGGTCAGTATTCCTTTCGTCATGTGCTTCAAGTTCTGACTGCTTGTCTGTTGCCATATGTACTGCCGATGCAAGCATTGAATATAAATCTTCTTCTTTATTTTTCTTATTCTTGTAGAATTCTGTATATGTATCGGCATACTCCTTGAACCGTTCCAGCACTTCCATCTGGTTATCATAACTGCTTATCTGACTGTTCTTTCTTGAAAGCTCTATAAGCTTATCCTTTATATCAAGAAGTGTCTTAGCCATCATGGAGTCATCATTTTCAACAGACAGCCTGTTATTGTAAGATTTCTGTATGATTTCTTCTATAAGAAGATCCTCAACGACCTTGCGGCTTGTTCTATAGTTGGTTTCAAAATATGTTCTTACATGACCCTCAGTTTTGTTAATACCTCTTACTATTTCCCATGCACTTTCATATATGCCATACTTTGATATGAAGCTCTGATAGTCTCCTTTCCTGTCAAATATATGAACCTCTATGTCCTTATCTTCTTTAGTTACATCTCTCAGATATGCCTTTAATCCATTATAAGTTACTCTTTCACCATTGTGCACCAGCGGAAGGTTCTTTATATCATCAGGTCCGAACTTCTTATAGAATATGCAGTAGTTAAAGTACTCTATACTTGTATTATCTGAAGCTGTACTGCTCCTGGCTGTCATGTTTCCTGTATCTGTGTCTGCTGCCATGTAAGCTTCTTTGTCTTGTGCATCTTCTCTTTCTTCTGCACTCCTTGCCTTTCTTGCACAGAAGCCTGTCGTCATATATCTGTAGCCATCCCTCTGGCAATGTGAATCCAGCTTCCACTCTACAAGCGAATGTATGCATGTGTTGCCACTGCCTTTCCTGAACAGCTTTTCTATCGGCTGTTTTTCATCAAGTGTACAGTTTGGTATCATATTCTGCATAAGAAGAAGCATAAGAAGACTCTTGCCACCACCATTAGCAAGATCATATATGGTATTCCTGCAGTTAAAACGCATCATAAAATCATCATAAAACTGAGTACCAAAATTATATTTTACATTATTAACCCTAACTCTGTTAATCTGTGGCATATATACCTCCTTGTTTTTACGAAGTAAATTTACGACTGTTCCTGCATAAGTTCTGCCATGCGTCCCTTATAGCCGTCAAAATAGTTCTCTATAAGTGCCTTGAACCTGTCAGTTGGGTAGAATCTGTTCTGTGCTTCCATAAGAAGCTCCTGTGATACACAGAAATTCAGTGCTATCTTTACAAAGCCTGTTTTAGAATTCTTAGCTGCCCTTACATCTGCCGTATCAGCTACTGTTATTACTGGAAGAGCATCCCAGCTTAGTGCTATCTGCTTGAAGCTGTTTTCTTCAACATCATCTATAATCATGCCCAGCTTCTTATCTATTATGGCAGATACGGATGAGTCTACATTTTTTACTATATCCTCAACTCTCACAAACTCTGCGTATGTTGTGCTTGCTGAATCAGTATAGAATTCTGTAATTATGTTATATATTATAAAATATACAAGATATAACTCCCTGTTCACCCTTAATCCAAGCTTATTTCTCAACTCTTCGTTAGTGTAGCCAAACACCTTGTTATTATCCCCTGCACTGACATATAAGCTGTTGTTATATTCATATATATTAAGATTGAACTTCTTAAGTGACATATGAACTATGTCATACACCTCGGCGTTAGTATTGTATTCCTGATAAAGCTGACTGTTATCTTTACTTTCGCTTATCTGTTCACTCATTATAAGCTTTGATACTATATCCAGTGCCTTGTCCAGATTCCTGTTTTCCATATATCCTCCATGTTATCCTGTCTGAATTCTTACAGCATCGTTTCATCGTACTATGTTCATCATACTGTATTCATCATACTATGTTCATTTTACTGTGTTCATTATACTGAGTTCACCATGCCAGCTATGACAAAGCATCATCATAAGCCTTCATAAATGCTACATTAGTAACCTGCATGTATTCACTGTCAGCCTGTTCACTCTCTGGTAAAGTACCACCTTTTATTATCTTAAAATGTCTGACCTCTTTACCACCAAAGCCCTCTTCAAGTATGCCATCAAGAAATGTTTCGCTGTGCATGTCATCTCCACCTATAACATACTCATCTCTCTGACACAGATTAACAAAAAATGCATAATAGTCCGCATTTTTAAGTATAGTATCACCATAAGCCCTGCTCATGTATTCTCCGAATTCATCAAGTGTTAATATGTCCGATTTTTTCAAACACACCTTATCTATACACGTAAGAAGATTCGTCATTATGAATATATAGTTGTGACGGATTCTTTCATCCTCTACTTCATCCTCATAGACTATCTTCTCTGGTTCTTTATCATTAACATATTCTTTCTTCTCATATTTCTCAGGCTTTACCATAAGTGCTTCATCTATCGTCCTAAGATCTATAGTCTTTTTAATATTCAGCTTAAATAAAGGATCTATCAGATACTTAAGTGCTTCCGCATTATCCTTCTTTATCATATCCGACAGTGCCGTTGAAAAATCCATATGCAGACGCAGCCTTGACAGCTTAGCCCTTCTTACTGCCTCATCCGTTGTATTCTGCATCTGCGTGCAGTCACGAAGCAGTTCTGCATGCCTGTTCATGGCTATCTTTAGCTGATCCTCAAGATAATGTATCTCCTTCATCGTCCTGTAATAGCTGTCTGTTCCCGATGAAAAGCCTTCAAGTCTTGATATTGCCTTATCTATAAGCTCCTTGTTCTTCTTAAAAAGCTTCTCCTCATCATTAAACCACTTCATGCCAGTGCTTACGAAATCCTCATATGCATCTATACCTGCATTCACATCCTGTGAAAGGACTTCCATAACCTCTGCCTTGCGAAGCTTTAAGCGTCCTACCTCTTCGTTGATTCTTTCAACAACCTCTACTCCGCCTTTAAAGTTATTCGAATTAATCATCTTTTCAAGCAGAAGCTGTGAAACACTTATCCTGCTTTCATCTTTTATCTCCTTAGTATCAAGATAGAATTCCACAGCATCAGAGCTTATCGAATACCACACACTATTATCTCTTATTGTGCTTTCAATGAGCTTCATTCTTGACACCCTTTTCTTATGTTCAACCGGATCATAATACCTGAACTCAAAAGGCCTGCCTTCATTTTTTATCTTATCGAACACATAATCCGCCGCTTCCCTGCATTCTTCATCCGAAAGCTCAAGACCAAAATCCCTTTTAACAAGCAGCTTAAAGAAATCAAGATATTCATTATATGTAATATCCTTTTCCTTAAAGTTATTCTCCTCAATAAAAAAACGCAGAACAGCCATAAGAATATAACCCATATCAAGCGCACAGTACTTTCCATCCTTATACTGGTCAAATGAAGCGTCCATGAGCCTGAAAAAAGGATAATACTTCTTAAGATTAAGCATTCTTTCCCTATGATCTGTGATTATCTCTCCTATCATACTTCCTGCCATAACACACCTCATTCTTTAAGTATCTGTTTTGTTGATTCTATATTCTTTATAACAATTCTGCTTTCTATACATGATATGATTCTGTGGATTGTAAAGCAATGCTGCGATCCGGCTGCACCAGCCAGATTCAAAGCCACACTATAACTCAGTTCTTCCATCCAATGCCCTAAGAAGTGTAACCTCATCTATATATTCCAGGTCTCCGCCTACCGGCACACCACTTGCTATTCGTGTAACCCTGATTCCAGCCTGTTTTATCATCTTGCTTATATACATAGCTGTTGTCTCACCCTCCAGGTTGGAATTCGTTGCTATGATAACCTCATCAACATCCTTCTGAAGTCTTTTCATGAGTTCTGCAAGCTTGATATCTGATGGTCCTATTCCAAGCATAGGGCTTATCGCACCATGAAGGACATGATATACACCCTCATACTTACCTGTCTTTTCATACGCTGCCATATCCCTTGTATGCTCAACAACCATAATCTGCTTATGGTTTCTCTTAGGATCCTTACATATAGGGCATAACTCATCATCAGTAAGTGTAAAACATTCCTTACAGTAGTGTACATTCTCCTTTGCACTTACCATAGCATCCGCTATTGACTGCACATCCTCCTTAGGCATGTTTATAATGTGAAATGCCAGGCGTTGGGCGCTCTTAGCCCCAACCCCTGGTAATCTTGACAACTGTTCTATTAATTTATTAATATGACCGCTGTATATGTCCATTAGAAAAGGCCTCCGCCAAGTCCTGAAAGACTGCCTGTAATCTTAGACATAGATGCCTGTGACTCTTCCTCGCACTTACGAAGTGCTTCGTTAGTTGCAGCAACTATTAAGTCCTCTAACATTTCTACATCATCTGGATCAACTGCCTCAGGATCGATCTTAACCTTAGTAACTTCTCTCTTGCCTGTTACAGTTACTTCGACAACTCCACCGCCTGCTGTTGCTGTGAATTCCTTTGTTTCAAGGGCAGCCTGCTGCTCCTCCATCTGTCTTTGCATTCTCTGTGCCTGCTTCATAAGATTGTTCATATTGCCAGGCATTCCTCCTGGAAATCCACCTCTTTTAGCCATTATATAAATTCCTCCTTATCATCTATTTCTATATTCATCCCAACAAGCTCCTCAAGTGCTACATAACGCTTGTTAAAATCTTCATCTTCATCCATCTTGGTTACTACGATTCTGACAGATACCCCTGTCCTTTCTTCTATAAGCTCCTCTAACATGGTAACTGTTTCTTCCCTGCTTATAGCATTGTAACCACTAAGTGATTTTATCATAATCTCAAGACTATTGCCATCCTCTGTTACAGTAACATACGCCTGTTTTAAGAAGTTCATAAGAAGTGCATCATCTATGGATGAGATTATGACATTCCACTGTGATGCTATCTGCTTTATATCATCAGTCACTGCATCATAGTTTCTTTTAATAACTGGCTTGTTATCGTTATTATTAACTCCGGCTGCCACGAATCCGTCAGCACCAGCTCCTGTCATGTCGCTGCCATTCACTCCACCCGGCATTATAGCCGCGCCCTGACTTATGGCATTAAGCATACCAGCAGGGATAAGTTCACCTGACTTAAGCTTATCTATAACCTGCATGGCATCACCAAGCTGTGTCTCAAGTGTGTTGATACGTCCTGCAAGCTCCGTCATATCAGCTGGATTCTCCATGGCTGGTCTCATCAGCTTTATAAATGTAACCTCTGCCTTTACTCTCTTCTGTGTTGATGTCTTCATATCGTTGGATAGCTCTGATAACACTCTTATATGTCTCATGAGTGTATCTGCATCAGCTTCTTTAGCAGCTTCTATCATATCAGCTATGTTATCCTTAGATACCTCGATTACATCCTCTATCTTATCAGTATCTTTAGTAGTCTTTATAAGTAAAAGATTCCTCAGATACCATATAAAATCTGTGACAAACTGTGATAAATCACGTCCCTGCATGATAATGTCTTCCATAAGGCTCATACAGCGTGCCACATCATTTTCCCTTATCGTCTTATACATATTACTGAATATAGCTGTATCGACTGCGCCAAGTACATCAAGCACATCATCATACTTAAGCTCTTCCCCAAGATGAAAGGCTATGCACTGGTCAAGAAGGCTTAGTGCATCTCGCATAGAACCATCCGCTGCTTTAGCCACATACCTGACAGCCTTATCTTCAACCACTATATTCTCTGCCTTCATCAGCTCTGACAGCCTGTCAGCTATCGTTTCTATAGATATTCTATGGAAATCATATCGCTGACATCTTGACATAATAGTTATAGGTATCTTTGCCACCTCTGTCGTAGCAAGTATAAATATAACATAAGCCGGTGGTTCCTCAAGTGTTTTAAGAAGTGCATTAAACGCTCCTATGGAAAGCATATGAACCTCATCGATTATATATACTTTATACTTTCCTTCTGTTGGGGAATACTGCACTTCATCCCTGATTTCCCTTATATTATCGACACCATTGTTTGATGCCGCATCTATCTCTATAACATTCATTGAAGTACCAGAAGCTATTGCCCTGCATGTAGGACACTCCCCACATGGGCTCCCATTTACCGGGTGTTCACAGTTAACTGCCTTTGCAAATATCTTTGCCACACTTGTCTTACCAGTACCCCTGGTTCCACAAAACAGGTAAGCATGTCCTATTCTGTCGGCATTAATCTGATTCTTTAAAGTTGTAACAATATGTTCCTGACCTTTGACATCTTCAAAGTTGTCTGGTCTCCACTTTCTGTATAATGCCTGATATGACATAACTTAGGACTTCCTTTCTGTCATGTTGTTTAAAAACGCACAAAACCGTGCGCCCGGCTTCGAATGATCATCCACAGACGTTACCGATACAGTTAGCTCGATCCAGGCTGCCTTCCGGCACACAGAAGGTTTCACTTAATGCTGCTTCATTCCTGACCTGACATGGTTCATGAATTCCTGTTGCGGAAGACCCAGATGTCATCACCACTTATATCGGGCGGCTCCATAAAATCTCGCCCTCTGCCGAACATCACCCCTGCTATAGCGGATTGCAGGTACAAGGTGCCGCTAACTCCCCGGCTGCACGGTTCTTTTATTATATATGTTTTATACTAACTCTGTCAATCGTTTTCTTATAGCAACTCATGCAATGCAAACTCATGCAACGTAACTCACGCAGCAACCCACATAGCAACTCACATAGCAACTCACGCAGACTATCTTATAAAGTTAGTTTTTATCTTATCCTCACCACAAGGAAGCTCAACACCCTGCTTTTTTGCAGCATCTATAGACTTAACAAGCCATGCCATATTCTTTCCAAGAAGCCTCATAGTCTGCATGCCTTCCTCATCCCTTACAACTTCTTCTGGTGTGTTTCCATGAACTATGTTCCAGTAGTTAGATGATACAACAGGCATCTGGTTAATCTGGAAATACTTGTTAAGATCATCAATAGTTGACGTTGTGCCACCTCTACGTGCTGATGCCACTGCTGAGCCCGGCTTATACTTCATATCTGCACCGAAAGCTCCAAAGAATCTGTCAAGAAACATCATGATTTCTCCACTGGCTGATGCGTAATATACCGGCGAACCTACTATAACACCATCTGCTGTTTTCACCTTTTCACCAGCTTCTTTGACTACATCATCAACTTCTCCCTTGAGCACTCTACTTCCTACATTGATAATCTCTGTTTCTACACCCTCACCTTCAATGGCCTCAGCTGCCTTTGAAAGTGCTGTATATGTACAACCTGCATCTCTCCTGCTTCCATTAATTAATAAAACCTTCATTACTATACGTCCTTTCTTTACATGTCTACTGTGCAGCTGACTCAGCTGCCATCTCTTCATTGATAGTATCTTCTGAGGCTGCCATAGCCGCAAGAGTCATTGTAAGCAGCTTTTCAAGTTCCCATCCAAGCTGTTTCGCACCTTTTTCTATAACCTCTCTTGAACAGCCTGCTGCAAAGCCTTTGCTCTTATACTTCTTCTTTAAAGACTTAAGCTCCATGTCCTTTGTACTCTTAGATGGTCTCATAAGTGCCGCTGCCCATATAAGACCTGTAAGCTCATCTGCTGCAAAAAGCACCTTTTCCATCTCATGCTCAGGTGCTACATCAACAGTTATTCCATAACCATGTGATACTACACCATGAATAATATCCTCTGACACTCCACCTTCTCTTAAAAGTTCTGGTGCCTTTATGCAATGTTCTTCTGGATATAGCTCAAAATCTATATCATGAAGCAATCCTACGATACCCCAGTATTCTGCATCCTGCGAATATCCTAACTCATTGGCATACCACTTCATGACAGCTTCTACTGTAAGCGCATGCTGGATATGAAAAGGATCTTTGTTATACTTCTTTAGTAATGTAAATGCTTCATCTCTGGATATATGTTCCATCTTTATTGTGCCTCCATTATATCTGATTTTTCAATTATCCTTATAACATCAGAAGAAAAGTATACTTCTCCTTTTAGGACTTACATACATACAAGAATACTCTGTTATTATACACCAAAACCAGCAAATATCAATTTTTTAATATTGTATTGTAATTTATACAATTAACACAATCTAACAGACTTTTAATTTTCTATAAACCATATCACTCCAAAAAATATAACCGCAAACACAGTAACTATCTGCATTTGCGGTCAAAAACTTATTCAAAATAGTACAGATATACATCCTCAAGGTCAATATCATTATCAACCTTTACCGCCTCCCCTGGCAGTTCATCTCCAACAAGTCTTAAAACAAGCCCATCCTTTCTTTGTCTTATATTTCCTATATGATACTTTTCCTGAAGGCTGGCAACATCATCCAGCGTGCATGTAAGTTCCCCGACCTTTCCCTGCATTTGCTCAATAAGCTGTGATGGAGTTCCTGTTGCTATAATCTCGCCATTCTTTAACAGAAGAACCTTGTCTGCTATACATTCTATATCACTTACAACATGCGTAGCGAATAATATAATCTTATCCTTAGATAGCTCAGCAATATAGTTCCTGATAGCTATCCTTTCCTTAGGGTCCAGTCCGGCTGTCGGTTCATCAAGTATAAGTATCTTTGGATTGCCAAGCAATGCCTGTGCCAGAAGCACTCTCTGCTTCATGCCTCCAGAAAAGCCACCTATTTTCTTATATGCGACGGATGTAAGATTCACTATTCCAAGAAGCTCATCTATCTGCTGTCCGACCTTTTTCACAGTCACCTTGCCATTATCATCCACTGATTTTATGGCTTTCACACCTTTTATCTCTGCCATGTACTTAAGAAATGCCTTCGGTGAAAAATCTTCATAGAATCCCTGCTGCTGTGGCATATATCCAACAATCCCACGAAACTTAGCACCTAACTTTAATATATCCAGCGGCTCACCTGATATTGTTTTCTCATTATCATCACAGTTATATTCCTGACTGTTTCCACATGTATTATAGCCATCACAGTATGTTATACTTCCACCATCCTTATCCCTGCTCACGTTATCAGTTATAAGGTTAATCATTGTGCTCTTTCCTGCACCATTGGCTCCAAGTATGCCATACACACCTGGCGTGAAGCTATAGCTTATTCCCTTTAATGCTTTTACGCTGCCATAGGTTTTCTTTAAATCATCAATCCTAAGTTCCATACTATCCACGCTCCATTTCCCTATATATTCCAGTCACACTTTTTTACTGTAATCAATAATCAATGTCCATTTTTTACAATTCTTCTGACGCTTATCACCCAGCAGACCAGTCCGGCAGCAACAAGCATAATACCATTCAGCTGATTAATGCCACGTCCCCAGTTTTCCTCAACAAGAAGAGGGGATACGATTGAAATATAGTACATAAGATTAAATCCCAGCATATATAACAGTTGTGGCAGCACAAGTGCCAGCGATACAACAAGCGATAACACATAACCAGACATTGTTGATATAAGTACTACTATACCGGCTATTGCCATAAGTAATACAAGCTTCCATATTATATTACAGATAAGATAAGCCATAAGTGACATTTTAAATGGAACAAATGAAAACTTGGGATAATTCTGTATGGCTGTCTGCATATCATCTATCTTATATACCCTTGTAATATTCACGATATCCGGAATGAATATCACTACCCCTATGCATATCGAAACTATAAGTACTGCACACAGCTTCATCATACACCAGCTAAGTCTTCCCCTTTTGGCTGTATGTATAGATATAAGCATATTCTGTTTCTTTTCGCCAAGCATCTCTTCAACAGCAAAAGGCATTGTTACCTCTCCGGTTATATTTTTTTCCTTAAGATATTCAAGATTGTTTATATTCCGGTGTATCTCTTCCAATCCTTTTTTATATAACGACACCTGCATTGTGGCTTCGTTCATATCTTCCCTTGTGAATTCCTTGGTTTCATTGGCAAATGCTGTATTTATCTGCTTAAGCCTGTCATTCCAGTACTCACTCTCCTGCTCATATCTGTATACTATATCCGAAAGCTCATCTGATAACTGCATGTCTTTTGCTTCACTATAATATTTCATAGCTACAGCCAAATCTGAATCATATGTATATCCCTTTTTTATACCAGTATTGGAAACAATAACAACCGCTATTGCTAACACAACTATTCCTTTTTTAACCCATAACAGCTTATACAGCTCCATGACAAGTACGGGCATATGACTTAACACTGGAGCTGTCGCTTTAACGATTGAAAATCGTTGAGGCGAAGCCTCTTTTTCTTAATAAAAATACGATTTTTAAGCTACTATTTATTAAAATGAATGGGATGTTCCAAAAATTGGCGTACTTTAATAAACCTATATAGGTTTTAAAAATTTTTATTTTGATATTTCTAAATTCAGGCACTTTTTAAAGGAAATAAATGTGTTCCTGTCTTCCCGTTCTGAATCTTATTATGAAGTTTATTTATGTTTCTTGCAATTGCTAAAAGAGTACTTTCAGCGAGTACATTCGCATTCCCTTTGCTTAAGTATCTTCTGAACTGCATGTCCTGTTTTATGTATCCAAATGAGCCTTCAGCCTGAATGCTCCGGTTCATCCGATACAATACCCCTTCATCAGATATGATTCGTTCCAAATCCTCTTTTCTGTGTTTTATAAATGTTTTTTAATCTCAACCTCACTAATCTTCAAAATCAAATATTATATTCTCATTTCCTTCACCATCAAATTCCTTATAACTTTTAACATATGCGCCATTTGTACCACGATTTATCACTCTTGGATAATCTGCATCATATGCCATAACACTCTTGTGTACATCTTCATTTTTATCAGGCTTCTCTATATTTTGTATCTCTGGTTTCAGAAACAACATCAGCATAATAATAATAAAAACTGGTATAGATATAAGCTTATTACTAATAGTTACTTTTTGTTCTCTCATAATATTGGAAACTCTTTTTCTAACTGCCACTGCTGCACTTGCGAAACCTAATATTCTTATTTGTGTAACCTGCTTAATCTGTGCAGCATTTAAAAGAACATTGACATAATTCTTATTCCAATCCGTTTCATTTATATGTTTATCACAACAATCATAATCACATACAAGCTCGATACATTCAGCATATTGCATATAAAATATCCATATTAAAGGATTATACCAATATATTAAAGACGTTACCCCAGTTATAATCTTGATAATATGATGTTTTCTACGAATATGCATACTTTCATGTTCATATAGATATTCAATATCAACATCATTAACTCTGCTTGATATATATATTTTAGGTTTTATCAAACCATATACTAATGCGGAATTAATATAATCATTCTTATATATCTTTACCATGCAATTTCCAATTAATAACTTCTGTGGAACACTAGTAGATAATATATTTCTAAATCTGATATCAACTACTATATTATAGAACAGCAACAGCACAACTCCTACACACCATATCTTTAAAAAAAATTCAGAGACTATCGTCTGACTATTAAAATCTCCTGTATTAACCATATTTGTTAATACATATGAAGATGTACTATTCACATTAAATTTAATAGAAAATGGTATTATAATCCTAACCCATACCAACGACATCAATAACATTCTGATTCTTACTGATTTTACATGTGTTATCTTACATATAAGCAAACATGCCAGTATCGCCAATGCTATTTTAATATTATTTTCCAATATAATTTGAATATATCCCATCATATGTATCCCCCAAAAAACACATTTATTATTTATCCAAATCAAATCCCCTTATTATTGCCTGTTTTCCCTCGTCTGTTATCCATCTGGCACGTACGAAAAGCTGCCATGAACTCTGGCAATCAACAATATTACTTTAAGGCAGATATACATATTCCCTATAGTTGCTTTTCCTATATGTTTTACAAAAAACAGCAACACCATGTAACTGCTTATTTAATACATCTGCATTGTCCACATCTCTGTTTTTCAAACCATTAAGTCCGTACAGAAAATATTCTGACAACGTCTTATAACTGGTATTAAACTTTCCATAATCAGTATTATCCTCTATGTATTCTAATGCCGATTTATAATCTTTTTTAAATTTATCCAGAGCTTTTCTCCTATCCTTGAATATTACTTTTCCATACAGATTATATGCACGCTCATACGCTTCATCTTCTTCTAACATAGTATGTGTAACCGGCTCGAATTTTCTTACTGGAATCTGCGGAACCACAAACAATGCTAATGCAGCTATTACTACTATGCCTACTAAAAAAATACATATTTTTTTCTTCATACTACACCCCTTTTTATTAATACATTATACCTTGTATTGTTTCAACATTTTTGACTATAATTTTTTATTACAATTT
>FR886230.1 GCA_000436475.1 Eubacterium sp. CAG:248
GGAACAAGAATAAGTGAGGAAAGTCAGTTTAAGCCAAAGCCAATGATTGAGATAGGTGGAAAGCCTATTTTATGGCATATTATGAAGGAGTATGCATACTATGGTTTTGATGAATTTATCATATGTGCAGGTTACAAGCAGTATGTAATAAAAGAATGGTTTGCAGATTATTTTCTTCATAACAGTGATATCACATTTGATTTCACTAAGGGAACTAACGATATGATTATTCATGAGCAGCACTGTGAGCCATGGAAGGTTACTGTAGTTGATACAGGACTTAACACTATGACAGGTGGAAGAATCAAGAGAGTCCAGAAGTATGTAGGCGATGAACCATTCCTTATGACTTATGGAGATGGAGTATGTGATGTTGATATATCAAAGCTTGTAGATTTCCATAAGAACCATGGCAAGATTGCTACACTTACAGCAGTTATGTTAGAGCAGCAGAAGGGCGTGCTTGATATCGGTGGTGACAATGCAGTTAAGTCATTCAGAGAGAAGAGCCACATGGATGGAGCTCCAATCAATGCCGGATATATGGTGTTAAATCCTGAAATATTTGACTATATTGAAGGTGATGATACAGTCTTTGAGAAGGAACCACTTGAAAAGCTTGCAAAAGAAGGACAGCTTATGTCATACATGCACAAGGGCTTCTGGCAGTGTATGGATAACAAAAGAGAGATGGATATGCTTGAGAAGTATCTTGCCACAGGAACAGCTCCTTGGAAGAAGTGGTAAATTCACAGGTGGCAGATTATATAGAATTATATAAGATGAATATTTATATGTTTTAAGATAGTTGATAAGCAGAAAGGTTATATACAAAGATGGATTTAAGCTTTTATAAAGGAAAGAAAGTCCTTGTAACAGGACATACAGGTTTTAAGGGTTCATGGCTCTGCAGGATACTTGTAAAGGCAGGTGCCCAGGTAACAGGATATTCACTTGTACCACCTACAACACCTAATCTTTTCTCTATGGCAGATGTAGAGAACAACATAAACTCAGTAATAGGAGACATAAGAGATCTTGAACATTTAAAAAAGGTGTTTGAAGAAACACAGCCAGAAATAGTGCTTCACCTGGCAGCACAGCCAATCGTAAGGGATTCTTATAAAGACCCTGTATACACATATGAGACTAATGTCATGGGTACAGTGAATATATGTGAATGTGTAAGGCTTAACCCATGTGTAAAGTCATTCCTTAACGTGACAACAGATAAGGTATACCACAATAACGAATGGGCTTGGGGCTACAGGGAAAATGAGCCTCTGGACGGATATGACCCATATTCTAACAGCAAGTCATGTTCAGAGCTTGTAACACACAGCTATATCAATTCATTTTTTAATGATATGGATGTTGCAGTATCAACAGCAAGAGCAGGCAATGTTATAGGTGGTGGTGATTTTGCCAATGACAGAATCGTTCCGGACTGTGTAAGGGCTGCTGTAAAGAAAGAGGATATAGTTGTCCGTAATCCACATTCAACAAGACCATACCAGCATGTATTGGAACCACTTGCAGCTTATCTTATGATAGCCATGAAGCAGTACGAAGATAAGAAGTATGCAGGCTTTTATAACGTAGGTCCGGATGAGAGTGACTGTATAACAACAGGAACACTTGTTGATACATTCTGTAACAAGTGGGGAGAAGGACTTAAGTGGATAAACAAGTATGACGGAGGTCCACACGAGGCTAACTTCTTAAAGCTTGACTGTTCTAAGTTAAAGACGACATTTGGCTGGAAGCCAAGATGGAACTTTGATATGGCTATTGAAAAGTCAGTAGAATGGTCAAAGGTATATGCATCTGGTGGGGACGTTGTTGCATGTCTTGATAAGGAAATTGATGAATTTTTTAATGATTAAGTTAAAGCTAAAAAGATATATTTTTAGCTTTCTTTCGACCCCGACATCAATATATTATCTTAGAAATAAAAATGCGGAAATATAAAAATTTTGGAATATAACAAATATAGAATGGAGAAAAGTATGTTTGAAAACAAGAACGAATTAGAAGCAAGAGAAGAAATTCTTGGGATTGTTGATGAATACTGCAAGAAGTATCATAACCAGAAAAAGTATAAGGAAGGGGACAGAATTCCTTATGCAAGCCGCGTATATGACAGCAAGGAAATGATGAATCTTGTAGACTCAGCACTTGAGTTCTGGCTTACATCAGGACGTTATACAGATGAGTTTGAAAAGAAGCTTGGCGAATATCTTAATGTAAAGTATGTATCAGTAGTAAACTCAGGTTCATCAGCCAACCTCAACGCATTTATGGCACTTACATCACCACTTCTTGGTGACAGAAGAATAAAGAGAGGCGATGAGATAATAACAGTAGCTGCTGGTTTCCCAACAACAGTAACACCAGCTATCCAGTATGGTGCTGTTCCAGTATTCGTAGATGTTACTATTCCACAGTATAACATCGATGTAACAAAGCTTGAAGAAGCTTACTCAGATAAGACAAAGGCAGTCATGATAGCACATACACTTGGTAATCCTTTTGACTTATCAGCAGTAAAGGAATTCTGTGATAAGCATAATCTCTGGTTAGTAGAGGACAACTGTGATGCACTTGGTTCTAAGTATACAATCAATGGTGAAGAAAAGTTCACAGGTACAATCGGTGATATCGGAACAAGCAGCTTCTATCCACCACATCATATGACAATGGGTGAAGGTGGTGCTGTATACACAAATAATGCACTCCTTAACAAGTGTATCCGTTCATTCAGAGACTGGGGACGTGACTGCGTATGCCCATCAGGAAAGGATAACCTCTGCGGACACAGATTCGATAAGCAGTATGGAGAACTTCCATTAGGATATGACCATAAGTATGTATATTCACACTTTGGATATAACCTTAAGGCAACAGATATGCAGACAGCAGTAGGCTGTGCACAGCTTGAGAAGTTTCCTTCATTCGTTGAAAGAAGAAGACATAACTTTGACAGATTAAGAGCAGCGCTTGCTGATATCGAAGATAAGGTAATACTTCCAGTACCATGTGATAATTCAAGACCAAGCTGGTTTGGTTTCCTTATCACAGTAAAGGAAGGCATAGACAGAAAGGCAGTTGTAGAGTATATCGAAAACCACGGAGTACAGACAAGAAACCTTTTTGCAGGAAATCTTATAAAGCATCCATGCTTTGATGAGATGAGAGCAACAAAGGAAGGCTACAGAGTAGTTGGAAATCTTGATAATACAGACAGAATCATGAGAGATACATTCTGGGTAGGAGTATATCCAGGAATGACAGATGAGATGATAGATTATATGGCTAAGACTATAAAGGAAGCAGTTAATCAGTA
>FR886231.1:0-13829 GCA_000436475.1 Eubacterium sp. CAG:248
TTGTCTTTCTGTTCAGTTATCAAAGAGCTTTGTTGTTAGCAATCAGCGTTGCTCGCTGACAGCTATGATAGAATAACATTGATTCAGAAGTTTGTCAAGCAGTTTTTTAAAAAACTTTTTAACTTTATTTTCATAAATAATACATTGTGTTAACGTCATCTTTACGTACCAATTGTATATTGTAGAAAATCTTCTTCTGTGTTACTCCGTACCGCAGAACTTTTATATCCTTTGGCATAAAAAAACCATCTAAGAAGTTATAGATGGTTTTCAGCGGAGAGGATGGGATTCGAACCCATGCGCCCGTGAAGACAAACGGTTTTCAAGACCGCCCCGTTATGACCACTTCGGTACCTCTCCATAATCCACATATTCTGTGTTTTCTTTGTCGTTGTTTGCTGTGTCGCACCGACGACTTTGTTATAATATCATCCTGTATATAGTTTGTCAACACATTTTTTAAACTTTTTTGTTATTTTTTTGCTTTTTGTTCGTAATCCCGCTTATTTACTGGGTTTGCTGGCATTTTATTTTTTTGTATTTTTATAACAATTCACTTCATTTTCTCTCTTCAGGATAATATTCATCTAATCTTTGCTTCATAACATTTTTTTGCCAGTCAGAAACACCTCTGTTACAAGTATATCTTCTGGTGTTGTTGCTTTAATATTAGTATACTCGGATAATGTCATTTTCACCTTAGTATTCATATATTTTTCAACAACCATCGCATCATCTGTTATTCCTTTTTTATCAATATCGCAATACAGCTTATCATATGCTTCTAAAATAAGTTCACTTTCAAAAACCTGTGGTGTCTGTATCTGCCATAAAGTACTTCTATCTGGTGTATTAACTGCAATTCCTTCAGCATCAACAACCTTAATTGTATCTTTTACCGGAACTGCAGCAACGCATGCATTATATATTTTAACATCATGCATGCATGCATTTATTATACTATCTGTTACACATGGTCTTGCTCCATCATGTATAAACACATAATTTTTATCTTTTTGCCTGCCCTGCTGCGCTTCGTTCACCTTTTCTCTTATACAATTCAATCCTGAATATACAGAATCGTATCTCTCTCTGCCACCTTCAACTACAGTAATAATCTTTTTATAGCCTTGTGAGCGTATTATTTTTTCCATATACCCAATATAGTCTGCTGATGTAACAACTACTATTCTGTCTATATTATCATTTGCCTCAAATGTTTCTATTGAATAACATATCATCGGAATATCATTCAGCTTAAGAAATTGCTTTGGAATATCGCTTTTCATCCTTGAACCTTTTCCACCAGCCAGTATTATTGCATAATTCATTATACATACCTCACTTCATCGTTCTTTAACAGATCTAAATATAGCAGACACAAAACTGTTTCAACAAAAGGAATCACACTCTTTCTCCAAGCTTAAGATTAGGTATTGCATTAAGATCATATCCATGTCTTGTACCTGATATATATTCATAATATGCTGCAACCCCAATCATCGCTGCATTATCAGTGCAGAATATAGGTGATGGTGAATAAAAAGTAATTGCGTTCTTATCGCATTCTTCTTTCAATGTCTTTCTAAGTGCCGAATTAGATGCTACTCCACCTGCCAGTGCAAGCTTATCCATTCCACTTTCTTTCGTAAGACGGATAGCACGTGATACAAGAGCATCAACTACAGCTTTCTGGAACGAAGCTGCAAGATCTGCTTTGTTTACAGTTTCACCCTTCATTTCTGCCGAATTAATATAGTTAAGCACTGCTGATTTTATTCCACTAAACGAAAAGTCGTAAGGTGCATCATCTACATGTGCTCTTGGAAAAACTATAGCTTCAGGATTACCCTCTTTAGCTATCTTATCTATTTTAGGGCCACCAGGATATCCAAGTCCTATAGCTCTTGCCACCTTATCAAAAGCTTCTCCTGCTGCATCATCTCTTGTTCTTCCTATTATTTCAAACTTACCATAATCATTAACTTTAACAAGATGAGTATGTCCACCTGATACAACAAGTGATACAAAAGGCGGCTCAAGTTCTTTATTTTCTATATAGTTTGCCGCAATATGTCCCTCTATATGATGCACTCCAACAAGAGGCTTGCCTGTTGCAAATGCAATAGCTTTAGCCTCTGCCACACCTACAAGCAATGCACCCACAAGACCTGGACCATAAGTTACACCTATTGCATCTATATCATCAAGTGTAACTCCCGCCTCATCCAAAGCCATTCTTATAACAGGATTTATATTTTCTATATGCTTCCTTGAAGCTATCTCCGGAACAACTCCACCATATTCTGTATGAATAGCAATCTGTGAATTAATAATATTAGATAATATTGTTCTTCCATTCTTTACAACCGCTGCCGCTGTCTCATCACATGAGCTCTCAATAGCCAGTATCAGCACATCTTTTTGTTCTTCCATTTATTCTCCATTCTGCAGACATTAATCATAATATCAATAGATATATACTTACTGCTTTATCATGCCTGCTCTACATATAAAGCCAATCAACTTGTTATTCAGCTTAAATCTACCGAATTAACTAATTCCCAGTATAATATCTTCCATTTGCCTGAATTATCTTTTCTTAAAGTAAACTTAGTACCTGATGTTCTAAGGTTGCTTCCTTCTCGTATATAATACACAAGCTGCAATGATGCATATTCTCTATTATTAAATGTTGTATACTTTGTATCATTAGCACTCTGAAGGCTGAAGCTGCTGATTCGGGCATCGTTATTTCTATATATGCTTATATCTTCTTTTAATGCCCTCATGAACTCTTCATCAGTCTGCGTATTTTTAAGTTCATCATCAAACAGCAATCTTGCCTGATGTCCAAGCTTTTCAATATCCTCTTCTGATATATCACTCTCATAGTACTCTTTCGTTATTCTTGCATAAAGCTTAACAACATCCCTTACAGATTCCGGATAGTTATCACTTATATTTCTTGCTACAAGATATGCAAGTTCGTCATTCTGGACCACCTTGTCTGTAGCATCCTTTTTTGATGGTTTGTTTGCAAGATAATAATAATATCCAATACATAATACCGCACATAATATTACGGCTAATACCATTCTCCAATGTTTTTTCATAGACTGCTCCTTTTTTCTCACGCTCAATACAACTTATGTAACCTTATTCTACTCTTCATCTTCAAAATTAAGTGTAACACTCTGCCCATCTTTCGCTGCACGTACATTTTTAAATATATTTTTTATATTCCCTACATAGTCAGCTGGTCTTATAAGTGATGGACTATAATGTGTGAGCCACATTTCCTTAACATCAGCATTTTTAGCAAGCTCTGCTGCCTCATAGAATGTCATATGCTTATATTCTTTCGCCTTTGACTCTTTATCCTTTTCCCCATACATGCCTTCACATATAAAAAGATCTGAATTCTTCGCATTATCAACTATAGCCTGTACTGGTCTTGTATCCGTACAATAAGTAAGCTTTATACCTTTTCTAGGTGCTCCCATAACCATATCCGGCGTGTATGTAACACCTTCATGCTCAATTTCCTGTCCATGCTGAAGCTTATTCCATATACGACATGGTATGCCAAGCTCTTTTGCCTTATCGGCATTAAACTTTCCTATTCTTGGTATACTTATAGTATACCCATAGCATGTAACCGCATGATTTACACGGAACGCATCTATTTCATATCCTTTTATTGACAAATGTTCCTGCTGCCCATTAAGTTCTATCATATTTATTTCAAAAGGAAGCTCCGGTGCTATCACCCTTAAAGCATTCACCACTCTTGAAAGACCCTTAGGTCCGATAAGTGTAAGCGGCTCTTTTCTGTCTGAATTGCCCATCGTAAGCAGTAATCCCGGCAGCCCGCTTATATGATCTGCATGATAATGCGTAAAGCACACTACATCTATAGGATTATAGCTCCATCCTTTTTCTTTTATCGCTATCTGTGTCCCTTCACCACAATCTATAAGAAGACTACTTCCATTATATCTTGTCATAAGTGAAGTGAGCCATCTGCCTGGTAATGGAAGCATCCCACTTGTTCCTAATAAACATACGTCTAACATATCGGCTCCTTTCTTTTTTTCGTTATTTTACATGTAGTTCATTATATAATTCACATACATCCTGCCTATAAGCAGCCTCGCATCATAATATCTTTGACATAACAATAGCATCTTCTACAGGTCTTTCATAAAATCTTTTCCTTGTACCTATAGGACTATACCCAAGTTTTTCATAAAGTTTTTTTGCTGCTTCATTGCTTTGTCTGACTTCAAGAAAAAAGATTGTTACTGATTTTTCTTTCGCCCTTCTTTCCATTTCTTTAAGAAGTGCTTCAGCCACACCTTGTCTTCTATATGATGGATGCACAGCAACATTAGTTACATTGCCCTCACCCATAACAGTCCACATACCACAGTATCCTGCTATTTCTCCTGTATGCTCGCATACAAGATATATGTTATCCGGATTACATGCAGCATCTATGAAAGATTTTTCAGACCATGGCAGTGAAAATATTTCATTCTCTATCTTTGACACATAAGGAACATCTCTTTCTTCCATTGTTCTGACATGGTATTCCATAATCCTTTACTCCTATTCTAAGCATTAAGCTTTCATTAGTATATTCATGTCTTCATATGCTCATAACTATCTGCTGATTTATTTATTATGTTCTCTTTCTGCCTGTGATGGGCGTAAATAATCCGGCTTCATAAGATCCGAATTAATAGTCTTTCCTTCCTGTGCCATGTATATAGCCGCAAGTGCAACACTTGATGCTCTCTGTGTCTTTATATGAGGTTTACTAACACTATATCTGCACTTAAGATTATCTTTTATATAATCTCCTGCAACATCTATGCCATCTCCGACAAATACCACTTCTTCATCCTGCGCATTAAGTATATCTACCAGTTCCTGATACGATATAAGACATTGTTCATGTATAATTTGAAGCTTTTCTGCATCAAATCTGTATAAACCACTGTAAAGATGCTGTCTTCTTGCATCCATGACAGGGCATATAAGTCTTTTGTCTCCCATAAGATTATAAGCCATAGCCTCAAGCGTAGGTACAGCCACCATAGGCTTATCCTCAGCAAGTGCTATCCCTTTTCCTGTAGCCGCTCCAATCCTTAATCCCGTAAATGAACCCGGACCATCAGACACTGCAACTATATCAATATCTGACACATCTGTTTCTGTCATACGACATATTTCATCTATCATCGGAAGTAATGTCTGCGAGTGTGTTTTCTTGTAATTAATCGTATATTCAGCAATAAGCGTATCCTCTGTCATAATCGCAACAGAAGCCGTAACTGCTGAACTCTCAATAGCTAATACTTTCATTTTGTTACCTCGATTTTCCTGTAGTCAAATCCCTTGGATAAATCCTTACTAATCTTAATGTATGTCGCATTTTCAGGCATAATTTCACTTATAAGATTGCCCCATTCAATAAGACACACACCTTCTGAATAGAAGTATTCTTCATATCCTATCTCGTCCATTTCAGTTATATCACCTATTCTGTATACATCAAAATGGTATAATGGAAGCCGTCCATCATGATATTCCTGAACAATAGTAAAAGTAGGGCTGTTAATAGGCTCATTTATACCAAGCCCCTTCGCAAACCCCTGGGTAAATACAGTTTTCCCAACACCAAGATCACCATCAAGACAATAAACATCTCCTGCCCTGGCATTTTTACCCATGTTATATCCTAGTTCATATGTTTCTTTAGAACTACGTGTTTCTGTAATCATATTATCACCCATTTCTGCGGATTACCGTATTGTTTAAGATATTAAGAAAGTCTGTCAGTATTCACCTTTACCTGGAATGGCTTTAAATGTTTCTTTGCAAGTGCTATAAAATCAGCCGCTTTCCCGTTAAAATCCCTTACAGGTATTATATTGGCATTTACTGTTGTCATATAAACGTCAATGTTTCTGCCGTCGAACTTTATCTTGTATATCTTGTCCCATAAAAGAGTCTCTGTTATATCTCCAAGACTTACTGTTATACCAGAATCATCTATCCTGTAATGGACTTTTTCCTTAAATGTAACAACACTCTTCATCTGTCTTCTGGCTCTAAGCTTCATATCTACTGATGGAAATATAAGAAAAAATATTCCAAACACACCAACCATGAGTGTATAAGAGACATTAACCTTTCCTGCTGATATAACTGCAAGCACTATAAGTATAAGTGCAAGCAGAATCTCTGCCATACCCGATATCGTATGATACTTATGATAGAACTTAAATCTGAGCAGATCTTTCTCTGTAACCTTACTATCAAACTCGATAACACTATCCATTACCATTATTCCGCCTTTCTGTTTTTCCTAATCCTAGTGCATGAACTTCTCTAAGCCTCTTAAGTTAAGCCCCTGTGGCTTTTTCTTTTTTCTGTTCTGATTTCTGTCCTGGCTGTTGTTATCTTTTGTATGCTGCTTATTGCCGCCTTTGTTATTACTTTCTTCCTGGCTGTTTCTTCTTCCTCTGTTAGCTGCTGCCTTTTCGTCAAGAATCATTGATAGTGATATTCTTCCCTTGTTAACATCAACATCTATAACCCTTACATCAACAATATCACCAACACTGACAATATCAAGAGGATGCTCAACTCTTCTTTCTGCACTCATCTGTGATATATGCACAAGTCCATCCTGATGCACTCCTATATCTACAAATGCGCCAAAATCTATGACATTTCTTACTGTACCTTTAAGTATCATACCAGAAGCAAGATCCTTCATATCAAGTACATCTTTTCTTAATATCGGCTTAGGCATCTCATCTCTTGGGTCTCTGCCTGGCTTTTCAAGTTCTTTTACTATATCTTCAAGTGTTATTGTACCTATACCAAGTTCATCAGCAAGTCTGCCCATATCTTCTATCTTAGACTTTAGTCCTATAAGCTCACCAGAGCTTATGGAATCTATATCATACCCCATAACTTCAAGAAGCTTCTTTGCTGCTTCATAGCTTTCAGGATGCACACTTGTTGCATCAAGCGGATTATCTCCTCCTGATATTCTCATAAATCCTGCACACTGTTCAAAAGCTTTTGGTCCTAGCTTAGCTACCTTAAGCAGCTGTTTTCTGTTAGTAAATCTGCCATTAGTTTCTCTGTAATCTATAATATTTTTCGCAACCGCCTTTGATATTCCAGATATATATTCAAGAAGTGAAGCTGAGGCTGTGTTAAGATCTACACCTACTTTGTTAACACTATCTTCTACAACACCAACAAGTGTCTCACTTAACTTCTTCTGGTTCATATCATGCTGATACTGGCCTACACCTATAGACTTTGGATCTATCTTTACAAGCTCAGCTAACGGATCCTGTACACGTCTTGCTATAGATACTGCACTTCTCTGATTAACATCAAAATCAGGAAACTCCTCTGTTGCAAGCTTACTGGCTGAATATACAGAAGCACCCGCTTCATTGGTTATAACATAATCCACATTCTTAAGCTCATATTCCTTTATCATATCTGAGATAATCTGTTCTGATTCTCTTGATGCTGTTCCGTTACCACATGATATAAGATTAACATTGTACTTCTTAATAAGGTCTGCAACTATTTTCTTAGTTTCCTCGACCTTGTTAAATGGTTCTGTTGGATATACAACCTTTGTAGCAAGAACCTTTCCTGTAGCATCTACTATTGCAAGCTTACACCCATTTCTAAATCCTGGATCCCATCCAAGTACAACTTTTCCTGCTATAGGTGGCTGTAAAAGGAGCTGCTCAAGATTCTTGCCAAACACCTTAATAGCCCCATCCTCAGCTGTTTCTGTAAGAGTATTCCTTATCTCTCTTTCAATGGCTGGTGCAATAAGTCTGTCGTATGCATCTGCTATACACTCTTTAAGATATGGTGTTGTATACTCATTGTCGTTTGTTATTATCTGCTTTTCAAGATATCTGAGTATTCTTTCTTCTGGTGCTTCAACTTTAATCGTAAGGAACTTTTCATTCTCACCTCTGTTTATTGCAAGAATTCTATGTCCTGGAATAGATGCTATTGCTTCATTGTAATCATAATAATTCTCATATACTGATTCAGCTTCTGCATCCTTTGCTGCTGCTACAAGCTTTCCCTCTTTAAATGTTATATCTCTTATATATGTTCTGTAGTCTGCTACATCTGATATCTGCTCAGCTATAATATCAAGTGCTCCTGCAATAGCTTCCTGTGCACTCTTTACTTCCTTGCCTTCCTCATCTGATACATACTTTTCTGCTTCAACAAGGACATCTTCCTTTGCATCCTGTCCTTTGATATATTCTGCAAGCTGCTCAAGACCTTTTTCCCTGGCTATTGTTGCCCTTGTTCTTCTCTTCTGCTTATATGGTCTGTAAAGATCTTCTACAAGCACCATGGTTTCTGCTTTAAGTATCTGTTCCTTAAGCTCATCTGTAAGCTTACCCTGTTCCTCAATACTTGCAATAACCTGTGTCTTTCTATCTTCAAGATTACGTAAATACTTAAGTCTGTCATCAAGTTCACGAAGCTGTTCATCGTTTAACGCCCCTGTAACCTCTTTTCTATATCTGGCGATGAATGGTATGGTACAGCCTTCATCTATAAGCTTTACAGCCGCATCCACCTGTGATGTTTTTACACTTAATTCTTCTGCAATCTTCTTAATAATATCCATTGTGAAACTCCATTTCTATTATTTTATCAATGTTTAATTATACCAATTGTAAGCTTTATTATCAAGTTGCTGTTTTATATGCAATATACAACAAACAATCGCAGCACATACATAAAAAAGCCAGGTAGTATAATCAATCAATACTACCTGGTCATTCATTATTGTTACTTGATATTCTTTTTCATCTTTTCAATCTCATCATCTATGCTTTTTCCATTGGAAAATGTATCTTTATAGCCTTTGTTTTTATCTTTTCCAGATGCCTTTTTCTCTCTGTAAGATGTTCCGCTGCCTGATAGCAGCACCTTTCCAACAAGTCCGGCACCTCCAAATATAAGCACCAATAATAATATCCATTCGTATAATGTCATCACACTAAGATGAATATGTGTTGACATTATAACTGATACTATTATCAAAAGCACGGATAATGCTGTAAATACTTTTGATGCAAAGCAAGCCCCTGTCATAAACATCCATACAATCCCTATAATAAGCGGAATAATAATAAGCCCTGATGAAAATCTTCCTCCACCAAGGAAGAAAAATCCATATCCTGAAAATACTATAACCTTCTGTGAAAATATATACAATCCAACCGCAAGCATAACTACACCTGCTACAAACTGCATAAGCTCATTTTTTGCATCTTTCATAAGCTTCCCCCATCTTTCTATCCTGTCTGTTATACAGAATATTTCTTGTCTTACCAAAAAAACGCTGCATTAATCCATCGCATTAATCCACTACTTTGATTCTGGCACAAACACTCCATAGATTGTTCTGATTGCATCCTCAAAATATCTGTTTCTTACACCTATGATGATATTAAGCTCACTTGAACCCTGATCTATCATCTTAATATTAATCTTAGATTTAGCAAGTGCTGAGAAGATATTGCCCGCAAGACCTGAGTTATTTCTCATGCTTCTTCCTACAACCGCTATAAGTGCAAGGTCTGATTCAAGCTCAATAGAATCCGGATTAACTGCTCTATGAAGCTCTGCAAGAACTTTCTGTTCCTTTTCTACGAATTCATCCTGATGAACAAAAACTGTCATAGTATCTATGCCTGAAGGCATGTGCTCAAAGGAGATTCCATTATCTTCAAATACCTGAAGAACTTTTCTTCCAAATCCTATCTCTGAATTCATCATATCCTTATCGATTGTTATTGATACGAAGCCCTTCTTACCCGCAATACCTGTTATAATGCAGTCAGGTCTGTTACATGTTGTCTCAACAATCATAGTACCTTTATCCTGTGGTGCATTAGTATTACGTATATTTATTGGAATTCCTTCCTTTCTTACTGGGAATATAGCTGATTCGTGAAGAACTGTTGCACCCATATATGAAAGTTCTCTTAATTCCTTGTATGTTATGATATCTATTGGTCTTGGATTGTCTACTATTCTTGGATCTGCCGCAAGGAAACCAGATACATCTGTCCAGTTCTCATATACATCAGCCTTAATAGCTCTTGCAACAATAGAGCCAGTTACGTCTGAGCCACCTCTTGAAAATGTCTTTACAGCTCCATTAGGCATAGCTCCATAGAATCCAGGAATAACTGCTGACTCAACATTCGCTAATCTGTCTCCCATAACCTTATTAGTCTTTTCACCATCGAATTCACCGTTAGCATCAAAACATATAACACTGGCTGCATCTATAAACTCATAACCGAGATAGTTAGCCATAATTATACCATTAAGGTACTCTCCTCTTGAAGCTGCATAATCTGTACCAGCCTTTGCTTCAAAGTTCTTTCTGATTGTCTCAAACTGTTCCTTTAATGAAAGCTTTAAACCAAGACCTTTTATAATCTCGTTATATCTTTCTTCTATAGCCTTAAGCTGCTTATCGAAGTTTTTACCTGCTTCTGCCTCAGCATAGCACTTATAAAGCATATCAGTAACCTTCGTATCATCTGAAAATCTCTTTCCTGGAGCTGAAGGAACTACGAATCTTCTGCTTTCTTCTGCTCTTATTATATTTCCAACCTTCTTGAACTGCTCTGCACTCGCAAGTGAACTTCCACCAAACTTAACTACTTTTACCATTACTGTTTTTACCTTTCATCGTATTTATTATATTTTACTTAATTCAATGACACTATTACTTTTCTATTAATTAAGCTTTGTATCATCTATTCTGATTCTTGATATAACATTTATCTTAGCTGCTGCCAAAGCAAACTTTTCTTCTGTCATAACGCCTGTTATAAAGCCGTACTCAGCATCAAGACCTTCAGCGTTAACTATCCTAACATCACCAAAAAGCTCTTCAAGCTGTGATTCTTTCACATCCTTTGATACCCTTACAAAGAATCTTCTTTCTTCTTCTGCTGTATCTGCAAGTGTAAGCTTCTCATCGTCCCAGATAACCATAACGTTAGTTCCCTTATGCTTAACACAGTCGATTATATCTCCAACTACTGCACTTGCTGTAGGAAGCTTACCTGCACCAGCACCAAAGAACATAACATCTCCAACCATATTTCCGTTAACATATATTCCATTAAGTACTCCGTTAACATTATATAATGGATGTGTCTTATCTATAAGGAATGGTGATGTTATAGCATATACTTTACCATTTTTTCTATAACTTGTTGCTAAAAGCTTGATTACACATCCAAGCTTATCTGCATACTTAAAATCCTCGTTTGATATCTTTGTAATGCCTTCTGTTGTTATCTCTTCAAAGTTAACTGTCTTACCGCCGGCAAGTGATGTAAGAATAGCTATCTTTCTGCATGCATCATATCCTTCTACATCTGCTTCTGGATTACGCTCTGCATATCCAAGCTCCTGTGCTTCCTTTAACACTTCCTGGTATGAACTTCCCTCCCTGCTCATCTTTGTGAGAATATAGTTAGTTGTTCCATTCATAATACCTGTAATCTTAGTTATCTCGTCTGCTGTAAGCGCCTGGTTAAGAGGTCTGATAATAGGAATACCACCACCTACAGATGCTTCAAACATAAAGTTAAGATTTCGTTCCTTTGCCATGGCAAGAAGCTCTGCTCCATGAGCTGCAACAAGTGCCTTGTTAGATGTGCACACACTCTTTCCAGCATCCAAAGCTCTCTTAACAAATGTAAATGCTGGTTCTACACCTCCCATGACTTCCACTACAACATCTATCTCATCATCATTTATAATAAGGTCTATATCATGTACTATCTTTTCCTGGATAGGATCTTCTGGGAAATCTCTTAAGTCTAAAACGCTTTTAACCTCTATAGACTGTCCCGCCTTTTTTAATATTGAATCAGCATTCGTGTTAAGTATCTCAACAACTCCTGATCCAACTGTTCCATAACCTAATACCGCTACTTTTGCCATATCATCCTCCATGTAATTTTCACTTTATTTTATAAAATCAAAGTGATGCATCGCTGCTTAAGATTTTAAGGTATCTTACCCCACCAAGCTGTTCTATTTCCTCAATCATCATAGATGCATCTCCGGTCGTTGGAAGAATCTCAACACTCAATGTTAATGATGCAATACCATTAACCGGTATAGTCTGGTGAATCGTAAGTATGTTAGCCTTAAACTCAGCTACCTTGTTAAGCACAACTGATAGAAGTCCTGGTTCATCCTCCATAGACAGGACAAATGTTATTGTCTTACCTTTAGAATTATCTCTGAATGGAAATATATCATCTTTATACTTATAGTAGGAGCTTCTGCTTATCCCTACTTTTTCGGTAGCATCTGCTATAGAAATATTCTTATTCTCTATAAGTCTGTTTGCTTCCGCTACCTTTAAAAGCACTTCAGGCAGAGCTTTCTGCTTAACAACATAATATTTAATATTATCTTTCATTTTAATAATCTCACGCCTTTCCGCATATTTAAAGTATATAAGTATGTCAACGCCTTTTGTGTATTCCACAGAAAGACAGTTGTACTCAGTACAAAGAATAGTAGCACATGTTCTATATAAAAGCAAGTGTTTTATGTCTGTTTAAACAATAAAAAACCCTCGCACAACGGGAGAGGAATGCGAGGGTTATATATAAAAACAATGTCATAAATACATTGTCTTTATCAATATTAAACTTCTTAGTACTATATAACATTTATGCATGTTGTAAAATAGTACTTTGGTACTATTTTACAGCATTATTTTCTTTCACGGTCGAAAACACTGGCCAGATATCTCATCGCATTAAGGTGTTCCCAATTCAGCTGGTTTTTCTTCATACGCCATTTCCAGTTATTTCCAAGACTTGAAGGGAAATTCATACGGGCTGAATTATCAAGCTTTAATATGTCCTGAACAGAAAATATAGTGAGTACTGCAATGCTGGAATATGCTGCACGGAAAACCATATCAACCATACGGCACTTATCTCTTGTGTCCAGATAATCATATGCATATCCCAGTTCACCATCATTTCTTTCATTAAAGTATCCAAGAAGTGTTTCATTATCATGAGTTCCACCATAGCATACACAATTATGTGTGTAGTTATATGGAAGATGTGGATTCTTTCTGTCTCCACCAAAAGCGAATTCTAACACTTTCATGCCTGGATAATTATTATATTCAAGCACTTCTTCAACCTCTGGAATACTTACTCCAAGATCTTCAGCTATTATCTTTTTATTACCAATGGATTCATTAACTGCATCCAGAAGCTTCTGTCCTGGTCCCTGTTCATAAGAACCCTGTATTGCATCAGGCATATCATATGGAATCGTATAGTACTTAATAATCCCAAGAAAATGGTCTATTCTTATAACATCATACAGTCTTGCTGAATTCTTCATGCGCTTTCTCCACCACAAAAATCCATCAGCTTCCATCTTATCCCAGTCATATAAAGGATTGCCCCATTTCTGTCCTTTATCAGAAAATGCATCAGGTGGTACTCCTGCAACCTTAACAGGTGTAAGATTCTCATCAAGCTGGAACTCCTTCTGTCCGGCCCATACGTCAACACTGTCATATCCCATGTATATAGGAATATCACCTATTATTTCTATTCCCTGTGAGTTGGCATATTTTTTCAGGCTGTCCCACTGTTTATAAAACTCATACTGTATAAAACACCAATATCCTATGTCATCTTCAAGTTCTTTTTCATACTTTTCCATAG
>FR886231.1:13877-14099 GCA_000436475.1 Eubacterium sp. CAG:248
GTCTGAACTTTATGTCTTCGTCCCATTCGCCCCATGATTTCTGGTCAAAATGTTCTTTAAGTGACATAAACAAAGCATAATCCTTAAGCCAGTCTTTGTTATCATTCATGAAATTTTCAAACTTTTTATAAACAGGAAGTCCTTTATCAAGCGTTGACTTTGCTTTAAGGCACTGCTCTTTAAAACGCTCATATGCTTTTCTTAGTATGGTAAATCTTTCCC
>FR886231.1:14136-20648 GCA_000436475.1 Eubacterium sp. CAG:248
CATTTTTTCGTAACTTACATATCTGTCATCACCAAGATACCCATCATAGTTAACAGGATACCTGTTACTAAGAGCCTCCTCCTCAGATACATTGACCGGAACAAAGCCATCTCCCCAGTCAACTGCAATAACCTCTGATTTAAGAAGCAGTCCATCCTCTATAAGCGTATCAAGGTCTACAAAATATGGATTACCCGCAAATGCTGAATATGGCTGATATGGGCTATCTCCATATGTTGTTGGCCCAACTGGCAGAACCTGCCAATACTTATGATTAGTATCTCTTACAAAATCAATGAATTCATAAGCTTCTTTTCCAAGTGTTCCTATTCCATATGGTGATGGAAGAGAACTTATAGCCATAAGTATTCCTGCATTTCTTTTAAAAACATTGCCCCTTCTCATACAATCTCCATTCCGGGTGCATATAACTGCACTCACTGTGTTATTAGTTATTCTTCATCTGCTCAGTGAATTCCTTAATACCCTGTGCTTCTTCTTCTGATAATATTTTGTTAATATCAAGCAGAATAACAAGTTTATCATCTATACTTGCAACTCTGTCAAGATATTCTGTATTCTCTGTTTTTGCCAGCTTTGGCATAAGTGATATCTTATCTGGCTGAAGTTCACCTATCTCTATGACCTCATCAACCTCAAGTGCGATCTTCATATCTGGAAGATTCACTATTACTGTATTGTCACCTTTAGACTGATCCTCCATATTGAACTTTTCCTTAAGACTCATAACTGGAATAACTTCACCCCTTAAATTCACTATACCACTTATATACTTCATTGAATTAGGAACCGGTACAACATCAACCTGCTTTTCTATTGACTGTACAAGATTGATATCTACTCCAAACTCCTGATCTCCAAGTCTAAATACAACTGGTCTAATATAATCTGCCATAATTGCTCCTTTCTGCTTATATATGTAAGTTATGCTTCTTCTCCTTCTTTCTTACCTGTTGATATCCAGTTAAGATATGCATTAATAAATGGATCTATATTGCCATCAAGAACGCTTGCAGCATTGCCAACATCCTTGTTAGTTCTATGATCTTTAACCATAGTATACGGCTGAAGTACATAACTTCGTATCTGATTACCAAAATTAATATCTTTAACATCACCTCTGATATCTGATGATTTCTGTGCATTTTCTTCCTGCTTCATCATGTAAAGCTTTGCCTTTAACATCTGCATGGCTTTGTCTTTGTTCTGATGCTGCGACCTTTCGTTCTGGCACTGGACAACAATACCTGTAGGAAGATGTGTGATTCTGATAGCAGAAGATGTCTTGTTGATATGCTGTCCACCAGCACCACTTGATCTGTATGTATCTATTCTTAAATCATCATCATTGATCTGGATATCCACATCTTCATCTATATCTGGCATAACATCACACGAAACAAACGAGGTCTGTCTCTTACCAGCTGCGTTAAATGGCGAAATACGTACAAGTCTGTGAACACCATGCTCTGATTTTAAATGTCCATATGCATTTTCTCCTGATATCTCAACTGTTACAGACTTAACACCAGCTTCATCTCCTTCAAGATAATCTATTATCTGTGTTGTATATCCATGCTTTTCTGCCCATCTTGTATACATACGAAGAAGCATCTGACACCAGTCACAGCTTTCTGTTCCACCTGCTCCTGCATGTAATGTAAGTATTGCATCACAGCTGTCATATTCACCAGAAAGCAATGTTTCTATCCTGATTTCTTCCATCTTTTCCTCAAACGAAGTAACCTCTTGTTCTATCTCTGGAACTAGAGATGCATCGTCAGATTCATCAGCCATCTCTATAAGAATATTAATATCCTCAAGGCCTGACTTTAAAGAATCATAGCCTTCAAACGAATCCTTAAGTCCCTTAAGTTCCTTCATAGCCTTCTGCGACTTATCTGGATCATCCCAGAATCCGGGTGCCTCCATATCGGCTTCAAGCTCCTCTATACGCTTCTGCTTGTTATCAAGGTCAAGCGACTTTTTTATACCTTCCAGCTGCTTATCATAACCTGATATTCTATATCTGAACTGATCTAACTCTACCACAATACACTCCAATCTGTATATATCAACTCTACATTATCTATACTTAATATTAGTTCTATATAATCTGCACTTTATCAGCCCGGAAGACACATAAAAAGAGGATATCCCTCTATGTATTCTTCCAATCAATGATACTATCATATCATATAATCGCAGAATTTCATAGTATGATATCCTCTGTCTTTTTAAATCTTTTAAATATATATTCTATGCCTTTCTTCCGCAGCAGTTCTTGTACTTCTTGCCACTTCCACATGGGCAGAGATCGTTTGGATATATCTTCTTGTCTGTACGTTTAACAGGTCCCTTTACCGATGGTCCTTCATCCTTGTTTGTACCTGTAACCTTAGCTACCTGTTCTCTTTCTACCTTTTCTTCAACCTGGATATGCATAAGGAGTCTTACTGTATCCTCTGTGATAGCCTGTGTCATCTCATCGAACATATCATAGCCCATCATCTTGTACTGAACAACAGGATCCTTCTGTCCATATGCCTGGAGTCCGATACCCTGCTTAAGCTGATCCATATCATCAATATGATCCATCCACTTTCTATCTATAACCTTAAGAAGTACTACTCGCTCTATCTCTCTGATAGTTTCTGGCTCTGGGAACATAGCTTCCTTATCTTCGTATAACTTAACTGCCTTTTCCTTAAGCACATGAGTAAGTTCATTCTTATTCTTAACATTCTCATCATATACTACTGGTTCAACAGGGATAGTTGGAAGAAGAAGCTCATTAATCTCATCATAGTTCCACTCATCAGCATTCTTATCATCACTTACGCAGCGATTAACAACACCTTCTACGAAATCTGTAATCATCTTCATGATAGAAGAACGCATGCTCTCTCCGTTAAGAACTCTTCTTCTCTCACCATACATGATCTCTCTCTGCTCATTCATAACCTGATCATACTCAAGAAGATGGCATCTGATACCATAGTTGTTAGTTTCTATCTTCTTCTGTGCTGTCTCTATAGCATTGCTTAACAGCTTGTGTTCTATCTGGTCATTCTCGCCTACACCAAGCTTGTTAAATGTATTCATAAGAGTTTCCTGTGCGAATAATCTCATAAGATTATCTTCGAGTGAGATATAGAATCTTGATTCACCTGGATCACCCTGACGTCCTGCACGGCCTCGTAACTGGTTATCTATACGTCTTGACTCATGTCTTTCTGTACCGATAATCTTAAGTCCGCCTGCCGCTCTTGCTTCATCATCAAGCTTAATATCTGTACCACGGCCTGCCATGTTAGTAGCTATAGTAACTGCTCCATGCTTACCTGCCTCAGCAACTATCTGTGCTTCAAGTTCATGATACTTGGCATTAAGTACATTATGAGGTATCCCTCTCTTCTTAAGCATATCACTTAAAAGCTCAGATGTATCAATGTTTATAGTACCAACAAGTACTGGCTGTCCCTTCTCGTGGGATCTTACAACATCCTCAATAACCGCATTGAACTTGCCCTTCATGGTCTTAAATACTGCATCATTGTGATCTATTCTGGCAACTGGCTTGTTAGTAGGAACTTCTACAACATCCATGTTATAAATCCCTCTGAATTCTTTCTCTTCTGTAAGGGCTGTACCAGTCATACCTGCCTTCTTATCAAACTTGTTAAAGAAGTTCTGGAATGTGATAGTAGCAAGAGTCTTGCTTTCTCTCTTAACCTTAACATGCTCCTTAGCCTCTATGGCCTGGTGAAGACCATCTGAATAACGGCGTCCTGGCATGATACGTCCTGTAAACTCATCTACGATAAGTACTTCATCATCTTTAACAACATAATCCTTATCCCTGAACATAAGATAATGTGCTCTTAAAGCTAATGTAACATTATGCTGTATCTCAAGGTTCTCCATATCAGCATAGTTATCTATGTGGAAGAACTGTTCAACCTTGTGGACACCTTCTTCAGTAAGGTTAACAACCTTATCCTTCTCATTAACGATAAAGTCTCCATCTTCCTCTATCTCTTCCTGCATCATAACCTGCATCTTAGTTCTTTCACCATGATATGTACCTTTAACAAGCTGTCTTGCAAGCACATCACACAGTTCATATAACTTAGTAGACTTTCCACTCTGTCCTGAAATAATAAGAGGTGTTCTTGCCTCATCAATAAGCACTGAATCGACCTCATCAATAATACAGTAATGAAGATCTCTAAGTACAAGCTGCTCCTTGTATATAGCCATATTATCACGAAGATAATCAAAACCAAGTTCATTATTAGTAACATATGTAATATCACATGCATATGCTGCTCTTCTTTCATCATCCTTCATATCGTGAAGAACAATACCTACTGAAAGACCAAGGAAGTTATGGATCTGTCCCATCCATTCAGCATCACGCTTTGCAAGATAATCATTAACTGTTACTACAAGTACACCTTTTTCTTCAAGTGCATTAAGATATGCTGGAAGTGTACATACCAAAGTCTTACCTTCACCTGTACGCATCTCTGCGATACGTCCCTGATGAAGAATAATACCACCAATAATCTGCACTCTGTAATGCTCCATACCAAGCACTCTCTTGCCAGCCTCTCTTACTGTTGCATATGCTTCAGGAAGTATATCATCAAGAGTCTCGCCCTTAGCTAATCTTTCCTTGAATTCCTTAGTCTTAGCTTTAAGCTGCTCATCTGTTAATTTACCATATTCTTCTCTATAACTTTCTACTTTGTCAGCAATAGGAGCTATCCTTTTTAACTCATGCTGGCTGTGTGTTCCGAATATTTTATGAACTAAACCCATATTACTCTCCATTCCTGCCAGATTCTGGCATTTTCAATTTCTTTGTGCAAATCACAAAATAAGCTGAAATCTTTTAAATTGTATCACTATTTGTATATTTAGGCAATAACAGTTATGTAAGCAATGCCTAATTTTTATTAAAAACGTATAAAAAAGATTGTCGCTTTAACTATATTGTTAAACATAGTCAAAACGACAACCTTGCTCAAATCACTTTATAAAATCTTTTATGTACTAGTCAAGCTCTGGTTCAATAAGTCCGTATGTATTGCCTTTTCTCTTGTAGACAACATTAACTTCCTCTGTTTCTGAGTTAAAGAATACATAGAAGTTATGTCCTAAAAGCTCCATCTGGACACATGCTTCCTCAGGGTCCATAGGCTTAATACCAAATCTCTTAGTTCTGATAATCTTCACATCATCTGTTGGTTCATAATCATTATCTATAAACTCCTTTGCAAATGCTGCTTCATTCTGATGTTTATCGATTATCTTGTTCTTATACTTCTTAAGCTGTCTTTCGATAACTTCCTCAACAAGGTCGATAGATACATACATATCACTGCTGACCTGTTCGCTTCTTATAATGTTACCCTTTACAGGGATTGTAACCTCTATCTTCTGTCTCTCCTTCTCGACACTTAATGTTACATTCACTTCTGTTTCTGGAGCAAAGAATCTATCCAGCTTTCCTAACTTTTCCTCCACTGCTGATCTTAAACCTTCTGTTACATCAATATTTCTTCCTGTAATAATAAAACGCATGATGTCCAACTCCTTCTATCACTTTATTATCGTGTTGCTAACCTTTAAGGATTATATAAGGAATATAGCCAACTAAATGTGCCTCACGATTTTTGATACTGTTATTATAACACAATTTTACATTTAGACAAGTATGTTCACACAATTTACTCTTATTTTATAAAGTTTTTTTACACTTCACAGTGATTTGATTTTGTCAAGTAAGATTATACATTTTTTTAATATTCCTTTTATTTTCAGTGCTTTTAACAAAACATGTATTCTGTTTAAACTTGTAAATCCACAGACGGTTTTATACACTTTTTTGTGGATATTGTGGATAACTTAGTGTATAAGTCAAAATGTGGTTAAAATCAAGGTGTTTTGATGTGGATAACTTCTTGATTTCTTGTCAATTTGTGTCGAACAACTTTTTAAGATTGCTTCTTTCATGTTTTCATTTGTAAATGATGCACAATATTTAAAAAGTCAAGGTTGTTTTATATATTTTTTTGATATAGAATCTAGGCAGGTGTTAACTATATATTTTTTTGTTTTAAACATCTCATAATCAATACTTTAACAAAATATGGTTTGCAGATGATATATTTTATGTATATTATTTTCTCCTGCAGTCCACATTTTATATACTAAAAAAACACGGAGGCAGCATGAATTCAAGCTTTTATAACAACAATAATACTATTAACAGATTAAACCCGATTAATTCTGACAATTTTAATTCTGACAAACCCAATTCTGAACGTACAACCATAATCGTTACAGGTGCATCCCGCGGAATAGGAAAGGCTATAGCTACAGCTCTTGCTTCACCTGCTGCTAATATAGTCATAAGCTGTTCTAAAAGCTCAGATGAGTTAAAAGAAACATATGATGCCATAACGGCCAGGGGAGCTTTA
>FR886231.1:20667-47378 GCA_000436475.1 Eubacterium sp. CAG:248
GAGCTTTATGTACAGCCTATGTCGGCGATATGGGAAGCTTTTCAGATGTCCAGGAAATGTTTGACTTAACTCTTAGCCTCTATGGAAAAACTGATGTACTTATAAACAATGCTGGAATTGCATCTATAGGGCTTTTTCAGGATACGACACCAGATATGTGGAACAACATCATATCCGTAAACCTCAATTCGGTATATAACTGCTGCCACTTTGCAGTTAATGATATGCTTCGCCGTCACTGTGGCAGAATCATCAACATATCATCTGTCTGGGGACTGTATGGTGCAAGCTGTGAGGTTGCATACTCTGCTTCCAAGGGAGCTGTCAATTCATTTACAAAGGCTCTTGCCAAAGAACTGGCACCAAGCCATATACAGGTAAATGCCATAGCCTGTGGTGCCATTGACACGTCTATGAACGGACACTTAAGTAAAGAAGAACTAGATGAACTTGCCTGTGAAATTCCTGCCGGGACACTGGGAAAACCAGAAGGGGTTGCAAGACTTGTCAAACTGATGCTTGAGTCTGATGACTACCTCACAGGACAAGTTATACAATATGATGGTGGATGGATATAAAATAAAGGTATGTATAAAACAATATAACTTTGTTTTATACATACCTTTATTTTATTATAGTTTTATATGCGGCATGCTCCAAACACGCCATCAAACTCGTTGAAATAAGTTTCTTCCAGCTTCTTTAAAAATACTGATGCGTATTTATCACGATATGAAAGTGATACATAAAGATTACCGACTGCCGAATCAATTATCTGTATCTTTATAAGCAGATTGTTATCCGCCTTCCAGGCTCCTGAAGCAACGCATCTGAAATTGTATACAGGAAATACTGATTCTATATTGTATCCAAAGCCGAATTTTATGCTGTGCTTTCCTGTATTGTTAGTATATGTGAGTATGCCATATCTGCTATCTTCATCAACAATCTCAACGCATATATCCTTCATATTACATTCGTTATCATCGCATCTATATGTAATACCATTTATTATATTCTCATATGATGATGTAATGTCTGTAGAAAGCGCGAAAATCTTCCTGCTTTCAAGATATTCCACATACTGTTTCTTATCCTCCTGTGTTTCAGGCTGGACTGTTGTGCTATCGTCAAGCTTGTTATATATTTCTTCCCAGAATGCATCATATATACACTGTACACCACCCTGGCGTCCCTGTGTATCTGCTGTTGTCACCATATATATATCTTTATCCGGCACATATAACGCAAGCTGGCCTGCCATTCCGTAAAGGGCATAACCACCATTTCTTGTCATCCATATCTTATATCCATATCCCTGCATTTCCTCAATAGTGCCACTCTTGCCATATGGATCACTCTGCTTTGTATGTGCTTTTCTGATATAATCTGCTGGTATAAGCTGCTTTCCGTTCCATGCACCATCCTTTGATATAAGATATATTACTTTAAGCATATCTGATGGACGTGCACATAAACCAGAACCCCCCATAGGTACTCCATATGGGTCATCTATTATAAATGCCTCCTTTGAAAATCCAATCTCATCAAGGAAGCTTTTTCTTAGATACTCTAACAGATTCATTCCTGAAAGCCTTTCTATAAGCGCTCCAAGAACATGTGTAGATGATGTATCATATGAAAACTGTGTACCTGGTGCATGAACTGGTTTTGTTGTAAAAAATGAACCAACCCAGTCAGTCACTCCCTCACCTTTATATGTTGTCTTGTCATGACATGTGCGCATAGTAAGCATATCTCTTATGGTAAGCATACTTGTATATTCATATGCCCCTTCTTTTGGAAGCTTGTCCTTAAAGTAATCAACTATATGGTCATCTAAGGATAATTTTCCCTCTCCATACAGCTTTCCTATGCCGAGTGATACAAGTGTCTTTGTCATAGAGAACATACGATGCAAAGTATCTTTTTCATATGGTGCATAATAAGTTTCCATACATATCTTGTCACCTCTCATGATTGTAAGACTATGCATAGGTATATCCTGATTCTCCAGACGTTTTGCAAAGTTCATAAGATTGCGATAGTCTATGTTACATTCCGATGGTGCCACGTGCTTAAAAAAATCGCTCATAATTACTCTCCTATCCTGCGAAAAATATAATATTTACTATATCCTTTATACTACAGCTTCAATACGAAAGTATCTACTTAAAATTATATTCAATAATAATCTTATTACATATTTTTCACACTGTTTTTCTGTGGTTACGACATTTTACCAATTACATCTAATATATATTTTACCCTGTTTATGTAGCTGTGCTTCTTACTTACAAGTTCATGTCCTTTAGCAGCAATCTGCCTTCGTTTATCTTCGTGTAAAAGATAATACTCGGCTTTTTTACAGCAGTCATACATATCCTCATAATACACAATACTTTCTTCATTTTTAAAATAATCTGTAAGTTCTATCTGATAATTAGTAAGAAGAAAACCTCCTGCACCAAGTATATCCCATACACGCAGTGGTATGCCAGTACGGATATTTCTGATCGTCATATTAAGGTTAATGGATGAATTATTAAACACCTTTGGCATATCATTCATGTAATCAACCGTCCCTTTAAAATCCACGTTTATAAGTGAAGTATCCTGCTCATCCGTATATAAAGCAACTTTGTTTTTCTTTGCCAGAAGGTTAAGCGTTCTTACACGTTCTATATTGGCAAGCTTAAAGCCAAGAAATGTAGACTCAAAAACCAGCCTTATATCAGAAAACGCCCTCTTATCCTGCCTGAAATCCACAAACTCTGATAACTGCTTTAATATATCCACTGTCAACAGTTCATCAATTATATTATCTCCGTATATATTAAGCTGTGCAAGCATAGCTGCATCAAAATAACCCCTTAAATATGGAGGAAGCTTATCTTTTATATCATCATATGAATTCTTATGATACATACTCCCTACAAATGATATATCAGCACTGAATCGGTCTTTTTCTTCCCTGGTCTGGCTGTTAAGCTGGCTGTTTAGCCTGTCTGTATTCACAGCAAGCGGAAGATAGTATATATTCTTAACTCCCAGCTGCTTTAATTCATAATAAAAAAACTTATCAAATATAAATATATTGTTGCAGCTGTTAAATACAGACTGATGATAAAGCGATATAAGCGGACTATCCACTGTCCATGCTACATATTTTCTTCCTGTCTGTTCACATATATCAGAAACGTGAGGAAAATAATTAAGTGAAAATATCACATCATATTCCCTGAATACATCAGCAAGCATTACATAATCATGTTCTTTTATGCCAGTTATGCTGTCACTTGACAGCGGCTTTTCTTCATACATATCTACTGAATGTCCGAAATATTCAAAAGCCGACTTAACATCTGCCTGATTAAACACCTTCCACTTGTATATAAGAATATTCATAATAATCCCCAGTTCCTTAACCAATAAATAATATGAAGTCAAAGATGAATTTGAATTTAATCAAACAACTTTCCCTACTCTCTTGTTGCAGCTTCAAGTACCTCAAAATAATTCTCAAATGTTTTTGCACAGCACTCGTAATCATCTATTATGATGCCATCCACCTTAAGTCCAATAAGTGCAAATGCCATAGCCATTCTATGATCTGAATATGTCTTAACTACACCAGGCTTTACCTTTCCTGGTAAAATCTCGATTCTGTCCCTGCCCTTTTTGATATCTATGCAAAGACTGTTAAGCTCATTAGCAACAGCCTCGATTCTGTCAGATTCCTGAAATCTGATATGTTCGATATTTCTTATGATAGTCGGAGTCTTAGCAAATGGTGCAATAGCTGCCAGCGTCATGGTCTGATCAGAAAAATCATTCATATCAACATCCACGCCATCATATTCACCTCCTGCAGGTCCCGTAACACTTATACCTTCCCGCTCCTCTGTAACTGTACAGCCAAGCTGCTTTAATACATCAAGAAACTTCATATCCCCCTGCATAGATGTTCTTCTTACATTCTTTACAAGGCAATATCCACCTGTAAGAGCCGCTGCTGCATAAAAATAACATGCTGCTGATACATCCGGTTCTATCTGGTATGATCCTGCAACATAACTGTCATCTGCAGGTATCACATATTCAGCGCCCTCATGATCTACTTCACAGCCAAACTGTCTCATCATATTGGATGTTATTCTTATATATGAGCCATCTGTCTTTTTACTTGTTATATTAATCTTCAAGCCACTTTCAAGCATAGGCGCTGTCATCATAAGTGCACTTAAGAACTGTGTGCTTTCACTTATATCTATAGATACCTCCGCCTTTGGCTTTTTACCACCAAAAGCTGCTCCTGTTACTTCTACTGGAAGATGTCCCTTTTTTTCAAGGAACTTAAAATCAGCACCCATATCTGTAAGTGCTTCAAACAACGGAAGCATAGGTCTTTTTTTCATCTGTTCAGATGCTTCTATTGTATATTTTCCATCTGATAGTCCTAGCATAGCTGTAAGAAATCTTGCTGCTGTTCCAGCACTTCCTACATTAATAGTGCCTTCCTTCCTTGGAAGATCTCCGCCATGACCTTCTATGATCACATATTTTTCAACTTCGTTCACCTGGATTATATATCCAAGCGATATAAGACTCGTAAGAAAATATCTTGAATCATCACTAAACAACACTCCGTTAAGCCTGCACTCTCCGTTAGATAATGCTGCCATAAGAAGCGCCCTGTTAGTGATACTTTTAGATCCTGGCACCTCTACAACGCAGTTAATTGGCTTATTTAACTTTCTTACCTTATACTGTGACATCTTGATTATTACCTCTGTTATTATCTTATTAGCAGCTTTATAAATGTTGCAATATATGTAATGATTAATACCTACAAGTATTGTACAAGGCAACACTTATACCGGCTGCTGCTTCTTTCTGCTATAGTATAACACCACTACTGTACAGCTTAACAATAAATATTGCTGTCATATAATTTTCTTATGTTGTAAATATCGATTCAATTATACTTAATATTTTTAAGTGTAATTGAATATTTGCTTATTATTATTAATGTAACAAAAGTTGTACCACACTGAATATTTCCCTGATACAGCCCTGTTTTTACTATCTATCTTCCATCTTAGGATAGTCTCTGTGCCATCCAACATATTTGTAAGCCGGACGTATAATCTTACCAGCATTAACAAGCTCTTCAAGACGATGTGCACACCAGCCTGATATACGTGAAGTTGCAAACATAGGTGTGAACATTTCTTCTGGTATTCCAAGCATAGAATATACGAAACCACTATAGAAATCCACATTGGCACATACTGGCTTAAACATCTTTCTTTTCTCCATAATAAGCTGTCCAGCCTCTTTTTCTACTGTCTCATAAAGTGCATATTCCTTCTGCATGCCCTTCTCATCTGAAAGCTTCTTTGCGAAATTCTTAAGAATAACCTCTCTTGGATCTGAGTTTGTGTATACAGCATGTCCCATTCCATATATAAGTCCAGCATGGTCAAATGCTTCCTTATCAAGAATCTTGTTAAGATAGCCGCATATCTCTTCTTTGTTATTCCAGTCACTGCAATGTTCCTTAATATCAGCAAACATTTCCTGAACCTTTAAGTTAGCACCACCATGCTTAGGACCCTTAAGAGATGCAATAGAAGCTGCCATAGCTGAATATGTATCTGTACCAGATGATGTTACAACATGGTTAGTAAATGTTGAGTTGTTACCACCACCATGCTCAGCATGAAGCACAAGACATATATCAAGAACCTCTGCTTCAAGTTCTGTGAACTGTCCATCATCTCTTAACATATAAAGAATATTCTCAGCTGTTGAATAACCTTTCTTAGGATTCTTTATCATAAGAGTTCCATCCAGCTTAAAATGTCTGTATGACTGATAAGCATATACCGTAAGAAGCGGCATCTTGGCTATAAGCTGAAGTGACTGCCTGAGTACATTAGGAATAGATATATCATCTGGATTCTCATCATATGAATAAAGACTTAATATACTCTTCATAAGGGAGTTCATAAGGTTAGTACTTGTTGCCTTCATGATGACATCACGGATAAATGCCCCTGAAAGTTCCTGAAGATCTGCAAGTATTCTTAAAAAGCTTCCTAACTGCTTTTCTGTAGGAAGGTTACCAAATAAAAGCAGGTATGTAGTTTCCTCAAAACGGAATCTGTCATTTGTACAGCCTTTTATTATATCCTCAACATTGTAGCCCTGAAAATATAAACGTCCATCTACAGGAATCTTTCTACCATTGACATTCTCGTTACCACAGACATCTGATATCTCTGTAAGACCTGTAAGGACACCATTACCATTACTATCTCTAAGGCCTCTTTTAACATCGTATTCTATATATAAATTCTGATCAATAGAGCCAGATCTTTTACACTCCTTAACAAGCTCTTCAAACTCGCTCTTATCAACCGTTGTCAGTTCCATCATTTCCTGATTATTCATTGTAATCCTCCGTTTCTGCACATATATGTATGCCATGATGTATTAATATGCCTGTTGATAGTCATACCTTAACATTATTCTTAAGTATATACATGTACACATAGTATTTATATTCATATACAATAATCACATACTGCATATTTATGCATAGCGCATATTGATTATTATGCACTTTAATTATATCTCTTGTCAATTAATACTTATTTGTCCGTAAAACACTATATTACCCTGTATAAAAACATATCAGTGAAACACTACATTCGCATCTACAAAAGCATCTCCAAAAAAATCTCTGTATACAGTATCCGTTATCTTATCAAGCTGTGATTTATCCTCAATCTCATCGCCTGCATAAAATATCCTGTATTCATTTTCAAAGAAATAGCAGCTTGTGTCACTAAGATTCATTCCATTCTTTCTATAAAAACCTATTCTTTTTAACATATAGTCCCTTGCAGGTCCCTCATCAGCATAATCCGGATTCTCAACTTCAAGTATAAGTAACTTTCCATCATCTTTAGCAAGCTTCTTTAGCTGCTGTAAAAATCCTGAGCCAAGGTGCTTTGAACGCTTATCTTTTACGATTGCAAGATAGTCAAGAAGATATACATCCTGATTTCTGCATTTTATAAAGTATGCATATCCTGCAAGCTCATCATATTTTCTTCCACAGGAATCTTCTCTGTTTTCATACATGCCATAAACAAAATACTGGTCATTCTCTCTTTTTTCAAGCATCTGTTTTAGTGGCTTAACTTCTGATGCTGGAAAATCAGTCACTATATGCTCATTGTATATTTTTTTAATTTCTTCAACATCTAACAATCTTATATTATATTTTTGAGTATTATATATATCGTTATCCAGAGTATTGTTATTTATATTATTATAGTTCATATTATCCTGCCCTTTCGTAATTAATCATCCGCTAAACTGCTTATTGTTCATCATCTTCGCCTCTTACGGCAAAAACCGCAGCTGCAAGCTCTTTCAGGTCTTTCGCAGTTCCTTCGGTAAAACCATCCTTATTTATAACAAGACAATTATGTGCTGAAACAAAAAGATATATATTATCTTTGTCCTCTGCCCACTTTATAACCTCATCCCACTTGAAGGTATCACTGTCATTCTCTTCATCTGTAACAATAATATCCTCTGAATCTATCTCATATATGAATGTTATTCCTATCATTTTAGAATATGTATTGTGATATCTTCTTTTGTTACTTTTATCCATTCCTACCATACCTATATACAGGAATATAGCTGCTGCCAATCCATAAAACACAACCATGAACCAGTCAGCCTCTTCTCTTCCCAATACCTGAAATACAAGATATCTTACACATCCCATACCAAACAGTAATCCAAACATATTATAAACTATCTTAAAAAACTTGTATTTGTTATCATCAAAACTAGCAGCATGCATAGCCGCTTCAACATATTCCTTCTGGAATAATGTTTTATTTTTTATTACCATAACTATCTCCATTCCTGTTACACTTTATAACCATATTGCCTGTTACACTTACAGCTATCCTGCTTTGACCACCGGCTTCATATATGATAATATGATATCGTGGGTTTAGACATTTTGACCCTGATATTTTATTATTATACTATAAATTCAAAGCATTGTAATGCACAAAATAATATTTTTAGTCTGTGTCCACGCGCATAAGACACGGCTTATCATAAAAATGTGCGCAGAAACGAGGATTAATATGAAAAAACGTACTGCATGTATAACTGGTGCCAGTTCCGGCATCGGATATGAGATGGCTAAAAAACTCAGTGCTCTTGGATATGATCTTATCCTTGTAGCCCGCAATACAAAGGCTTTAAAAAAGCTTGCTTCATCTCTTGACACTGATTGTGAAATATACACATGTGACTTATCAGATGGAAAAAGCTGCATAAAGCTTGGAAGAAAACTATCAAAACGAAGTGACATACACATATTTATAAACAATGCCGGATTCGGTGATATTGGTGATTTTGAAAAAACAAGTATGGCAAAAGATATTTCAATGATAAATGTTAATATACGGGCTATGCATATTCTTACAAAATATATGCTCCGTTCATTTAAGAAGCTGAACCGTGGTTACATCATGAATGTCGCATCAAGCGCCGGACTTCTTCCTGGTGGACCATATATGGCAACCTATTATGCTACAAAAAGCTATGTTACAAGTCTTACAACCTCATTAAATGGAGAACTTAAGGCTGCACATAGCAATGTTCATATATGTATGCTCTGCCCAGGACCTGTTGATACCAACTTTAACAACACAGCCGGTGTGACATTTGCATTGCCTGGAATATCTGCTGAGTATTGTGCATCCTATGCGCTTTTACAGATGTTTAAAGGCAGGGTTACTATAGTACCTACATTTACAATGAAAGCTGCTGTAATAGCCTCAAAGCTGGCACCACGCGAATTTGCGGCTGCCATTGCTGCAAAACAGCAGATGAAAAAAAGAAAGGATACACATAACCGATGAAAGTATATATGGCTCCCATGGAAGGATTAACTGATTATATGTTCAGAAATGCATATGATAAGTTCTTTGGTCATAATAAGATTGATAAATATTTTATGCCCTTCATATCTCCTAATAAAAGTGAAAAATTTCTTGCAAAGGAAATGAGGGACATATCAAGAGATAATAATCATATTAACTCTATTCCTCAGGTTATGACTAACAATTCCTCAGATTTTATATGGACTGCCCACATGCTTTATGATGAATTCGGATATGATGAGATCAATCTCAATGCAGGATGCCCATCTGGAACTGTTGTTTCAAAGAACAAGGGAGCTGGCATGCTTATCTGCCTGGATTCTCTTGAACGCATATTATATGAAATACTGTCTGACAGATATATATGTGACAATCATATAAAGGTGTCTGTAAAAACCCGTATTGGTGTCGAAACACCTGATACATGGCATGATATACTTGATATTTATAATAAGTTCCAGCTTGAGGAGCTTATCATACACCCAAGAATACGTACTGACTATTACAGAGGTGATATAAACAAAGAGGCTTTCCTGTATGCTATGAAGGAAAGCCGTAATCCTGTATGCTATAATGGCGATATTTTTACAAGGCGTGACTTTATTAATATCATACATGACTACAATCCAGACTGTATAATGGCAGGAAGAGGTCTTGTTGCTGACCCTGGACTTATCAATGTCCTTTTAAGTGACAACCCCGAAACATATGTAAGAAATCTTGAGGATGACAGGCTTAATATGAAGCGTCTACATGATATGGTATATGAAGAACGACTTAAAATCATGTCTGGTGATAAACATGCCATACACCGCATGAAAGAAATGTGGTGTTATATGGAATATTCATTCGCTGACTGTAAGAAAGAAGCCAAAGCTATCAAAAAATCCCAGAATATGAGTGTATATAAAGATGCTGTTAATGTATTCTTTACCAACTGCCGGCTTGAAGAGAAGCCATACATATCATTTTCAAAGAAATTCTGATAGCAATACGCATTAAAGCTGCTGTGGCAGCAGCTTTAAATGCCCGTATTAAAAAATTCCATCAATGCCTCTATCATATATGTAGTATCTTTAACTCCTGCTGTTTCATATGCCGAATGCATGGCAAGCTGTGCAAGCCCTATATCTATTGTATTGATAGATACATGTGAGTCAGATATGTTACCAAGTGTTGAACCACCTGCTATATCTGACCTGTTTGCATATGTCTGATATGGGACAGCAGCCTTTTTGCAGATGCTCTTAAACACTGCAGCTGAAACAGCATCTGTTGCGTACTTCTGGTTCCCGTTATACTTAATAACAATTCCACCATTCATATATGGTCTGTTTGTTGGATCTGCCTTTTCCTGATGATTAGGATGTACTGCATGTGCATTATCTGCAGATATCATAAAAGATGATGCAAGTGCCATCATATATTCTTCCCTGTCCATATCTGATGCTATGCTTATACGTTCAAGTACATCTGATAAAAAAGTGGAATCTGCACCCTGTTGTGTTGTGCTTCCAACCTCCTCGTTGTTAAATATGCAGCAGACATTAACGCAGGAATCATTTTTTTCCTTTTTCTCATTTCTGTTAATATAGGCTTCTGTAAATGCCTTTACTGATGAGTATGCACACTGTATATCATCAAGTCTTGGAGCTGAAATAAACTCATCGTTATACCCCCATATAGTACCCTTTTCCCTGTTATAAAGAAAAAGATCTGTTGATATATCATATGACTTGAAATCTTTAATACCTATAAGCTTCTTAATATATTCGTCAAACTTCCCACTGGCAGCTTCATCACCAAACAAAGGAAGCATATCCTTCTGTGCATTAAAGCTGTATCCATCATTAATCTTTCTGTCCATATGAATAGCAAGATTCGGAATAACGACAAGATCCTTGTCTGCATTTACAAGATATTCCATTATATTTCTTCCATCTGCTGCTATAGCACGGCCAGCTATTGAAAGAGGACGGTCAAGCCATGTTGACATAATCATTCCTCCATATTTTTCCACATTAAGACTTATATAATGATTATCTCCTGGCATCTGCGGGTTTTCTTTTATCTTAAAGGATGGTGAATCACTATGACTTGCCACAATATTATATGCCTTATATTTATATTCCGGCATAGTAAAAGCAATTATCGATGAGGCTCCTCTTAAAACATAATAACCCTGTCCTGCTTTAAGCTTCCATTTATCCTTTTCACTTAACTCCTGCATGCCAATATCAGACAGCATACTTCTTATGTTGTCAATAACATGGTATGGACTTGGACTCTTCTCTATGAATTCAATAAGTTCATATGAATCCTTATAATAATCCCTCTTATATTTATCAGCTGCTATACTGCTGCCTTCATGCCCATTCATCATAATAATCTCCATTCTTCCTCTTTTAAAATTATTTTTTTCGTCTTATATATCGTGTTATAAAATAATATGCACTAATGGCAGCTATTGCAATCACTATTATGATAGCTACCCTTGCTGCCTCACTGATTCCACTAAAAAGCACTCTTCTTCCAAACTTAAAACCAGGCTTTTCTTCCTGTCTGGCATTATCATTAACTCCTTCAATGAGTTCCCCAGACGATACACTGACTGGATTATTTTCCTTTGTTTCTGATATAGCAGAGGCTTCACTGCTCTCATATGGATTATCTACTGTATATAGCTTTCTTTCATAGTTTTCAGGCTTAAGCACCTGTGTATAATCATATATCTCATTTCTTGTAAAATTATCTGTGTTATCCCTTGATGTTGTATACACATTCATTCTTTCTCCTGCTAATGCCCTGCAATATGCCCTTCTGTCTGCATTATCTTCAAAGAATGTTATCATGCCATTAATTGTATTGCCTGCTATATCGGCAACATAGCTTCCCGATACAGGATATAATATATAAAGTCCTGCAATTCCGCCAGAGTGTACATAGCCTCTTTCTGATATATAACCATCTATGTTTACTGTACAGTCCTTAACATCTATATAACCGTCTGCATATATGCCACCCATAAACTGTTCGTCTCTGTCTGTAACATCCGGGTCTGCATCTGTACATACAAGCGTTACATCTGATGTCGTATTTTCTATAAGTCCATTTCCAAAGCCGGCTATGCCTGCTGTTCCCCACATTTTAGAAGCTGAGGTAAGAGCTGCATACGAAGCTTCCACCTTACAGTTACTTATAGTTGTATTGTTCATGTATCCTGCAAGTACAGCTGCAAATATACTTTTTTGTGTCTGTTCCTGCTGTTCTCCAAGCTCTATATATGCTCCTGTTATATTAAGGTTACTTATAACCGCTCCATCTGTTATTCCAAAAAAACCTGCAAAATATGTATCATATTCCTTAAGATTGCCATCATATGTCTTAGCTGTAATATCTGTAACAGTATGTATATCCATATTGTATAATGTATGTCCATTACCATCAAATGTACCATTAAAATTCCATGGCTTCCAGCCATCTGCTCCTGCCCTTGACATATCTATATCAGACATAAGAATATAACTTCCATCTGTGTGCGTAGATGCTTCTAAAAGATCGTTATATGTCTTTATCTGTAATGCCTCACTGCTTTTGTCTGTAACATTTTCCTGTGCTGCATATGCCTTATTCACCATAGATACTGATACACCCGGTATTTTCCCTGATATCAAAGCATTGCATAATACAAATATAGCAGCGGCCACACATACTATTGTTTTCTTTATAAGACTGTCTGCCTTGTTCTTCATCTTTCTTTAATATCCTCCCATTATTCACTTTTGCTTTTCACTTTATAATTGTACTACTTTTCACAATTCTGTCACTACTTTTTATTCTTTTAGCTTTGTCACTTTTAACACTATCATTTTTAACTCTGTCTCTTTTAACTCTGTCATCATAAAAAATAATACGAAGAAATGCTTTGTATAAACCAAACACTCCTTCGTACTATTATTTTATTATTCCTGTCCAAGCTTATATTTTTCTTCAAACTCATCTACTGGTATAGGTTTTGAGAAATAATATCCCTGAAACATCTTACATCCCATCATGCTAAGCATATCAAGCTGGCTTTTCTTTTCCACACCTTCTGTTATTACCTTCATTCCAAGCTTATTAGCCAGTTCTATTATACTTTCAAGTATATCCTGGCCCTTGACTTCATTCTCTGAGGCACGTAAAAAGCCCATATCAATCTTAAGTACATCTGCACTTATATCCTTCAACATATTAAGAGAAGAATAACCACTTCCAAAATCATCAATCTCTATATCAAATCCATAATCCTGAAGCTTCTTAATAATAAGTATATTCTTATCAAAATCTGACATAAGTGCTGTTTCTGTAATCTCAAGCTTTAGAAGTTTCGGACTTATATCATATTTTTCTACAAGGCTTGTAAATGTTTCATAAACATCTATAAGATAAAAATCTTTTGTAGATATATTAACTGAAATATGATACTTTTCAATGCCCCGCTTCTTCCAGTCACTAAGCTGTTTAGCTGCCTTATTCCACATATATATGTCGAGTCTGTACAAAAAGCCGTTTTTCTCTAATGCATCTATAAACATACCTGGCGAAAGTAAACCCCTCTTAGGATGCTGCCATCTTACAAGTGCCTCTGCTCCATATGGATATCCCTCATAGTCAACCTGTGGCTGCAAAAACATAACGAACTCTTCATTATCAAGTGCCCTGTCAAACTCTCCTATGATTTTTCTTTCCTCTAATGACTTTAACATAAGATGTTCTGTATAGTATGCAACATTAATCTTATATTCATTTCTTATAGTTTCACCGGCAAGGTTTGCTTTATCGCACATGATACTCACACGTTCATTAACATCCTCTATATCATATACTCCTGAAAATATATGCATATGAAATAAACTATTTTTAAAAGCAGCATTTATTCCACTTACAGCCTTATCAATAAGTTTCTCATCAAATCTGACCTTTGGCATACACATGGCAAAACGGTCTCCACGGAGTCTTGCCGCAACAACTTCTTCATCTGCAAAGTCTTTAATGTACTCCGCTTCTTTTCTTAGTATTTCATTTCCTTTTTCCACACCAAACAATTCATTGACAAACTTAAAATCTTTTATGTTACTGCATATGATACAATACTTTGTATCTATGTGTTCCTTTATCATCTTAGCAGTTTCTATATAAAACTGTTCTTTGTTTAAAAGACCTGTCAGCATATCATGTGTTGCCCTGTACTTTTCATACTTAAGCAGTTCAACCTCTTCAGTCCTGTCATTAAAAAGAAAATAATCACATACCTGGTTTTTTTTATCATCGTACGTTCTTTTATAGGCTATCTCATAATACCGCTTACCACTATCACTGTTAATAGAAGTCTCAAACTTCATACTGTCTTTTCTGTTGTCACCTGTTTTCTCAAGCCATGCTCTGTATTTATACTCCATGTGTTCATAGTCATAGCCTATATTATACTGCTCTCTTAAAATATCATTACAATATATACATTTACCATGAATATCAAAGCATACAATACCACTATTCATATCTTTAATAATAAGCGATAATGTATTCTCTATAAGTTCATTAGGTATATAGCTTAATGTAAGATAATATATGATCATAGACATGAAGCCATATATCAGAGTCGATATATCATATATTGACTGTGACCTTACCGTTGCAAGATCAAGAATAAAACCGACAAATAATGTTATAAATATGACCTCATATCTGAAGCTGTAAAACCTTGATGCCTTTGCTATCATGAATATAAATGCTATAAGGATAACTACTATAACAATATAATTATATAAAAAATGCGCACGATAGAAAAATCCATCTTTGACATATTCTATTATTATATCACTGTTAGTTATTTCTGATATCGTAAATACCTTGTGTGTCCATACGTTAGCAATCATAACAAAAGAATCTACTGCTGAAAATAATATCATTGCTATCTTTACTGCACGAATTCCTTTAAATAAGCCTGTAGAATACTGCGTATAATACATAAGCAGAATTACAAGCCAGTCATAACATGCAAACTCTACTCCTTTGCAGAGTGTCGTCACCTTAATATCTGGAAAAAAACTGTATAGCCAGAAAAATATTCCGCATACAAAAGCAACTATCTCATAATACAGAACAATTTCTGCAAGCTTTCCTTTCTTACCAAATGACTTAACCGCACATATTCCCATAAGAACAATCTCTATTATAATAAGAAGACTATACATAAATTTCATAATGTTCTTCTCCCATTTGTAAAAAATTAAACACGTTTTTTATAATTATTATTATACATATATGTGGAAATTTTTGCAATTTTTATTCACTTTAAATTTAATAACGTATCAATTCATTAAATATCTCTATCGCATATCTGTCCGTCATACCGGATATATAATCTATAATTGCCTGGGCATATATAAGTTCTGTTTCAAACAATCCATATATTCTGCGGTTCTTATATTCCTCTTTTAACCTTCCTTCCAAAGCTGCATCCTGGCAGGTATCCGGATATAGCCTTGAATATACATCATTATATATCTCTGATGGTGTATCAGAATATATAAGAAGATGTTTCACAAAATTTTTAATAAGCTGTGGATATGATTTTTTTCTTTTTAAAAGCCTGTATATTGTGTTTACTCCGTCTGTTGAATCATAAGATTCCATAAGTGTATCATATATGCTTCTTATGATTAATGCTGCATAGTTACGATATACATTAAACTTTGGATTCATATATATAGTTTCATAGTTAAACTTCTTAATAGAATTGAGCATTTCGTTGTGTTCATCACTAAGTCTTATTCCTGATTCCGGTGTACTGTTAGCACATATGCTTGTTATAAAATTATGTATTATAACTGTTGTATTTATTGTTTTTACCCCATATGTTCTGGATATTTCCATAAGTTTTTTTATATCTGAATCCTCTATGAACTCCATACGAATGGCATCTTCTATATCCCTTCCCAGATAAGCTATCTTATCTGCTATTTTTACTACACATCCTTCCCATGTATAAGCCTGATATTGTCCTGATATTTTAAATGTATCAAGATCTATTTTTTCTTTTCTTGGCTTGATTCCGTTTTCATCAACTTCACCACAGTGTGAGATTATTCCATCCCTTACCGCATATGTAAGATTAAGATTCTGGTAATTTTTATTATTATCCTGAAGCAGTTCTATCTTATCTATCATTCTTAAACTGTTTCTCTCGTGCCAGAAGGCATCTAGTCCAAGCTCGTTACGAATATTTGTAAGTTCAACTTCTCCCTCGTGTCCGAATGGAGCGTGTCCAAGATCATGTCCCATAGCAATAGCTCTTGTAAGATCAGTGTTTAAGCCAAGAAATTTTGAGATTGTACAGCTTACCGATTCAACATGTTGTACATGCTCCATACGTGTACATATATGATCATTATCTATATTAAAAAATACCTGTGTTTTATGCTTCAATCTACGATATGCAAGTGAATGAAGTATACGTGTGTAATCACGCTCATATTCTGAACGTATATCATCCTTGCGCTTATATAATGGTGCCTGCCTTTCTATGTGTCTTTCCCAGTCTGCATTGTTTTCGTTGGATGCATAATCTTTAAATACATTTCTCTCCATACACACCTCCCAATGAACATATTCACTATTTTAAATTCACAATTATAATGGATAATTTTATATTATGGCTATTCCAAAAATATGTCAAATACATTTTAACAATTAAAATTTATCGATTGTATATAAAATGTGCCAGAGATTAAATGTATAATCTAATCTCTGGCACATAAACTTAAAGTTTAAATATTTTTAATCAAAGCTTCTTTCATTATTCTCATAATTATTGCTTTCATTATCCCTCAATAGCAATTCTTTTTGTAGCTTCAACCTGCTTAGCTTCTTTCTTAGGAATAGAAAGTCTTAGTATACCACTTTCATACTTAGCCTTTATATCTTCCTGTGTAAGAGCATCACCAACATAGAAGCTTCTGCTCATAGCACCTGCATAACGCTCTTTTCTGATGTACTTACCTTCCTTATTCTTCTCTTCCTTATCAAGTCCCTTAGCAGCACTTATTGAAAGATATCCGTTATCAAGCTGTACATTTATCTCATCCTTCTTAAATCCAGGTAAATCAATATCTACTTCATAACCTGAATCTGTTTCCTTAACATCTGTCTTCATCTCATGGCTCGCATGCTTACCATATAAAGCTTTGTCAACCTCTGGAAATCCAAAGTTCATCCAATCATCATTAAATAAATTTTCTCCAAAAATACTAGGCATTAACATAAGTCATCTCTCCTTTTTAATAAACTATCTGTTCGGCTGAACCTTTCGTTCATTCGGATCTGATATAACAACTCTGTATCAAATCCAAAGGATTACATATTCATCTGAACTATTACCTTGTTTTTGGAACATCAGGTAAAGGATATTAACTATTCAATCTCTTAATTCTTTAACTCCTCTTCCTTTGTTCTGACTATGTTATAGTCTTTATTGTTAGCAATGTAAAGAGGTGAGTGCTAAAGTTTATAATTTGTTAATAATTAAGATGCCAGAGTCAAAATATAAGAATAAAAGTGAGATGAACATGGGATGATAATCCAATGTTATGCGAATATTGGATAGGTTTCTATGTGCCAGTGGTACATGTTTATATATACTGATTTATACAAAGCAGTTCACATCAGCTGCATATTGTGGTATGCTTTTATCAAATTCGTGGGCTTTTGACCCAGACATCTATTTATATTTATCTGGGGATTAATGCCTGTGTGCTGTCAGCAAGCCAATGGCAGCAGATTTCCACCTATGGCAGGCAAGGGGACTTTAATTATGAAAAATATCAAACAGGCAAAAACCGTTATAATGTCAGTAATTATGGTTGTTATAGCTTATGGAATTATGCAATATATGGGAATAACATGCCCTATAAAATATATAACAGGAATATCCTGTGCTGGCTGCGGTATGACACGGGCGTGGATTGCTTTACTTCATTTTGATATTAATACCGCATTTATGTACCATCCACTTTTTTTCCTTCCACCAGTTGCACTCATAATATTCCTGCTAAGAAAAAAGCTTAACAAAAAACTGTATTATACGCTTTTTGCAATCATTCTTATCGCATTTATAATTGTATATATATATAGACTATTTAACTGCCACGATGGTATTGTTGTATTCGAGCCACAGAATAACATAATACACCGCATATTTGATAAGATAGCAATTAAAAAGCAGCCAGCACTTTTTAACTAATGTGATATGTAAAAACAACCGCTTATTAACTGATATGTACCCAAAATCCTGGACACATATTTATAAGTTAGGCGGACATCATGGATGCTTCTCTGTCGGCCACCTTGCCCACTTCGCCTTTATAAGAATGATATTTTTCTTTTGGACGTTTCCCTAATAATCCAACATCATGCATAAGACGTTGAACTCTCTTGTGATTCACGTCGTAGCCACGATTCTTTAATTCCATATAAACTCTACGCACGCCATATCTGCCTTTGTTTACTAAAAATATTTCTTTAATAATTATAAGTAATTCTTCGTTTCGTATAGCAACTAAATCCGTTTTATTAATTTCAAAATAGTATGTAGATTTAGCCATATTCATAGCTTTTAATAGATGTTTTAGTTGATATCCTTTTTCTCTGAGTTCTTTGATAAGCGCTGCTTTTTCGCCTTGAGTAGCGCAGCTTCATAGTCCGACTGCCTTTCGTTTGAATTCGTAACTGTAACGCATAAAAATACCCCTTTCACTGGATGTCCAGTAAAAGGGGGACATATCAAAACAATGTCTATATAATATGTAGTCAAATGTTGCTACCATATGCTGCTTATTATATAGAGTCTGTTTAAGGCGGCGGTTTTTTTATTCTGATATACTCACATTTTCAAACTAAGCTCTGCGCTTCTTTCCTGCTGCAAATATAACTAATCCGCTGGCCAATAATAATCCTGCCATTATAGCTGCAACTCGCATCATAGTATCACCTGTCTGAGGTGTGCTTACATTACTATTACTATTGCTATCGCTGTTAGTATTAGTATTTTCTGCTGCATCTGTTGCTGTTGTTGTATCCTCAGTGCTGTTGTTAGCTGAAGCCTTTACCATAACCTTAACTACTGTCTTGTTACCTGCTTCATCCTCTGCAACAACAACCTGCTGTCCATCACTTACTGTAAGAGTATACTTTCCATCTTCTGCTGTTAATGCCTCTCCGTTCACAGTTACGCTCTTAAGATTAGCATCTTCAACTGTAAATGTTACTGAGTCTGTGTACTCAGCACCATCTTCAATACCACTGATAACTGGCGCTTCCTTGTCTGCATTAAGTGAAATAGCGTCTAATGGAATTCTTGTATATTCTACATATTCCTTACTTGTTGCATATGAAATATAAAGATAATCGCCTATAACAACTGACTTAGGGTAATGGAAGCCTAATCTCTTGGCTTTACCTGTATACTTTAACTCTGGGAACTCATCATGAGTACGGAGTACATATGCTGTATCAAATGTCTTGCCATCTGAGCTTAATGTGATTGTCAAAGGCCATCTGCCTTTATTATTAACTGAACATCCAACAAGGTAAGCTGTTCCATCTGGAAGATTACCTGCACTCTGCTTTGCACGGCAGTCCGGCATATTAGTACTTACTGTTTTGCTCCATGTTTCACCCTGGTCCGTACTTATTGCTGCAAGTCTTACAAAAGAGCTTTTCTGGTCTCTGAAAGTCATAACAATAGTTCCATCTTCATTGACAAATAAGCTTGGTTCCATCTCTCTTGAAGTTGTTGCACCTTCGCCCTGTTCCATGCAGGTATACTGTGCCTTAACCCAGCCTTTAGTACCTGATGGGTCATCTGTATATATTGGATATGCAAAAAGTCCTGGCTGGAAATGAGCTGCATTAACTATTCTTCCACTTGCAAGTACATGTGGGTCCTGTTCTATAATACCTTCCATAGGTGTTCCATCTTTCATTAATACCGGCTTCATCTCTGACCAGTGTTCACCATCTGTTGACTCTACATAATATGCAAAACCACCTCTTGGTGTGGTATCTGAATACCATACATTAATATATGATACAAGTGTATCACCACTTACAAACCATCCACCTGATGAACAATATCCATTATCTATTGTAGGAACAAGCACTTTAGGTTCGCTCCATGTAGCTCCATTATCATCACTTACGCTATATGCAACCCACGTATCTTTGGCATCTTCATCCTGTGCTGAACTCTGCCACTGTGTATACAGCTTTCCCTTGAATTCAGTCATAACAACACCATTGCAGTAATGGTCTGTATCATCTGTTGCTGTAAATACTGTAACAGTTTCTGCTCCTTCAATCTTAGAAAGTCCTAAATCTGACTCTGTCTTAGTCTGGTCAAATAAACCATCTGTAACAACAAATGGCTGTTCAGCAGTACCTGGGACTGTACTCTGCTCACCCGCAAATACAGAACCAATGCCTGTATTCATCGAAACAATAAGTGATAACGCACTTATTGCAGCTACTATTGACTTCTTTTTCATAATATTTCTCCTGTAGTTCATTAATTAAACTAATCTTAAAGTTATAACTGTTAACTGGTTATTTATAAAAACTGTGCACACGTTCTTATCTGTATTGTACTTATTTCAACACATTCAGTTATTAGATATTAACTCTTTAGAGGCATAATGTCAACCATATTGCAATAAGTTTACTAAAAATATTTTATAAAAGTCCCATAGTTAACTAATGCGCCGGCTGCTTTTTATTACGTTTTTATATGTTGCAGATTAATCTACAAAATCTGTATGTCTTGTTATATATTTAAGAAGTCTTACCTGTCCCCATGATGAATATATACCACAGGTAATCAGGCTTAGAAGTGCTATAATTATATACTCTCCAAGAAAGCCCAATCCAGTACCACTAAATACAAGTCTTCTGTTGTTAATATTCTGATGCTTAACGTCCCATCTCTGTATCATACATACTGCCCAAGGTGTTGCTATGCCACATGTTACACATATAAGGATTCCTCCAAGAACAGCATAACCAAGATACTCAAAACTGTTACCATCAAAGTATGAACTGCTTTCATTAGGAACTACTGCCTCACCATCAATATATGTATGCTTCATCTCCCACTTTCTAAGAGCTACATACATAAAGAAGCTATATATACCACAAGTTACTAATGTCAAAAGCTCCCACACTATCCAATGTCCAAGAAGTGAAGCTCCAGTTCCATCGAAGGTTAATCTTCTGCCATTAATAACTGTATGACTAAGTTTCCAGCTATATATCTTACATATAATCCATGGTGTTGCTATACCACATGTCACTACACAGATTATAGTTCCTAATATAGTATATCCAAATAACTCTGCTCCATTTCCATCAAAGTATGACATCTCAGGATTAATAACCTCTGTCTTTTCCAAGTCCTTTGTTGTTGGATTCTTAGCCTTATAATCCTCATAATATTTCTTATATACATCAAATGCTCCACCCAGATTAAATGGTGTATCCATTGGATTAGCTGCAATGGTAATTCTTGCAAGAAGCTCTACTCCGGCAACTACTGAAATAATCCCAAACAGCCAGCCAAGTACACCTACATGAAATGCTATTCCGATACATGAAATAGCTGAGCATATAACTGCTGCTGGTGCTATCCATGTATTCACCTTACTCGTGTCTTTTGTCTTAAGTGCAACATAAACAAGACCTGCTGCTGCACCGATAGAGCCAGCACAAAAAATAATTCTTAGTAATCCTACCAGAATATTGCGTATAATACATCCTACCGCAAACCATCCAAAAAACATTGATAATACAACGCCTACAATGCTTGTTACAATAGACATTCCTATTGGAAAGAATGCTGCAACAGGCGCATATCTTTCAATATTGTCTAATGTCAGATACTTTTTCCAGTCAAATTTTTCATTCATCTCTTTCTCTCCCGTTTAATTACTTTGTAAAACAATATGTATCATATCTGATATTATACACTTTATCTTTAGTATACTTTAATATTATTATCCTTGGTATCCTTGTCTTTAGTATATTAGCTTCAGCTATATTTTCTTTAGTGTATTAAATTTAAGTTTCTTTAGCTTTAGTGTATTTTTGTTTTACATTCTAATAATATCAATATATTGAAGATAATGCAATGCTAAATATAAATTTTTTCTTAATTTTATAAACTTTTTTGTTCTTAAAATGCTATTTATACTTTTGACTCCGACATCATTTATATTGTATCATTAGATTTAAATGATGTCGGAGTCAAAAGTCCACGACTTTGATACCAACGGATTGCTCCGTGCTACGCACTATTATATTTAATTTTAGCAGAATCAGGATTCTGAAAATGGAGGACAGTATGGCTATTGTTGTTGCTGAAAAGATAATTGAAATGTTTTTTATAATGCTTTGTGGAATAGTTCTATTTAAAACTGGCCTGATTGATGATAAGACTGTCCCAAAGCTGTCAAACATTCTTCTTATGTTGGTTTCACCTCTTATGATATTCCAATCTTACCAGATGGACTTTGACGGTCATCTTATGTGGGGGCTTGGTCTTACACTCATTGCAGCTTTAACAACATTTACAGTTATTATAATATTAACAAATATACTAATCAGAAATACTGAATATAGCAGAAACAATATAAGTATAAGTTCTGCTTATAATCTGCAAAAAACCAGAATTCCTGTTGAGAAAATTGCCCTTATATATTCAAACAGTGGTTTTATAGGACTACCTCTTATCAATGGCGTCATTGGCCAGGAAGGTGTTTTCTATATGACAGCTTACCTTACTGTATTCAATCTGTTATTATGGACTCACGGCGTTATAGTCATGGGTGGAGCAGGTGACTTCAAAACTATATGCAGGAATCTTTGCACACCAACCATTATAGCCATATTCGCTGGTGTTGTATGCTTTGTTACCGGCATAAAAATACCTGCTGTTATAGATAATCCGATTCAATACATAGCCAATATGAATACGCCACTTGCTATGCTTATAGCTGGTGCTAATCTTGCACAGAGCAATATTGTAAGCAGCCTCAAGAGCCTGCGTATGTACTATCTTTGTGCTCTTAAGCTCATCATATTTCCTGTAATCGGTATGCTTGTTCTTTATATTTTCAACTTCCAGAGCTTTGATTTTAATGTACCATTTACCGTATTCATAGGAATGGCCTGCCCTGCCGGAGCATCTGCTATTATGTTTGCAGAAAGATATGACAAGGATTCACTTTACGCGACAGAAATATTCGTGCTTACAACTATATTGTCACTCATTACAATACCTTTGCTGTCAATATTTGCGATAAAGCTGTTTGGTCTGCAAATAAAATGATGTTATGAAAACAGCTGCTTCCATGTTATTCATTCCTGTAGTCGCAATAGTGAATTGTAATAAAAAGATTGTTATATAATTGTAAAGTGATATAATAAATATAGTGTATTTGCGTGAAAATTATATACAATTGAATACATAAGAAAGGGGTTTGTAACTATGAAGAAACAAAGGAAACTATCAATCAAAGCCAGGCTTTTAGGAAGCATAATGCCAGTCGTTATTGCTATCGTAGCAGTACTTGTGCTTATTGCTTATCAGGCATCAGCGGGCATAATTGAAGATTATTCACAGAATTTGCTGGAGTCATCGGTAAGTAACCAGTCATCTAAGATAGAGGCCTGGTTAAGTGAGAACCTTGCTTCTTTCCAGATGGCAAAAACCACAATAGAAAATCTTCACCCAGATGATACACAGCTAAAGGCTATTCTTGATGGATATTATAACTATAATGATAATTATCCAGATGGTTTATATGTATCTGACTCTAATGGTAATCTTATAAAGGCGGATAAGTCAACTAAGAAGGAGAGCAATCCTATACAGAGTACATGGTATAAGGAAGGCCTTACAAGGGTTAATATGGCTGTTGGTTCGGCATATAAGAACGCTGAGGGGGTTAATGTAATTAGTGCTTCAGGTATTCTTAATGACGGAACTGATAATATAAGGGTAATATCAGCAGATATGACACTTGACCGAATTACTATAATTGTTAATTCTTTTATTGATATGGATAATGCAGAGGCATTTCTTGTTGATAAGAATACAGGAGTTATACTTGCTGATAGAGAATCTTCATTAATATCACAGAAGCTTGGTGCTCCTGGACAGAGTGAATATTATCAGAAGGTAGCAAACCAATTTAATTCAAATGATTATGATTCCGCAACTATTGATGGCAATATGACGGTATTTCAGGAGGTCGATGGCACTGACTGGGTATTAGTATCATATATTCCTAAGAGTATTGTACTTGCAAAGCTTATACGTTTAAGAACTATTATGATAATTGTAGGAATTGTATGTATAATAGTTCTTTGTATTCTTGTTGAAAGAATGACTAATGTAGTAGTTAAGCCAGTAAAGAATATGACTAAGGCTATCACACAGATGGCCTCTGGTGATTTTACAGTATCAGTTAATGTTAAGGGCAATGATGAGATTGCTGTTATGGGACAGAGCATACAGAAGTTTATTCAGGCTATGCGCCAGATGATATCCCAGATTGGTGATGTATCTGTACGATTAAAGGAGCAGGCAGTCTCAAGCAAGAATGTATCAGGCGAGATGAATACCGCGGCAGATATACAGTCCAAGTCGATGCATGAACTTAACGATACAGTTGACCAGTTATCAGTGTCAGTTAATGAGATAGCAGAAAATGTTACACAGCTTGCAGGTGTTGCTGCAGAAACCAAGAACGATGGCGACTCAGTTGATATTAAAATGCGTGAGACAGTTGAAGTATCCGAAAAAGGACGAATGGATATGGAACACGTCAGCGAAGCACTTAACAATATTGAGTTATCAATAAGAAGTCTTGAGGAAGCTGTCAATAAAGTTGGTTCGGCTTCTAAGGAAATAGTCGATATTATTAAGCTTATAGGTGATATAGCTGATGAAACTAACCTCTTATCACTTAATGCATCTATTGAAGCAGCAAGAGCAGGAGAAGCAGGAAGAGGCTTTGCAGTTGTTGCTTCTGAGATAGGTTCACTTGCAAAGAACAGTACTGAGTCTGTAGAACACATTACACAGCTTATTACAGAGATTAATAAGCTTGTTGAAGATGCTGTAAGTCAGGCAGGAGACAGTGTTGTAGAGATTGGTGACAGTGCAGTATTAATTCATACAGCAGTAGATACATTTAATACAATATTCAATAATATTAAGGCAACCAATGAACTTATGGCAAATGTTGTTGAGAAGATTGGACATGTTGATGAAGTTGCTACTAATGTTGCCGCTATATGTGAGGAACAGGCTGCAAGCTCAGATGAGATTATGGCAACATCTGAGTCAATGTTAGGACAGGCTGATAATATTTCTAAAAACAGTGGACAGGTGGAAATCTCAGCAGAAGAATTAGCAGCTTCGGCAGAACAGCTTTCTAATCAGGTACAGCAGTTTCATATATAGAGAAGATAAAATGTCCGGAAAAGAGGTTATAGAATGAAGAAAAGGTTATGTTTATTAATATGTCTGGTTATGCTTGTATTAGGTGCTGCCGGCTGTGGCACTGGTACTAATACATCTTCAACAGGCAGTAAGGGTAGTGTAAAGATGTTAATGACACTGGCACAGGCTGATACTTTCAGAACACAGTTAGTTAATAAAGCAAAAGAAACAGCACAGGAAAATAATACACAGCTTGATATATTAGATGCCAATAATTCAATTGAAAAGCAGGTTGAACATATTAAGAAAGCCGTTTCAGAGAATTATGATGTAATTCTTTGTAATATGGTAGATAAGGATACTTCATTAGAGCTTGAAGCTCTCGCAGGAGATATTCCTATCGTATTCTTTAATGTATCACCAGATGAATCAAGACTTAAAGCTGGCAAATATATGTATGTTGGCTCAGATGAGTACACCGCAGGACAGTTTCAGGCAGAATATGTGCTTGATAAGTTAAAATCATCATCAGAAATTAATGTTGCTATAATTAAAGGACCATCAAGCCATTCAGCAACTAAGGGAAGAACTAAAGCTGTTAAAGAGATACTTAATGCTTCTGGAAAGAAGATTAATTATGTATTTGAAGACCACGCTGACTGGGAACAGTCAAAAGCAGAGGAAATGTTTAATATATTCTTAAAGACTAACCAAAAATGTGATGTTGTTATATGTAACAATGATACTATGGCACTTGGTATAGTAGATGCGTGCCGTAAAGCAGGAAAGAGTAATATATTAATTCTTGGTATCGATGCGACAAGCGATGGCTGTAAGGCAATAGAAGCAGGAACAATGTCATTTACAGTCTACCAGTCTGCTGATGGACAGGGAAAGAGGCTTATAGAAGCAGCTATTGCACTCGGAACAGGAAGCAGTACGAGTGACATTGAAGGAATATCAGATGACGGCTTATATGTATGGGTACCATTTGAGAAGGTAGATTCAACTAATGTATCAAAGTATAAGTAATAAAAGTTATAAGTAATAAGTAATAAGAGTAATAAGTGATAAAAAATATACGTGATAAACCGGTGGATTTACTGGCTATAATTTATAGTTGATATAATAAAATGCGTGGCATAGTTAATATCTATGTCACGCATTTCATATATTATAAA
>FR886232.1:0-4834 GCA_000436475.1 Eubacterium sp. CAG:248
CTGAAGCAGGAAGCCCATTGGCTTAAGACAATTGGTAGTTCACAATCAATGGAATGTTGATAATAATAACGGGATGTGCTATTATTAAAAAATGGTTTGGTTTGGTTAAGTATTATATTTTATAATAGCTGTATAAAACAGATTAATAGAGAAGGTTAGTTATATAAAATATGATAAGCGAGGGAAGTCTATGAAAGAGATATATGTTATAGGACATAAGAATCCAGATACTGATTCAATATGTTCGGCAATATGTTATGCCAGATTAAAAAATATTGTGACAGGAACTAATGATTATGTGCCTAAAAGAGCAGGACATATGAATGAAGAAACGCAGTTTGTGCTCTCAAGGTGTAATGTAAAGGCACCAGGGTATATAAAAGATGTAAGACCTCAGGTCCGGGATATAGATATCAGGAAAATCGAAGGAATAGACGAGGATTATTCAGTAAGAAATGCATGGAAACTCATGAAAGAGCTGGATGTTGTTACACTGCCTATATTGGAGGATAACCATCTTAAGGGACTGGTTACTATTGGAGATGTAGCAAAATCTTATTTTGAAATGTATGACAGTGACATACTTTCAGTTGCACATACAAGTCTTAAGAATATTGTTGATACATTAAATGCAGAAATAATAACAGGAGATCCAGATAAATGTTTTGATAAAGGAAAGATGCTTATAGCTGCAGCTAATCCTGATATGATGGAAAACATGATTGACGAAGGTGATTTAGTTATACTTGGTAACAGATATGAATCACAGCTGTGTGCAATAGAAATGGAAGCCGGCTGCCTTATTATATGTGAAGGTGTAAAAGTATCCAATACTATAGTAAAGATGGCAAAACAGCATAACTGTATTATAATATCAACAGCATATGATACATATACTGTTGCAAGACTTCTTAATCAGGCAATACCTGTCAGTTTTTTTATGAAAGATACAGCTCTTGTTAAGTTTAAAATCAATGATTTTGTTGAAGATATCCAGGATATTATGGCTAATAAACGCTTCAGGGATTTCCCTATTGAAGATGAAGAAGGAAGATATATTGGCATGATATCAAGACGTAACATCATTAAGGCAGGAAAGAAAAAAGTCATACTTGTAGATCATAATGAGAGATCACAGGCGGTATTTGGTATTGAGGATACAGATATATTAGAGATAATAGATCATCACAGGCTTGGCTGTATTCAGACAATAACACCAGTATTTTTCAGAAATCAGCCATTAGGATGTACGGCAACTATTATATATCAGATGTACTGTGAATATAATATAGATATAGATAAGCAGACTTCTGCTTTGTTATGTTCAGCTATCATATCTGATACATTGATATTAAAATCACCAACATGTACTGAATATGATGTTGAAGCATGCAATGCCCTTGCCAAAATAGCAGATATAGATATTGAAAAATATGGCAGAGAGATGTTTAGGGCAGGAAGTAATCTTTCATCAAAAACAGAGGAAGAAATATTCTATAGAGATTTTAAAAAATTCTCAATTGGAGAATTGTCCGTTGGTGTTGGTCAGGTGAATTGCATGAGTTATGATGAAATTCAGGTAATCATTGAAAAAGAAAAAGATTATATGGAACATGTAACAGAACATAGCAGTGAGATTAATATTGCATATCTGCTTATAACAGATGTTATGAAGGAAACATCATACGTTATGTATGCTGGTAAAAATGCAGTAACAGTATTAAAAAATGCATTTAATCTTGATAATATAAGTGATAAATATGTGGCTCTTCCTGGCGTTGTGTCAAGAAAGAAACAGTTTCTTCCAGCAGTGGTTGAGGTGTTGCAGCAGTAACATATTAATGCTGTTTATTTTGTAATATAATACAGTAACAGATTGGAGAGTAAATAATAAAATGAAGAAGTTAATGAGAAATGACCCATGTTGGTGTGGAAGTAAGAAACCTTATTGTGAGTGTCATATGAATTTTGATAAAAAAATAGAGATGTATAAAAAGAAGTTTCATAAGGTTCCACCTAGAAGCATAATAAAAAATGAAGAACAGCTTCAGGGCATGAGAGAGAGCAGTAAGATAAATATAGCTGTACTTGATTATGTTGCAGAAAATATAAAGGCTGGTATGACAACGCAGGAAATAGATGAAATGGTGTATGAAAAGACAACGGCTATGGGAGGCATTCCAGCCCCTCTTAACTATGAGGGATTTCCAAAGAGTGTATGCACATCCATTAATAACGAAGTGTGCCATGGCATTCCGTCATCGGATATTATTCTTGCTGACGGAGATATTGTAAATGTAGATTGTTCGACTATTCTTAATGGTTATTTTTCTGATTCATCAAGAATGTTCTGTATAGGAAATGTTTCGCCAGAACATAAAAAGCTTGTTGATGTTGCTAAAGAATGTGTTGAACTTGGACTTGCTCAGGTTAAACCATGGGGACATCTTGGTGATGTAGCTGATGCTATAAGTAAACATGCAAAGGAAAATGGTTATTCTGTAGTACGTGAGGTCGGAGGACATGGTATAGGTCTGGAATTTCATGAGACACCTTTTGTGAGTTATGTAATCAAGAAGGGAACAGGCATGGTTATGGCACCAGGAATGGTATTTACAATAGAGCCAATGATTAATGCTGGATATCCTGACGTATATGTTGATGATGACAATGGCTGGACTATATATACAGAAGATGATTCATATTCAGCACAGTGGGAGATAATGGTTCACGTTACAGATGATGGGTATGAGGTTATGACTTATTAATTAAGACTTCACATATCTAAAATGGGATTTGCACCTTGGAAATATAAAAATTTGTGATAAAAGCAGTCAATTGTTTGTCGTAGAGCTTTAACAATTCTTAAAGGCTCGACATTATGGCATCCATTAGGATGTATTAATGTCGAGCCTTTATTTAATTTTAAAGTTTACATCCTGTATCCTTTAATGTTGCACGTATTAGGGAATCTTTCGCATTTTTCCATGGTGCATCAGCATATTTATGATCAAATTTGTTGATAAACCATTCAACATCATCACGCACTCTTTTCATATTATCAAGATATAGTGTAGTGATAAGATTCGTGAATTCTGTGTAATCATTTCCTCCAAGTTTTTCACTTGATTTTTTCATAAGAAGTCCATAATGACTTGTACAGAAGCCTTTGCATTTGGAAAGAACGTCTTTGAATTCTTTATCATGTTTATACATGTAAAATATAGTATCAACATAACGTTCCATAGTATCAGCTATTTTATCGCATACAAAGCAGGAATTATCAAGTTCTTCTATATAACTGCACACAGAAGCTTCTTTTCCTTTTTTTAGAAGACTTCTTCCAGAACCTTTATCCTGATTAAAAGCTTCAATATTTTTAATGACATAATCCATATGTGTTTTCATAACGAGTGCATAACCAAGACGGTTGTTCTGCTCATATATTTTTTTGATATGTTTCTGACAGAACCCTTTTTTATCAGTAACAGCACGTATATCATCTTCCATATAGCTTGGACCCATAGTATATTCTATGGCATCATTTTCAAGTTGTTCAAACATAGCACATACAGGACATTCAGTGTCTGCCAAAAATGCATCATTGACAGGTACGTTATATATTTTTTCTTTCATAGTAATCCTCCATTCTTGCGCTGTTTCTTAGCGCATCTCAAGTTTGTGCGAAGCACAAATCTTGCGTGTGAAAAATCTTATTTTCACACTAAGACTCCATTTCTTATCTGATATAGTTATAATGGCTGCCGAATTAAACCTATTATTAAAAATAAACTATTTTAGTTGTGTTTGTCAAATCGGCAGCCACATAATAACGTTACTTTTTGCAACTACAGTTTTTATCAAACTCAGGATTATAAAAATAATAATTATTAGAATCAAGCTTGCTCTGTATAATAGAAAGTGCTTCGCCAAAACGCTGGAAATGTACGATTTCCCGCTCTCTTAAAAATCTTAAAGGATCGAGTACATCTGGGTCATCTTTTGAAAGACGTATAAGATTATCATATGTTGTTCTAGCTTTCTGCTCTGCTGCCATATCCTCAGTTATGTCTGTTATAGCATCTCCCTTTGACTGGAATTCACAGGCATTGAATGGAATTCCACCAGCGGCCTGAGGCCATACGGCTGCTGTATGATCTACATAGTAGGCTTCAAAAGGAGTTCCCTTAATCTGTTCCATTGAAAGATTTCTTGTAAGCTGATGAACCATTGTGCTGATCATTTCAAAGTGTCCTAATTCTTCTGTACCTATATCTGTAAGTAGTCCTGATACTTCTCTGTAAGGCATAGAATATCGTTGTGAAATATAGCGCATAGATGCTCCTAATTCTCCGTCTGGTCCACCATACTGCGAGATGATCATTGCTGCCAAGGCAGGATTCGTTTGCTTTATTTTAATGGGATATTCAAGTCTTTTTTCATAATTCCACATATCAACATACCTCCATTTCCCAAGGCATCGGTGTTGAAACCCACATCCAGTAGTTATCGTTAGATATGTGAAGTTTATCAAGAGGTCCATAATAATCTGCATATTTTGTCATATAATTGCAATATTTATCCCTGATCTGGGCATAATATTCTATAGCTTCCATATCATTAGGATGTGTATCAAGGTAAAGATTAGTTTCAGTTAATATAAAACCAAGCTCATATATATTCTTCATTAGTGCATGCTTGTCGGCAACGATATTACAGGAATTATTTCTTTGCGATAAAGGCATAGGTTGAATATTTGTACATGAAGAGCGGCGCTGCATATCAATAGGCGTATTACAATTAACATTCATTGACTGGCTGTTCATGTTATTCA
>FR886232.1:4848-14056 GCA_000436475.1 Eubacterium sp. CAG:248
TGTTCATGTTATTCACATTATTCATACTGTTCATATTACTCATATTATTCATGCTATTAATATTATTCATGTTCTGATACCTCCAAAAGGTTTGTTAAGAACAGGAAATAAAGTACCATATTTTAAAGCTCTGCATGGGTCATACAATTCTCCCCATTTTTGCCATGGTACATAGCACATGGCAAGAGAAAATGTATTCTGCATTTTCATAAACATACTCCAGTTATAAAGAATTCATTACATTATATGTAATATATTTTTAGATGACACAGATATCATATTGGGTTATGGATAAAAACAAATAGATATTGTCAAATGATATATGAAAAAATAAAAATATACTTTTGAATATTGCATGAGTTTAGGGTGTATGCTATTTATAAATGTTATATATCAGTGTTGAAAATCAGATATATATGTAGTTATATATAAAGCTATATTTACGAGTTATATAGACGGTTATATATAAAATTGAAAATCAGCTGGCAGTCAGGACAGCTATGTGATATGATTAATTGAAATTTTACTATAGTGAGGATTAATCATGTGGGAGAAAATTAAAGCGTTTTTAAAGAAAAAAGATGTTGAAATATCGGTTAAAAGATATGGAATAGATGCACTTGGGGCAATGGCTCAGGGATTGTTTTGTTCGTTATTAATAGGAACTATACTAAATACTTTGGGTACACAGCTTCATATTGGATTTCTTACTAATACAGTTGCAACAATAAGTGGTGTTAATTATACAGTTGGAGGTCTTGCATCAGCCATGAGCGGACCAGCTATGGCGGTGGCTATAGGGTATGCACTGAAATGTCCGCCACTTGTTCTTTTTTCGCTTATAACAGTTGGTTTTGCATCTAATGCATTAGGTGGTGCAGGTGGTCCATTGGCGGTATATTTTGTAGCTATTATTGCAGCAGAAGCAGGAAAATTAGTATCGAAGGAAACAAAGATAGATATACTTGTAACACCATTAATAACGATAGGCGTTGGAACAGGGGTGGCAGCATTGATAGCTCCACCGCTTGGAAAAGCGGCTATGAAAATAGGTGAGGTTATAATGCTTGCAACTAATCTTCAGCCTTTTCTTATGGGAATAGTGGTATCAGTTCTTGTCGGAGCAGCACTTACATTACCGATATCTTCGGCAGCTATATGTGCAGCATTTGGACTTACAGGACTTGCAGGAGGAGCAGCTGTAGCAGGTTGTTGTGCCCAGATGATTGGCTTTGCGGTTATGTCTTTTAAGGAAAACGGATGGGGTGGACTTGTTTCACAGGGAATAGGTACATCAATGCTTCAGATGGGAAACATAATAAAGAATCCAAGGATATGGATTGCACCGATAGTAACATCAGCAATAACAGGACCTGTTGCAACATGTCTTTTTAAACTGCAGATGAATGGAACAGCAGTATCATCAGGTATGGGGACATGTGGCTTTGTAGGCCAGATAGGTGTATATTCAGGCTGGGTAAATGATGTTGCAGCAGGAACTAAGAGTGCAATAACCATGATGGACTGGGCAGGATTAATACTTATATCTTTTATTTTGCCTGCAGTTATATGTCCATTTATAAATTGGCTGTTAAAGAAAGCAGGCTGGGTTAAAGATGGAGATATGAAACTCCAGTAGGTAGAAAAGAGTAAAATAAAATGTGCAGTGGTGAATATGATAACATATGGAATAAAGATTATATATCAGTGATAAAGTCAAAAAGACGTTCAATAGGTATTGAAGTCCACATGGATGGAAGAGTCATATTAAGAGCTCCGTATACATTAAGTGAAAAACAGCTTGAAGAATTCGTGGATAAACATAAGCTGTGGATTGAAGAAAAGCGACGTTATCTTGGAAGTAAAGCCAGAGCAGGAATATCAACCAATGCAAAGAAAAAAGATGAACTTACTAAAGATGAGATTAAGTGCATTAAAGAAGCATTTGAAAAACGTGTTATATATTACAGCCGTATTATGGGAGTGACGGTTAAAAATATAACTATTAAAAACCAGAAAACAAGGTGGGGCAGCTGCAGTTCAAAGGGTAATCTGAACTTTAATTACCAGCTGTATTATATGCCACAGGAGCTTATGGATTATGTTGTGGTGCATGAGCTTGCACACAGAAAATATATGAATCATTCAAAGGAATTCTGGGCAGAGGTGAAAAAGTACTGCCCAGAATATAAGGAAAGAAAAAATGTCCTAAAAAAATACATATTAGAAACATAGAGGCATATTGCAGACATATATTAGTAAGTGAATGTTACGGTATATAAAGAGTAATTATTTCTAGGTACATTTTTATAAGTATATGATAAAGCTTCACCGGTTTTTGACACAGCTGTTTTTAAATCAGTTGTGAATGTGCAGGCGAATTCAAGATGAGTCTGTTTGTTTTTAACCGCATTACGGATAAGACGGTTTAACTGTGAAGTGTTGCTTATCATGGTTACTCCAGCATATCTTATATAAGAATATTTTGTTCCACAATTCTCATATTCACTGTATTTGTCATGGTTCCATGTATGATCAATGGACATGTCTTTGGCTGTAATATTAAAGTAAGAATGATCGGTGTATTCAAAAGAAGAACCTATAGGATCATCCCATGTTACGTCTACATGATACCATTGGTCATCCAGTTTAACAGTATTCCATATATGCTGCTCGTCACCAGCTTCACCGGACACTGTTCCATTTTCTATTCCAAGCATATCCATAAATGTTTTAAAACATTCGGTATAGCCGCTGCATACAGCGATTCCGTTAATAAGTGCACTGTATGCATTGTAAGAGGAATCACCAGTATCAACATAAGAAATGTGTTCGACAAGATAATCATGTACTGCAAGTTCGTTTTCTATATCCGAATTAGCAGGAGATGTAATCTCGTTTAATATCTGTATGTATTTAGTATATAATGTAAGCTGGCGTTCATTTAGTCCATCTGTTGAACCGGTTTTATATGCATTGATTATAGAAAAACTATCCCAGCATTCATATGTAATGCGTACATTAAAACCGTTTTTAACACGTTTATATTCACATTTCAACTGTTCTATGCCATCTATGGCAGCAAGCCATGAATTAGCATCTATAAGAGATTCGTCTTCAATGAATAATTCGCATACGGTCTGATTATTTATTAAGCATTGATTGATATAATCAATTATTTCATTAGTTGATGAGGCGGATTTATCATATGCAGTATTGGATATGGAGGTACATGACCCATCTTGCCATTCTGATAAAAAGGGGATATTACATCCAGTAAATAAAAGACTTATAATAATTGAAATAATAGCAAAAGTCTTTTTTTTAAAATTTATATTTCTAAAATTGCTTTTTTTAAAATGCATTGTCATTAATCTTTCTATAAATAATTATGTTATAAATTGAATATTGTGTGTTGTTTGGTTATAATCTGTTATGATAAAAATCATGATGTCCACGTCTACGTGCCGCTTCTGCCCGTGTTAAATATATACCATGGGCACATAATACCTGCCAATATCCGTATATCGTGGGATTATCATCAAACTTTTATGCTCATATCTCATATCATGTGGGCAACACCATATTATAAAGGTATATAAAAGAACATATACGTATCAATTTTAATACGTAATATGCAAAAATAAAAGTATTTATAATAGAATATGGGAGAAATATTGAGAAAATATTAAAAAAATATTGGAAAATTGATATATATCCAGTTAAGGATAGTTAAGAAAAGAGGAATAATATGAACGATTATGTGATAAATACACCGTCAGATTTTAATCTTAAAGAAACGCTGGAATGTGGGCAATGCTTTCATTTTAACATGCTTGATGAGAATGAATATGTGTTGACAGCATATGGACAGCTTTTACATATAAGACAGGATGATAGTAATCTGGTGTTTTACGATACAGATGAGAAGATATATGATACATTATGGAGAAAATATTTTGATATAGACAGGGATTATGGGAAAATAAAAGAAGAACTGCTTGCAAAGGATGATAAGCTAAAAGAAGCAATATGTGCAATGTCAGGAGTAAGAATACTTAATCAGGAATTTTTTGAAACACTTATATCATTTATAATCTCACAGAATAAGCAGATACCACATATTAAAAAGATAGTAGCTGATATATCAGAAAAGTATGGTACTTATAAAGGAGATGTAAAAGGAATCCCAATGTATACATTTCCAGATGTTAATCAGCTAAGAGAAGCAACTATTGAAGACCTTATTGATTTAAAAACAGGCTTTCGTGCTCCATATATATATGATGCAGTCAGCCATGTTTATGATGGAAGTGTTAATTATAATGAACTTATAAAGTCAGATTCGGCAGCAGGAATAGAAAAAATGTGCAAAATAAAGGGCGTAGGCAATAAAGTTGCAAGCTGCGTAAGTCTTTTTGCGCTTGGAAAAAGAGATAGTTTTCCTATAGATGTATGGATAAAAAGGATAATGGAATATCTTTATTTTGATAAGAAGGATACATCTAAGGAGGTTATAGCAGATTTTGCAAAAAACAGGTTTGGAGAACTTGGAGGATACGCACAGCAGTATCTTTTCTATTATGGGAAAACTATAAAAATGGGAGTTGCAGAGTCAAAAAAACATAAAAAATAAAAAAAGTATAATCAAAATGTAAAAACATTAATATATTTGAATTAGTTGTTGACAAATTATTGGCTGGGTGATATCTTATCGTTATCGGGATTAGCACTCGAAAGAAATGAGTGCTAACAGACAAAATTAAAGTAATGATAAAAGATAGCTGCCACATACATGTCAGACAGCGGAAAGGTGGATTATATTATGAAGTTAGTACCATTAGGAGACAGAGTTGTAATTAAAGCATTAGTTGCAGAAGAAACTACTAAGTCAGGCATTGTATTACCAGGACAGGCAAAGGAAAAGCCATCACAGGCAGAAGTAGTTGCAGTAGGACCTGGTGGAGTTGTTGATGGCAAGGAAGTTACAATGCAGGTTAAGCCTGGAGATAAGGTAATATATTCTAAGTATGCAGGAACAGAAGTTAAGCTTGATGAAGAAGAATATATCGTAGTTAAGCAGAATGATATCCTTGCAGTAATTGAGGATTAATTATAAATATTCATTATATTGTTGATTATATTATTGATTTTATTTGGAGGTAATAACAATGGCAAAGGAAATTAAGTACGGAATCGAAGCAAGAAAAGCTCTTGAAGAGGGCGTTAATAAGTTAGCTAATACAGTAAGAGTTACAATCGGACCAAAGGGACGTAACGTAGTTCTTGATAAGTCATATGGCGCACCACTTATCACTAATGATGGTGTTACAATAGCTAAGGATATCGAGCTTGAAGATGCATTTGAGAATCAGGGTGCACAGCTTGTAAAGGAAGTTGCTACTAAGACTAACGATGTAGCAGGTGATGGTACAACAACAGCTACTGTTCTTGCACAGGCTATGGTAAATGCAGGTATGAAGAACTTAGCTGCAGGTGCTAATCCAATTATCTTAAGAAAAGGTATGAAGAAGGCAACTGATTGTGCAGTAGAAGCTATAGCACAGATGAGCGAAAAGGTTACAGGCAAGGATCAGATTGCAAAGGTTGCATCTATCTCAGCAGGTGACGAAGAAGTAGGCCAGATGGTAGCAGATGCTATGGAAAAAGTTTCTAATGATGGCGTAATAACAATCGAAGAATCTAAGACAATGAAGACAGAACTTGACCTTGTAGAAGGTATGCAGTTCGACAGAGGTTATATATCAGCATATATGGCAACAGATATGGATAAGATGGAAGCTAACCTTGATAACCCATACATCCTTATCACAGATAAGAAGATATCTAACATTCAGGAAATCTTACCAGTTCTTGAGCAGATTGTACAGAATGGTGCTAAGCTTCTTATTATCGCTGAGGATGTTGAAGGTGAGGCACTTACAACACTTATCGTTAACAAGTTAAGAGGTACATTCAATGTAGTAGCTGTCAAGGCTCCTGGATATGGTGACAGACGTAAGGAAATGCTTAAGGATATCGCTATTCTTACAGGTGGTCAGGTTATCTCAGAAGAACTTGGTCTTGAGCTTAAGGATACAACACTTGATATGCTTGGTAGAGCTAAGTCAGTTAAGGTTCAGAAGGAAAATACAGTTATCGTTGATGGCGAAGGTGCTAAGGAAGATATCGAAGCAAGAGTTGCACAGATTCGTGCACAGCTTGAAGAAACAACATCTGATTTCGATAAGGAAAAGTTACAGGAAAGACTTGCTAAGCTTGCAGGTGGCGTAGCTGTTATCAGAGTTGGTGCAGCAACAGAAACTGAAATGAAGGAAGCTAAGCTTCGTATGGAAGATGCTCTTAATGCAACAAGAGCAGCAGTAGAAGAAGGCGTTATCTCAGGTGGTGGTTCAGCTTATATCCACGCATCTAAGAAGGTTGCAGAGCTTGCTGCTACACTTAGCGGAGATGAAAAGACAGGTGCAGAGATTATCCTTAAGGCTCTTGAAGCTCCATTATTCCACATTGCTAACAATGCTGGTCTTGAGGGTGCAGTTATCATCAACAAGGTAAGAGAATCAGAAGTCGGAACAGGTTATGATGCACTTAACGATAAGTACGTTAATATGGTTGATGCAGGTATCCTTGATCCAGCTAAGGTTACAAGAAGCGCATTACAGAATGCTACAAGTGTTGCATCTACACTTCTTACAACAGAAGCAGTTGTTACAACTATTAAGGAAGATGCACCAGCTATGCCAGCAGGAGCTGCCGGTATGGGCGGAATGATGTAATAAGTAATAATTTGCTATACATCAGCAAGTTGATAAAATAAATTTAACATTTATATCATATTAAAAAAGTCCCTTTGCTTATGTTTTATATTCATAAACAAGGGGGCTTTTTGTTGTGTAATATAAAAGGAATGTGTTATGCTATCAAGGTTATTAGGTGAATTGCAGCAGATTGGGCTGATTCATATATGTCAGGAGAGCTTGGTTTATGTTTTTTAGTAGAAGAAAGAATGATGATTTGTCAGAAAAGCTGGTTAAACTGGTGGTTCCGATAGCTATACAGCAGTTTATGTTGGCACTTGTGAGTGCCACAGATGCGGTTATGCTGGGATTTGTGGATCAGACCTCGCTGTCTGCAGCTTCACTTGCCGGACAGATACAGTTTGTGCTTAATCTGTTTATAGCAGGTATAACAGCAGGCTCAGGAATAATGATTTCGCAGTACTGGGGAAAGAAGGACATAAAAGCTATTGAAAAGGTCATGCCGGTGGCTTTATATGCTAATCTGCTGTCAGGCGGCATATTCACTATTCTTGCGCTTCTCATACCTGAGGGACTTATAAGGATATTCACTAACGAACCGGAGCTTATTGCAAGCGGTACACTATATATCAGGGCGGTAGCCTTATCTTATGTGCTGTGTGCAGTATCACAGGTATATCTGATTCTTCTTAAGAATACAGGAAGGGCGGCTCAAAGCTCTGTTATCAGCTCATCAGCAGTTGCTGTTAATATAGTCTGCAATGCTGTCCTTATATTTGGCTTGTTTGGTATGCCACGTCTTGGCATACGTGGAGCGGCTTATGCAACTGTAATATCGAGAGTGATAGAGCTTGTATGGGCATATATTGTAGTTAACAAAGACAGGATTGCCGCTTTGGAATGGAAAGGAATTATTCATACAGATAAAGCACTGACAAGAGATTTCTGGTATTACACAACACCTGTGCTATGTGCCTCCTTAGTGTGGGGCATTGCATTTGTATTATACTCAGTTATACTTGGACATATGGGAAGTGATGCTGTTGCAGCGAATTCCATAGCCAGTATAGTAAAGAGCATGGTGCAGTGCGTTATAAGGGGTGTTAGTGCCGGGGCAGGAATTATTATAGGTAATCTTCTAGGAGCAGGTAAGCTTGATAAAGCCAGGGAATATGGTGGAAGAATTACAAGACTGTCAATAGCCATTGGGATAATAACAGGTCTGCTTCTTATCGTTGTAGCTCCGGTTGTATCGCGTGCAGCCCCTATGTCAGATACAGCGAAGGGGTATCTTGGCTTTATGCTGATAGTCCTTGGCATTAATCTGATGGGGCAGTCGGTGAATACAACTGTTCTGGATGGGATATTCTGTGCCGGAGGTGATGCAAAGTTTGATATGAAGGGGAATATTGGTGCAATGTGGTGCTTTGCGGTTCCGCTTGGCTTTATAGCAGCATTTGTATTCAATGCACCAGTCTGGCTTGTATATATCATAATAAGCCTGGATGAGCTGGTAAAGCTCCCGGCAGTATATATACATTATAAGAAGTATATCTGGGTAAGAAATATTACAAGATAAAACACTAGTGAAAAATACCAGGGATAGTTGTTTCTATTTAAAAAAGTTAAGGGGTATGTTATAATACTTCCATATTGGATTTTAGTTGTCACGCAGGAGGAATGGTAATGGCGGATATTGATGAGCTTAAAAAGAAACTTGAAGATGGATGGATAAAGGGTGAACCTTATGTATTTGTAAGTTATGCAAGTAAGGATAAAGAGAAGGTTTACGAATTTGTATATGAACTTAGAAAACGCGGAATTAATGTATATATAGATATAGAGCTTCAGGAGAATATTTCTAAGAACTGGTTACAGAATATTAAGGAGCGTTTATATGATGTTGATTGTGTTGCTATGATTTCATTTCTTAGTCTTAACTATTTCCGTAGTTATGCCTGCCTTATAGAACAGCTTGTAACACGTTCAGAGGATTTAAAGATGGAAAAAGGCAAGTATCTTGAGAATTTTTATATTGCATTGGATGATAATATGTCTACAATACAAAAAATGGAAGATGCTGTGTATGATAATACAGTTGCAAAAGAAAGTCAGAGTATGGCAATAAAGATGGTTCCAGAGGAAGTAAATGTCCTTAAAGATGTCATGGAAGATAATATTGCAGTAAAGAGCAAGTTAAAGAAAGATGTCAGGTCAACTATAGATGGTCTGAATACAGCACATAGAGTTGCGATAAGTATGCTTAGTTATATTTTTAAAGAGTCAAGCTATAGTATTCAGAAATATGGAACAGCTGGTGATTGCGCACAGTTAATGTATAATAATTTTACTAATGACAAGAATGACAAAATTAATATTGATGTATTGGAGGAACTTAAAGAAAAGTACAACAATGATAGTGTTGCCGA
>FR886232.1:14106-23365 GCA_000436475.1 Eubacterium sp. CAG:248
CGTTGCTGCAGATGATTCTGTAACAGCAGTAGATAACACCAATATAACAGATAATACCAGTATAACAGATAATACCAATATAACTGATAATACTAGTATAACAGATAATACCAGTATAACTGATAACACTCATATAACTGATAACACCAGAACAAGACAGGCTACAAGTACAGGTGATATCAGATTTACGCTTTATGGCAAGGAGTATGAGCTTAATCAGTCAGATATGATGCTTACATTTTTTGCACACGTTCTTAATAAACATCAGGATATTGTGGACGAACTTCCTTCATATAATGGGATGACCTGCGTGTCTGATGTTGATTATAGTCTTCCTAAGAATCGTAAGGCAGATATGCCTACATATTTCAGAAGCTGTGAATTCTTTGAATTCGCTAATGGAAGCCATATATGTGTTGGAACATCATATTCAGTAGTAGACAAGTTAAAGAAAATGGCACTTCTGCTTAATATATGTGGTGAAAGCCCAGAGATATTCAGTTCAGAACAGGTTGAACTTCCAGCGGTAAAGGTAAGAGGAGGTTCTTCTGTTAGCGGCAAAGGAAGTGGATCACTTGTGAAATTCAGCGTATATGGCAATAAATACGAGCAGAACCAGACAGATATGCTTGGAACAATATGCAGTTCTGTTATAGCTAAGCATCCAGACAAGTTAGAGGAAGCAGCAGATGCTTTATTATGTATTGATGTTAAAGATTATACAGATGTTGCCAAAGAAGACAGACCGGTATATTTCTCATCAATGAACGGATATGAAGTAAATGGCACAGCTTATAGTGTTGGTGGAAGCTTCGGAATGAAAGAAAAGCTTAAAATGATTGCCAGATTACTTATAATGTGTGACGAAAGCAAGGATATAATTGATATAGAAGACTATGAGATACCAGATGTAAAGGTTAAGGCGGCTGCAGGCACTAAGAAGAAAATTAATTACTTTGATTAATTGGAATTATTACAAGATAGGAGAAGCTTTATGTTTGATATAGCAGTAGAACAGATAGTGAAGGTAAAACCACCTAAGACAGCAGTTATTTATAAGGCATTGCTTATAATAGGCTGTATCGTGGCGGCTACAACCATACCACAGACAAGAACATTTGGAATAATTGTGCTTGCATTATTTGCGGTGATGACATTTTTAGTATTCCAGTATTATAATGCAGAGCTTGAGTATTCGATGGTGGATGATACGCTTACGATTGACAGGATTATGGCAAAATCGGCAAGAAAAAGATGTGGTGTGTATACACTTAAAAGAGCAAAGCTTGTGGCAAGAGCTGATTCGCAGGATGCACTCCGTATGAACCATATGGACGTTAAGACTTATGATTATTCAGTTGGTGCAAGCAATCATGATTCAGTTGTCATATATGCGTATAATGAACATAACGAATTAGTCAGGGTATTTATATATCCTGATGAACGTGTTCTTCACAGCATACAAAATGTTGTTGAAAAAGATGTGTTTAAAGTTATTGACTTTTAAAAAATGCTCTGATACAATTCTAATATTATAAACAAAAGGAATATGATAGAACGTTTATCAGATTTTTCCACACAGAAATGTCCGAATTAAGTATTCGGATTTTTTTGTACCAAGAATTGCGTTATTATGCGCATATAACTTAATTATTTTATTCACAGGAAAGCGAGGACAAAGGAAAATGGGTACAATTATTGGTGAGGGCATTACATTTGACGATGTGTTATTAGTTCCACAGTATTCAGAAGTAACACCTAATATGATCGATTTAACAACTAATCTTACAAAGAATATTAAGCTTAATATTCCTTTGATGAGTGCAGGTATGGACACAGTTACTGAACATAGAATGGCAATCGCTATGGCAAGACAGGGTGGTATAGGTATTATCCACAAGAATATGTCTATTGAGCAGCAGGCAGAAGAGGTAGATAAGGTAAAGAGATCAGAGAATGGAGTTATCACAGATCCATTTTACTTACATCCAGATAATACATTAAAAGAAGCTAACGAGCTTATGGGAAAGTTCAGAATATCAGGCGTACCTATTGTAGATGATAACAAGAAGCTTGTTGGTATAATCACTAACAGAGATCTTAAGTTCGAAGAGGATTTCTCAAGACCTATCAAGGAATGTATGACAAGTGAGAATCTTGTAACAGCAGAGGAAGGCATCACACTTGAAGAAGCTAAGAAGATTCTTGGTAAGGCAAGAAAGGAAAAGCTTCCTATTGTTGATAAGGATTTCAAGCTGACAGGTCTTATCACTATCAAGGATATTGAGAAGTCTATCAAGTATCCTGCATCTGCACATGATTCGCAGGGAAGACTTCTTGCAGGTGCTGCTGTTGGTATAACTTCTAATGTTATGGACAGAGTAGAAGCACTTGTTAATGCAAGTGTTGACTGTATTGTTATAGATTCAGCTCATGGTCATTCAAAGAATATTATTACAACTTTAAAGGAAATCAAGGCTGCATATCCAGAACTTCAGGTTATTGCGGGTAATATAGCTACAGGAGCTGCTGCCAAAGCTTTATGTGAAGCAGGCGTAGATGCTGTTAAGGTTGGTATCGGACCTGGTTCTATATGTACAACAAGAGTTGTTGCCGGTATTGGTGTACCTCAGGTAACAGCAGTTATGGATGCATATGCTGAGGCTAAAAAGTATGGTATTCCAGTTATCGCTGATGGTGGTATAAAGTTCTCAGGAGATATAGTTAAGGCGATAGCAGCAGGCGGTAATGTATGTATGCTTGGAAGTCTTTTAGCAGGCTGTGACGAAGCTCCTGGTTCATTTGAGTTATTCCAGGGCAGAAAGTATAAGGTTTATAGAGGCATGGGTTCTATTGCAGCTATGGAGAATGGTAGTAAAGACAGATACTTCCAGACAGATGCAAAGAAGCTTGTTCCAGAAGGTGTTGAAGGACGAGTTGCATATAAAGGACTTGTTGAAGATACTATATTCCAGCTTATGGGAGGACTCCGTTCAGGTATGGGTTACTGTGGAGCACAGACTATTCCAGTACTTCAGGAGACAGCTAAGTTTATAAAGATGTCATCTGCAGCTTTAAGAGAAAGTCATCCGCATGATATCCATATTACTAAAGAAGCTCCTAACTATTCTGTTGAGAATGCTTAAATAATATAATTGATATCTGGGTTAAAAGTAACCTTTTATCATATTTAAAGTGTAAAAATAAGTTTCCGGCATGGCAAAAGTGTGATTAGCTGTGCCGGTTTTATTATGTGCAGTAGTTAAGAACGCGAAGTATTTTCTAAAATATCAGTGAGCAGCAAGTAATATGTCAATTTTCAATCAATTAAATAAAATAAGTGATTGCTAACTTGTATCTTAATGATGTATAATGAATTTAAAAGTTAAATGAATCGAAAAATTATAATTGACAGATAATCAGGTATGAGGAGAGCGATGATATGCGGGACAAGATGATTAACAAATATATTGCCAAAAATCACGCTGGAACTGTTTTTACTGATAGTGAACTGAAGGTTATCAAGGAAGGTAATATAGATGATATGGTTACAACATTTCTTGATATGAACACAGAATACTACAACAAGCAGATGCAGAGTGTACTTAAGATATTTACTCAGTTTATAGGTAATGATATGGAACTGGAAAGAATTATATATCAAAAGGAGTACGAGGGAAAGTTTGTAGGCTGCCAGCTTATGGACGGAGATATAGATGTATTTCTTGGCATAGCGGGAGATGATGACGACCTTTTATGTGTTGCATCAGTATTTTCACAGGAAGAGCTGAGTGAGTTTGATTCAGATGCTTATGATTCAATATGTGAGCTTATTAACGTGATTAATGGTGCGTATGCAACAAAGCTCAGCTATGAAGACATAGAAGTTGCATTGCATCCACCAGTATTTTATAAGGATACACAGATTAAGGCAGATAATGGAATGTATGTAGTTACATTTTCAATGAAGGGACATAGATTTAATCTGATTATGGTGGCAGATGATAAGATTAAGCTGGAAGTATAAGGTGTAAGCATATACCAGATTATAAAGTGGGAACGGAGGACGATTATGGCTAGAATATTGATAGTAGATGATTCTAAGACATCAAGGAAATTCTTAAGAAATATGCTTGAACAGGCAGGACATGAGATAGTTGCAGAAGCAGTAGATGGTGCAGAGGGTGTTGAAAAATTTAAAATATACAGACCTGATATTACAACAATGGATATTACAATGCCAAAGCTTGGTGGAATTGCTGCAGTTAAAGAGATAATAGATGACGATCCGGATGCTAAGATTATCATGGTTACAGCAGCGGGACAAAAGGCTAATATGATAGAGGCGCTTAAGATGGGTGCAGCTGATTTTATACAGAAGCCTTTTGAGATGGATGTTATCATTAATACAGTTGAAAAGGTTATGGAAGAATAATGTATAATTATAAGTTACAGATTCAATATGATGGTGGCAGATATGATGGATGGCAGCGTCTGGGTAAAGATTCATCATCCAATACGATAGAAGTTAAGATTAAAGAAATAATTAAAAAAATGACTGGCGAGGATATAGATATATATGTTGGCTGCAGGACAGAAAAGGGTGTTCATGCACTTGCGCAAACAGCTAACTTTAAGTTAAATGACAGGTATCAGGCTATTGAGATTAAGAATTATCTTAACAGGTATCTTCCAAGGGATATTGCAATCAATCATGTTGAAGAAGTTGATGAAAGATTTCATAGCCAGTTGAATGCAAAGAGCAAAACGTATGTATACAAGCTTGATATGGCTAATGTAGCAGATGTGTTTACAAGAAAATATGCATATCATACATTCGATGTGCCAGATATATCAGCCATGAGAACAGCGGCACAGTATTTTATCGGAAGTCATGACTTTAAAGCATTTACAACTGCTAAAAAGAGTAAGTCAACAGTAAAAAATGTCAAGTCAGTAGATATAAATGTAGAAGGTGATAAATGTAATATTACAATAACAGCTGATGATTTTCTTCATAATATGGCAAGATATATGATAGGAATGCTTCTTGATGTTGGTAACGGATTAAAGAAGACCTCAGATATAGAAGCTGCACTTGATGGAAGGGATGTTGTTATGTCACTTCCAGCTGAGAGCTATGGACTTTTTCTTGAAAGTGTCTTATACTAAACTAAATACAGCTTTATATATTATTGTTCAGAATAGTTGAAAAACTAAAACTGAGCAGTGATGTAGTAGTGTTTTATATGGAAGCTGTCGCAACGTAAGTAGTTTATATATCAATATATAATCAACTTAGTGCAACAGCTTCTTTTTTATATTTATTATATATGCATCAGGTGATATAACAACTGAAAAGCAAATAAAATCAGGAGTGGAGATTATATGAAGACTATAATAGAACTTATGACAGAACAATTCCAGAAAGCGTTTGAGGAATGTGGATATTCTAAAGATTATGCAAGGATAACAGTATCTAACAGGCCAGACTTATGTGAGTATCAGTGTAATGGTGCTATGGCAGCAGCAAAGGCATATAAAAAGGCACCTTTTATGATAGCAGATGAAGTTGTTTTTAAGCTTGCAGATAACAGACTTTTCTCATCTGTTGAAAGTGTTAAACCAGGCTTTATCAATATAAAGATTAGTCCTGAATATCTTGCTGGTTATATGAATGATATGGCAGCTTCTGATAAGTATGGTTATCAGAACAATGAACAGGTTAAGACTGTTATTGTAGATTTTGGTGGTGCTAATGCGGCTAAGCCACTTCATGTAGGTCATTTAAGATCAGCTGTCATCGGTGAAAGCGTTAAAAGAATTAACAGATTTGTTGGCAACAGGACAATAGGTGATGTGCATCTTGGTGACTGGGGACTTCAGATGGGACTTATTATAGAAGAATTAAGGGATAGAAAGCCGGAACTACCATATTTTGATGCTTCATTTACAGGTGAATATCCTAAAGAAGCACCATTTACAATAGCAGAGCTCGAGGAGATATATCCAGCAGCAAGTGCTAAGTCCAAGGAGGATGAAGCGTTTGCTAAAAGGGCGCACGAGGCAACACTTAAGCTTCAAAATGGTGATAAGGCATGCAGAGCTATCTGGAATCATATTATGACGGTTTCAAAGAAAGATCTGAAGAAGAATTATGATAATCTTAATGTATCCTTTGATCTTTGGAAAGGCGAAAGTGATGCACAGCCATATATAGATGAAATGGTAGATAAGATGGTTGATGATGGTATAGCATATGAAAGCCAGGGGGCTACTGTTGTAGATATAGCAGAAGATACAGATACTAAAGAACTGCCTCCATGTATCGTAAGAAAGTCAGATGGTGCGGCACTTTATGCTACATCGGACCTTGCAACTATAGTAGAAAGAGAAAAACTTTATAAGCCGGACACATATATATATCTTGCAGATAAAAGACAGGAGCTTCACTTTACACAGGTATTCAGAACCGCAAAGAAAGCAGGCATCGTAAGACCTGATGTTAATATGACGTTTGTCGGATTTGGAACTATGAATGGAAAGGATGGCAAGCCATTTAAGACACGTTCAGGCGGTGTTATGAGATTAGAGCATCTTATTGCTGATATTGATAATGCAGTACTTAACAAGATAAAGGAGAATCGATCAGTATCTGATGAAGAAGCAGAAGAAACATCAAAGATAGTAGGTCTTGCTGCACTTAAGTATGGAGATCTTTCTAACCAGGCATCAAAGGATTATGTTTTTGATATAGACAGATTTGCTTCTTTTGAGGGAAATACAGGTCCTTACATTCTGTATACAATCGTAAGAATAAAGTCTATACTTGCAAAATACAAGGAAAATGGTGGAAGTTCTGAAAATATTAATATACTACCAGCAAAAGAAGCTTCAGAAAAAACGCTTGCATTGTCACTTATTAAGTTTTCAGATGTGATAGAAAGTGCATACAAAGATAATGCACCACATAGAATATGTCAGTACATATATGAAGTATCTAATGCATTCAATGGCTTCTATCATAATACGAAGATACTTGCAGAAGAGAACGAAGAACAGAAAAAGGGTTATATAGCACTTATTACACTTACAAAAAATATTCTTGAAACATGCACAGACCTTCTTGGCATCAAGTGCCCAGACCGCATGTGATACCCCAGGGTCGAAAGTGTGACCGCTGTTCGTGCTTGCACGAAAAAGCGGTAACATTTTCGACCCGCACAAACATGAGGAAGAAGCGAAACGATTTTTTTGAAGAAAATTAAATAGGAGATTATACATATGAAGTTATTATCATTTGCAATTCCATGTTATAACTCAGCAGAATATATGGAAAAATGTATTAAATCATGCCTTGCAGGAGGGGATGATATTGAGGTTATCATAGTGGATGATGGTTCTATGAAGGATAACACTTTAGAAATAGCTAAAAAGTATGAAGAACAGTATCCAGGCATCGTTAAAGCTGTTCACCAGGAGAATGGTGGACATGGACAGGCGGTTAACACAGGACTTGCCAATGCTACAGGAGTGTTCTTTAAGGTAGTTGATAGTGATGACTGGGTAGATATAAAAAGTTATAGAAAAATACTTACAAAGCTTAAGGAATTCGTAGAAAAAGATGACCTTCCTGATATGGTTATAGCTAACTATGTATATGAAAAAGTAGGCGCTAAAAGAAAAAAAGTTATTCATTATGAGAACGCACTCCCAGTTGATAAGATGTTTGGATGGGATGATATGGGGCATTTTAAAGTTGACCAGTACATACTTATGCATTCAGTTATATATAGGACACAGCTTATTAAAGATTGTGGATTGGAACTTCCAAAGCATACATTTTATGTGGATAATGTGTTTGTGTTTGAACCATTACCTTATGTTAAGAAAATGTATTACATTAATACGAATTTTTACAGATATTTCATAGGACGTGATGACCAGTCAGTTAACGAAAAAGTTATGATATCAAGAATAGACCAGCAGTTAAGAGTTACAAGGAGGCTTATAGATTCATATCTTTCTGAGAAACCAGAGAATGAGAAATGCAGAAAATATATGAGAACATATTTAAGAATTATGATGGAGGTTTCATCAATATTCTTAATAATATCCGGAACAGAGGAGAATCTTAACAAAAAGAAGGAACTCTGGAGGTATGTTAAAGACACAGATAAGCAGCTCTATAAGGAACTAAGATATAGTCTTTTAGGAAGTACAGTTAATATTCCCGGACGTATAGGAAGAGGAATATCCAAGACAGGATATAAGGTTATGAATAAGCTTATAGGATTTAACTAACTGCAATGAGCATTGTTTAGTTGTTATTTATTGAAGATTTATTTCAGAATTAATGCAGCAGATAACAGGAAATATAAGGAAAGAGAGAGTATATGATATTAGATTTATTTAAGTTAGATAATAAGGTGGCAGTTGTTACGGGTGCCAATACAGGACTTGGACAGGGAATGAGTATTGCGCTTGCACAGGCAGGAGCTAAGGTGCTTGGAGTTGCAAGACGTTCATGTGAAGAAACTAAGGCTAAAATAGAGGCAGATGGTGGTATATTTACCGAAGTATTAGCTGATCTTTCAGACATGAATTCTATATCTAAGGTTATGACAGCTGCTATGGATGTATACGGAAGAGTTGATATACTTGTTAATAATGCAGGTCTTATCAAAAGACAGGATGCTATAGATTTCACAGAGGAAAACTGGGATTCAGTCATACAGGTAAATGAAAAGATGGTATTTTTCTTAAGTCAGGCATTTGCAAGACAGCTTATAAAACAGGGTGAAGGTGGTAAGATTATAAATGTATGCTCTATGCTTTCTTATCAGGGTGGAATAAGAGTTCCATCATATACAGCAAGCAAGAGTGCAGCTATAGGTCTTACAAGAGCGATGGCTAATGAATGGGCTAAGTATAATATCAATGTTAATGGAATAGCACCAGGTTATATGGCTACTAATAATACAGCCCAGTTAAGAGATGATGCTGACAGAAGTGAGGCGATTCTAGATAGAATACCTGCTGGAAGATGGGGAACACCAGAGGATATGGAAGGTGCAGTAGTGTATCTTGCATCTAAGGCATCAGACTATGTTAATGGTTTCACACTCGCAGTTGATGGCGGATGGCTTGCACGATAGCTAAGTGAGAGCAGAATATTGTAGTTATGACTATAGAATAACGTATTATTTTATATGAAAAAGAGCTGTGATACTAAGGCGAATCATGAAATAGACATATT
>FR886232.1:23409-25370 GCA_000436475.1 Eubacterium sp. CAG:248
CTCAGTGTCACAGCTCCTTATTTATCCGGTGTACATTAAAAAGTTTTTAAAAAGTTACCTATATCATGATGATGTCATAGTTAATATGCTAACTTACACTTATTAAGATTCACATGTTCTTTGATAAACTATCCAGTAATTGCTTTAATATCTTCTGGCATATCTTTTGTGTTAAGCATAACAATTCTCTTTTTTAGCAAAATAGTTTACAAAGTTCAGTAAAATGGTTTATAAAGTATTGTTAAAAGATTACAAAAATGGTAATATATATAAATTTTAGAAACATATTAGGTGGGGCGTTCCCCACAAGAACCAATAGGGAGGTTTACAAGTTTATGAGAAAGACAGTTAAAAAACTTACTGCTGTAGGTTTAACACTTACTTCAGTAATGGGGCTTGTTGCATGTGGAAACAACAATGCTTCAACAGAAAACAAATCAACAGTAGATTGGGCAAGCGTAGAAAAGCCAGAAGCTTTCACTGTTATGGTTGATGGTACAGTTCCTCAGATGGAAGAATGGGGTGACAAGTTTGATGAACAGCTCAAGGAATTAACAGGCCTTGACTTCACAGTAGTTCGTCCAGACCACAGCTCATACTATGATGCAGTAGCTAACTCAATGCTTGATGCAAACTCTATGCCAGATGTTCTTATTCTTTCATCGGACTACTTAGCACTTTATGCTAGGCAGGGTCTTCTCTGGGATATGACAGATGCTTGGAACAATTCAGCAACAAAGGCCTCAGGAAGACTTGTTGCAGATGCAGAAAAGATTATGGAGGCTAACTATGTTAAAGGCGTTGATGGGGAGAAAGCTCTTTACGGTTTCGTACCTGCGCGTGGTAACGGATGCTGTACATATGTAAAGGAAGCCTGGGCAACAGCTGCTGGTTATACAAAGGCAGATCTTCAGAAGCAGATGACATATGATGAATACTATAAGATGCTTAAGAAGATGAAAGAAGCTAAGGGCGTTGATTATGTAATTTCAGCTCCTGGTTTCTATTCAAAGGAAGTACCTTATACAAACTATCTTCCTGAATTCTATCAGAATGCACAGTTTACATTCTACTATGACAAGGCTCAGGGCAAGTATGTAGATGGTTTCTCAGAACAGGAAATGAAGGATGCTCTTCAGAGAATCCAGAACGCTGTTAAGGATGGACTTATCAATAAGGAATCAAGTACAAAGACAACATTTACATCACGTAACGACTTCAAGTCATCAGATATTAAGACAGAATCAGGTGTATTTACATACTGGGCTGGAACATGGATTGATAAGTTAAAGGACGAAATAACTTCATCTGGTCTTGATGGCTCACTCGTTGCTCTCCTTCCAATTAAGGAGCTTGGTAAGTATGCAGAAAGACTTTCACCATCATGGTGTATTACATCTCATGCAGGTGAAACAGGAAAGGCAGAAGGAATCTTTAAGTACTTCATTGATAAGATGTTAGATGGTGGCGATATCCAGACACTTTGGGAATATGGTCCTAAAGGATATTACTACAACGTAAAGGATGATGGTTCATTCGAATTCCTTCCTACTAAGTCTAACCCTAAGTCAAAGTACTCTAAGGCTCATCTTGACTGCAACCTTGTTCTTGCAGGATTCTCTAACGGAAAGGATCCAGGAAAGGCAGAACAGCCAGATAAGGTTACAGAGTGTGCAGAAATGTTCTTCAAGAACTCTCAGTTAATTGATCCTCCTGCTATGACAGAAGAAGTTGGTAAGCTTATCGGTGATATCAATACAGAGAGATATACAGTAGTTGATAAGGTAGCCAGAGGCGAATGGACTGTTGATGAAGCTATGAAACAGTATACAAATACAGTTGGTTCTAAGGTTGATGCAGCACTTAAGTCATTAAATGCACAGCCCGATGCTAAATAATTAGTGATTTGAGCTGCTTAATATGTATTATTAGTGATACCTGTTATCACATATGGTCGTGCC
>FR886232.1:25408-43237 GCA_000436475.1 Eubacterium sp. CAG:248
GGTCTTCTGGCACGATATTTTACTATTATCGGCATGGTAATCATGTTGTTAGGTGGATTGCTTCTATTTGTTCAGTGAGGGAAAGATTGATAGTGTAGGTGAAAACATAATATTGCAGGATTCATGATGAAGCCATAGTTAATATGCTAACTTACACTTATTAAGATTCACATGTTCTTTGATAAACTATCCAGTAATTGCTTTAATATCTTCTGGCATATCATTTGTGTTAAGCATAACAATCATCTTTTTTCCAGCAAATAACATATAATAGCCATACAGGAAGTAAACTGTTGTGAACTGTTCCCATTCATATGTGTATACAAGATTATGATCGGGAATATCAGCTAATATAGCAGAGTCCATAAGTGTAATGGTGCATGGTGCATCTTCAGATGAATCTCTGTGTTTTAAGTGGTAGTTTACGCTGTTCTTAAACTGGAATGCAAATATGTATATAGGATAAAACCAGCATATCGCATATATAATCAGTAAAAATGAATTGTACTTACCAAGTATCAGCATAACAAGTGATATGGCAGCTGGTATCCACGTAAGTATAAGCTCTATGGGATTTCTTAAGAAACGATTCCAGAATACAATCTTTTTATAGTCGTTTCCGGAAGCTTTAAGTGTGGTATTGTACTTATAAATATTATTCATATAATCCTAATGTCTCCTATTTGTGTTATCATATGTATTTATTAAATGATTAAAACACATGACTCATTTAATCATATCATATAAGGATGTATAAAACAATAAATCAAAAATTAAAAAAATAAAATCAAAAATTAAAATCCAGCTAACGTAAAAATCAACTAAATAATCTCTCTTAAAATGTCAGAAAACAGTTCCCAAATAAGTATAAATATTATATAATTATTGTATGTAAAACAATCCAGGAGGCATGTTTTGGGTAATTGTAGTGATAAGTATGAAGTGTTGTCTTCGGTGATAGAAAGCCTGGAGTCAAAAGATACATTTCAGAATATAGTTGAGGTCATATTACAAAAAGCTAATACGTATATTCAGGCAGAGTATATGGCGGTGATACAGGAGAATTCAGATAAGGATATACTTGATTATATTGCAACGGTGGGGAAAACCTGTGCGCTTATAGAGCGTGTTGAGAATGGAGAATATTCGCTGGAAGAGTTGGAAAAAAGTGCTGGTAAAGGTACATACCCTGATGCAGGGGGACGTATTATCCCGATTAAGATTAATGGGATTAAGGCTATGTATGTTGTTATAAGTGGCATAAAAGACAAAGCTATGGAAGAAATTGATGGATTTATACATAGTATAGTATCAGTTATACAGAACACAGCACAGATGAGAGTTACGAATAATTCTCTGTTATCTTCATATGAGGTCCTTAAGGATATTCTTAACAATATAGGTTCAGGTATTATAGTATGTGACAGAAATTCAGCTGCTATCCTGTTTTCTAACAAGGTTGCAGCTGAGTCAAAAGAGATTCAGAATGCGATTAAAGAGTGCATTCAGGAGCTTATGTCATCAGAAGAGTACAAGTCTTATCTTGATAGAAAGAAAGCTTATGATGAGGATGATGGTACAGATTATGTTAAGCCATATATCCGTCCTATTGAGAAATATAGTGCGGAATCAGGTTTGTGGTTTGAAATAAGATTTACTAATCTTGTGTGGATAGATGGAAGTGAAGTTATAGTATGCACTGCATCGGATATAACACAAAAAAAGAAGAGCCAGCAAAAGATAGAGTTTCAGGCTCATAACGATTTTCTTACTGGACTTTATAATCGTATGAAGTGTGAGTCTGATCTTAAAAAAATCATCAAGCAGTCCATTAAAGATGGTGTGAAGGGCGCACTTATGTTTATAGATCTTGATGATTTCAAGCATATTAATGATGGACTTGGACATCAGTACGGGGATGTTCTTCTGCAGCAGATAGCAGCAGGGCTTCAGAGTATAGTTGGACTTCGTGGTAAGTGTTACCGTATGGGAGGAGATGAGTTCGTTGCCATAGTTATGCCTGATATGTTCAGTGAGCTTGAGCGTATAGCAAACAAGGTAAAGGATATGTTTAATAAGCCATGGTATCTTATGGAAACAGAATATTTCTGTACTATGAGTATGGGTATTGCAGTATTCCCGGATGACAGCAAAGATGTGCATGAGATTATAAGACTTGCTGATATAGCAATGTATGAGTCCAAGAAAAATGGAAAGAATGGTTATACATTTTACGACAGCTGTAGTAAGCTGAACACAGCAAGAAGACTTGATATAGAGAATAGCATGAGGCAGGCTGTAACTTCAGGAATAGAAGAATTTGTGGTATTCTATCAGCCGGTAGTTGATGTAAGAACAGGTGAATGTTCATCATGTGAGGCACTTGTAAGATGGGATAGTAAGGCATTGGGTTTTATGGGACCTGGTGATTTTATACCACTTGCGGAGTATCTTGGACTTATAACGTCAATAGGTGATTATGTACTTGAAGAAGCCTGCAGGCAGTGCAGATACTGGAATGAGCATGGCATACCTGATTTCCATATCAATGTTAATCTTTCGGTAGTGCAGCTGCTCCAGAAGGATGTTGCTGAAACTGTGGCGCGTATATTAAAGAAAACAGGGGTGAATCCAAAGAATATAGTTCTTGAGATAACAGAAAGCTTTGCTATCAATGATATGGACAGGGTTCTTGATATAATAAAAGGAATCAAGAAACTAGGACCAAGAATTGCACTTGATGACTTTGGAACTGGTTATTCATCACTGAATTATATAAAACAGCTTCCGCTTGATATTATAAAGGTGGATAAGACATTTATAGATGATATAGTGGAGGACGAATATGCGCAGGCATTTATAAAACTCATAGTCGAACTTTCAGATACGATTGATACAGATATTATTGTAGAAGGAGTTGAGAATGAAGCACAGCTTAACATACTAAAGGAACTGGGAGTAGACTATATACAAGGCTTTTATTATGGAAAGCCAGTGCCGGCATATGAATTTGAAAAACTAAACTTTAGGGGGAGAATTGGTTATGAAAATGCTGATAAAGAATGGTAGAATTATTGATCCTGCAAGTAATACAGACGAAGTTAAAGATCTTCTTGTAACAGATGGTATAATTGAAAAGGTTGCTAAAGATATTGATGATGCATCAGATAGCATAATAGATGCTAAAGGCTGTTTTGTAATGCCAGGTCTTATAGACATTCATGTACATTTCAGGGAACCAGGCTTTGAACATAAGGAAACTATAAGAACAGGTGCAAGAGCAGCAGCAAGAGGCGGTTTTACAACTGTATGCCCTATGCCAAACACTAAGCCGGTTATAGATAGTGTAGAGATGGTAGAGTATATCAGGAATAAGGCAGAAGAGGTTACTGATATCAATATCCTTCCTATAGCATCCATAACAGCAGGTCAGGATGGAGAGTATCTGACAGATTTTGAGAATCTTAAAGAGGCAGGTGCGGTAGCTGTAAGTGAGGATGGAAGATCGGTTATGAATGCAAGAGTAGCAAGACAGGCTATGAGACTTGCAGCAGAAGTTGATATTCCAGTGTTTGCACATTGTGAGGATAAGAATCTTGCAGCACGTGGTGTCATGAATGCTGGTAATCATGCAAGAGAATTAGGTTTCTATGGAATCATGAATGCAGTTGAGGATATAATTGTTGCAAGAGATATACTTCTTGCAAAAAACACAGGTGCCAAGCTTCACCTATGCCATTGTTCTACAGAGGATAGTGTCCGCATGATAGCTGATGCCAAAAAGGAAGGCATGGATATAACAGCTGAGGTTACGCCACACCATTTTACACTTACAGAAGATGCTATAACAGAGGATGATGCTAACTATAAGATGAATCCGCCACTTCGTACAAGAAAAGATGTTGATAAGCTTATAGAAGGACTTAAGAGCGGAGTTATAGATTGCATAGCAACAGATCATGCACCCCATCATAAGACAGAGAAGGAGAGAGGCTTTGTAGATGCACCTTTTGGCATAACAGGACTTGAAACATCGGTAGCACTTACTATAACAGAACTTGTGAAGAAGGGCGTGCTTACGCCGCTTCAGATGGCAGAGAGGATGAGTTACACGCCGGCTAAGATTATAGGAATAGACAAAGGCACACTTCTCCCAGGAAAAGCTGCAGATATTACCATAATAGACCCGGATAAGGAGTATGTTATAGACAGCAATACATTTGCATCTAAAGGACATAATACCCCTTTTGATGGAAAGAAGGTATCAGGGCAGGTAAGATATACTATAGTTTCAGGAAAGATTGTATATTCTAATAACAATGGAACAGAAGTTATTATTGATAAAGATGTTCCAAAGTTGTAGAATAATGTGAGCGTACAGCTAAGAAGTATTTTAAAAACTAAAAAGAAATAAAAAGGAGATTGTTATCACATGATAAACAAGTTAGTAGATAAGATTGTAAAAACTAATGCACCAGTAGTTGTTGGACTTGATCCTATGATGAAGTTTATTCCTGAGCATGTTCAGGCAGCAGCATTTGAGCAGTATGGAGAAACTTTAGAGGGAGCAGCAGAGGCTATATGGCAGTTTAATAAGTCTATCATTGATAATATATATGATATAGTTCCAGCAGTTAAGCCACAGATTGCCATGTATGAACAGTTTGGCATAGAAGGTCTTAAGGTGTTTAAGAAGACAGTTGATTATTGCCACGAAAAGGATATGGTTGTAATAGGTGATGTTAAGAGAGGCGATATTGGCTCAACCTCAGAAGCATATGCTGTAGCACACCTTGGAAAGGTTAAGGTAGGCTCTAAGCTTTTAACTCCTTTCGATGAAGATTTTGCAACAGTTAATCCATATCTTGGTTCAGATGGTATTAATCCATTCATAAAGATATGTCAGGAAGAGAATAAGGGTATATTTATACTTGTTAAGACTTCTAACCCATCAAGTGGAGAGTTTCAGGATCAGCTTATTGACGGCAAGCCACTTTATGAGCATGTTGGTGCAAAGGTTGATGAATGGGGAAGCCAGTGCATGGGTGACACATACAGCAACGTAGGAGCAGTTGTAGGTGCTACATATCCAGAGATGGGCAAGACATTAAGGAAGGTTATGCCTAAGGCATATATCCTTGTTCCGGGATATGGTGCACAGGGAGGAAAGGCTGAAGATCTTGCAGCATTCTTTAATCCAGATGGACTTGGTGCTATCGTAAACAGTTCAAGAGGTATTATAGCAGCTTATAAGAAGGACGAATATGCAAAGTTTGGTGATAAGAACTTTGGTGAAGCCTCAAGACAGGCAGCACTTGATATGATTGCGGATATTAATGGAGCACTTGGAAAGTAATATTAAAAACGATAGTTTCGCTGTGAGCATATTATACATGCTGATGGTTCAGAGTTATATTTAACGCAGAAGAAAGCGGCAGTATCAGTTGTAATTGCTGGTAAAGCCGCTTTTTTGGAAGTGTTTAAAGATGATAAAGAAATAAAAGATATGCTGATATCAATATATTCAGGAACGAGAAGAGAGTATATAAGTGATTAAAGCTCATAGATACATTACGTTAATATATCTATAAGCGGAAAGGAAGTTCAAACAATGATACTAATAAAAAATGGCTACGTAATAGATCCGGAAAGTGGATTCGAGGACTATGCAGATATCATTATAGAAGCTGGAATAATAAAGAAAATAGGCTGTGTTGATGAAGAATCAGAAGCACTTGATGGGGAAAATGCCTTTGATAATTATGAGCAGGTTATTGATGCAAAGGGTATGATAGTTGCTCCGGGACTGATTGATACACACGTACATTTCAGGGATCCAGGCTTTACATATAAAGAGGATATTGAAACAGGAGCTAAGGCAGCGGCAGCAGGTGGTTTTACAACGGTTATGTGTATGGCTAATACGAAGCCTGTGATAGACAATGTTGAAACACTTAAGTATGTTCTGGATAAGGGAAAAACTACACCTATAAATGTATATTCAGCAGCAGCGGTATCAAAAGGCTTTAAGGGCGAAGAGCTCACAGACTTTAAGAGTCTTAAAGAGGCAGGAGCATATGTATTCACAGATGATGGAATACCACTTAAGGATGAGCTGTTAGTAAAGAAAGCCATGGAAGAGGCAAAGAAGCTTGATATGCCACTCAGCTTTCATGAGGAGAATCCAGCATTTATAGAACAACAGGGAATCAACAAGGGAGTGGTATCTGACAAGTTAGGCTTAGGAGGTGCACCGGCACTTTCAGAATATATTATGGTTGCCAGAGATTGCATGCTTGCACTTGAAACAGGTGCTACCATATGTATACAGCATATAAGCTCAGAAGTATCAGTTGAACTTGTGCGTACAGCTAAGAGGTTAGGTGCAGATGTACATGCAGAGGCTACACCTCAGCATTTTTCATTAACAGAGGATGTAGTGCTTGAAAAGGGAACACTTGCAAGGGTGAATCCACCTATAAGGACAGAAAAGGACAGACAGGCTATAATAGCTGCGTTAGCAGATGGAACGATAGACATAATAGCAACAGACCATGCACCACACAGCCGTGAGGAAAAGGATAAGGAGTTTAAGGCAGCACCTAGTGGAATGATAGGTCTTGAGACATCCCTGGCACTAGGTGTAACTAAGCTTGTAAAGACAGGAAGGCTCACAATGAAGGAGCTTCTTTCCAAAATGACAATCAACCCTGCAAAGCTTTATAAGATGGATAAAGGATATATCAAGGAAGGCACAGCAGCAGATATAGTTATCTATGCACCTGATGAAAAGTGGATTGTAGGAGAAAGCTTTGCATCTAAAGCCTCCAATACACCTTTTATAGGTCAGGAGCTTTATGGTAAAATAAAGTACACAATATGTAATGGAAATGTGGTATATTGCGATTGCTGATAAAAGCATGGATATTGATAAGTGCCTGCGCGCACCCGGCACACAACCAATATACGAAAAGCGTGCGCAGAAATGAGGATTAATATGTCATACAGAGAAAATGCTGCCATAATCAGTACAGCCTGTCTTGCAGACGGTGTATATGAAATGTGGCTTAAAACAGAGAAAATAGCAAAGGAATCAAGGCCAGGCCAGTTTATATCAGTATATTCAAACGATGGCTCAAGACTTCTGCCAAGACCAATAAGTATATGCAGAATAGATGATGATAAGCTAAGAATAGTATATCGTATAGCCGGAAAGGGAACAAAGGAGTTCTCACATATGAGAGAAGGCCAGACTCTTGATATCCAGGGACCACTTGGTAATGGATATGATATAAAAGCGATATTTGAAGAGGCAGAGAATGTCAGTGTACACGAATGTAAGGATGGAGTATGCACATTTAAGAAAGAATACAGACCAGTTAAGAAGGCAATTCTGTTTGGTGGTGGAATAGGTATTCCACCAATGCTTGAGCTTGCAAAGCAGCTTGAATGTGATACAGAGGCTGTATTGGGTTACAGGGATGGACAGCTTTTCTTAAAGTCAGAGTTTGATGAATATTCACACGTAACAGTTGCAACAGAGGATGGAAGTGTAGGAACTAAGGGTAATGTTCTTGATGCGGTAAGACAGAATAATATTACTGGAGATGTAATATTTGCATGTGGCCCAACACCTATGCTTCGTGCTATTAAAGAGTATGCTTTAAGCAATAACATCCCTTGCTATGTATCACTTGAAGAAAAGATGGCGTGTGGAATAGGTGCGTGTCTTGCGTGTGTATGCAAGTCAACAGAAAAGGATGAGCATTCACAGGTTAATAATAAGAGAGTATGTAAAGAAGGACCAGTATTTAATGTTAAGGAGGTAGAATTATAATGGCGGCTAAAGTTAATCAGCTTAACCCTGCTGATGTTAATATGAAGGTGAATATTGCAGGCGTAGAATTCAACAATCCTGTAACAGTAGCCTCAGGAACATTTGGCTCGGGTATGGAATATTGTGAATATGTGGATTTAAACAGGCTTGGAGCTGTTACAACCAAGGGCGTAGCGAATGTGCCATGGCCAGGTAATCCTACACCAAGAATTGCAGAGACATATGGTGGCATGATAAATGCTATCGGACTTCAGAATCCGGGACTTGATACATTTGTTAAAAGAGATATACCATTTCTTAAGCAGTATGATACACGTATAATTGTAAATGTTTGTGGAAAAACAGAAGAGGATTATGTCGATGCTGTTGAAAAGTTAGGTGAGCAGCCAGTAGATATGTTAGAAATCAATATATCATGCCCTAATGTCAAGGAGGGCGGCATAGCCTTTGGACAGGTTCCTGCTATGGCAGAGCGTATAACAAAGGCAGTAAAGAAGGTTGCAAAGCAGCCGGTTATTATGAAATTAAGTCCTAACGTTACAGATATTACAGAAATGGCAAAGGCAGTAGAAGCTGGTGGAGCTGATGCTGTGTCACTTATTAATACTATAACAGGCATGAAGATAGATATTAACAGAAGAACATTTGCGGTAGCAAACAAGACAGGAGGACTTTCAGGTCCAGCTATCAAGCCGGTTGCAGTAAGAATGGTATATCAGACAGCTAATGCAGTAAAGCTTCCAATCATAGGCATGGGTGGAATCGCCAGCGCAGAGGATGCACTCGAATTCCTTATGGCTGGTGCAACTATGGTTTCAGTTGGTACAGCTAACTTTAATGATCCTATGACTACTATAAAGGTTATTGATGGAATAAAAGATTACTGTGCACGCAATGGAATTGCAGATGTTAAAGAGCTGATAGGCTGTGTCAGATAATATTATAGCTAAAAACTATAACGTATAATAAATATTAGGAATAATATTTACTATTGACCTACTAGGTTAAAGTGTGTATTATAATGTCAACGACGAAATAACATATCATAACGGTATGTAAATAATAACTGACAACTAATATTTATTATATGGAGGATATCATTATGGCAAAAAAACATTACGAAGACAGAAATCTTAAGTTTGAAACATTACAGTTACATGTAGGACAGGAACAGCCTGATCCAGTTACAGATGCAAGAGCAGTTCCAATCTATCTTACATCATCATATGTATTCCATAACAGCCAGCATGCAGCAGACAGATTCGGCCTTAAGGATGCAGGTAACATCTATGGACGTCTTACTAATCCAACAGAGGACGTATTTGAAAAGAGAATCGCAGCACTTGAGGGTGGTGTGGCAGCACTTGCAGTTGGTTCAGGAGCAGCAGCACTTGCATATGCTTTCCAGGCACTTGCACACGCAGGCGACCACATTGTAGCAGCTAAGAATATTTATGGTGGAACATACAACCTTTTAGCACATACACTTCCAGATTATGGAATTGAAGCTACATTCGTAGATCCATTTGATTATGATGCTATTGAAGCTGCTATCAGACCTAACACAAAGGCAGTACAGATTGAAACACTTGGCAATCCTAACTCAGAGGTAGTTGATATCGAAAGAATAGCTAAGATTGCGCATGCACATAATATTCCACTTGTAGTTGATAATACATTTGCAACACCTTATCTTGTAAGACCTATCGAATATGGTGCTGATATCGTAGTTCATTCAGCAACTAAGTTCATAGGCGGACATGGTACAACACTTGGTGGTGTAATCGTGGATAGTGGTAAGTTTGACTGGGTTGCAGCAGCGGATAAGTTCCCATGGTTAGTAGAACCAAATGTATCATATCACGGTGTAAGCTTTGCAAAGGATACAGCTCCAGCAGCATTTGTTACATATATCAGAGCCATCCTTCTTCGTGATACAGGTGCTACTATTTCACCTGTACATTCATTCATCTTCCTTCAGGGACTTGAAACATTATCGCTTCGTGTAGAAAGACACGTTGAGAATGCATTAAAGGTAGTTCAGTACTTAAAAGACCAGCCATTAGTAGAAAAGGTTAACCATCCATCTATCTCGACTAATGCAAAGCAGCAGGAACTTTACAAGAAGTACTTCCCTAATGGTGGTGGTTCTATCTTCACATTTGAAATCAAGGGTGGAGCAGCAGAAGCACAGAAGTTCATTGATAATCTTGAATTATTCTCACTTCTTGCAAATGTAGCCGATGTTAAGTCACTTGCTATACATCCAGCAAGCACAACACATTCAGAGTGCAACGAAGCAGAGCTTCTTGACCAGGGAATCAAGCCTAACACGATCAGACTCTCAATCGGTACAGAGAATATTGACGATATCATTGAGGATCTTGATGAAGCATTTAAGGCTATCCAGGAATAATTATCAGCATTGCCATCAATAGTCCATCCTGATAAATGAAATAATATTATAAAGCTTTATTTTAAAAGTTTATTTTAATGAGTTATTTAAGGAGTTAATGTAGAAAATTTATCCATTAACTCCTTTTTTGTGATATAATGTAGAAAATATAATTAAATCCAATATGAAGGGAGATTTTACAATGATTTATGCATCACTTAATGCAAAAGAAGGAAATTATCAGTATCCAGCAGCAATAAAGACAGCACTTGACTTTCTTGCTAAGCCAGAAACAGCAGAGCTTCCAGTAGGAAGATACGAGCTTGATGGAGATAACATCTTCGTACTTATCCAGGATCAGACAACAGCTCCAGTAGAGAATAAGAGAGCGGAGAGCCATAGGAATTATATTGATATCCAGTATCTTTTCACAGGAAAGGAAGTACAGGGCTATGCACCACTTCTTCCAGGCGTAACAGGTGAAGAACCAGCAGGTAAGGATAATATATTCTATGCAGATGTAGAGAATGAGCAGTTCATAACATTACATCCAGGTGAATTCACAGTATACTTTACTAATGATATTCATCGTCCTAACTGCACAATGGATGAACCAGTTAACATTCATAAGGCAGTTGTTAAGATTAAGGAAAGCCTTATAAAGTAATCAGTTTAAGAATGGTTTATTAGAAACTATTAAAAAGTAAATTAAATTAGTGGATGACAGAAATAGTTTTTGTCATCCACTAATTTTTATTAATCTTTATACTCAATGCCAAAATAATCAAGATAAGTCTTAAATCTATCCTGAGCGGTAAGACAGGTATCAACTAAATATCCCTGTTCGTTTTTCCATTCCTTTAATCCACGGTAATAAAATTCCTTTATATCATCTTCTATAATAAATGGAGTTATGCCATTGCGAAGGCATTCCTTAAACATAATTAATCTGCCAACACGACCATTGCCATCTTGAAATGGGTGTATTTTTTCGAATTCATAATGAAATTCGATTATTTCTTTTAGAGATTTTTGCTTTATATTATTATAACTTTTAAGTAAAGCCTTTAATTCTTTGCATACATTTTCAGGCTTTGTAGTTGGCATTCCACCGACTTCATTTTCAATCCTTTTGTAATCACCGACAGCAAACCAGGATTTCCTGCTATCAGAAGTACCTGACTTTAATATCAGATGAAGCTGCTTGATAAGAGATTCACTTAGAGGATAGTTGGCTAAATCAATGATTAAGTCAATACACTTAAAATGATTAGCGGTTTCAACTATATCGTCAACATTGACGGTTTCATTTTGTATGTTTATTGTATTAGTTTCAAAAATATATCTTGTCTGGTCATGTGAAAGCCGGCTGCCTTCGATGTGATTGGAGTTATAAGTTAAATCAATTTGAATTTTATGGTATATTCCACCGGAAATTCCGGATTCTTTTTCAATAGTAAGACGGGTAAGTAAATCTCTGGGTATCATTGCGTTTCTTTTCTTTCTGACTGGTTTAACTGCATTTTTGGGTATTTTCCATGATTTACCGTCAATAATAGCGCCGGGTATCTTTCCATGTGAACAATAATTTCGTACACTTCTTTCGGAAATTTTCCATTTCTCTGCAGTTTCTTTGACATTTAGATACATTGTATTCACCTCCATCATAATTATTAACAGGAATTATTATATCATTACCGGCAAAATATCTCAACTTTTCATGCCATGAATATGCGGGATATTTTGCCGATAAAAATTATAATTGCCGATAAATTAATATTTTATTCAAGTGAAGTCTGCTGATAAATGGGTTGATAAATGTAATCAAACAAATGTTAGATTACAATAAATAATGTTATACTTGACAAACAATATATACGCGTGATATACAATAATAAACTCTTTGCACTGCATATAAATCTACAGTACAAACTGAGCAGACCGGGATTATATGATATATATGTTTGTTATGTGATAATAAGATTAAATCACATCATAATATAAAAGTGTAATCCAGGAGTCGGGTCACATGTGTGACAGTGGAATCTTTTCTATCCACGGGACAGTAGTTGCTAATACTGATTCGTGGGTGTTTTATATATTTATTATTATATGCATTTCGCATACAACTCCCACATATTTTAGTGTTATAGGGTTACTCAGATAGAACATATATGGATATATATTCATATTTATATTTATATTTATATTTATATATGTGATATCGGATAAGTCTTATTAACAGGAGGAATGAAATAATGGAAAAGAAAGAAAATATTTCAGGAAGTATCAGAGCTAAAGCAGGGGTACAGAATGGAATTGTATCGGAGGATGAATTCCAAAGAGTAGCTAATAAGGTATCCTTCGTAACAATTATTGGTAATATACTGCTGTCAGTTATGAAGCTTATAGCAGGTTTTATAGCACATTCAAATGCGATGATAAGTGATGCCATACACTCGGCATCTGATGTTTTTAGTACATTTGTCGTTATTATTGGAATAAAACTTGCTTCAAAAAAAGCAGATAAGGAACATCCTTATGGACATGAAAGATTAGAGTGTGTTGCTGCGATAGTGCTTTCTATGGTGCTGTTTATAACAGGCTTTGGTATAGGAGCTGCTGCACTTAAAAATATAACCAGCGGAGATTATAACAACATAGTAGTTCCAGGTATTCTTGCACTTGTTGCAGCTATTGTATCAATAGTAAGTAAGGAAGCTATGTACTGGTATACAAGATATAATGCTAAAAGGATAGACTCAAGTGCACTTATGGCGGATGCATGGCATCACCGTTCAGATGCCTTTTCATCAATAGGAGCACTCATAGGTATTGCTGGTGCAAGATTAGGATTTCCTATTATGGACTCAATTGCCAGTCTGATAATATTCGTATTTATCATAAAGGCAGCCTATGATATATTCAAGGATGCCATAGACAAGATGGTGGATCACGCATGTGATGATGCTACAGTCAGCCAGATACGGGAATGTGTTATGAAGCATGAGGATGTATTAGGAATCGACATGCTCCAGACACGTATATTCGGTAATAAGATATATGTGGATTTAGAGATAGAAACAGATGGCTCGTATACACTTAGCAAGGCACATACAATAGCCGAAACAGTGCACGATGACATAGAGAAGAGCTTTCCTAAGGTAAAGCATATAATGGTGCATGTAAATCCAGCGGATGTGTAAATGCTTAAGCAATTATTTCTTGAGCACAGAACAATCCGTAGATATCAAAGTCGAAGACTTTTGACCCCGACATCATATAATACCTTAATTATATATTTTTTACAGCAGTAAAGCAAAGGCACTTTGTATTGTATTGATACAGGCGTACTTTGCTTTTTTTATGTATAATAGGGGTAAGCGTATTAGTAGCTGGTACAATTTACTTAAAAAAGCATAGAAATGAGGAATCAATATGAATCAAAGATTAAATGAAATTCTTAAAGCTCATATTAAAGAGTTTGAGGAAGTAAGTGATGCAATCTGGGAGCATCCTGAAACGAGATATCAGGAATTCCAGTCCTCCAGGATACAGATAGAGTTTCTTAAGGAAAGAGGCTTTAGGTTAACTGAGGAAATAGCTGGAATTAAGACAGCGTTTGTTGCAGAAGCAGGAGAAGGAAAGCCGGTTATTGCATTCTTAGGAGAATTCGATGCACTTCCTGGACTAAGCCAGTATGCAGACTGCCCATATGAGAATGCCATAGAAGATGGCAAAGCAGGACATGGATGTGGACATAATCTCTTAGGCACAGGCGCTATGGAGGCTGCCTGTGTTATAAAGCAATATATTGAAGAGAACAATATAAAGGCCACTGTACGTTATTATGGCTGTCCTGCTGAGGAGAGTGGTGCAGGAAAAGCATTTATGGTAAGAGAAGGCTGTTTTGATGATGTTGATTTTGCTTATGCATGGCATCCAATGTTTGAAACAGGAATTATGAATAAAACACTTGCTAATGTCAGGGTGATATATGACTTTACAGGAAAAAGTTCACACGCAGCAGCTTGTCCTGAGGATGGAAGGAGTGCTCTTGATGCCTGCGAGCTTATGAATGTGGGAGTTAATTATTTAAGAGAGCATGTTAAAACGGACAGCCGGATGCATTATGCATATCTTAATGCAGGTGGAAGTGCACCGAATATAGTTCCACATAAGGCAACACTTTTATATGCATTACGTGCTCCAAAGGCATCGTATGTTAAGGAGCTTATAGAAAGAGTATCAGACGTGGCAAGAGGTGCAGCACTTATGACAGGAACGAAGGTCGATATAAGAGTTGTCAGCGCATATGCAGATTTTCTTTCAGTTCCGGCAATGGATATGATTATGGAGGACAGTATAATAGATAGTCCTTTAGTAGAATACACAGATGAGGAATATAAATATGCAAGCCAGTTTAATTCTAAGGAATATGATTTAAAAGATAATATAGATGCTTCATATGAAAAAGGAAAGAAAAGTATTCCAATAGGAAGTACTGATGTTGCAGATGTAAGCTGGATAGCTCCTATGGGTTCCATAACAGTAACAACTATGGCAAAGGACAGCACTATGCATGGCTGGTCAGTAGTTGCACAGGGAAAAAGCAGCATAGCACATAAGGGTATGCACAGAGCAGCAGGTATCCTTGCACAGGCAGCATTAAGAGTAATAGAATCTCCTGAATTGCAGAAGAAGATAAAAGAAGACTTTAATAAGTCAAAGGCTGGTGAAGAATATGGCTCGTTACTTCCAGCTAACGTAAAGCCAGGAGATTTTTAATAAGATTTTTAATTAGACAACAAGCTCTTGACAAAACTGTACATGTACTGTATATATTAATATATACAGTACATGTACAGTTTTTCTGTTTTATAATATGTATTTATAAAAATAAGTTAAAATATGAATGCTGTACTAATCACATGGTGTTATATCACATAAAAGACTATCACATAAAAATAATAAAACGGACAATTTTATAAACTACCAAAAAGACAGGGGGGAACGCTACATGTTAGAAGTCAGTAATCTTAATAAAATAAATCCCGACAGCAATTCATACCTTCTTGATAATATGACATTCCACATTCCAAAAGGACATATTTGTGGGTTGATTGGCGAAAACGGAGCAGGCAAAACAACACTTATGCGTACACTTATGGGACTTTACAGTTCATCCGGAAGTATAGTGATAGACGGCTGTGATATGCGGCTTAATGAGGCGGCAGCCAAGGAAAGGCTGGGGATAGTATTTGCTGATGACGGCTTTTTTGACGGAAATATGAGATTATGGCAGATAGGAAAGTTCTATGGACAGTTATATCATAGCTTCAATATGGAATTGTATCTTAATTATATTGAAGAATTCGGACTTGATAAAAAACAGAAATATAAGAAGCTTTCCAAGGGAATGAAAACAAGGACACAGTTAGCATTTGCACTATCACATAATGCGAAGATGTTTTTATTTGATGAACCGACTGCCGGACTTGATAAGCATTTCAGGGAAAAGTTCCTTAAGATATGTACAAAGCTTGTAGCAGATGGGGAAAAAAGCATACTTATAGCGACACATATAACGGAAGAGCTTGACAGGATTGCTGATTATATTGCGTATATGCAGAAAGGCAGAATGTTGTTTTATACAGAAAGCTATAAAATGTGTGAGCGTTTCAGGATTGTTACTGGTGAGGATTATAAGTGTAACCTTATACCGGATGAAGCGGTTGTATATAAGGAAAAGAACACTTACAGCACAAGTGCCATGGTAGTTAATTCAAAGTGGTACAGAATAGAAGATGGATTGGAAAAACATATACCTGATATCAGGGAGTTTATGTATTATTTTGTAAAAGGAGGGGAGAAAAATGCCGAAGCTATTGCAGAGAAATATTTTAAGGAATAGTTATATTTCACTTATTAGTTCGTTAATAGCAGTTGTGGGCTGGTCTTTTTTTATGGTCAGTGGTTACGTGTATATATATACATTAAATTTATTTTTGCTTGTAACCTGCAATCCAGAGATTGCCACATCAGGATTAAATGTATTTGTGCTTCCTGATTATATGTATATTGCACCGTATACAAAAGAGCAGAGAAAAGAACTTATAAGGAAAGCACAGAGGTATAAGTTTTTTGCTGTATATGTATGGTTGATTATCATTTTTGTATTACCATTTGGATGTATCGAATATATGAGAGGAAATACATCAGCGCTTATTGTGTGTTTAGGCGAGGTTATATTATCAGCAAGTTTGTTGTATAGTAATATATTTTCACTATATATAGTTAAAAGAAGTGTGTGCAGTTTCTGGTTAACATTTGGAATAAAATTAGCAATGGTAGTATCGTTTATGATGGCTGTACAGACAGATAAGACAGCAGGTACAGAGAGCGTTAATGTAATTATTGTCTTATTGATTTTGGTAAGTTCTGTGATTCTTATTCTGGTATGCAGGATAAAGTATCAGGATAAAATGTTTAGCAGTATGGCAGATTACGAATATATTAAAAAAATATAATAGGGGTTATGTATGAAAATAGTTATTTCAAATACAGTAAATATGCCAATATATGAACAGATTGTCAATCAGATAAGGGATGCGGTGATAAATGGTGAGCTTAAGGCGGGGGAAGGCATGCCGTCCATAAGAGTTCTTGCAAAAGAGCTTACTGTAAGTGTGATCACAACAAAGCGTGCCTATGAGGAACTGGAAAAGGAAGGCGTTATTGAGTCTGTTCCCGGAAGAGGATTTTATGTATGCGAGCAGAAAAATGACCATTTAAGAGAAAAACAGATGATGAATATAGAAAACCGTATGTCAGATATTTTAAAGGAATGTTTCAATGCGGGCATGACCTTGGATGATGTGATTGATATGGTTCGTGTGCTGGGGGAAAAGTAATGGAAGAAAATATAATAAGAATTGAAAATGCTGCGTTAAAGTTAGGAAAGTTTTCTATAAAACCGGCAATTATAAATATTCCTAAAGGCTATATCGTGGGCATACAGGGAGATAACGGAGCCGGAAAATCAACAATGCTTCGTATGCTTCTTGGAATGTATGATAAAATGCAGGGGAATATTTACATAGATGGCATTGATGTGGTAAAGAACAGAACACAGATAAAAAATATAACAGGCGTTGTTTCTCAGGAGAGAACATTTTTTATGGAAGAGGATGCATATGAAAATGAAAGGTTGTATGCACCATTTTATAAAAACTGGAACAGCGATGAATATCGTAAAATACTTAAAAATCTGAATATTAATTCAGGCAGCAGCTTAGGAAAGCTGTCAACAGGAGAAATGCTTAAGTATCAGCTTGCTTTTGCAGCAGCATACAGACCGCAGGTGTTATTACTGGATGAGCCTACTGCCAATCTTGATCCTGTATTCAGGGATGATTTTCTAAAGATATTGCAGGAATTCGTAGCTGAATATGATATGACTATTCTTATGGCGACACATCTTGATGAAGACATTACCAAGATAGCTGATTATATTATGGATGTGGAAGATGGGAGATATTCACTTAGGGAATGTATATGATACTAGGGTGCTATGTGCCAGTGGCACATGTTTAGC
>FR886232.1:43266-45343 GCA_000436475.1 Eubacterium sp. CAG:248
CACTGACCGAAGCGGAGCGGAGACGTGGGAGTGCGTAGCACGGAACAATCCGTAGGTATCAAAGTCGTGGTCTTTTGACCCCGACATCATGTATATAGAATGATGCAAAAAGAGCAAAAAAGAAACTGTAAAAAATAAGCGCAGAAAAGAGGGAGTATATGGACACAGGTATAAAAATGCTGTTAAAAGCAGAACGGGAAAACTGGAAAAAACGTATGGTAAAAGAAACAAAAGGGACATATATAGCTATTTATCTTGGCTTGATTTTTAGTGTATTTATGTCAGCTATGTTTGGTTTTAAGTATGATTATTCATCAGACGATAAGAGGGTTATTATTTCGTTGACAGTATTTATATTTGTTGTATATCAGGGCGTGACTGCATATGTGTCATATGTGAGAGAAAACGGAAGGAGCGTTAATATATTTAAGAAATACAGGTACATACCTGTGGATATATCAGTGTTAAGGCGTGTAAAGGTTATATTAACAGCACGTATAGTAGCCCCCTTCGTTATAACAGGACAGATGGCAGCTATATTTATAAGAGTAATAGATCCGGATAATCAAGGTGGAAGCCTGATAGATATAAGTGTCTTTATGCCTTTGATTATAGGCTGCCTGTTTATATTAGAAAAGTTTATTGAATATAGAGTATTAAGCAGGAAGGCAGCATTGCAATAATTACATGCAATAATTAAAATAACTTAAAAACGTGCATTTTAACATTGGCTAAGTTAAAATGAAATAAATTAAGTTAAAAGATAAATAATAAAATTTTAGTATCGTCAGTCAGGTCATGGCTGGCGATATTTTTTATCCCTTATTTCAATTTACGAACACTTTACACAGATTTCTCATACATACGGTATTACATTTTACATACCGTTGTTATTCTGTTAACTGTCAATGAGGTACAGGTAAAGTTGATAACGGATGGTACGTAACACCTGTTATGGCTTAAGTCTTGTAATCAGTTGATAAAAACAAAACAATAGTTTGAAAAACAGACTGTAAAGCTGATTAGATATCAGATATCAGAAAGCAGATACGGATTAGAAATTGAAAAAATCAGACATAAGCAGTCAGAAGGAAAAGTGAGGATGATTATGAGAAAGTTTAATTGGAAAAAGAGTGTAGCTATTGCACTTAGCACAGTATGTATAGTAGGAGCATTAGCAGGCTGTGGAAGTAGCAGTTCAGATAATGGAAATGACAGCGCAAAGGCAGAAAAGCTTAACGGAAGTATAACAGCAGCAGGTTCTTCAGCACTTAAGCCACTTGTAGATGATGCAGCAGATCTTTTTAATGAAAAATATCCAGATGTAAATATCACAATTGATGCAGGTGGATCAGGAGAAGGTCTTAAGCAGGTTTCAGAAGGAACAGTTAATATTGGTAACTCAGATGTAGAAGCTGCAGAAAAGCTTGATGCAACAAAGGCTTCAGCACTTGTAGACCATAAGGTATGTGTTGTAACTATGGCACCTATCGTAAACAAGGATGTAACAGCAAGCGGTGTTAAGAATCTTACAAAGGCACAGCTTACAGATATCTTCACAGGTAAGATTACTAACTGGAAGGAAGTTGGTGGTGCTGATGAAGCAATCGTACTTATTACACGCCCAGAATCTTCAGGTACAAGAGCAACATTTAAGAAGTACGCACTTGATGGTGCAAGCGAAGCATCTAACAAGTCTATGGAAACAGATGATTCAGGTGTCCTTTTACAGAATGTAAAGACAACAAAGGGTGCAATCGGATATGTAGCTTTATCATATCTTGTAAGCAATCCTGGTGTTGATACAGTATCAATTGATGGTGTAGAGCCTACACTTGAGAATACATACGCTGGAAAGTATCCGGTATGGACATATGAGCATATGTATACAAAGGGAAATGCTGATGAAGTATCTCAGAAGTTCCTTGATTACATTATGTCAGATGAATACGGTAAGAAAATGGAAGCCTTAGGATACGGCGTATCTTCTAAGATGACAGTTAAGGAACACTAATCATAAATATTAATTAACTTGTAAAATATATATGTTGATGACCAGATAGTAATGCAGTTAGCA
>FR886232.1:45355-54170 GCA_000436475.1 Eubacterium sp. CAG:248
GTAATGCAGTTAGCAATGTAGTCAGCAATGATACTGCATAAGAGATTATAAAGAGGCGGGCACGATAATATCTGTGGTGCCTGCCTATAATCGTGATATAGCAGACATTAGAATGGAGAATGTATGAACAGTAAGAGAGGTATGTTTACCAGGGAATATCTGTGGCGGAGTATAGTTACAATGTGTGGCTTGTTCGTTATAGTTATTACATTGGGAATAGGTGGATTCCTTGTATACAAGGGCTCTGGAACGTTTTTAAAGTTCCATCATTCAATAGGAGAATTTCTTTTTTCATCAGACTGGGCACCGGTTGATAATATGGAAGGTGGAGGAAGCGTAGGTACACTTATATTTATAGTTGGTTCACTTAGTACATGTGGACTTGCATTGCTTATAGCAACACCATTTGCACTTGGCTCAGCTATATTTATGACAGAAATTGCTCCTAAGTTCGGTGAGAAATTCTATCGTCCTGTAATACAGATATTTGCAGGAATTCCATCAGTTGTATATGGATGGGTAGGACTTACAGTTTTAGTCCCTTTTATAAGGGATATATTTCATAGGCAGGTAGGACATTCGATACTTGCAGCAGGACTTGTGCTTGCAATAATGATATTTCCTACGATAACAAGCGTTTCAGCAGATGCAATAAGAGCAGTTCCTAAGGATTACAGGATGGGAGCCTATGGTATGGGTTCAACACGCTGGCAGACAATATACAAGATTGTACTACCAGCTTCAGCCTCAGGCATATTCTCAGGAATAATACTTGGTCTTGCCAGAGCCTTTGGTGAGGCACTTGCAGTAGCTATGGTTATAGGACAGACAACAGCACTTCCTGAAAGCATATTCTCTACAACTAAGTCACTTACAACAGAAATAACAGCCCAGATGGGTAATGCTATGGAAGGTGGAGAAACAAAGACTGCGTTGTGGACACTTGCTTTACTTCTGTTTCTCATATCATTATTATTCATATTCCTTATACATATATTATCAAGAAAGAAACCAGAGGATGCAGGAGCTAAGGTATCCGCTAAAAAGAGTGCGTTAACATCGGCAAAGCAGAATTAAAGGAGCATATATTTATGAATAGAATTAAACGTGCAAAGGCACAAAACAGCATAATGACAGTCATATTCTACGCCATAGCAGTCTTCTTTTTTGTTCTTTTAGCTGCATTTGCTGGATATGTAATTATTAAAGGCTTTATCGGCGCAGATATATCTATGTTCAGATTTGCACGAAGAGGAAGCATAGGAAACCAGTTGTTTAATACGTTGTATCTTGTATTTTTGTCACTGCTTATAACAGTTCCAATCGGAACATTTGCAGGAATATATCTTGCTATGTACGCTAAGGGAGGAGCTGTTACAAAGTTTATAAGAATATGTATAGAAACTCTTTCATCTCTTCCATCAATCGTAGTAGGACTTTTTGGATATCTTATATTCCTTGTTATTATGGGAATGGATAAGAGCCTTATGGCAGGAGCACTATCAGTATCAATAATAACACTGCCACTTATAACAACTACAACAGAGGATGCTATTAAGGGGCTTCCAAAGGGTTACTTCGAAGCTAGTATGGGACTTGGCTCAACACGCTGGCAGGCTATATTCCATGTATTATTGCCAGCCTGCCTTCCAAGAATCATGACAGGTGTTATTCTCGCAGCAGGACGTGGATTTGGTGAGGCAGCAGTACTTCTGTATACAACAGGCTCAGGTACGAATATAAGATGGTCTAACTGGGACCTTTCATCTTCTACATGCCCTCTTAATCCTTTCCGTTCAGCAGAAACACTTTCCTTACAGATATGGGATCTGCAGGTAAACGGACAAGACCAGAATCTTGCGAATCTTGCATCAGCAGTACTTCTTATACTTGTGCTTGCATTCAGTATTGGTGCCAATATATTAAGCAATAAGATTAATAAGAAGAATGCCGGAGAGAAGGCATAAAGCAGATGCAATATATTTGGAAGGTCTGAAAAGGTATATACGATATATACATAACTTTTAATATAGAAATGAGGAATATATATGGATAATACAGTTAATAGTTCTGGAATATTTACAGCAGCCGGCAGCGATGATAATAAGTTTGAGATTAGTCACCTTAATCTTCACTATGGGGCTTTTCACGCATTAAAAGATATTAATATGAATATTAAGAAGAATCAGATAACTGCCTTTATAGGTCCTTCTGGATGTGGTAAGTCAACATTTTTAAAGACACTTAACAGAATGAATGATCTTGTTGATAATGTGACTATAGATGGAGATGTACGTCTTGATGGAAAGAATATATTCACAGATATGGATGATATAACATTAAGACACAGAGTTGGAATGGTATTCCAACAGCCTAATCCCTTCCCTAAGAGCGTGTATGATAATATAGCATATGGTCCAAGACTGTTTGGAGTACATAAGAAAGCAGATCTTGACATAATTGTTGAGAGAGCCTTAAAGCAGGCTGCTATATGGGATGAAGTAAAGGACAGATTAAAGAAATCAGCGCTTGGTTTATCAGGTGGACAGCAGCAGAGATTGTGCATTGCCAGAACACTTGCGGTAGAACCGGAAGTAATTCTTATGGATGAACCTACCTCAGCACTTGATCCTATATCGACATCAAGAATAGAGGACCTGGCAATAGAGCTTAAGAATCAGTATACCATTGTAATGGTTACTCATAATATGCAGCAGGCAACAAGAATATCTGATAATACAGCATTCTTCCTGTTAGGAGAAATGATTGAATATGGAAATACAGAGCAGCTATTCTCAATGCCAAAGAACAAGAAAACAGAGGATTATATAACAGGACGTTTTGGCTGATATTTCATATTTTTGTCACTTGTTATTAGTATAGTATGGAAGTATAATGAGCATAAATAAGGCATAAAACAGTTAATACTAATTAAGAAGGGCAAAGGTTATAGATATATGAAATATGTAAAGTTTGATATGCACTGTCATACGGCTGAGGGTTCAGTAGATGCAAAGGTTAATATAGAAGATTACATTGAGATATTAAGAAGTAAGGGCTTCGGTGGAATGCTTGTAACAGACCATGACTCATATGGTGGTTATGAAGCATATGTGAATTCGGGAAAGAAGTATGATGATTTCGTTGTTTTAAGAGGTATAGAGTATGATAGTCTTGAATTTGGACATTTTATAGTCATACTCCCATCAGATACCCCTGATGAGGTGTATGAGTTATTAAGATATAAAGGTTTAACTCTTGATAAGCTCATCTATATAGTTCATTGCAGCGATGGAATATTAGGTCCGGCACATCCTTATGGAGAACCCTTTATGAGCTTTGCTTCTACTATGTATTGGAATCAGCCAAAGCAGATTGCACATATGGTACATTTTGATTTCGTTGAAGGTTATAATGCCTGTGAAAGTAATAAAAGCAACAGATATGCAAGAAGATTTGCAAGCGACTGCAAAGTACCACTTACCGCAGGTAGTGATGCACATGGCAGTGATTGTGTAGGTCTTGGATATGCGCTGCTCCCTGAAACAATAAGGACTGTTGATGACCTGATTGTATATTACAAGGAGGAGAATCATCCTAAGGTTGGTGGTACAAGATATGGACATACAACCAAGGACAGGATAGGTTCATTTAACAAGGTTCTTGTATACATGTTCTATCTGTATAATAAGGTTGGTGCTATGTTTAAGTATCCTAAGAGAGCCAAGGCTTTCAGGAATGCGTTAAGGGCACTTAACAGAAGATACATAATATTCAGGGACAGGAGCTGAATGTCTGCTTATTTACACACAGCATATTATACTGGCAGCAGGATGCTGGTATATTGAACATTTAACCTTCACTATGTACATAGCTGTATTATAGTGGAGGTATTTTTGTATACAGAAATATACGTGATTTGTGCTGCGCACAAACTTGAGATGCGCTAAGAAATAGCGCAAGAATGGAGGATTAATATGAGAAATAGATTTGACAGACAGTTAGTACAGCTTAATGACGAGCTTATAGAAATGGGTGGAATGATAGAAAAGGCAATAGCAGATACAGTAAAGGCACTTGTGAATCAGGATACAGAGCTTGCTAATGTTGTCATAGATTATGATGAAGAGATAGACCATCAGGAAAGAGAGATTGAACAGTTGTGCCTTAAACTGCTTTTACAGCAGCAGCCGGTTGCAAGAGATTTAAGACTTATATCCTCAGCACTCAAGATGATCACAGATATGGAGAGAATAGGTGACCACGCTTCTGATATTTCAGAGATTACTATTGAGCTTTCCAACCAGTCTTATATCAAGAAGCTTGATCACATTCAGCAGATGGCTAAGGAAACTATGTATATGCTTGTGCAGAGTGTAGATGCATTTGTTAATAAGGATATGGATAAGGCAAAGGAAGTTATAGCACATGATGATATAGTAGATGAGCTTTTTGGCAGGGTAAAGAAGGAGCTTATAAATATGATACATGAGAATGCAGAGGTTGGTGAGCAGGCATCAGATCTTCTCATGGCTGCAAAGTATTTTGAGAGAATAGGCGATCACGCTACCAATATATCAGAATGGGTTATATTCTCAATAACAGGTGAACATCCAGACGATAAATAAACCGAAATAAATTGAGAATATAAAACTACAATAATTTAATGGTAATAATTTAGTTGTAATAATTTTATGATAAGAATTTACACAGAATTTACATAAGGTTCATATAACATTTATATACGTGAATTACACTCCAAAATGTAAAGAATAAATGAAGTCAGATTAAACAGACAAAAATTTGGAGGAAATATGGACATATTTGGTGTATTATCATTAATAGGCGGATTAGCAATATTCCTGTATGGAATGGATCTGTTGGGTGAAGGATTAACTGGCGCCTCAGGTGGAAAGCTTGAAAAAATACTCGAAAAGCTTACATCAAATCCGTTGAAGGCGGTACTTCTTGGTGCTGGCGTAACAGCAGTAATACAGTCATCATCAGCCACAACAGTTATGGTTGTAGGCTTTGTGAATTCTGGTATTATGAAGCTTAGCCAGGCAGTTGGCGTAATAATGGGTGCTAATATAGGTACGACTATAACATCCTGGATATTGAGTCTTACAGGTATTGAGAGTAGTAATATATTCATAAGCCTGTTAAAGCCAACCTCATTTTCGCCAGTTCTTGCTGCAGTTGGCATAGTGTTTCTGATGTTTTTAAAGAAGGACAGCTTAAAGAATCCAGGAAAGATAATGATAGGCTTTGCACTTCTTATGTACGGCATGGATGCTATGAGCTCATCAGTTGCACCACTTGCCGAGGTGCCACAGTTTGCATCAATACTTACAGCATTTTCTAATCCGGTGCTTGGAATGCTTGCAGGTATGCTGTTTACAGCTATTATCCAGAGCTCATCAGCATCAGTAGGTATACTTCAGGCATTATGCTCAACAGGTATATTAAGCTATGCAACAGCACTTCCTATCATTATGGGACAGAATATAGGTACCTGCGTTACAGCTTTGCTTTCAAGTATTGGAGCAACTAAGAATGGTAAGAGAGCTGCTATTATTCATCTGTACTTTAACGTGATTGGTACTGTTACATTTATGATAGTATTCTATGCTTTAAATGCAGTAATACACTTTTCATTCTTAAACCTGACAGCACAGGAATTCGGAATAGCAGTAATACATACCACATTTAACATAATAACAACAGCATATCTGCTTCCTTTAAGAAAGGTGCTGGAGAAACTGGCATATGCTACTATTAAGCTGGATGATGATGAGAAAAGAATCATGGATAACAGAAGCGGGAATGAATTCGCATTACTTGATGACAGATTCCTAGAGGCACCTAGTCTTGCTGTAGAGCATTGCAAACAGGTTATTAATAAGATGGCAGATATATCGCGCGAGTCTTTATTCATATCTATGTCGCTTATAGGCGGATATGATGAAGAACAGGCACTTCGTGTAGGAGAACTTGAAACAAGGGCAGATAAGTATGAGGATGCACTTGGAACATACATAATGAAGATAAGTACGAAGAATCTAAAAAAAGAGGATTCAGAAATGCTTAATGTTATGTTACATTGTATAGGAGATTTCGAAAGAATATCAGATTATGCATGTAATCTCTGTGACTCGGCAAGAGAACTGCAGCAAAAGAATATGCAGTTTTCACCCAAGGCAGAGACTGAACTTGATATATTAAGTTCAGCGGTAAGAGAAGCGGTAGATATATCCTTTGATGCATTTAAGAGTAATAATAAAAATGAGGCAGATAAGGTTGAACCTTTAGAAGAGCTTATAGATACTCTTGCAGTAGAACTAAAGGCAAGACATATAAGAAGACTTCGTGAGGGTAAGTGTACTATTGAACTTGGTTTCGCACATTCAGATATTCTTAATAATCTGGAAAGGGTAGCAGACCATTGTTCTAATATTGCGGTGGATGTTATTCAGAGTGACCAGTTGGAATTCGATGCACATGAATATCTTGACAGAATAAAGAATAAAGATAATCAGCAGTTTGCAAGGGATTATAAGACTTATAAGGAAAAATACAGACTGCCGGAAACACGCAGTTTTAAATAGCAGCAGTAGAGCCGTAAAACTCATGTACACTTACTATTGATCATATAAGAACAGAAAGGAAGATGAACATGGCATACATATATGTAGTTGAGGATGACAATAATATAAGCGAAATTGAAGGCTTTGCGTTAAAGAATGCAGGGCATACAGTTATAGAGTGTGCCAGCGGAAAGGACTTTCATAAGCTGATGAGGGAACGTATTCCCGATCTTGTTCTTTTAGATATAATGCTGCCTGATGAAGATGGGCTTGAAATCCTAAGAAAGCTAAGACAGGTTCCGGAAACCAGAAGAGTTCCTGTGATCATGGTTACGGCTAAGACAACAGAGATAGATAAGGTTAAAGGTCTTGATATGGGAGCGGATGACTATATAACAAAGCCGTTTGGAATTATGGAGCTTATATCAAGGGTAAAGGCGGTTCTTAGAAGGGCTGGTGGAACTGGTGAAGAGAAGCTTATAGGAATAGGTCAGTTATTCATAGATGATGAGAAGCGTGTTGCTTATGTTGCAGATAAGCCAGTAGAGCTTACATACAAGGAATATGAACTTTTAAAGTATCTTGCTCTTAACAGGGGAATCGTGCTTACAAGAGATAATATCATGGATAGGATATGGAGTACAGATTATGAGGGAGAATCAAGAACACTTGATGTCCATATAAAGACACTAAGACACAAGCTTGGAGATGCTGGTAATTATATAAAGACAGTAAGAAATGTGGGCTATTTTATGGATGATGAGGCTCATTAAGCTTAAAAGGAGTTCGTATGAAGAAAAGAATTAACATACAATGTATGTTGCTCGCATTTGTCACGATTGTATCAGCAATGGCGATATCTACATTTGTATTTTACAACATATTAAAGCGTGAGGTTATAGGCGATATGCGCAATTATGTTGATATATTTGTTGGTGCAGATGCGTGGGGAATGGTAAGTGATCCGGATGCTATCAATGAACAGAAGGTAATAGAAAGCTATGATGGCAATCTCAGAGTTACATTCATTAATAGTGATGGATATGCGGTTGTAGATAATCTTGTTGAAGTGACAGATATGGAGAATCACAATGAAAGACCAGAGGTTGTTGAAGCCAGAAGAAATGGCTATGGAAGTGATATAAGAAAGTCAGAAACCTTGCAGAAGAATTCATTTTATTATGCAGTGGAGCTTGATAACGGATATGTGTTAAGAGTTTCAAGAGAAGTAAGCAGTATGACAAGTATTATGATAAGTGCATTACCTGTAGATGTGTTGTTGTGTGTTATGCTATTTGTGATAAGCTCTATAAGCTCACATCTGCTTACAAAGAGTATCGTAGAGCCAATAGAATTTCTAGCAGACAATATGGATGCATCAGATTCCATAAAGGTGTATAAGGAGCTGGTACCCTTTGTTAATACAATAAAGAAGCAGCATGAGGATATTATGCGTAATGCTGATATGCGTCAGGAATTCACAGCGAATGTTTCACACGAACTAAAAACACCACTTACTTCAATATCAGGTTATTCTGAGCTTATAGAAAGTGGAATGGCTGGTGGTGATGATGCCAAGCGCTTTGCAACAGAAATACATAAGAGTTCACAGCGCCTGCTTACTCTTATTAATGATATTATCAAGATATCAGAGCTTGATGCAACATCCTCTGATGAAGCCTTTGAAAGTGTCAATCTTTATGAAATAGCAAAATCAACAGTACAGATGCTGGAGCTGAATGCCCAGAAAAATGGTGTCATAATGAATCTTTCAGGCAAAGATATAAGTATAATGGCTGACAGACAGATGATTGACGAGCTTATTTATAATCTATGCGACAATGCCATAAGATACAATAATCCTGGAGGAAGAGTCTGGGTATCTGTATATGAGCGGGAGGCTGCAGCTTATGCTGATGGTGGCGGAAGCGGTGTGAATAATGGTACTTATGGAAATAGCAGTAAAAGGGCAGTTGTCATTGAGGTCAAGGATAACGGAATAGGTATATCTAAGGAAAACCAGCAAAGAATATTTGAAAGATTTTACAGAGTTGATAAGAGCCGTTCAAAGCTTACCGGCGGAACAGGACTTGGACTTGCTATTGTTAAGCATATAGTTGCAAAGCATGATAATGCACATATAGAGCTTGATAGTGAGCTTGGAACTGGAACAACTATAAGAGTTGTATTTGAACAGTAGTGAGAAGAGAAAGTGGCCCGATAAGAGA
>FR886232.1:54223-56128 GCA_000436475.1 Eubacterium sp. CAG:248
TTGCAAGGAGAACTTATAACAAATCCATAATTACCATAAACCCGCAATAAATCCATAAGTATCGGTTGACTAATCCATAAGAAAGGATTAATCTTTTATATTAGCAGCTATTATCCGGTATACCGGGTAGATGCTTTTAATGAACTATGGAGAGTGGATACGTTATGAGTATGAAAAAACTATTTGATATTGATAAACATGACCTTATGTTTCACAATAAAGCTCTTTTTGCCTTACTTATACCAATCGTAGTAGAGCAGCTTCTTAACTCTTTTATGGGTATGGTTGATACTATGATGGTGAGTAATCTTGGAAGTCAGGCAATATCAGGAGTATCGCTTGTAGATTCGGTTAATAACCTTATAGTGCAGCTTTTTTCTGCAATGGCAACAGGAGCAGCGATTATATGCTCACATTATATTGGTATGAGAAATAAGGATGGAGCTAATAAGGCCGCAAGACAGGTTGTACTTACTGTTATGGTGATATCACTTGCAATAACCATACTTGGGCTTATATTCAGAAGACCGCTTCTTACTTTGATATTTGGACATGTTGAGCAGGAGGTTATGGATAATGCGGTGGATTATTTTTTGTTTACGGCACTTAGCTATCCATTTCTTGCACTTTTTTCAGCTGGCTCAGCAATATTCAGGTCTTGTGGTAACTCAAGATATCCTATGATGGTGTCAGTGATATCAAACGTGTTTAACATAGGTGGTAATGCGCTTCTGATGTTTGTGTTTAAGTTAGGAGTTTCTGGTGCAGCGATATCTACGCTTGTGTCAAGAGTGTTCTGTATGGTAGTTATATTTATAGCTTTATCAAAGCCTAAGCTTGATATAGTTGTAAAGGATTATGTGGCTATAAGACCAGATTTCGGACTTATTAAGTCGATACTTGCAATAGGTGTGCCTTCAGGTATAGAGAACAGCATGTTCCAGTTCGGCAAGCTCGCCATACAGTCAACAGTATCAACACTTGGAACAGCAGCCATAGCAGCACAGGCGATGACTAATATACTGGAAAATGTGAATGGTATATTCGGAATAGGAGTTGGAATGTGCCTTATGACAGTTGTAGGACAGACACTTGGTGCAGGCCGTAAGGAAGAGGCAAAGTACTATATTGTCAAGCTTGCAGGAATAGCAGAGCTTGGAATAATAGCATCGTGCCTGCTGGTTTATGCATTTGTTGGTCCTATTACAAGGCTTGGAGGAATGGAGCCGGATAGTGCACGTATGTGTATAGAGATGGTTGGTGCAATAACAATAGTGAAACCGCTTGTATGGGTATTATCCTTTGTTCCGGCATATGGCATGAGAGCTGCAGGAGATGTGAGATTCTCTATGATAACATCTATTATAACAATGTGGGGCTGCCGTGTTGCGTTAAGTATAGTACTTATACGAATATTTGATATGGGTCCTATGGGTGTGTGGTATGGTATGTTTGCAGACTGGACAATACGTGGAATAATATTTACAACAAGATTCTTTAGTGGAAGATGGGTAAAGAAGGTTATATAATACATCAGTAGGTATCAAAGGGGAACAGTAAATATATGTTTACTGTTCCCCTTCATATTTAGAGAGAATGAGCTGTGGGTAAAACCATGGCTCTTTTTTTAAGAAAAAATATAAGACAGAGAAGATAAAAGTGGAAAAATTATAATAGAGCTAAAAACATACTCAAGCACTTATATAAAAATAGAATAGTTTTTTTATTAGAGAAAATGACAAGTGTATGTTCATTTGTAGTATGTAAAATAATAATAAATTGTATAAAAGTAACAAATAGATAAAACTTTTTCTTTAAAATATTGACAAAATTGCAAAAAAGATGTATTTTCAAGGCACTTAAACAAAAGACTTATATAAAAGTTATTAGCGTATTCGGTGTAGG
>FR886232.1:56172-61538 GCA_000436475.1 Eubacterium sp. CAG:248
AGGGAACGAATATATTTCAGGGAGTAAGTATTCTTTTGTTTAAAATGGTATTTACATGTTATTGCAGACGTATATCAGTCAAGGCAGATAGGAGGAAGTATGTTAAGATTCAGAAAGGCTGCAGCATTGGGACTTGCAGCACTTATGACAGTCAGTTCACTCGGCACTTTGCAGACAGTGGGAGCGTCAGGGCTGCCAACTACACAGGGACATGACAAGTATGTCAACAAGAATGTGTTTGATGTTATATCAAGTGACACATTTGGTACAAAGGAGCTGGAAAGCCCATTATTTGATAAGACTAAGGGTTCAAGTGATATCACAGATTTACAGGTTCCTACGCTTGCATATGATGATACAAGTATAGGTCTTGTGTGGCAGAAACCAGAAAAGTACGATAATGTAGCAGATTATAAGGTATACATAAATGGTGAGTCTGCCGGTACAGCAAGAGAAAACTACAAGGTAAACGCTGCATGGGCAGCAAAGTATATGGAATCATTCTATGATTACTATAATACACAGGGTAAGAGCGATGTTGAGATGGTTAATGTAGATATCCATGCATACAGAGCAACAGGACTTAAACCAGATACAGAGTATACATTTAAGGTAGTAGCTGTGGACAAGGATGGCAAGGAACTTGGAAGCGCTAAAGAGATAAAGCAAAGAACAACTAAAGCACCAGAGGTTGTTAATATCAAGGATTTCGGTGCAGTTGAAACAGAAGGCTACACATCTTACAATGATGAGATTAATGCAGTTATAGAGAGTAACACAAAGGCTATCCAGGCAGCAATCGATGCATGTCCTGAGGGTGGAAAGGTTGTTATACCTGAAAACTCAGATGGAAAGGTTTTCGTCAGTGGTGCTGTATGGTTAAAGAGTGATATGACACTCGAGGTTAATGGTACATTATGGGCATCACCTAACAGTGACCATTTTGAGATAGGTTTTCTCATGTATCCATTCTACACAGATACAAGAGGCTGGGGACTTGTCAATGCGATGACAGCAGATGAGTCTAATCCTATAAAGAACGTAAGAGTAACAGGAACAGGTACTCTTTATGGTAACGGCTGGAAGTATGGTGCCGGTTCAACTATATACGAAGATGGTTATACATCTAACAAGGGTAAGAATACTCAGGCTGGTGATCCAACAGACACTGAAAACTGGGGTCTTCCAAGATATGTTGGAGGCGGTAATGTAAACGTATTCTATCAGGGTATCCAGTCAAAGGATTCAGCATATAAGTACCTTAAGAATACAGGTAAATATGAAGAAGCCAAGCTTAACGCAATATTTAGTGCAAAGACAGCAGATGAAGCCAAAAAAGCAACAGAAGGAGTATCAAGAGATGACCTTAAGTTTGCTTATGCAACACGTTCAAGTCTTCTTATTATGAGAAATTGTGAAAATGTTTATGTTGGTGATATCACTATCGAGAATCCATCAAACCATTCAGTTAACATTCTTGATTCAAGAAATATAGCAACAACTAATGTAAAGGTATTCTCATATGATGGTAACAACGGTGACGGTCTTGGATATGGCTGTTCACAGAATGTAATCTGCTGGGGTAACTTTACAGATACAGGTGATGATAACTTAGGTTTTGGTTCGTCAGTAGGTATGGGCGCAAGAGATTCAGAAATCCAGACAAACTCAGAAGTATGGATGTTTGATAACTTCCTTCGTGAAGGTCATGGTGGTCTTGCAGCAGGAAGCCACACAGGTAATGGTATTCAGGATGTTCTTTTTGAAGATACAGTTATGAACCATATTGATATGGCATTCAGATTCAAGTCAGCACCTACTAACGGAGGTTTCGGTGCTAACATAACTATGCGTGACTGTGCAGTAGCTGATACTAATCAGGGCTGGGTATTCACAACAAGCTATGGTGATCCTAACTCAGCATCATCTACAGAATATGCTGAGATTGGTGAGTTCTATAACTTTGCATCATACAATGTTTCAGTATATGGTGCTAACCATAACACAATACAGGTACTTGCAGATATTGACCCCGTAGGCAATACAAGCAAGCCATTACATTCACACCACAATATGTATTTCCAGGATATTACATTTGGTAATGTAGGTTCTAATGGTTCTTACAAGAACAAGAATGGCTGGGAAACACTTATAGGCTGTGACAATTCAGTATTCTACAATGTAAAGACAGTATCATATAACAAGAAAGCAGAAAGTAAGAAGACTGACAAGGCATGGAATAACATCCAGTATTGTAATAACCTTATATTCCAGGGAACTACATGGGATTCACTTAATGCACGCACAGATAATATGAAAGCTGCTATGAGCGGAATGACTGTAAAGGATAACACAGTAAAGGCTGAGAATTATAAAGAAACACCAGAAACACCAGATAAGCCAGATACAGGCGATAACAAACCGGATGCTGGTACAACAACAGAGTGGACGGCAAGCGTTGATGAATGTACAGATTTCTTTAATGATGCGGTAGCTGCAACAGAAGGAAAGACAGATGCTATCAAAACAGTACCTAAGGTAGAAAAAAAGGACACACTTCATAACATTGGTTATCTTTATGATAATGAACATAACAAGGGTAAGACTTCATATCCTGGATTAGAACAGGGTTATGCTTATACTAACTGCGATATAGCAGGACTTACTAAGCTTGTATTGCCAGTAAACAGACAGACGGATGCAGGAACACAGAATGTTTCATTACGTCTTGATTCTAAGAATGGTGCAGAGATTGCAAAGGCAACACTTAAAGGTACTAAGGCAGATGGTTATATAGATTATGAGATGGATGTAACACTTCCAGAAGGAACAGATACAACCAAGCCTCATAAGATATTCGTAGTATTTACATCAACAGGCAACACAGCTAACTATATTGCCAATGTAAGAGATCTTAAGGGTATTAAGACAGCAACAGCAAAGGCAGCAGACAGCAGAGCAGCAGCTAAGGAGTCAGTTGATCTTACAAAAGGTCTTACAGAAGGAACAGAATACAACAAAGACAGCGCATATGCTACAGTTTCTACACTTGAAACAGCAGGTGTTAATGTACTTTCAGAGTTATCAACACCAGAACAGCCAGTAACTATAGATGGTGTTAAATATACACAGTTTATACAGGCATCTACAGCAGCTAACGCAGGTGGAGAGGTTCCAGGTAAGGGTACAGCAACATATGTATTTAAGGCAAAGACTGACTGTTCAGTTACGTTACATAACAGAGCAACTGGAAAGGTATGGTGGTTTGTAGAATCACCTGATGGAGCAAATGTAACAAATAGTGCAACAGGAACAACAGTAGATGATATTATGACATTTAACTTAAAGGCAGGTAAGACATATTACTATTACTGTCAGGGTTCTAGGCCAATGGTATATGGTATATACTTAAACGCACCAGTAGCTAACGCAGATTCTTTACTTAAGGAAGAAACAGCAACAGGTGGTTCAGGTAGTGATACACAGGCAGCTTCAGACAAGTCAGTTAAGCTTACATGGACAGCAGTAGATAACGATACGGAAGTGTATTATGGAGTTGACACATATGTTGATGGTGTAAAGGTTGATATGATCGACGGAATTAAAGATACATCCGTTGTTATTGACAGATTATCATCAGGTGTTGAGTACACATTTATGGTATATGTAAGTGAAAAGGCCGATACAGCTAACAGCTTAAAGGCAGGTAACAATAAGACATATCTTGGTAAAGCAGTATTCACAACAGATGGAAACAAAGATACATCAGCTATTGCAGCTGGCGATAACACAGAGGTTAAGCTTGCAAGTGCTATATATACATGTGCACAGGCAACATGGACAGGAATATCAAAGAATGATACAAGAGTACGTGGATATAAGATATATGCTAATGGCAAGCTTGTTAAGACACTGTATAACTATCAGATAAATAACTATAAGACAGCTAATAATATAAGTAATCAGGTAGGCCGTCTTACACCTGGTATTGATAACAAGGTTCAGATAGTTGCATTTACAGATGCAGGAGTAGAATACAAGTATCCAGAGGCAACAGTTAAGACACTTGAAAACTATGACTACAAGGCACCTGTATGGGGCAGCGATGCTAAGCTTACAGCTAAGGAAAATGAAGCTGGAGACATCGTTATAACATGGGATGCAGCGAAGGATGATACAAAGGTTGGCGGATACCGTGTATACCTTGATGGCATAGCTTATGGTTCTGACAAGTACTTTAATCCAGTTAATGGAGCAAAGACAACAGAAGAGACAACTTACACAATTAAGAAAGAAAATCTTCCGGAAGGCTTTAAGGCATCAGATGCCCACACAGTAACAATCCAGGCAGGAGATACATGGTGGAAGGCAGAAACTACTATGGGAGCTTTCGATAAGATGGCAGGCTTTAACTGGACTAACAAGGGTCTTAGCACAGCTGTTGAAAATTATAAGCCAGAGCCAGGCAAGATAGATACAAAGCTTGACAGCGATAAGGATGCACCAGCAGTATCTGTAGACAGTGATAAGGTAAATGATGCTATACTTACAGATGATGATAAGAAAGCTATTGAAGCTGGTCAGAATGTAGATGTAAAGATTAGTGTAACAGATGCCGCTAATAAAGTATCATCAGATACTAAAGCAGCAATAGAAGATGCACTTAAGGCAGCAGCAGACAAGAATGCATCTGTTAAGGTTGGACAGTATCTTGATATATCTATTAAGAAGACAGTAGGTGGAGAAAAACCAACAGATGTAAAAGAAACAGCTAAGAAAATCAGCTTCACTGTTGATATACCAGAAACAATGAAGAATACTGATAAGAATGTATCAAGAACTTACTATATTATAAGAATGCATGATAATAAGGCTGAGGTTATTGCAACAGCAAGCCAGGCAGAGGTTGAAAGTGGCAAGATAACATTTGCAACAGATAAATTCTCAACATATGCACTTGCTTATGCAGATGCTTCTGTAAAGCCGGATGACGGTAAGAAAGATGATACAACAGTAACAAAGCCAGATGATGGCAAGAAAGATGATACAACAGTAACAACACCAGATAATGGTAATAATGCAGCAGATGATGCAGCTACAGGCAGCACAACAGACACAACTGATACAACACCTAAGACAGGTGATACAAACGCAGCTTCAATGTGGATGTTACTTGCAATTATGGGAATGGCAGGAATCGCATTTGTTACTGCAAAGAAAAGAAGTTTAGTAAGAAAGTAATAATGCTTACAGACTTATAATACAAGTTATATAAATGCAAATAATATAATGAGTAGTTAAAGAAGCTATTCTTAAGACTTATAACCGTATGGTGGAGGCTTAAGAGTAGCTTCTTATCTTTTATT